>NZ_AOMF01000120.1 GCF_000336715.1 Halococcus thailandensis JCM 13552
ACTACCCAATCCAATGGGTCTCTCGCTGCCGTTCAAGACCTCTACAAGGCTTTCACCAACGATTCCGTTGCGTATTCGTCCATTCAGCAGTGGGTTACAGCTGAGCTCACCGAGCTACTTGCGGACATCTGTGGCTACATCAGCGTCGAGCTTGGACAAACAGAATCAGCGCTCGAAGGCCGCTTCGAGCGCTTCCGAGATGTCTTCATCTCGGATGGGACCATCTGTACGCTCTCTGCGGAATCCTTCGAGGAGTTCCCCGGATTAGGTGACGATCACGCTGGAGC
>NZ_AOMF01000121.1 GCF_000336715.1 Halococcus thailandensis JCM 13552
GTCCTGTTCGATCTCGGCTACCTCGACTACGCGAGGTTAGCACGGATCGACCGCAATGGCGGCTGGTTCGTGAGCCGGCTCAACGTCGACGCCAACCCCGAAATCATCGACGAACTCCGCACCTGGTGTGGTGATACGATCGATCTGGAGGGCAGCCACCTCCAGGAGGTGCTGCCCGACCTCTATCGGCAAATCATCGATTCAACGGGGACGGTCGGTGCGGATCGAGACGATCCGCACCTTCCGTACGATGTTCGAGTCGTCGGCGTCCGCCACGAAGACGACGAGGACGATCACCGAACGNCGAGACGATCCGCACCTTCCGTACGATGTTCGAGTCGTCGGCGTCCGCCACGAAGACGACGAGGACGATCACCGAACGGAGGAGGTCGAAGCCGATCACGACTATCACCTGTATGCGACGAATCTCCCAGCAGACGCGTTCGCGCCGCGAGAACTTGCGGCGCTGTACAGCAACCGCTGGAGCGTGGAAACGGTCATCGACGAGCTGAAATCAGTGTTCGAGTTGGACGAAATGACGGTGCGACGGGAGGCAGCAGTTGAGTGTTTCAT
>NZ_AOMF01000122.1 GCF_000336715.1 Halococcus thailandensis JCM 13552
GCGACGGGAGGCAGCAGTTGAGTGTTTCATGATGGCGGCGCTGTTGATGGTGCTGGTGAGTCGGTATCTACTGCGGCGGGTACGAGCACGGCTCGGACCCGCCTCACAGCGATCAGTCGAGGAGGAAGATCGGATCGAGCCGGTGAGGTTTTCCAAGCGAATCAGCCTGTTTAGCGGTGATTTGCTACGGATATTGGCTGAACAGCTCGGGTATGGGTGGGACGGAGCCGGGTCCGCGATCGTCGAGGGAGCGATCGACCCGAACATGGATCGCCACGCGCTCACGGAGCGAGTGGCTCACGGAAGCGTCGATCCGAACGTGCGAAACGCGGGTGAACTGGCGACGATCCGGCCCGGC
>NZ_AOMF01000123.1 GCF_000336715.1 Halococcus thailandensis JCM 13552
CGTGCTCTACTTCTGAGAAATCCCACAGCACTCAGCAAACCAGCTTCCGCACTCACCGCTCATTCTGGGCTTAAGCGATAACCAGTGTCATCATCCAGCGTATCTTCGCCAAGCTCCTCTACGAACTGATGACGCGTTGCGTCAGTCCACGCTGGTTCCGAACGCTCGCGGAGCCACTCGGAGAACGAGACGTTATCGCACCCCTCAGCATACGTCGCGAACGAATCCGAGGTATCTGTGTGGATCATCCAACTAGACCTCCTCTCTTTCTCAGTAGTGGCAATTCTCGAACAGAAGAACCGGGATTGGAATGTTGGTTGCTGAGTGCCATCGTCCAGTCGTTCAAAATCCGTCGTCTATTTATAACTGCCGAATAAAACCAGAGAATATGGAAAAGATCAGTAGGTGGTAGTTGACTAACCGGCCGGTGCACTACTCGAAGTAGCCATCTCAGTTCGTACGAGTGCGATAAGTTCGTCTTCTGTGAGCGGATTGATTGGGACGGGACTACCATCTTCGGTGTAGAAGATACCGACTGAAACATCCCGATCCGGAAAGCACTGTGAGACGACGTGGTAGTAAACGCTGACCTGCTTGCGGTACTCCGATTGAGCGTGCTGCCCGCGATCAGTCTTGTAATCGATGATCTCCACTTCATTCGGCCTTATGCATAGCAGGTCGATCACGCCCGAGATCGATACCTCTTCACCGTCGATCGTCAGGGGAAGGTAGGCAGGTTCCTCGACACGGAAGTCACCGTCGAGCGAGTCGAGAAACGCTTTGATGTGCCTCTCATCGCTGTTGATCTCACCATTCTCTGGCTCGACAGCTTCTCCTTCAGCATAGCGTTCGGCGAACTCGTGGACTCGTCGGCCGAACTCAGAGCCTTTCCCGTCGGAAACGTCCTCGAACACGCTGTCGTCGATCAGCGTGTGTGGTGACTGGGCCACTGGTCCTTCTCGATTCGGGATGGATATCTGGAGATGGCTTTGAACTGTGATGCCACCGTCAGCCGGCTGTACGTCCGGTTCGCGCTCCTCGGGTTCGAGCGGCAGGTTATCGAAGAGGGCACTCGGCGAGGATCCCGCAGAGAAGAGCAGGTGGTCCTTTGCCCGGGTCATCGCGACGTACATGAGCCGGCGTTCCTCGTCGTACTCGCGGGAGAGACACGCCGAGCGGACGTCGTGTCGCCAGCTGTGATACACGTGTGGGAGGTCGTGAACCGTCGAGTAGTGTTTGGTCTGGCGAAGGCCCGCCGTGTCATCGTACCGGATCGCGTCGCCATCACCCCCGGAGGGTGGGAAATTGTGCTGGTTGACGTTCGCGAGAATCACGATGGGATGTTCGAGCCCTTTCGCCGCGTGGATTGTCTGGACGGTAATGGAATCCGTTCCGGGGGAGTCATCGACCTCGTGAGTGCTGCCGGCGTCGAGACTCCGCTCGATGAACTGGATGACCTCGCCGCGGTTCATATGTGTGCTCGAAAACACCCCTTCGAGCGTCGTGACGAGCGTGTCAGCGTAGGCGTCCTCGAACCCATACCGATCGAACACTCGGCGGGCGATCCCGCCGACAGTTTCGATGTCCGCCAGCTCATCGCGGAACGCCACCATGTTCGACGGATAGGCCTCCGTATCGAGGATCTGGTCGGCTTCGTCAAGCGTGTAGCCAGCGCGTTCGAGCACAACTGCCCAGCCGCGGTCGGCGTCGTTTTCGAGAATGCGAAGCCACGCCAGCAACAGTAATACCTGGTCGGTACTGAACAGCTCGACGCCACCCTCATAGGCCACCGGGAATCCATACTCGTCGGCGCGTTGCTGGAGCTCACGACCGAACCGCCGCGTCCGAGTGAGAATCGCGATGTCCTCGTACGTCGGTGGGCGCAGTCCATCGTTGGCATCTGCATCTGCGACCGCATACTCGGGGTTGTCCACGATCTCCTGAACGCGATCCAAGAGGGCCTCGTACTCGTCGTCACCAGTCGTAGCTTCGATCCGCGAATGCTCGTTGGTCGAATCGGCGTTGAGTGAGACAATCGACTCGCGCACGTCATCGGCGTCGAGGTCCTCATTGTTCGTGGCTGGCAGCGTCAAGCTGCACTCCGAGAAGTCGAGAATCTCCTGTGTCGAGCGATAGTTCTGCGTGAGTTCGATCTCGGTCACGTCCTCAACAGGGTAGCCAACGCGCTCGATGTCGTTGTTGAGTTCGCTCTTATAGGTCTGGAGGCGCTCCTCGAAACGGCGGATGTTATCGACCGAAGCGTATTGGAAGGAGTAGATACTCTGCTTCCAGTCGCCGACCACGCAGATGTTATCGGTCCCGGCAAGCAGGAGAGCGAGCTTGAATTGGATCTCGCTGGTGTCTTGGAACTCGTCGATCATCGTGTACTCGAAGGCCAGTTCCTCACGAAGAGCGTGGTCTTCACAGAGCAGTGCGAACGCGAACAGCAGGAGAAAACTGAAGTTGAGGTAGTTGCGACCGAGCGCGAATTCGATATACTCGAAATACAGATCGTGGACGAACTGCTTCAGCTCCGAACGATCCTCCTCGAAAGCTCGGTTGGCCCACTCAGCGTCGATCTGTTTCGTGCCTCGGCCACCCCGGAGTTCGGTCTTCCCTGGTGCCTCCGGGAGGTAGCATTTGTTCCGGCCGTAGAGGCCGAGGTTGTCACGCAGATCAGACTGTGTCGGCCCGTTTGTGCCCTCATTCGGTGTATTCGCCTGGGTGAAATACTCCTTGAACTCCTCAAAATCGCCATCGAGATAGCGCTCGCCGTGACGGAACCACCCCTCGCGAGTCGGGAAGATACCTTTCGCTGCGAGCTGTTTGATCTGGGCGAGTAGCGACGACTCATCCGAGAGGATTCGGAAGTAGTCCTCATACTCGGGATGCTTGCGCACGAACCGCCCGACGAATTCTCGGAAGCGCTCGTTCTCGATGACCTCGTTTTCGAGTAACTGCGTCGAAGAGGTGATGCGATCGTCGATCCCGAGGATCTGTGGCGCTTCGAATCCGTACCGAAGCAAGATATCGTGAGCAAGACTGTGGAACGTGCTGATCGGAGCGTCGCGCAGCGCCGCCATACTGTAGTCACAGTGGGCGACGATCCGATCTTTCATCTCCTCGGCAGCGTTGTTCGTGAACGTCAGCAAGAGGAGATCCTCCGGTTCGACATCGTCCTGATCAAGGATGTTCGCGTAGCGTCGAGTAACGGTGAACGTCTTCCCCGTGCCAGCACCCGCGTCGACGAGGTAGGTTCCTTCGGTCGCGTCGATCAGCTCCTGCTGTTGGTCGTTCGGTGTGATCGCTGTGTCCGTCATTGATCACCCTCCTGTGTGTCGAAACGAGTACCTGTCTCTTATACACATCTCTGANNNCCCTCGCGCCATCAGAGATGTGTATAAGAGACAGGTCAAGGAACTCCTCGAAAGCGTCGACCTCAGGTTCGAAGTAGTTCTGCGTGCGAATCGAGAGGAGTTGGCGAAGCGCTTGGTTGCATCCAGTTTCGACGTATTTGTAGTCGCCAACAGCGATTTTCATCTGTTCGGTGAGTGCGTCTGCGAACGCCGAGTCGAGCAGCTCGTCTTTCTCGTAGGTGTCCGGGATATCGTGAGAGTTGAGGAGCGACCGATACGTGTCGTACTCGACCTGATCGAACGTCTTCTGGCACTTGTTGGAGCCATCTTCACGAAGCGCCTCGAACGTAGCCTCTTGTTGGATGTGCTCCTCGAAGGATGTCGGGTAGTAGGTCAGGGTCGTGATTCCTTCATCGGATGATGGCGGTTCATCGGCAGTGATCGCATCATCGAACGTCTCAAGGAAATGGAACAGCCGGAACTCAAGTCGTTCGTCCGGGCGCTCATCGCGATGCTGGGCGAGATAGAGCAGCGCCTGGAAGTTCGGTGTATCGCTAATCTCATCGATCCGGGCGTTCTTCACGACTGTCGAGGCGGAGTTGTGACTCCCGCTCTTGTAGTCGAGAAGCTGGTTCGGTGTGTGAATCAAATCGATGATACCCTTAGCGCCGAGTGCGCTGTTCTCGAACCACCGTTCGGTGATCGGTGAGTCGATCGTTCGGTCGAAGTGTTTGGCGAAGCGATTGCCCCAGTCGGGGTCCGTATAAGCGTCATACGTCGATTCTTTTGGTGGGTTCTCGTCGAGGTATCTGGTGATGGCGTCGATGCCAACCCGGAATTCGCTTTCGAGCGTCGCGAGATCGAGGTCGTCGACGTACGGCTCCATCCCTTCACGCATGATTGCAACGATGGTGTCGGTGCCTGCTGTGTCGACCTTGTCGGGATGATTGACATAGAACTCTGCGAAGTCATGGAAGAGGTTCCCCTTCTGGAGATAGTCACGATCCGGGCCCTCGACGAGATTGTCGAAGTAGTAGTCCCGCGGGCAGTTGACGAGCGTACTCAGCGAAGACTGGCTGATCGTTTCGACGGTATCGGACGTGGTGGTGATGGACTGTTTTTCGAAGCCAGTCGTGGGTTGGCTGGATGAGCGTCGGCTGTAGGGTACGTGTGAAAGGTCGCTGAAGCGGTCGAACTCTTGATCGAGGAGGTCATGGAAGTACAAGCAGGGCGTGATCGACTCGCCGGCTTCGGTATCCTTGACGAGATAGTACTGCTCGACACCATTTTGAAGGAGGACCTGAAACTGCTGGAGGTACTCGCGATCCTTCTGGTCGGCATCGACCCACGGTTTGTCGGGTACTGAGTGGGTCCAGCCGGCGTCCAATCCGAGGTAGAAGACCACCGGACGGTCGACGTACGCTGCGGAGGTGGCCGACGCGAGGAGTACTCCCTCCTGTTCTTCGTCAGTGGGGACATCGAACGATTGGAAGTAGTATTCGAGATCGTCGAGGATTGTATCGGTGACTGGTTGTTCCAAGAGGCCGAGTCGGCGGAGTTCGCCCCGGAGGTCGGTGAACGACTCGTCGCACCACGTCTCGTAGGTCGAGAGTGCCTCGTCGACGGTGTGATCGTTGATGGTGCCGCAGAAGGTCTGTAGCGGATCCAGCTCGGGCTGATCGAGGCTTCGAAGTCGCTTCTGGTCGTGTTTGACTGGTGGGTCGATGCCGATCGTTGTGAGGATGGGGCGAACGTCACTCAGGCGGAGGCTGTCGCTTGAGAGCGCCCTGCGGAGGAGTCTGAGGAACGTTCGAATGTGGGTGTTGTCCACGAAGCCCGGCCCGCCGTAGTAGGGAACGTCGGTGGATTCGAACGCCGATTCGATGAGTGAGGGATACTCGCTCCCCCGATCCATGACTACAGCGATATCTTCGGCGTTATCTGTGGAGGTGGCATCGGTGACCGTCTCGACGATGGCAGTCGTCGAGTCGAACAGTGAGAAATCGGGGAGATCGAATGGATCTGGTGCGAACGGGCTAACGGAGTCGTAATCATCGGGAAGAATCGTACAGTCGAGCGTCGTGAACTGCGCTTCGCCGATCACCGCCACGTCGAGATCGTCGTCGATGGTGTACTCGGCGAGATCGGCGTGTGAGCTTTCGGCCTGTTGGATGACGTCGATGGCTTCGTGGGTTGAGTTGGTGTCGTAGCGATCGTAGTCGAGGATGGCATCGATCTCACCTGTCTCTTCCCAGCTCTGGAGGATGTTCTCGACGAGATACGAGGCGTGCTTCCAGCTTAGGTCAGTTTCGGTAACGAGGTCGAGAAAGAGAGAGCGCTGGTCCTGTGCAGTGAACTCGCCCGAAGCGAGCATTCGTGGGGTGGCGGCGAAGCGGCCTAATCGCGGTTGGTCGAGTCGTCGGTTCAGGGCGAGACTCAGCGGTCCGTCAGTTGTGAGGACGAGATCATAGTCCTGTGTTTCGGCGTAGAGTTCGTCTACAGAACGGGCACGCTGGAGCGTCATTGAGGCAATGATAACTCGGTATAAATCTAAAACTGTCGATAGGAGAGGCCCAACTCTGATTGCTAAGTTGAGATTAAGCCACAGAAGAGGGCTAATGACAATAGCAAAACTGGAATGCTGGAGAGTTTGGCGATCAGACTCTGACTTGGGTACCGACCGCCGACTTTGAGAGCCTCGTTTAATCAGTCCATATCCACATCTGCATTTGACTAAGCTTGCAACGACTGACGAACGTTGCAATGGAAGTGACTTCTTCGACATCCTCAGTAGTCAGTAAGACCTTCATCTGGTCGACAGTGACCATCGTCGATATCAGCTCAGCCATTCTCCAGCACGAACGCTACAGGACCGGTGTAGCCGCCTGTGTTACTTTGGATGCGGAGCTGTTCAAGCGGTGGGAACTGGCCCCAGTGAGTTGGTTATGGAGGATCCATGCGATCACTCGGCGCAGTTGAGATGTTGGCCATTGTGGTGGTCTTCGATTCCCATGCTTAGAGTTGTTCGTTTCCGAGGACATGAATAGGGAGATTCGCAATGCTCATCTCCACCTCACACTCCGTGTGCTGGCCATCCTGGAATCAGCATAGTTGCCCTCTTCAACGGAAGGAACGTACCAAACCCGCTCGCCGTTGACTGAGACGGCGCGAGGCTCTATTGGTATTTTCTCAGCCGTCCCCAACAGAACACTGATTTTAGCGCAAGCTTGCTTAATGATGTCTTGGATACTTGCCGTCGTTCCATCAGAAGACAAGGAGGAAGTCAGATTTGACCCCATCGAATTCGTGCTTGATGATGTTCTTTGCGGCGTTGAGAAGGTTATTAGGTTGTATCATTCGTGTTCGGTTAAGCCCGTAGAGGCGAATGAGTCGGGCCTTGTGGGGACGCAACTCCGACGAAATCACGCGAGACGAACGATGCCGCAGACGGAGAAATACTACTGGGAGTGTTAACCGAACACGGATGTAGGTTGTATACTAGTTCGATTGGGACTGGTCTTGCTCGAATACCATATGGAAGAACGCTTCTAAATCGTTATCTTGGGGGTGATCGATTTCGGTGAAGGAAGCTCGCAATTCAGACAGCTCATGATCATCAGGTTTGAACCCTAACGCGGCTTCTCTCTTGTTCCCACCATCATATGGATAATAGTCTTCGAGATCGCCACTTAGAAGCAGTATGTTGTGGTCTAATAAATCTTCGACCACCTCAATTCGGTCTTCTTCAACTTTATCAGATGCCCACAAGGAGTTTGGAGGTTCAGTATTTTCGCACTTTGCGAGGATTCTCTCTATAAGTTCTTCATCCTCGCCGGTCATATCTCCACCATTCCCAATCCTCTCTTTTAAATTTTCTAACTTTCCAAAAGCATCATCCCACGGTAAAAATCGAACCGCATTTGATAATTCCTCATCATCATATTCACCTCCATCAAATTCGTCAACAACTCGATTATTTAGTGTTTCCAGACTATCTAATGTGGATTGATCGTCGACAATCGTTTGACACTGATCTTTAGCGGCATCGACATCAAAAACAGCGAATGTCTCAATTCCTAGTTTGTTTAGGAACCGATAAAACCGACACACGTGACCCTTTCCGTCCGTGTCTAATAGTGGGATGCTCCGCTTTTCGAAGTCCCATTCTTGATCTAACTTTCGGGCCATCTTTTGGAGAACAAGTCGGTCAGATAGCCCTTCCACTAATACAACCTTATCCGCGAAGATGTAGGAGGATACACTTTGTAGATCCGTAAGTCTAGATTGTTCTGATTCACTTTCTTCTTTGAGAACACTATCGAATTGGGTGATTTCCGTTCCTCCGCTTTGGTTTCGGACAATATTTATAGTATCAAGAGTCTTATGCTGAATTAAAATTGGTGAATGGGTAGAGAAGAGAATTTGGGTGTTTGTCGTAGTGAGCTGGTCAAAAGTCTGAAGTAGTGTTTTCTGTAGAGAGGGATGTAAGAACAGTTCAGCTTCCTCATAGAGGATCAGTAGCGGACGTGAACTAGTTTCCTCTTCCTCCTCGTCTCCATCACCGATTTGAAACCTCCCTTCGCGAATGTCTGCAAGTGTTCGGACCAAACTGAATATAAGTGTTCGTTTCACTCCTTCTCCGACGTTTTCTTTGGATAGAGATTCCAGCGTTTCCTCTTGGATTTGAATATCTGCGTTTCGGAATAGATATTCAGTCGATAATGGTGGAAATTGGAATTTGACAGATTTATCCTCAAATGTTGCACCCAAATGGTCACTAATTTGCTGTTGAACTCGTTGGATGCTATTATGTCCGTTAGGATCAAATCCATCGAGACGCTCTTCAAGTTCGCTATCTAGTTCGTCCTGAACTTCAGCAGAGATTTGATCGACGAGATTCCCAAATTCACCACCACGTTTGGTGGTGGACTCGATTTTCTTGATTGCTGGGATAGAAATCACGTGAGGAAGAAATTGATTGAAAATGATCGACTTTGTCCCCTCGTGGAAATCATCTGGTTGTAGGGAAAAATCAAGATCATCAGGCCACGAAGCGACATACTCTCCATACTTTGTTTTCCAGATCCCCTTATTTTTCATCTTCCCGTCGGGAACGCGTTCTGCGATTTCTGGAAATTCTTCTTTCATTTGATTTCGATAGTTAGTTTTCGTGAAATTTGTCTCATTACGTTGCTTCGCCCATAAATTGTCATGCCTTTCTTCAAAATGTTCTTTCGAGTAGTGTTCGTCAACAGGAAGGAATTGTAGTAAATGTGTGTCAGTAGATATTTCTCCGTTTTTATTAGCCTTCTTACAAATTCCAAGAACATCATCGAATTGCTTGTTATTGAGGAGCGAATCCTCTATCGCCTCCCGTTTTTCTTCGGCCTTAATTCGATTGAGATCATCATTCGTAATTTCAAAAAATCCTCTTACCGCGACAGTTTTATCGCTATCCATTTTCCAAAATAACTCTTCATCGAGGTTCTTCTCCCGCTCATCTAACAGAAACTTGATTGCTGAGAGAATATTTGTCTTTCCGGCATTATTTTTCCCGACTAGACAGTCTAATCCCTCAAAAGAGATGGATTCATGCTCGGTTTGGTCTCGAATTGATCTATACCGAGCCACTTCCAGATCGACAAGTTTCATACGCTTACACTAATGGGGGTAATAATTAAAGCAGTGATTGTTTGCGCTTGGATACTTCTCAGATATTGGTCGCGTCCCAAAGTCGTCTAAAGTTCGCCTCTGGTAGCCTCCACTGAGAACTCACATCTTATTGATGTTTTGGTCGAACGCTGGAGCAGTTCGTGTTTGAACGCCTGATACTGTTCAGGGTTGGCGTAGTCCACGAGTCGTAGCTGAAGCATTGCCTCTAATCCGGCGGCTGTCCACCGCATCCACTGATTCTTGCACCGCTTCGAGACCTCTCCCATTGCTCGTTCGACCGGGTTCGAGGTCCACGGCACCTCGAACCCATCCACCGCCTCTTCGGCGAATAGAGTCATCGATGGTAGCCATGTCCGCAGATACGATGCTGTCTTCGGCGAGGAAAGCTGATCCAGCTGCCACGCGAGATGACGGATGCGCTGGGTCGTGGTGGCGATCCGCGCGCGGATCGCCGCCCACTCCTCGTTCGGACGATGCTTCTCGACCGAGTTTTTCAGGTGGAAGAGGTCGTTTGCGACTTCCGAGACAATCTGCTTGCGCTCGTCCAGCGAGAACGCACCGTCCTGCCAGAGCATGTAGCTGGTCGTTCGCGGCACGTGAACCAGATCAAGTTGATGGAGGCGCTCCTCGGTGGTGAACGCCTCGGTGAGTCCCTCTTCGGCGTCACTGACGACTCTCGCGTCGTCAGTGACCGTCTCGATCTCGTCGAGTGCGGTGGCAGTGTCTTCCCACGTATCGTCGACCGAGACGTCCAGCAGGGTGGTTGCGTCGTCTTCGTCTTGGCTGAGCGTGACGTGGACGTCGTTGTAAGCGGTAGCGTCGTCCTGGCTGTGGCATTTGGTTCCGTCAGCGAGAATCGTATCGGCGTTCATCCCGTCGATCTGATCGTGGAGGAAGTCGCCAAGCTTGCTGCCGTATTCTTTGACACGACGATTGATGGTGGAACGCGACGGCATCGAGAGGATGCCGTCGCCGTGATCGGCAGTGTCACGATAGCTGAGGTCTGTTGCGAGATCAACGCTCTGGAAGGAGATATCCTGCTGATACTGTTTTTGGCCGTCGAAGCTGATGACGTCCTCAATGGGACGGAAGTATGCGTCCTCATCGGGGTCAGCGGAAGTGTCCTTGACGTAGTGGAGATCAAGGTCGTGTTCGCCGGCGGTGGTAACCGCCGAGCGTTGTTTGGTGCCGCGGCGCTGGAAGCGTTCGTCGCCGTTGCCGCGGGCATGTTTCTCGCCACAGAGCGCCTCGACGAGTTGCTCGTCGAGGCTTGCGACGAGCTGTTCGAGAACCGTCGCCTCGATGTTCTGCTCGGTGAGTTCCTCACCGAGCGCGGCGAGCGGTACGGTTTTGTCGTCGTCGATACTGAATTCGAACCGCACGTTGATTTCAGCGTGCATGGGTCACCTCGTGTGTTGGTTACCAGAGGTGACCCCGCTTCCACGGAGTCAGTTACTACTCGACTTTAGACGGCTTTGAGACACGACCCAGATATTTCACGGCATTCATCTTCGACAATCCCGGGATGACGCGTTGCTCCGTCACAAATGTGTGGAATCGGGAGAGGAAGATGCGACTCGCAACGAATTCGAGGATGTCAATGGAATCGAGATGATGGTAGGGATTATCTACTCACTCAGGAGCACGGGAATGTTATCGACTTATCGATCGCCAGCGCTAAAATAGATGGTTCTGTTTTCTCCACAAGTTGTATTGAAACAGATATTTCCTTACAAATCTGGTTTATTAAGACCGGACTTACTTCTCACTACGGTTCTTGGTCTGAATCTGAATCGCTCATCTATGGTTGAGGATGTTCAGCACAACGCATTCACCCCACAATTTCCCGGCTTGTGGATAAGAAAGGAGGGAATATCAATAAAACACCCCATACTACCGATCAGCACTCAGTCGAGTACGTTGTCTAGGATTGTACCTATCCCATCTTCAGGGAAATAAATTCCATTTTCGTGGAATCCATTGCGATCGTCCACGCGTGACCTGTCTTTGAGTTCCTGTAGGTCAGATTGTGAGATGAGATACGAGTGGAGGGAGACATCGTTTCTGTCCGTTCGCTCGCTCAGTTCCTCCTCGTACTCTTTGATCTCCTCGTGGAAGGTGACTCGGTGGTTGGCGAGGGGATCTCCCTCCAGCGCAAGACCGTGCGGTTCGAGAAAGACGATGTGCTGATGGTTCTCATTCTTTAGCCAGAGGATGAAATCCGGGAAGAACCGTTGGGCACCGCGGTCACCGACCAGGAAGCCAATGCCCCTGCCGCGGGATTGGTTCCTGAGAAGGTAGACCTTCCACTCGTCGAGTATGGCTTGGCCGTCGTTCTGGTCGAAGTATTGCTTGATGTCGCGGACAACTGCTTCTTCGCCGGCGTTGAGTGCCGGCGGTGAGTAGTTCACATCGTCTGCGTTCTGCCCCGATTCCTCGGCAATCAGTGGGAGGTACAGGTGCTGATCGTAGCGGACACGGTTCGGAACACCGCTTTCGTCCGAGTAGACACCGTCCTCCAGCGTCGACTCCAGCTGCTTGATGAAGTCCTCTGCACTAGCCTTGACCTCTGCCGAGTAGGAGGCAATCATCACCCCATTGTCCGTCCCGATCTCGTCCTCGATGGGCGTGTAAGTGAGGCTACTTTGCTCCCACACCTTCTCCGCGCGGCGGTACTGCTGCTCGATGTATTTTCGGAGGATCATCAGTACTATCTCGCGGATTCGGTCAAGGTCGTCGAAGCTATCGAACGCGACAAGGTCCTCTGGGCACCGAAGTGTGTAGTGCCCCTCGCTCACGATTTCCTTGAGTTTGGATTTTTCCACAACCTGATTCCGATATCCGCGATTTGTGCGAAATTGCCAGATGTCGCGGTAGATGCGGTGCCAGTCAAGAAATTCGATCGCAGCGTTCGGGATGCTTTGTTTCTCAGCGTCGGATGATCCTTCATACTCGCTGCGGGAGGAGATGACGCCCAATCGCGGCGCGAGATCGATCTCGGGACTGAACTCGTCGGAGGTTTCGAGCCAGAGCGAGTTCTGTTCCTCGAATGACCCCTCTATTTCCGGACGGGCCACGAGCAGTCCTTCTCCTTGGAAGTGGTCCTGTATCTGGGTCTCGATCTCGATGGTCTCCCGTTCCTCCGTATCGATACCCTCCTCCGATAGATAATCCCGGAAGTCGGCCATGTAGTCGGCACGGACGCCGAAGATGTTGAGCGTCTCCAGGGTTTCGATGTTATCCGGATGGTCTCCAGGGAGTTCCCGTGATCGCTTCAGGGTCTGATTCTTGCCCAGCAACCGCACGCCCCGGCCGAAGAGCTGGATGATCTGTGGTCCCTCGCCACGACCGAAGTTCATCAGTCCCATCGTCGAAACGCGCCAGGAGTCCCAGCCCTCGATGAATTTGCGAGAGCCGAGGAGGATATTGACATTGGAATCGTTCTTGTCGATTTCACTGAAGAGCGAGTCAGCAAACTGGTCTTCCTCAACGGTAATCAGGTCGTGTTTCTCGACCCGGTCCAGAAACACTCGGTCATTGCCGATGTTAATCACGCCGAAGTAGTTGTCCGTAGAACGAGCGCGGAGACCGATCTCCCCGGTCGCGTTCGAGATATTCACGATTTCCAGCCCAGAGGAGGACTCGGTCTGGAAGATTCGGTCGAGGATCTGCTGGTAGACGTCCGAGCCGGAGAGTCCCGAGTCGCGCAGCGCGTCAAACGATTCGGCGAAAAGGTCTACTCCTTCGTCCACTTCAAGACCGGATTCGTTGGCAAGGATAGCACCAATAGCGTCTGGCACCCATCCATCCTGGTTTTGCAGTACACGGCCGACAAAGAGCAGAACATCCTCCACATCGGAGAGACTGCGCTTATCGTTGCTACTCAGGCCGGACTGGGTTTTCTCCGCGTTCACGCTGTGTCCGATGAACACGAGGAGGGGATTCCGTATGTTGTACCTGCCGTGGAAAGCCTCCGAGTCCTGGTTGTAGACGTAGATCTGTTCAAAGAACGTGAGCAGGTTGGCGAGGAGATAGCGGTCGCGGAGTTCGTCGTCGACGTCGTTTTCCAGGTTCAGGATGCGGTAGTCTTTCCCGTAGCCGTCGTCGTAGAATCGAGGATACGAGTAGTCGAAGAGGATCGTCTTGCCGTACTCCTCTTCGATGCTTGCCGATGCACCAGCCACCGCCTGCCCAAACGTCGCACTGTACTCGAACGTGAACCCGTCCGATGCAAGTGCTTCCCGGCGATTCCGCCAGCTCTGGGCCGTGCTTCCGGCACCCTTGTGACCCTCGTCGACCATGACGAGGTTCTGGCCCTCGAACGAGTCGACCTCGACACTCAGCCCTTCTCCGGTCTTCTCCTCGGTCAGTTTCTGTATCTCGATAACTTTGACCGGGTTCTCGCCGGCCCCCCACAGGTTGATGCTTTCGGCGTTGAATTGTCGACACGGGATGCTGCTCTCGCGGAACTTATCGATGTGTTGCTGCGAAAGCCCCTCATTCGGTGTAACCAGCAGGATATTGTCCGGGGTTTCGTCGTGTTCCTCCGCGTAGTGGAGATACTGGTAGTAGTTTAGGTGCATCAGCAGCGTCTTCCCGCTGCCCGTCGCCATCCAGAACGCGGCCGTGTTCAGGTTTTCTTTGCTGAATTTTGGGTATTTGATCTGGCCTTTGTGCTCGTCGTTGTATTCGTCGACAAATGCGTTCAGCCGGTTCAGAAACACCTCTGGTTCGCCCATGCTCCTGTCGAGGTATGCCTCTGAGATCAGCCCAGCCAGTACTTGAAACGGTTTCAGCACTACCGGGACAGCACGCCGCTCGTTTATCTTCTCCACGTGCTGCTTGATGTTCTCATCATATCGGAGTAGGTCGTCCTGCGACAGCTTCTCCTCGTCAGCTTTCGCTGAGATGAAGTTGTAGACGTAGCTCCGACCTTCCGAATTGTAGCCCTCATTCACCTGATTGAGTTCATCGTAGAACCGGCGTACTGTGGCGTAGTCGGTGGTGTCCTCTACTCCGAAGGCGTCGCGGAAGTAGTCGACCAAGGCCAGCCGCAGCCGAAACTTGTCAAGGTCACTCCGCGCCATCGTGACCAGCCTCCATCCGCTCTTTGAACGTCACTTCAGCAGGTTCTGCACCGGGCACGAAGCTCTCTGTGTTAATGTATATCCGGTCGAACTCGTTGAACTCGAACTGTTCTTCAAACCACTCGCGTTCTTGTTCTAAATCCAACTTTTCAGCGTCACGCCATACAGTCAGCACGCTGTCGATGCTGTTCTCCATCTCTACACCGCACCGCGTCACCACGTACTGCCGGTCCTGGTGCTCACGGGCTTCAAATCCGCTCACATCTGCTCCAAGTAGGTAGTGGAACGTTTCGACCAAGTCGACCGTTGTCGATTTCCGGATATTACCGCTCTGCTCGATCTCCAGTTCGTAGTCAAACGGGTGTTCGAAAGAGACTGGCTCCAGCAGCGAAGGGCTCTCTGCTTCGAAATCAAGCATATACCCGGACACGTATTCGTCCTGTTGTTCCTCAACCAGTCGCTGTTGATGTTCATTTTCTGGTTCCTCCAGCACCACATTGTTCAATGCATCCTCGTACGATTCGATTCGATGATACTTCACCATATGTGACTGTCCGTTATTGTCTTGTGGCACGCTTTCTGACCAATCACTTGAGAAAGTAGCTTTTTGGACACGTGGACGGAGAATAGTATCAAATTGCTCCCCCATTTCAACAAGAATATATTTCCGATCACCGTTATCCTCTCGATTGAGGTTTATTACAGCATGGCCCGTCGTTCCACTGCCAGCGAAGTAATCGAGGACGATATTCCTGGCTTTCCCAACCGTAGATATTTGCAAAATACGTTTCAACAACCGGATTGGTTTTGCTGTCTTGAAAGCACGCCGACCAAGTAAAGCACCAATTTCTTCTGCGGCCTCATGGTTATGGCCAACCTCTTCATGTGACCAAACGGTTTCAGGTGGTTTAGAAGCATCTAGGTCCCGAAACTGTTTAACGTATGGCTGCCAGCCGTATTCATCAGTATCTACCCATTCAATCAATCTTTCCTTACGTTCTAGATAGGTTTCTTTTGACCAGCGCCAGCATCCTTCCGTTCCATCAGGTTTGTATGGCCAAACCTCTGTACCGTCGGGGGCCTCAAGTGAAAACCATGAATTGGGTGCATCAGAACGTAGCGAATTACTGCCTTCTTTTCTCAGAGAGCGTCGCCTGTATCTTCTCCCAGTTTCTTCATCTTTATAACGGAATTGACTAACATCCTGTTCAAACGGAATTTGATATGGTTTCGCACCTTGTTTTCTCCCAAATGTAAGAATATAGTCATGTGTGGTGCTGAATCCACTAGCATCCATCTGGGGACTGTAAGAATTATTCCAACATATAGAAGCAAGAAAATTATCTTTGCCGAAAATATTCTGTTTCAATTTCCGGAGGTTACTTTCTTCATTATCGTCGATATGACTGAACATCAATGCATCATCAGACATAAGATCTCGTGTTAGCCGCAGCCGATCTTCCATCATCGAAAGCCATGAGGAATGACGGTATTTGTCTTTGTAAAGAAAACCATCATTACCGGTATTGTACGGTGGGTCTATGTAGACACAGTCCACAGCATTCGAAAATTTCTCCCGTATCAGATTTACAGCTTGGAAATTTTCTCCATGGAGGAGAACACCATCCGTCTCATCCTCAATGTTGTCAAATGAATCCAGCAACTCCCATTTGAAATCACCATCAAACAGCGCGGTGTCGATCATTAAGTAGGGGTTACTGGTTAGAACATCGCCAGTGAATTCTCCCTGCCATGATAGGTCGGTCCGCCATTCATCCGTATTGTACACTTCGTGCCACTGTTCGAGCTGTTTCTCGTTGTTGATGATCTCGTCGTAGAGCCTGTCTGGGACCTTATCGAGAGTGACCATGTAGTCCGTCTGGGTGACGAATTTTCGCTTTTCGAACAGTCGTTTCTGGAAACTCTCGATCTGATCAAGGAACGTAATGACTCGGTCTGCGATTTTTCGGACAACCCGTGCGCGGCGGAGGGAGTGCGGGTCGCGGTCGGCGTCCGCTTCGACCAGTTCCGCCGTGTTGAGTATATCGTTCTGAATGTAGTAGTCAAGTTCGTCCTGCAGGAACCCACCGAGGTCCTTGTGGACGAAGTAGTCCATCGTGTTCTTGGAGGTGTAACGGGTCAAGTGCTGCATCAGCACCGTCTTCCCGTCATCCTCTCGCTGAAGTGTTTCTCGCGGTCCGCGGGCGTTGAGCTGGTCGAGTATCTGCTTGTGAAGAGCGGTGCAGAGGATGGTGTTCGTCTTGTAGTTGAAACTCGATCGGTCTTCACCGGTCACCTCGTTGTAGATATTGACGAACTCGTCAGCCTCGTCTTCGGTGATCAGCCGGTACTGGAAGGTGACAGTGAGTATGGCCTCGTCTTCATCCCAGGCTACCGGGTCGTTGCCGAGGATGAAGTACCGTTCATCGCCCTTGACGTTGTCCTGAGGGACGTTCGCATCCTCTACCCTGAACTCGGCATCGAGGCCGTCGGCCTGGAATCGGTAGGTAGTGAACTGCTCGCTGGTCTTCACGTAGTACTGGTCGCGGTTGGCCCAGTGGAAGAACACCTCCTCACCGTTGTATGGGACCATGAACTTCGCGTCCTGCGAGGAGAAGCGACGTTTGGCGTGGAAATCCCCTCTCTCGTAGAATCTGGAGAAGAACGTGTACAGGTCATTGAAGACGCGGGCCTCAGTCTCCTCTGCGACCTCATACTGTTCTAGTCGTTCCTTCGCCTCGACGTAGTCCTCGGCCATACCAAAGTCACGGAACTCCTCTTTGATCTCGCCCTCTTGCGTAAACACGTCCTCGTTCAGCTGTTCCACGACATCTGCCCGCGCCTGTTTGACCTCCTCCTCTAACTCGGCTCGTTCCTCAGCTGCGACCGCTTCAAGCGCGTCATGGACAGTCCGAATCAGGTCCTCTTCGATGAAATCATCAATAATGTCACGTCGCTGATTGAGTATGCGGTAGATCCCAAAGTCGAGGTCGGATGTATCGAATTGAAATAGATCCCGCAGTAGTTGTTGGAGTTGGTGTTGTTTCTCCGTCACTTCCCGTCGTTCTCGGTATCCTTCTCGTTCCAGGTACCGAAGGATGTTCACCGCTGTCGACGTATTAATGTCATCGATGCCCCGGAGATCGTTGCGGGTCGCGCTAGCAAGGCCATCAAGTGAATCGAATTCAGCATCACGGAGATTATTTAGCGTCGATTCTTGAATGTCATCTAACTCAAGAAGAGAGTCAAGCGATTGCTCAGGCATTACTGGGTTTGTGCTCTGAGGAGTTATTTATACTTTCATCACGAGCTCCCCGGCAGTTTCTGATTGGACATCATTGTACCCCAGATGATTGTCAAACGTCAGCAAACCAAATCTGATCTATCGGTGAGGACAATTTATGAGGGAGTCAGATGATTATGACGTATGCCGATCGATTTAGGACTCTGGAGAATTGGTGACGATGGTGATTTCCATCGGGTCTCTTCTACAAATTTGGACAGTGAAGAGCGCCTGGAGCGGTTCCTCCTTCAGGATGCAAATGTCCTCGGCCAGCCGCTCCTCGTGATCGACCGACAGATAACAACGCCGAGCGGGAAACGCCTCGATATTCTGGCGATCGACGAGAGTGGCGACCTCCACGTGGTCGAACTAAAGCGCGATCGCTCTCCACGGGATGTCACCGCACAGATCATCGACTATGCATCCTGGGTGAGACATCTCGACTATCAGGCGGTAAAGGAACTCTATGAGTCATCCAAGGAGCACGACGATACGTTCGAAGCCGGGTACGACTCTGCGTTCTCCCCCACGCAAGACGACACACCCTCGGGACCTGAAGAGGTGAACAGCCAACACTTGCTGACGATCGTCTCTTCAGAGCTGGACGGCTCCACCGAACGGATCATCGAGTATCTCTCCGAGGAGTTCGAGGTGCCGATAAACGCAGTCCGGTTCAATTACTACATGGAGGAGGGGCGAGAGTATATCGCTCGTACGTGGCTCAAGGATCCGTATGAATCGGAAGAAAGCGAGGAAGAGAGTACCCAAGAGTCCTGGAACGGGCACGACTTCTACGCGAATTTCGGCCAGAATGAGTACCGGAGATGGGAGGATGCCCGCGAATACGGATTCATCACCGGTGGGCATGGCGAGTGGTATCATCGAACTATGGGGAAAGCAACAGAAGGCAAACGGATATTTGTCAATAACCCTGGAGAGGGATATATCGGAGTCGGTATCGTCACACAGGAGAAGACGCCGGCTCCAGAGTTTACGATCAACATCGAGGGCAAAAAGAATGATATTCCAATCACCGATGCCTCACTCGAAGGTGATCTAAGCCGAGATGAGGAAGATCCGGACCTTCGAGAGTACCTCATCGGAGTAGACTGGATAAGGACGCGTGACATCGACGATGCGTTCTGGGAGAAGGGACTATACGCAAATCAAAATACGGTCACTCGATTACGGGATCAGCAGACACTTGACCGCCTTTACGAAGTTTTTGATATAAATTCTTCATAAAACAATAAACTGGCGAGAATGACCTCAGGGTAACCGAGTGGTACCTGTTTAGCGGTTTTCCGTCGTAGATGTCTCTGCACGTGATTTTGGTCGCTCTCCTCCAAGCATCGACGTCAGCTGATCGGGTGGGTCGAGTCCTTGGCGTTCCCACGTTGCTACCATCGTCGAGAGGGTCTCGTGGATGCGGACTCCGGTTTCCGACCGGAGTCCGCCGAAGATTTTGCGCATCACTACCTGTTCGCGTAGAGCGCGCTCTGCGCGATTATTCGTCGAATCAACGTCCGGCTCCGTGACGAACGTCAGCCAACTTCCCAGCCCGTTCCTGATCTTCTCGGCTAACTGCGTCACTTCATCAGCCTCGTAGTCCACTCTGATCAACTCCTCCAGACACAGCGAGGCCTGTGCCCGCCTCCGCTCGCGGGCGGAGGCGGGCGGGTCTTCCTCGTCGAACGCGGTCAAATCCTCGTGGAGGTCGTGCAGTATCTCTGAGACCGGCTTAGCCTCCTCGTGCCGCTCAGCAACGTACTTTGCTTCCCGGAGCAGATGCGCCCAGCAACGCTGAAGCTTCCCGTGATAGCTCGGATACGCCGACCAGCCGTCACAACTCAAGGTGGCGTCCTCGGCGAGTTCGTCGCCGAGGACATCCTCCAGTACCTGACTGCCGCGGCTTTCGTCGATCGTGTAGAAGACGTCCTCGTCGGTCACGAACGTCCAGACCCAGTGCTGGTCGCCGTCGACCGGAAAGCCGGTTTCGTCGCAGTAGATGACATCGCTGTCACGGACGCTGGCTCGAACGTCCTCGTACGCGGGTCGCAGCCGATCTGCGACCCGCTCGGTCATGTTGTAGATCGTCCCCGGTGAGACTGGATGATCAAGCTGCCAATCGAACAATTTAGCCTGTTTCCGGTGCGGAAGCCGGCCGTGATAGCGAAAGAGAGCGGTTTGGGCCAGCAAGCGTGGCCCAAACCGCCCAGTCTCCGGGCAGTCAGGATGTTCCGCGACAACCTCGTTGCCGCAGGAGCACTCCTGCTTTCCGAGCTCGTATTTCGTGACCTCGGTCGGGATAGGGAGCGGAATATCGACGATGACGCGGGAGACGTACTCGTCGGGATCGGTGAGAACGCGGTCGCACTCGGGACAGTACGCCTCCCCGACCCGGACGGTCCTGTCCGGGTCGGGTGGTGGTCGGGTCGTTCCTTCGTGGCCGGGGTTGCGTCCAGGTCCAGACGAGGAGTCGCTGGCGGCGTCGGAGTCGCCGCCAGCTTCGTTGTTTTCCTCGTCTTGTTCAGACTCCTCATTCTGTGGCTGTTGTCCAGCACCGCCTTGCTTGCTGGACGGTGTGTGGGCGTTTTCGTACTTCTTGAGTCTGTTTTCGAGCTCTTCGATTCTCTCGGTCTGGGCAGCGTTTTGCTGGCGAAGAAACGCGTTCTCAGCGAGGAGAGCGAGATCTCGTTGGGGAAGGATCGTCCGACCCACAGAACGGATCGCCGAGGTCGAACGACCCGGCGATCCGTCAGGCCCGGAAAGCACGATTAGCGGCTATTCGCCCTGCTCTTCCCTGAGAGCTACGATTTCGACATGGCTGTTCCGCTAAACAGATACACCGAGTGCAGCTTTTGAGTTATTCATGGAAAACAACTATCCAGAAGGAACTCCTTCCTGACTCCCGGTCCAGAACCCCGGCTACTGATATGCTGCATAGGCCCACCAGAAGGGTGCAATTCTCATAGCCGGCCGCATTTTGCACATTGACCCTGCAACGGTGTTCTGTTTGGGTTGCTAGCCACCCGTTTTGTCGTGCGAGTGGCGTACGAACGTCTGGCTGCTATCGAATCACGCGCACGAAATCAGCGGGTATGGTGCTGTTTTTGCACATCAAAGCCGGTGTGTTCGACTATTTGATGTGCAAAATCAGGATCTCGGTTCTTGCTACGCGCAACCCCGAGAGTCAAGACAGCGAAAGAGCGGACTAGTCGCTGCCATGGCGGTAGTCAGCGGGATCGCCACCGAGTCGCTCCGCGAGGTACTCTCNCGAGAGTCAAGACAGCGAAAGAGCGGACTAGTCGCTGCCATGGCGGTAGTCAGCGGGATCGCCACCGAGTCGCTCCGCGAGGTACTCTCGGTCGTGCTCGCGAAGCTCTTTGATCACCTCACCGGTCTCGGCAATCTCCTCGTCTATCATGGTTCTCCGGTATCTCCAGGGACTACAGTGAACCCGAGAGTCCGAAAATCACTGTCGAACGCAAAGATGTGCTCGACGCCGCGCTCATCGGCGAGCACTCCAGTTAGCTGATC
>NZ_AOMF01000124.1 GCF_000336715.1 Halococcus thailandensis JCM 13552
CCGAGTGCTTGCGTAGCAGTCGCGTGATCGACCTTGTACAGCAACAGCGTTGCGAGCTCTGCGAGCACGAACCGAGTAGTGTACAGGGGTGAATAGGCGAGATCGCCTACACGGATCGCCTGAAAGACCGCGCGAGCCGTCTCGTGGTGCTCATCCCGCTCGTTGTAGTACGCGAAAAACGCCCCAGTATCGATGAACAGCGGGTCGCTACGCACGTCAACGGCGCTCGCGGAGGTAGGATCGGTACCGGTGTCGGCGCTACTCATTCGCCAGCGCGTCGGCGAGATACTCGTCGGTCTTCGTGGCGTCCGTCGGTTCAGCCGACGATCCGGGGTCGGCATCCCAGAACCCGTCATCGGGATCGATCTCGGCCGTCGCGCGCTCTTCGTCGTCGAGCCACCATACCGCTACTGCGCCGATCTTCTTGCGGTGGACTCGCCCTGCCTCCTCGAGCTTCCGGAGACGCTGGTCGGCACTCTGACGCGCGATGCCGAGCTGGTCGGCTACCTCGCTTGTTCCTGCTGGATCGTGCTCACGAACGGCCTCCAGGATGTCTGCATCCGTGTGATCCGGAGCGTAACGTCCGCGCTCGTCGCGGTCAGTCATACGACACGCTACACACTCCGTAATGTTAAATCCATCTGCTACGGTGGCAGTCCGGGAAAGCAGATCCCAATACTTCTCTCAGTCGTAGTCGCCGAGTCCAGTATCTTCGGACGGTTCCTCAGCCGCCGAACTACCGTCAAGACTGCTCTCTTCGTTCTCTGCTCGTTCATCCGGTCCACCGCTCTCCTCACTCTCCTCAGGAGAGTGATCGACAGTTTCGACTGGATCGGGATCGCTGGCGAGCGAGTCGCCTGCCGACCCATCCGGCTCTGCCTCGCTTGTAGTTTCACTCGGAGAACCGTCAGCATCGGTAGCATCGAGGCTTTCCAGCGCTTCGATGGCCGCCTCCCGATACGGACTCAGCACCTCACCGTACTCGTCGCGCGCCATCCGTGCGTAGTCGTTGAGCTCGGAATCGAACCCTTCGAGTCGCTCGATGGTCCGGTCGGCAGTTTCGACTACCCACCGATCACGGGTGGATTCATCCACCTCGCTGATCGACTCCGGCCGCACGGCGACGTTCGTCTCGCCGTCGTCAGTCTCGTAGCTCCGGGGTTTCCCGACCACCGTCACATACGTGGGCGTCTCGATCTGCCGCAGTGCGCTCGCCGCCTCTGGCTGGTACTGGCCCGCATAGACGTAGAACGTCCCCGTCGGATCGACCACGCGTCCCTGCCAGTATTCGCTGTCGGAACCGACGTCCTCGGTCTCTGTCAGCGTTCCCGCGAAAAACAACCGGTTGACCCGATCGCCCGTCGGCAATAGCGTGTAGTTCGGCGCGAGTTCATCCTCGGATTCTTTGAACGAGTATGACGCGTCGTTGAACTCGCGAGCGAACAGCCGCTTGGCGACCTCCCGCCCTGGCGACCCGTCGTCTGGACTGGTGCTCATCTACAACGACCTCGCTGTGATCAGCACGTCTTCAGAATCCGTCCGCGCGCCAAGCCTCTCGTACTCGTCAACCAGGACGTAGCGCCCGAGCTCTGGCCCGCTGACCCGGTAATACTTCCCGAGTACGTCTTCGGTGATATCGTCGGCGACGACTGTCGTATCCAGCGCGTCCATCGCGCGCTCTTTGGCCTCCGCAAGCGTGATATCGGCGAACTCCTCGGTCATCTCCCGGTTGAAGATCACCTCGTGGACCTCGCTCCCGTTGTCGAGAACGCCCTTGATCCGGAGGTCGAACTCACCATCGACCTCCCCGTGCTC
>NZ_AOMF01000125.1 GCF_000336715.1 Halococcus thailandensis JCM 13552
AAGAACCACGAAACATGGCCACAACCGTCGAGATTCCCGATACAGACGAGACGTGTGCATACTGTGGTTCGCGTATCTTCGACCACGATACCATCTGTGTACGCGACTGCACCGTCGATTGTGGCTCTCCTCTCTACTTCTGTAACTACGCGTGCCTGTCGGCGTATATCACCGAGAACGAGCTGACCTACGGTGACGCCTGCGAGTGGTCGCCCGAGTAGCACTCGTTTCCGCCGGGTCGTCAACCCTCTCAGTCCTCGGGGGCGCTCAGTCGCGAGAGGCGCATCGCGTTACCTGTCACACCCAGACTCATCCCCATATCACCCACCACGACCGCGAGCGCAACACTCACGTANACAGCGAGCAACGCCTTCACACCGAGACTCCCCCAGATATTCTGCCGGATCACTCCATTTGCCGTGTGCGACAGTCTGTATAGGTATGGCAGTTTCCCGATGTCATCGCCCATCAGTGCGATATCCGCGGTTTCGAGCGCCGTATCCGTCCCTGCTGCACCCATCGCAATGCCGATGTCAGCGGTGGCGAGTGCAGGTGCGTCATTGATTCCGTCGCCGACCATTGCGACATCTCCGTGCTCGGCCTGCAACTCCTCGATGGNCGCTGTCCCCTCGTTGTCGCCAGTCAACATCACCACGTGGCCGACACCACGGTCATGGAGACGCTCGACTGCACGCTGCGAGGTCGAACGTACCTCATCAGCGATTGCGATCCCGCCGACCAACTCGGCTTCCGTTCCAACGAGGACGACTGTTCGCCCGTCTTGTTGAAGTTCAGTGAATACGCTCTCGGTGAATTCTTCCTGCTCTGGCGAAGGGTTTCGAGAAACACCGTCTGAGACAGTTCCTCCGTCGGTCACACCACGAGTTTGTGAGAGGTCGAAGCCGAGTTCCTCGAACAGCGCTGGCTTGCCTGCATAGTATGTCTCGCCGTCGATTTCGGCTCGAATGCCCTTTCCAGTCAAACTCTCGAAATCAGATGGGGAAGGGAGATCGGTCACGATAGCCTCGTCCGTGCGAGTGAGAATCGCCTCAGCAATCGGATGTTCACTACGCTGTTCCAACCCTGCGCCATATCGAAGGACATCCGTCTCGCTGTGCTCNGTGACCGTCAGTTCGCCCTTGGTGAGAGTCCCGGTTTTGTCCATCGCGACGACGTCGACCTCACCCATCGTTTCGAGGTGGTTGCCGCCCTTGATCAGCACGCCGTTTTTCGCAGCGCTCGTGATTCCGGAAACGACCGAGACAGGTGTCGAGATAACGAACGCGCACGGACACGCGATGACGAGCAAGGTAAGCCCGCGGATGAACCACGTCTCCCACGGC
>NZ_AOMF01000126.1 GCF_000336715.1 Halococcus thailandensis JCM 13552
AGAAATACCTCGGCTTCCTCGGACTGAAACTCAACTCACCGAACGACTGGTTCGAGAAACTGCTGTGTTACGATGTATCGGGATGAGCGATGGTTGATATCGTCCACAACGAGCGCGAAACAGCTGAACGCGACCGTGATATCGGAGAAACTACCGACGAATCAGCAGTTGAGACGTGTCCGGAGTGTGATGGCACGCTCGAACAGGACCAGAAACACGGCGAAACTGCTTGTGTCGAATGTGGCTTCGTCGTCAGCGACGACGAAATCGATCATGGAGCCGAATGGCGAGCCCATACACACGAAGAACACGAACAGCGCTCCCGCGTAGGAGCACCTACGACGAACTTGATGCACGACGGGGGCGTGTCGACCGAGATCGGCTGGCAGGACAAAGACGCCTACGGCAATACGCTGTCAGCAAGTCAGCGGCAGAAAATGAATCGGCTTCGAACGTGGCACACTCGTATCCAGACAAACAACCACAAAGATCGCAACC
>NZ_AOMF01000127.1 GCF_000336715.1 Halococcus thailandensis JCM 13552
ATCGCGTCGAGCGTAAATCAGATACTCGTGAAACGGGGTGTATTCGTCGTCTTCGCCTGTGCCGGCTTTCCATCGTTTTGAGCGGAACTGGAAGGGATAGGGTTCATCCGCGAATTGCGGCGTATATGAGGTAATTTCGGCCGTCTCACCGGCTTCGCCGATGAGATCCCACCAGATTTCTCGGAGCTGGTCATAGACGGAAAGCTGGTCATGGTGAATGGTGATTCCGCTACCGTGGGGGATCGGTTGAACAAACGTGGTCGGTTTGTCGTCTAGCTCCCCGCTCAGTTCCTCAGTTTTATCTGAAGTGGTATCCTGGTATTCCATGTGGTCGGGTTCCGTGACCNATTCTCCTCGCCGCCGTTCACACGTCG
Organism: Halococcus thailandensis JCM 13552; assembly: GCF_000336715.1. Taxonomy (GTDB): domain Archaea; phylum Halobacteriota; class Halobacteria; order Halobacteriales; family Halococcaceae; genus Halococcus; species Halococcus thailandensis. The sequence continues at coordinate 375 of NZ_AOMF01000127.1, forward strand.
GGCAGTCATATCTCCAGCATCCAGCGGACCGCATATAAAACATCGTGTAGGGTTGTAGTAGATACAGCTAGGCGCGCCGCCGGCTGGTATCGTCCTCATCTCCTGCTTTACAGCGTTCTTCCCATCGCAGAAGCCACTGAGTGGCACGTGACTGATTCTGGAATCACAAACTGCTGGCTCAGAAAAGCCGGACCCCAGTCTGTCTCACTTCGCCTGACCCTCAATCTCGGTTCGGCTCGTCGAGGACCCGGACCCTCGCCTCGTGTAGCTGCTTCACTCAATCTCCCCCCCAGTTCGCGGTGCGCGCACAGACCAAACTGGATCCCCAGATTGCTTCAGCCTCAGAGCCAACTGGCGACTGAATCCCACTACTTTCTTTGTAGGGCCACCAATTCTCGCGACCGCTCCGCCCCCCTAGGTATTCGTTCCAATCTCATTATCAAATAACTATACAAGATTATTGTCAGCAGATATTCTTCGGACGATCTAACCGATCAAATGTGTCTGTATGCATAATTTGATAGCACAATTGTACTGTCCGCAGCCGGAGGCTATAATCGGACCGGGCAAGAATTATGCACGCTCAGATAGACGGTTTCTGTATGGTTGACCTCGCACAGTTGAAGCAGGATTTAGACTGGAAAGCTATCGCCGTACTCGATGAGCTACGGGAGAATGG
>NZ_AOMF01000128.1 GCF_000336715.1 Halococcus thailandensis JCM 13552
CCAAGCAGAAGGGCCACACCGACACTGATCGAATCCCCCCAACTGTCGCCACGCTCACCGACGACGGCGAGCAGGCTATCGACGACGGACTCATCGACTCGTTCAATCTCGACCAGCTCCCCGTCCGCGATTTGAAAGAGAAAACCGAGCAGCACGACCATCAATTCAGTCGCCTCGAAAAGCAGATGAGCGAGCGTGATTCCCACTACGACAAGCGGATCGCCGATCTAGAGGCTCGCATGGAGAAGATCGAGGAGGCCCTCGACGAGATCGCCAACCAGTCCACTATCGACAAGCTCCTCGATCGATGAACCCCGCCGAGGTCGCTGCCGACCTCGACGACAAGTCGATCAAGATACTTCGCCTTCTACTCCGCGAAGGCCGAATTCTCAATGAAGGCGTCCCGGTCACTCTCAGCACACCGACCGTCAAAAGCGAGCAGGGCTGGACTAATCAGACAATTCTCCGTCGCTTCCGCAAGCTCCGCGATGCTGGCCTCGTCACTCTTTCCGAGGNCTCCGCGCCAACGCTAGCGACGTTCGTGAAGTCACCAGTCACTGGGGCGGCCGAGAAACCCGCTCACCCGCCCGGCTTACCGACGATCTCGACGACATCGATCATCGTATCGACGCTACCGACGACCGCCTCACGAACCGAATTGACGCTTTACAGAGCAAACAGTACAGACCCCTCCGCCAGCACGCGCTCGCCGAGCGTGAACGTGCCCGCCGCCGAGATCGTGCGCTCATCATCGCCGTCGGCGCGGCTATCGTCTATCTGCTCGTTGTCGTTGCAGTCGTGTTCATCGCGCCCGAGCTACTGGCGAGCGTGCTGATCGGTGGAATTGGCGGAGTGCTCGGTGTCGCC
>NZ_AOMF01000129.1 GCF_000336715.1 Halococcus thailandensis JCM 13552
GCGGGCATCGCTTTGGTCTCTGATCAGGATACGGTACTGGAGCAAACGATAAAGTAGATGTGAGCAATAGTTATCGCAATGTCTTCCATGTTTCAAACTTGGAGAAGCTCTTTTGATATTGTGGACCTCGTATTTGGGGTTCTTCTTATTGGTCTCGGTGTCCTATCAATACAGCAAGGTAGCTACCAGTTAACGACATTCGATTATTTAGCCATCCTTCTCGGGTTGGTGATCATGTTCTTTTATCTCACCGTCGTCGAGGAACAGACCAACTCGTTACTACTGAAACGTATCTTGAGAGCCATCTTGATAATCGGATTTGGGTTAATCGTCGCTTATGCGCCTATTGTCGGGGCTTCGCTCATAATCGGATTCGGACTCGGATTTCTCAGTAATGCCTTTCGCGCTTATCTGGTTTGAGACTCAATTAACCGGAGTTAGAAAACAACCCCGTCAGTAGGCACTCCCTTCGTTGCAGGGTAGCGCTCCGACGGGATCGGCGCGACGACACCCCTCGTTCCGAGTGAAAATCAGTCGGGAAACGACCGCTCTTGCTGACAGGGGCCTTCTGTCTTGAATGAGGTGGGGCTGCTGACAGCCTGTCAGCAAGCAAGTGGCTATTGACAGGGGGAGATACTACCTCTCGTCAGCGAATATAGACAAACCACAGACCGGGATTTAATTCCTCACGAGACTAATGACAAGCATGGAATGGTTGAGCGTATCCGGTAGGGCAATCCTCCACGCAGGGGTGGCGTTTCTGTTTTTCTGGACGCTCATCGGCCAATATGTCTATCGAGAGGCAAAGAAGGAGCAGCGTTCATCCCCTCGACTACGTGGACTCGGCTGGGG
>NZ_AOMF01000130.1 GCF_000336715.1 Halococcus thailandensis JCM 13552
CGAAATGAGGTGTGTTCCGAGCAGTCGGACTAGCGAATACTTATCAAATCGCGATCACTTCTGAACGGGTGTCTTAGAATTTCTTTCAGGGGAACCTGACCCCCTTTGGGGGTCAGGTGGGGCGAGAAAGAAAGATTTCAGTGTGATTTTTTGATTGTAGTGGGTGTGTGGAATCGCAAGAGGGAGGCGGGGAGCGAGGGCGTTGCCCGAGCGATGCGGTGCGGATTGGTCCCCCCCCTTTAGGGGCATTCACCGTAAGGGGACCGCTCAATGTTGTAAGCGGGGAGGGGGCTAGAGCGACACCGCAATTCAGTCGTCGGCGTCAGCCGTGTCTGTCGTGGCGTCGAGGGCCACTCGAACTTCATCGTCGCTGAGGTCGCCGCGTAGAACGGCATGAGCGAACTGCTGGCGCGTCATGTCTGATTCGGGGAGGTAGCCCCATTGCCGGCGCTGATCCGTCGTGTCGCGGCTCTCTCGTCGGTCTGCGGCGGGAGCACTTGGCTCCAGTTCCTCGAATGCATCACGCGCAACTTCGAGAATGGTGGCGCTCTTGAAGCGGAGTTCTCCGGGGTTTCCATTTCTTTCCGCAATCCCCGCTTCTTCTAGTCGAGCGGCGTGCCGCCGGAGAGTCTGTTGAGATATGCCTATCTCGTCTCTTACACTCTTAAACGGGACACCAAGAGGATTCTCCAGCATCATGCTCAAAAGCTCATATGGTGTATCTGAGTAGCCTCTTAGGAGTTCTCGGGTGATTGCGGTCTTCGTGTCTTCTTGCATGGCTCGAAGGTCCTCGCGGCGNCCGTCTAAACTCTCGTACTCGTAGGATGGAGCGTCCGAACCGTCAAAGAATGGATCGGCAACGAGATCGTCGCGTTCGATACCAGTCCAGTCGTGAGCGTGCATCGCAACGATGTGGCGCAGGAGGTCGATGAGGTCGTCCCAGTCGTCAAGATGGGGAGCAGTCTCGTCCCACTTGCGTCCGGCGTAGAATGCTTCTATCTTCGGATGATGGGCGTGATGGCTTTTCGGGAAACTCTCCCAGTTGGGCGCAGAGTAGGTTTTGAGGCCGATGGTATAGTCGCCGAGTTTCTGAAAGCCGAGCTTGTGCCAGACGGTGCTGCTGAACCGCCAGAGGTCCCAGCCGGGGCGGCGACGTTCGTGGTCGCCGGAGAGGTCCGAGCGCCCCATCCATGAAATCAAGCGTTCGGTGCGAATGAGACAGCTAACGAGTGTTTCCATGAGTTGGCGGTCGTAGCGAAGG
>NZ_AOMF01000131.1 GCF_000336715.1 Halococcus thailandensis JCM 13552
GACAACGGGAGCGAGGTCCACGAGGTGATCTTCAACCGGGAGATGACCGAGGAGTTCGCCGATATCACGCTTGCGGAGGCCAAAGAGCGTGCGATGGACGCGCTGGATACGACAGTCGTCGCCGACGATATCACCGAGGACGTACTCGGGAAATACTACCGGGTTAGTGGGCCAGAGCTCGGGCGCTACGTCTTGGTCGACGAGTACGAGAGGCTTGGCGCGCGGACGGATTCTGAAGACGTGCTGATCACAGCGAGGTCGTTGTAGATGAGCGCGAATGCAGACGCGAACGGATCGCCGGGGCGGGAGGTCGCCAAGCGGCTGTTCGCTCGGGAGTTCAACGATGCGACGTACACGTTCAAAGAGTCCGAGGATGAACTCGCGCCGAACTATACACTGTTGCCGACGGGCGAGCGTGTCAATCGATTGTTTTTCGCAGGGACGCTGACCGAGACGAACGACGTGGGATCAGATTCGGAATACTGGCAGGGGCGTGTGGTCGATCCAACGGGGACGTTCTACGTCTACGCAGGCCAGTACCAGCCGGAGGCGGCGAGCGCACTGCGGCAGATCGAGACGCCCACCTATGTGACGGTGGTGGGGAAACCCCGGAGCTACGAGACCGACGAGGGAGAGACGAACGTCGCCGTGCGGCCGGAGTCGATCAGCGAGGTGGATGAATCCACCCGTGATCGGTGGGTAGTCGAAACCGCCGACCGAACCATCGAGCGACTCGAAGGGTTCGATTCCGAGCTCAACGACTACGCACGGATGGCGCGCGACGAGTACGGTGAGGTGCTGAGTCCGTAT
>NZ_AOMF01000132.1 GCF_000336715.1 Halococcus thailandensis JCM 13552
ATGAACCAGTCAAGCGTATCGCGGTCTTCTTCAGAGAGTTCGACGAGATATTTTTTCGCGCTCATTCCAGTAGTTACGCGCCCAGAGACGATATACCTGTAGGTTCTCGGTTGAAGCTACACTGAGAGGTCACAGCTCATGGTTGTTTTGGTTGATCGACTGAGGAGTTCGTCGAAGAACGTTCGGTAGTGACCTGGATTGGCGTACT
>NZ_AOMF01000133.1 GCF_000336715.1 Halococcus thailandensis JCM 13552
GTGTGGCGTCGAGACCAACAAACCGCTGTGGGTCCGCAAACATTCCTGTCCTGCCTGCGGTTTCGAAGCGGACAGGGACGAAAACGCCGCGTGGAACGTTCTCCAACGCGGATTCGACAAATTAGGCATGGGCTATGCCGAATCAACGCCCTCGGAGACTGCGGTCCCTACGGACACCTCCTTTCAGCAGGTGTCTGCAAACCGCGTCGTGGAACAGGGAAGCCCCGCCCTCAACGAGCGCGTCAGCGCGAAGTAGGGCGGGGAGAAGTCACNAGCAGGTGTCTGCAAACCGCGTCGTGGAACAGGGAAGCCCCGCCCTCAACGAGCGCGTCAGCGCGAAGTAGGGCGGGGAGAAGTCACTTTGTTTTCCACTGTCATTCTGAGCGAGTGATTACGGATCGTAGTGATAGACGTAGGGATGATCGACTGTTTCGTCGGGCATGATACCAGAGAGCGTCTCTTCGAGCTGTGGTTCGGTCGGTGCCGTCGTGACGACCTGCCCGTCGTAGATGGCTACGTATGCTTCTTCGAGCCCGAGGTCGCGAAACTCCCGGCCCAATCGTCGAGCGTTCGCTTTGCCGAGTTGCTCGTGATAGATCCGTGCCAGCTCATCGGTTTCGTCCTTGAGAGCCTCGATCTCGTCGGCGAACCGCTCGCGGTTGTCCTGATTTTTCGTATAGAAGCGGAGGCGTTCGGCGTCACTCCGGGTTGGTTCGTCCGCCGGCGGGAGCGTTTCGGCGATCCCGAACCGGTGTTTTGCTTCTTCGTAGGCGGTCTCCGGATCGTCTTTGATCATCTGCATTGCCATCCCCGCAAGCATATCGAACTCTTCCATACCGTTTGTCACGATCCGTCCGTCGTACGGGAGCAACACGACCGATGTCACCGCCACCGGGAGCGCCTCTTCGGGTAGCACCGCCGCATAGCTGTCGTAGACGCCCGTGACCTTGTACGCTCGCGGTTCGTCCGGGTCGAGAAACACAGTTCCGTCGTCGAGATGCTCGACGATGAAAAACTGCCCCGCCTCGTAGTTCAGCCATGAGTCGATCGTTTCGAGGTGGGTCGGTGATACGTCGGTGGGATTCTCTCTGCCGAACTCTTCGATCACCTCGACCGCGTTTCCCTCCCGATAGAGCGTGTCATGAATCGGCTGTATCTCGTCGGTCGACAGTCGCTTGAACGCCTCGTAGCTGTCGATGCCCGGCACCACATCGAAGCGGTCGTTGGCGTACAGGAGCAGCTGTCCCTCCAGTTCGAGAAACTCTCGTGCAGTGTCCGGGTCGAGAACCGATGGATCGTCCGTGTCGCCCGGACTTGGGATCAGCTCGCTCCCTTCTTCGTCCATTCTCGTGACGATCTCTTCGACGACAGCATCGTACTCTTCGGGGGCAACACCGGCACGTTCGAGTGCGACATCAGGATTGACATCGCCCTGTACGTCGTCGGTCGCCGCTGCGAGTGAAGCGAGGACGGCATCGGACTCCGGCGACAACGAGTTGATGATCTCTTCGAGTCGGTCGACTTCTGCCGATGGCAGGCCTTTGTCCGGGTCGAAACTTCCAGTCGGCTCCCAGTCTGGCGGATCGAGTGGCGCTTCGGGGAGTTCAGATGGCTCTGCGACATCAGCGGCGATATCGAGCTGGGTGGCGTCATCGAGGTCGCCACTCATGACCATCGACTTCGCCATCCCCCAGTTGGCGGGATCAGCTGCGGCATCGACGATGGTGTCGTCGAGCGATTCGACGTGTGTCGCCAACCGATCTCCGTTCTCGATAGCACCGCGAGCATCGAGAAATCGGAGAAAAGCTCCGATCACCGGTGCGACCGTTTCGAAGTGATCAGCTTCGGCACTGATCTTTGCGGGGTAGAGCTGTCGACACACCGTTTCGAGGCTATGCTCATCGGGATCGTCAAGTGGCACGTCCTCGTAGCCATACAACAGTTCGTGAAACGTTTCGATGGCAAACTCTGCTTCACGTTGCTGGTGTGTTGTGAGCTGATCGAACTGTTGACTGTCGACAAACGCCGACACGAGTCCTTCGATCCGATCGAGTGAGGCTTGGTACTGTTCGTCCGATGGAGAGTTGTTCCCGTCCATACGGCCGTTTGAGCAGCCATGCCCAAATTCGTTCCCACCAACTGGCGTTGTTTTCGGGTGTGATGAGATATTCAACAACACCCGACTGACACGCTCACCGACGGCGATCAGGATACAGCGCCTGCACTCTCAGGGACCACCGGATAACACTCACCGCCCACAGCACCTCACCCACCCGCTGCCGTCCCGTTCGCCCCTGACTCCACAACGACTGATTCGAGCGCGATCGGCCCATCACCGGTCCGGAACCCGCGGAACTCGATCCCATTACGCGCCTGTTCAAGCGTGAACGGCACCGTCACTTCCTGCATCCCCTGTCCCGCCGGCACCGACTGCCGCGCTACCGTCCGCGGGCCCTCACCGACCGCCACATCGACGGCCGCCGCCGACCCGCTCGTCCCGCTCCCCCGCGCCGACACGCGGACGGTTGCGGTGTAGTTGCCCGCTGGCAGTGCCGTATACGGTCCGTGCCAGACGTTACTGCCGTTCTTACCGTCGACAGAAACGAGCCGTCCATCTTCGACCTGTCCCTCACTCGCGACGAACTCGTCGGCCTCGAAGACCACCCGCTCCTCAGCATCCGACTGCGTGATCCCCACCGCAGAGCCATTATAGCCGCGCTTCAGTACCCAGATCCCGTCCTGATACCGATAGACGCCGTACTCCTCGAGCGGGAAATACGCATTCCGTACGGGCTGTGACCAGTCGAACGCCCGCGTCTCCAGACGCGTATCGAAGAGGACGTATTCTGGCTTTGGCGTGCCATACTGCTCCTGATAGAGCCCGAACAGCGAGGGGTTCGGGATGAAGGTTGCATTCGAGCGCGTCGCGACGTGGGGGTAGATCGTGTTCTGGGTCACGAGCGAGGCGTTTGCCGGCACCGTCTCGATCGCCGTCGACAGCGTCTCCGTATGCTCGCCCGTTTCGGGCACGGCACCCTCTTCGGCGATCGTCTGTGCGCCGGCCCCGGCACTCGTCAATAACACAGCAACGAAAAAGATCGTCAACACTCGCCCCGAGGGCAGCGACGGCGACAGCCGTCCCAGCACGCGACTCGCGCCGATGTAGACGAAGGGCAACAGATAGAGCGGGTAGTGACCGCCGAAGGTGTAGAACGCCTCCGTCCCGCTGAGCAGCCACGCAAAGCCCATGAACGGTGCCAGCGCGCCGAGCGTGCTCGTATCCGCCAGCGCGAGATACAAGACTGGTGCGAGAAAGAGCGCGAAATACAGCAGCTTCGTGAAGAAGCCGGTGCCGAGCGATTCGATGATGAGCTCGGGCCGGACGACCAACATCGCGAGCAACTGCCCGGTCGTTGCGCGTCCCCCCTCGACGAACGGTTGTAGTGGCGCGGCGATCGCCGCCTCACGGATCCCCGAGACACGACTGAACCGGCCGATGACCGCCGCCGAGAGCGCTTTCGCAGCGACCGTCACCAGACCCGCTCCGACGAACGCCCATCGCTCGCGCGACAGCCGCCCGTCACGATAGGCACTCACGGCAAGCCCAACCAGAAAGCCACCGCCGATGAGCACCATCAGCTCGTTTGTCACCACCACGAGCGCAAACGCCAGCACGAACAGTCGGTAGCGCTCGGTCGTATACCAGTGATAGGCCAGCAACACCAACACCGGCAGGAGGATATGTTCCTGAAAGTCGTAGATCCAGGCCGACCAGAGGAAGGGATTGCACGCATAGGAGGCCGTCAGAAAGCCGGTCAGTCGTCGATCGTCGAGATGGTCGTTCGCGACGATCCAGACCAGCGGGATGCTCGCCGCAAGGAAAAACGCCTTCCAGAGCAACAGCGTCACCGGCGATTTGACGAGTGCGTACAGCGGGACGAACACCAACAGCGTGAGCGTGAAATGGCCACCCCAGTAGGAGCCGCCGGGATGGCCGGCGACGTATTTGCCCTGCTGGAGCCAGCCCTCGCCGTCGACCGTCGTCGCGAACATATGGACGTACGTGCCGAAATCAGCCCCCGTCAGCCAGTAGCCTTTGTACAGCGCGATGGTGTAGGCCGCGAACCCGACACCCAACACCGCCGCAAGCACGACGACGTACCACGGCACCACCGCATACCGCCCCATCGATCGCGCCAGCGGCGTCGCGATCGCGTCGGGTAGCAGGCGTCGTCCAACGCGGCCGAGCCGACTAGCCATCGGCTCGCTCCGTGGTCGTCAGCAGGCGTTTGAGCTGTGGATACACCATCTCGACACTCGATCGTTCCCCAACCTCGCGAGCTCGCCGACAGCGTCGCTCGTAGCCGCCGTCGTGGGCCCACTCCCACTGGAGCGTTCTGAGTCGCGCGACCAGATCGCCGACCGTCGTGCCATGCAAGACGGCGTCGCTTGCTGGAGGATGGGTTCGCAGCGGCGTCGTCACGACCGGCGTGCCCGCGGCCAGCGCCTCTTTGAGCACCAGGCTGTCCGCATCGATGCGGGTCGGATGCAAGACGGCGTGGGCGTTCGCGTAGGCGTCCGCCAGCTCGTCCTCATCGAGAAAGCCAAGCCCCTCGATCGCCGGGTGATCGCTGTCGCCGGTCGTCACCACGCGTAGCTCGTCTGACAGCGTGGCCGCGACCGCCCGCGTGCGATCCCAGCCTTTCGAGCGCAGCTGGGCGGCCGTGACGAGCACGGTGAAGGGTTCCTCACGCTCGTCCTCGACCGGTTCGAACAGCGACGTGTCGACGAAGTTCGGGATGTAGTGGGTGTTCGGATGCGGGGAGGTGTAGCTGTCGGTCACGGTATGGACCGCATCGAACCGATCGAAGGCATGCTCGCCAAGGACACGATAGAGCAGTTTCGCCGCCGTCGGGACGACGCCGTAGTGGGGTTCGTACAGCCGCTTCGAGAGATAGATCCACGAGTGGATGCCCGCGATCGCCCGCGTCTCACCGGTAAAAAACGAGCGTGCGAAGGGATGATAGAACAGATAGGCGCTGTCGAACGCCGAGAGATCGTGGTGCCAGCGCTCGCGATAGGACACCGCCTCGTCGAGGACGTCGTCGGCCGCTACACGCCGTTCGTCCCGTGGGGTGTAGGGGAGCGCCCGGACCGCGACCTCGAAGCCGTCCGCGGCCAGCCGGTTCGCGAGCGTTGCCGTCCACTTCTCGCCGCCGCGATAATGCTCAAGGGAGAGATGGGGACAGAGTGCGATCTTCATGTGGGCCGTTGTTTTCGCGACGACGACCCGCATGATGACCGTTACGGTCGTCCGCTCGCAGTCGTGCCGTCCTGTTGCAGCCTCTGGCCATGCCGACCGTCCGACTGTGCGATCCGTCTGCGCTCCAGCCCACCAGCACGGCTATCCATGTTGATTCCTGCCGATTCCGTCCATGCCATGTTCGAGACGTCGCCATCGCCCGTCTCACTCCGATTGAACCCATGCTAACTGTCCACCTGTCACACAACAAAATTTTGACACGATAGTCATCTTTTTACGGGGTACGACCCTACTACCAGTGTGACTGATCGCACACACAGATCGAGTAGACGTATGTTTCTCGCCGGTGCAGGCAGTGCCGTCCTCGCGGGTGTCCTTGCCGGCTGTAGCAGTGGGTCGGGCGACAACGGTACGAACGCAACCGACAGCGACAACGACGCCAGCAGCGACGGCACGTCGCTCCAACCCGAGACGGCCACCGATAGCGACACGACCACTGCAGCGGGCACCGAGACGAACACAACCGCTCTCAGGGACGACGGGACTGCAGCCGAGACTAACAGCGACACCCAGACTGCACCCGCAGCGAGTGCGAACTCGACCACCAACGCCACCGACGAGCAGCAACCGACCGCTGCAGCAGGGAACATCTCCAAACGGCAGGCCCGGCAGATCGCCACCGATCGGGTTGGGGGCTCGGTGTTAAACGTCGAAAACGACTCCACCGACAACGTCCCGGTTTACGAAGTCGAAGTGACCAGAGAGAACGGGACGGGCAAGGAGGTTAACGTCGCGCGACAGAACGGAACGATCGTCGAGATCAAGGACGATGCCCGCGACACCGACGGCAGCTAGCCCGACTCGCTGACACACTCGTTTCGTCAAGCATAGCCACGCGACGACTGCAGTACCCACCATCGAATACCCGACTGTAGCGACCGCTCTCCACGCCAACAGTCGATGTGACCACGCTTTCCCACAGCGTCCACAGCGTGTGCTGGGAAGGAAAGCAGTTTTACCCGGCCGTGGAGAGAACTCGATGTGGTCTCTGCGCCTCGTTTCGGCACCGTCGTGGCGGTTTGTCTGGCGGCGCTGCTCGTGACCGTCGGGCTGGTTCCGGCCGGTGTAGCGCCCGCCGACGCGAGCACGACCGACCGGTCAGTACAGGCCGCCCAGCCGACCAACAACAGCTCCGTCGTCCACGAGGATCCACAGTCGGCCGACGACGAGGGCAACGTCTCCGAACTCCAAAGTTCGCTCTCCGATCGCCTCGGCGAGACGCTCGTCGACTGTTCGGAGGGGTTAGAGGTCGGCAACTACGACGCCTGCAATCGTTCGGGCAACTACCCCGACTGGCTCGGCAAATACGTCAACGTCACCCGGAGTTCAGATGCCGAGACGAACAAGACCGACGCGTTTCAGGAAACCAGAGAGAACCAAACATCCTACGCAAACGACGTCCAGCGGTTCCGCCGGACCGTCGACAAATATCGCACTGCGCGAGCAAACGGCCAGACCGACCGCGCCCGCCGGCTCGCACGCCGGGCCCAACGGCTCTCCGAACGGATCAACGAGACTGGTACTCGACTGACCGAGGATTACCGCACGATCGACAACGGAACGACACAGAACTTCACGGCGGCGATCGCAACGACCAACGAGACTACCAATAACGTCTCCGCGACCGCCGACACGCTCAGCGTCGAGCAGTTCAAGAACACGACGATCACCGCCTCGACGGCCGACAATCGGATCGCGTTCAACGACTCGCTCGTCGTGAGCGGCCGCCTCAGAACGGCCAACGGCACGCCGCTTGCAAACCGGACCGTCGTGCTGGAAGGTGACAACCGCCTCCGACGGACCACCACCGACGAGTCCGGCCAGTACGTCATCACCTATCGCCCGGCGGTGCTCCCGCTCGATACGCGCCGGCTGACGGTGCGCTATCGACCGTCGACGCAGTCGATCTATCGGAGCAATCGGACGGCCGTCCCCATCGACGTTCGCCAGGTCACGCCGACGATCCAAGCGGAGACGACGCCCCAGTCGGTCGGCTTCGACGAGCTGCTGTCGATTACTGGTCGCGTCGCCGTCAACGGTAGTGGCGTCGGCTCCGTGCCGGTCGCCGTCTCGATCGACGGCCGGGAGCTCAACCTCTCCGATGGGAGCCGCGTCCGGACGGGGTCGGAGGGACGATTCCGGATGGCCAACGGGCTGCCGGCCGACGTTGCGCCCGGTCGCCAGCGCGTTCACGTCTCCATGCCCCTCGAAAACAGATCGATCGCCAGGACGAACACCACCGTTCCGGTGATGGTCACGCAGACGCCGACGCAGCTGTCGCTCAACGCCACCCAGGAGTCGGTCAATGGCTCGGCCGTCGGCGGGCCGATCGTCCACGTTGAGGGCCAACTCACCGCCAACGGAACGCCCGTTCCAAATCGGACGGTCGCCGTCGGGCTGAACAACTCGACGACGCCCGTGACGACCGATGCAAACGGTAGCTACGACGCCAACGTCACGGTGCCCGAAGGCGTCTTCGCCGACCAGACCGGGACGACGATGGCGACGATCGGCGCGACCTTCGAGGGTGGGGAGACGAACCTCGAATCGTCGCGTCGCCGGACGACCATCGAGCTAACCGTGCCGGCCGAGGCGACCGGCGTCATCGCACAGTTCGTGGCTGCGTTCAGGGCGCTGCCGATCAGCTATCAGCTGTTGCTCGGGCTCGGGTTCGTGTTCGTGTTCGGCGCACTCCTCTCGGTGCTCCGGCGGTGGCTCGGCATTACCGAGAGCGACATCGAGGACGCACCGTCGTCGACGTTAGCAAGCGAGTCGACCGGTACCGTCGACGACCAGCGCGAAGGGCTCAGAGCGCTGCTCAGGGCGGCCCGCGAGGAACTGTCCGCGGGTGATGCCGACGGTGCCGTCGGGTTCGCGTACACGGCCGTCCGACGGGTCCTGGGTCGCGATCCCGAACTCGGGGGCGCACGGACCCATTGGGAGTTCCTCGAAGCGTGTATCGATCGTGGGCTCGGCGACCGACAGCTCGGGGCGCTCAGACGACTGACCGAACGCTACGAGCGTGCGACCTTCTCCCAGCGATCGGTCTCGACGGACACGGCCTCCNCTCCGATTCTGGGTCCGACTCAGCATCCGAGTGATCCAGTTCGACTCTCGACTGATTCACAGTTTTCGGTGACTCTTTCCAGCAGTTGGTAGATTAGCGTGCGAGAGACAGAGCGCACATTGCACTGCAGCTACCGCTCGCGCATCGCTGTCTCCTCCGAACCCGACCGGTGTTCTCCCGTGAGTGTCGTGGTCGAGACACCGAATCGTCCGGCGAGCACGGTGACGATGTAGATGCCGATGACCTCAAGCACGATGATCTCGCCGGCGGCGAGGTAGACGTAGGAGAGCGTGATACCGAGAACGACAGCAAGTTCGGCGACGACCGACGCCCACAACGATTCCCGGAAGCTCCGCATGACCTACGAGGCGGTTGCAACCGGGACGACGAGCATCGCGGCGACAAGAATAACATCCATGATCCGCATCACCGCGACGACCACAGGCGCGGTGAGTACCACGAGTAGACGGTTGTAGCGTGTGACATCGAATTCGGCAACGCGGGCGGCCGCCGACTCCGAAGTTTACTTAATCACAAATACTGTAATGTGAAATGTGGTCGAACTCCGTCGTACCGTCGTTATAAAGCTTGATCTGCCCGAAGGGGCTGACGAGTCGCTTCGCGGCACCGTCGATCAGTTCAAGCATTGTGCGAACGCCGCATCCGAGTGGTGTTGGCACGGCGACGACGGATACCACGTTACCTCGAAGGCGAAGGCCGAACAAACGTTATACGCCGACCTGAAAGACGAGACGGACCTCACGGCGAACCTCGTCCAGAAAGGCATCCGACGGGCCGTCGAAGCGGTCAAGTCTGGCGTTTCCCGACTCAAAAATGGTGGACAAACGTCTCGTCCGACATTCAGCAAGCCGTCGGTGGTCTACGACAAACGGTCAGCCACGTTTAACGAGGACCACGCGACCCTTTCGACGGTGGACGGTCGTATCCACGCTGAGTACATTCTCCCTGACGATCTGGAAGGAACGCCGCACAGGCGCTACCTACTGAATGACGACTATGAGCCACGCATGGCGACGTTGCAGTACGACGCCGATGCGGACGAGTGGTTCCTGCATATCAGCCTCCGGAGTTACGACGGCGACGATACCGAGACTGGCTCTTCGACCGAGCACACTACTGTCCTCGGCGTTGACCTCGGAATCGACACGATCGCTGCAACTTCAACGGGGAAGATGTGGTCCGGCGGTTACCTGAACCACCGCCGGGAGCAGTACCAACGGGTTCGTGGGTCGCTACAACGACGTGGTACGCAGTCTGCCCACCGCACGATAGAGTCCATTGGAGGACGCGAAACTCGGTGGGCCGACGACTACCTGCATTGTATCTCGAAGGCACTCGTCCAAGAGGCCGATGCCTACGACTGTGACGCGATAGCCTTTGAGGAGTTAACCCACATCCGCGACCAGATGCCCAAAGCGAAGAAGTTCCATGCGTGGGCGTTCCGCCGCCTCTACGAGTACGTCGAGTACAAGGCGGAGGAGTATGGCATCAACGTGGTACGGATCAATCCGGCCTACACGTCCCAACAGTGTTCGAAGTGCGGGACGACGCTCGAAGAGAATCGTCCGAACGGCGACCACCGATTCGAGTGTCAGAAGTGCGGGTACGCGGTCCACGCGGACTACAACGCGGCGAAGAACATCGCAATGAAGCACGTCCGCCGACGGCAGAAGTCCATCGGCGGACGGCCACGAGTCAACGTGGCCCTGAAGTCAGGGACAGTGAACGCGAACGGACGCTACTCGTCCACCGTCTGAGACACGACGGATAGAGTCGGAGTCCACTGACAAGCCCCTCCCTCAAACGAGGCCGTTAGGCCGAGTTAGTGAGGGGTAGTTGACGAAACGTACTCTCTCTCTCCGAGCCCGGGCCTAGTTCCAGGGCGCGTGGCCGGGATCGATGAGACGCTCGCGCCGCTCGATGGCGTCGATCCGTGCGATGTCCGCTTCGTCCAACGCCATCTCTCCGGCGGCGAGGTTGTCCCGCATGTGCTCTTCGCTGCTTGCTTTCGGGATCACGGCGACGTTGTCCTTGGCGAGTAGCCACGCAATCGATACCTGTGCCGGCGTCGCGTCGTGTTTGTCTGCGACCGCCTCGATTGCGGGCACCTCGAAAACTCTCCCCTGAGCGAGCGGTGAGTATGCTACCAGCCAGTGGCCATGACGCTGGGCCTCCGCGAGCAGCTCCTCTTGAGGTCGCAGTGGATGCATCTCTACCTGATGGGCGGCAAGCGGCGCGTCGAGTACGTCACGCGCCTCATCGAGCAGTTCGGGCGTGAAATTCGACAGGCCGACATGGCGGACCTTCCCCGCGTTGTAGGCCTCGTCGAAGGCGGGCAAAATCGCCTCGTGGTCGTACTCTCCCGACGGCCAGTGAACATAGAGCAGGTCGACGTAGTCGACGCCGAGCCGGTCGAGACAGCCGTCGATCGCCCCTTCAACGTCGTCCGTACTCGATGGGAGATCGACGTGGACGGTTTTGGTCGCGACGAAGACGTCCTCACGGTCGACCGACGACGAGGCGATCCCCTCGCCGACGTACTGTTCGTTGCCGTAGGCGTGGGCCGTATCGATCGCGCGATAACCGACATCGAGCGCCGTTCGCACGTTGTCGGTCCACTGTGGCTGGTCGTCCTCGGAGTAGGTTCCCAATCCGATCCGCGGGAGATCTTCGATCGGCATCGTCCCGAACTTCGTTCGCTGCTCGCTTGAGGCTGGTGTTCCACCATGAACAGTCAGCACTCGTCGACGCGTTGGCATCGGCGTCACTCGCCGGGGCAGCACTCGACGTGTTCGAAACCGAACCACTCCCGGACGAATCGCCGCTGTGGACGATGGCCACCGTGATCGTGGCCTGTCGATCAAATTACATTATCTGATTAAATAATGAACTATATGAAATTTGCGTGTTGTATTGGCTGTCTTCGATCTCTCCGAGAGCGATCCCAGCCGCCAATCGTGGTGAAGAAAACACAGCGGTACGGAACCGCTTGGAGCCAATTTCCGGGACATGCCTAGCTCATCCGTCGATCACCAACCCGTCTCTGGCACCCAGGACAATCGCTTTCAGAACGGATGTTCGTGCCGACCAGTGGATCCGGATGGCTGGCAAAGATGGAGTTTTACCGCTGGATTCCTGAGCATCCCTGTGGAACCGGATGATAACCATCGTGGCTGGGCCGAACGCTCAGGAGAATTTTCGCCGGCATACTACGCCCAGCTCGGCGCGAACAACGTCAGTGAGACTCTCGCTGCGACGTGTGACTACTACCTGTCTGAGGACGCCGCGATTCTCGAAATCGGCTGTAGTTCCGGTCGCCATCTCACCCGCCTTCGTGAGAACGGGTTCACCAACCTCACGGGTATCGACATCAACGACGAGTCGTTTGCCGTGATGGCCGATCAGTATCCCGAACTCGCTGCAACAGGCACGTTTCAAACAGGGTTGATCGAGGAGCTCGTTCCTGAGTACCCCGACGACGCCTTTGATCTCGTCTACTCGGTCGAAACTCTGCAGCATATTCAACCACAGAACACGTGGGTGTTCGAGGAGCTGGCTCGCATCACTGGCGGTCTGCTGATAACCGCTGAAAACGAGGGCAACGGCCCACAGCGTGGCCGAGCGGATGCAACCGTGAGCTACGTCAACGACGAGTTCCCACTTTATTTCCGGAACTGGAAGCGAATATTCACCGATCTCGGATTCGCTCAACTCACGTGTGAACCGAGCGAGCGCGATACGATCCGTACGTTTCGCGCGTTGTGAGACGGTGTCTGCTTGGATTTCGAGGTCGATACTATCCCAACGACGGCAGGGAAATCCATTGCTCACTACTGGAGATTTCATCAAAAACATCGATTCAGGCGACTACACCTCGCCGAGGAACTGCTCCGCCGCACCACGAAAGAGCGCTTCAAATGCCGTTTCCGAGAGATTCCGTTGAATCAATCCCTCGAACTCCCGCTCGTAGGCGTGTGGCATGTTCGGGAAGTCAGAACCGTACATGATCCGGCCGGCGAGCTCCTCGAAGACGCCGTCATCGATGACGGCCGGATCGAACTCGACGTGACGATCGACGACCGTCGCCATCGCAAAGCTGGTATCGAGATAGACGTTCTCGTCGGCCCGGGCGATATCGAGGAACGCCTCGTGTTCGAAGGTTCCCATGTGTGCACAGCAGGCTCGCACTTCCGGAAACTGCTCGCGGAACTGTCGGAACCGTTCGATTCCGACGTGCGGACTGTCCCCGAACATCGGCGCGGTGCCAGCATGGTGGAGCACAGGTCGGTCGTACTCGACACAGAGTTCGTAGGCGGGATCCAAGCGCGGATCGTCCGGCGCCACCTCCTGGACGGGACATTGGAATTTTAGCCCCCGAGCACCGTTCTCGAAGGCTGCTTCGACGACCGCGTGGACATCGTCGGCGGGATGGACCGTCGCGAACGGAAGACACATCCTGGAACTTTCCGCTTCCTTGAGCAGCCAGTCGTTGAGCTCGGCGGCCATACCCGACTTATGGGCGTACGGTAGCGCGACGTACCGATCGATACCGGCCTCACGGAGAGCAGCCTCGAGCGCCGTTCTGTCCGTCGGATGATCGAACTCCCATCCTGCAGCATCGGTCAGTGCTTCGCGAATAGCAGCCATCAGCCGGTCGGGCATCAGGTGTGCGTGTACGTCGATAGCGCCATCAACGGGAATAGTTATGTCTGACATTACCTCTCACTTCTTTACTGGTCGAGAAAAAGACTCCGTCAGTTCTCAGCCGATTTTCAGATCAGTATTAAATAGTTGATGCTAATACATAGATGAGATCGTGGAATTTTCACGCTCGCATCGCATCATGCTGGCTCGCTCGCTTGCCAACCGACCATAAATTATTTACCATCACGATCTTTCAACTGAAACGCGGTTGCGTCCCGGAGTCAGACAGCAAACGTGGGGACTGGTCGTCATGTCTCTCCGTTCGCACGTATCCCCACGTTTTCGCGCTGATCGTACCTCACGGAAGAGTTCAAGAACAGATCATTGAGGATCATATATTCGGTTGCCAATTATTCGACACCGAGCGGAACGAGGCTGAAGGGCGGGCGGGAATCGCGTAAATTTTGTCGTGCTACTGCCGGTTTCTCGATAGCAGCTGGCCGACTCCTGACCAATGCGTTTCGACGATCTGATGCGCGATCCGCTATCGCCGCTTTCGAACCGTAGTGACCGTGGTTGCTCCCCAGATATCGTTTCTCGGAGGCGTTCGGACGTGGCTCTCCCATCTGCTTGGCCACACGACTTCCCCAATACCTTACCCGCTTGGCGAACGAACCCTGCCTGTGCCTCCAGCAGACGCTTCCCAGCAATCACACGACGACTTTCAAAGCCATCCGTCGATCCCCTGTGACGCATGCGAGTCCGCCCTCAGCTCACAGCACGATCACTCGATTTCCTTTCTCCTTCTGGATCAGCTTACACTCCCCCTCGTTGGCTGTGACGACCATCTCGAGCAGTTCACCTCCATCTGTGGACTCACCACAGAGGATACCGCTGAACTCCTCTCGCACCGCCCGGCCGGCGGTATCAACTGCCCCAGCTGTCATTTCGTCCCGTACAATCCACAGCACCCTCTCATTCCGGTACAGAACGGCGCCGTTGCCGTCCTCGCGTGTCCGGACCACCAAGACGAGATCATCGAGCGATTTCGGACCGGCCTCGAGACACGACAGAAACTGACGGCGTCGACTGATACGCTCCAATAGATCCCAATTGCCCTGTCTACACGCTCTCGCCCCTTGATCTCACACGGCTTCTACGAACGCAATCAATGGATTCTCTCTACTGCAGGCTGATACTCGCTGGCGATTCAATCGTCACTTTGCTCGACCAGATCACCGTCGGATACAAGCTGGTAGCTGTTCTGTCGAGCGTCGTCGATGCAGATTCCCTTCTCAACCATGTCGATGCGTTCGAGCTGGTTGAGCGCGTTTCGCACCGTTCGACTCGAGAGATGTGATTGCCGGATGAGCTCTTTTTGCGTCAGTGGGCCCTCGTATTCGAGCACTTTTGCGACGAGTTTGGCGCTCGGCGCGAGACTGTCGATCTTCGCTGTCTCGGAGCTACCCATTGGTGATTCTACGATCAGCGACAGGGTAAATCTATCGAAAACCCAATAACTTGGAAGCTGTATTATAAACTCATTTGACTAGTCAATCGCCCCTCGATATCGCCCAGCCGTTCGTTTTGATGGCAAACTCACATTACCATCCAACCCAATCGGCGACAGTACCAGATCCCACTCTGTACGCCTGTCCGTTCCAGCATCGTGGCCGACCCAACCGTCATTACCGGTGCGACCGGAAGTACCGCTTAACGACGACCATCATCGTACAACGAACCCATGAACACATTCAGCACTCGGGCCGGAGATCACATCGTTCTCAGGACAATGGATAGATCGGACGGTGACGTCTACCTCGGTGAGGATATGACCGTCCACGTCGACTCTGGAGTAGTGAGAGTTGGAGCGGATACGACCGGTGAACTCATCGCTGAATCGGATCGAGCGACGACGCTTACTGCAGAGATACTCCAAAACGATCTCCAGTTCCGGATCCACATCGATCCATCGAGTGGCATGAAGCGGCGATCAGTCCTTGCGTGTTATGCTACCGGTGGCAACGCCGAGCGAATGCAGTGGGGTGGATTCCGGTGACGAGATCTGTTGTCACCTGTGAGCCTCGGTACGCTTGACTACCCATCGAGGATGCTTGCCTGGCGCAACGATCGAATCCATGACCGTTGACCTGTTTTTCAGAAGTGGGTACGGTCTCCTTACTGGAGGGCAGCCGTGCCCACGTGTGGGATGGACACCACTCCCAATTCGCTTGCTGTTTCCCATCCCCACCTAGTAATTCAATACAGCCAGAGAGTCGTCGACGTATCGTCGGAGCGAGGTTTGAAACTGTTCCCGGGCGAACCGATCGGGCTGCAGCTCGGGCGGTTCGTCGGCCGCCATCGCCCGCGTGACGAGTGCAACGGCTTCATCGAGCGAATCGAAGAGTCGGTCGTGTCGATTCCTGAGTACGTCCTGTTGACCACCGCTCGCCGGGGCAAACGCGACCATTCCGGCAGCGACGTACTCGGCCACAACCATCCCGAAATGCTCGCCGTGCTTCATGTTCAGCCCGTATTTATGAGTACATAGCAGCTGTTCGAGCCGATCTCGTGAGACGTCGCGCTCCAGACTGACGTACGACCGATCGTTGGCTGCGGTGGCAACCCGTTCGGCGTAGCGTCGGTACGCTCGTGGTGCAGCCCCAACCACGTGCAGATGGAGATCGTATCCGCGATCACGGACCGCGTCGACCACCCTGATCACATCGAGCAGCTGTTTGTCCGGTGCGAGTCGACCGACCGCAACGAGCCCGTCCTCGCGCTGTTCCCACGCCCGCTCACACGGGATCGGATCGACAGGGGGATGGAGGACCGCTGGTCGCGTCCCGTAGATGTCGCCGACGACCGTTGCTGTCCACGAGGAGTTCGCCAGGAGCGCGGTGTCCTCGCGAGCGAGTTCGGACCGGCTGGGACCCGCGAGTCGGCTCCACAGTCGGTTCAGGCGACCGGGACCACCATCGGCGAGTCGATGGAGATGAAACTGTGGATAGTGGATATACTGTACCGACGGTATCGAGAGCGACAGCTCGTTGGCCGTGCTCACGGCGAGATCGAACGCTGCGGTTGACGACCGGAAGAACCGTTCCAAGAGCACGCTCCGCAACGCAAGCTGTGGACCGGTCCACGGCGCGACATCCGAGAGCGCACCCGCAACTGCCGCTGCGCCCGGCGGCATTCGCACCCGAATATCAGAGAGCGAGACGTCGAACCGGTCGGCGAGCGTTGCGGGTGCCGTCTCCGAGACGGTGAACAGGGTGATATCGTGATCTCGCTGGAGCGCCTCGCAGACGGTGAGACAGACGGCATCGGCTCCGCCATGGAAATCGAGCGTGTTGTGGAGGACGGCGATCCGAGCCGTGACATCCTCCCCGCCGTAAACGGCGGGGCTTCCCTGCAAGGGAACGCCGGCCTGCTGTAACCGGCGGTTTCAAGACGACCACCCCCCGAGCGTCATTTGCGTAGGTGCGCTCTGCTCGGGGTGTCTTGTGGCGGTGTCACAACCGCTCCCATCCCGTGGCGAGTCATCGGAGTCTGTTTTCCAAAGACACCTCTCTCCCCACGGGTCTAATCGTTGTGCGATACTCGCGGCGGCGCTGATGTCCGCCTGAAACTCCGTCACGCGACACTCCGGGTTCGTGCATCGGAACTCCGCTTGTTCCGAACGCTTCCCGATATGGTTGCACTCGTGGCACGTTTGAGACGTGTACGCCGGGTTCACGTACTCGACGGGGATTCCGGCTTCCGTCGCTTTGTCTTCGACGCGCCCCTGTAGGCGAGCGAACGCCCATGCGTGGAGTCGGCGGTTCATCCACTTCCCGTAGTCGAGCCGTTCGCGGATGAATCCCAAATCCTCCATGACGATAACCGGCGAGTCGAACCGCTGTGCGTACTCGACGGCTTCGCGGGACGCCTTTTCAACGATGTCCGTGAGCGCGTTCTGGTAGTGCTCGAACCGTTCATCGACGCGGCGCTCCGAAGCGTCACGTTCCTGTAGCCGGCGAAGCGTCGTGAACATCTCTTTTCGGAGGTGTTTCGCTCGCTTCCCCGACCACATCCGAGGTTGTACCGGGAGGTCGCGCTTGAGGGCACAGCCCGTTATCAGCGCGGTCTCACCGATGTCGAAGCCGACCGGCGTTTGTTCCCCGTCCGTCTCGGGGTCGGGAACGGAGAACTCGACGGTGACGTGCAACTCCCACGACGTGCGGTGTTGCTGTAGGCGTATCTCACCCGCCGATGCTTCGCCGTCGAGCAGGTCCGACCACAGTTCACCCTGCTCGGGATTGATGCGAAGCGGTATCCAGAAGTTCGTTCCCCGACCCGGACGCGGAACCCACCACGTATATTCGTGTTCACGGGTGGCGTCGTGGTCGAACTTCGCCGCCTGATTCGTGAACCGAAGCGGGTGGTCGTCGTCAAGCTCGCGGGCATTGTACGTTTTCCGAAGCTTCGGAACGTAGCTACAGAGCGCCGCTTTCGCCTGATACGGCAGGTCGTAGGGCGTGACGACTTCGCTGACACCGTTCATCGTATCCGCGCCGGAGTCGAACGCTTCCGACAGGGCGCTTCGATACTCTCCGAGAGTGTCCTGTAGCTTTCGTTCTTTGTGGGCCGTCGGAGGTGCGAGCGTGGCCTGTAGCGTCTTCGTGGCGGTGCTCATTGGTCCTCCACGTACTCCATCAGAACGTCGATGCTCACCTGCCCGCTACTGGCGAGGAAGTATCCGGGTTGCCAGAACGAATCGGGGAGCGTCTGTTTCACCTCGGGGTGTTCGCTACGGACGCGCCGCGACGTGACACCCTTGAGGGAGTTGATGAACTTCGTGAGGTCGGTGGTCGGCTTCGCGGTGAACAGGATGTGAACGTGGTCGTTCCCGCCGTTCACACTCTGTATCTCGACACCGAAGTCACCTGCAACGTCGTTCGCAATCTCACCGATGCGCTCCGTGATGTCGTCGGTGAGGATGGTCGCGCGGTACTTCGTGACGGTCACAAAGTGATATTGGAGCGCATACACCGTGTGCGACCCGGTTTGCAGGTTATACTTCATTTGGCCTCATCGATTACAAGGGGACCAATTGACTTAAGCGTTTCCCGTGGGGCGTTCGGACGGCAGAAACCCACGGTTCCGGCAGTTGCGTAGTATCACGGCAAAGCTTACGCGATTCACGCCCGCCCTTCGGCCTACGGCCTCAGGACGGGATTCTCTCGCTGTTTAAAGATCGTCGCCGGTCACACGCCGTCTCCGCCGCAAATATCCTCTTGCGGAAGAATAATCGGCTCTGTTGAATCACTAGATGGCGTCGGGATCGGTCGCTAGATCAAAGGCATTGAAGCGAGAGACTTGCGTTGTCTATGACCCAAATCTCTCGCTTCACCGAGCGATGCNGGCGTCGGGATCGGTCGCTAGATCAAAGGCATTGAAGCGAGAGACTTGCGTTGTCTATGACCCAAATCTCTCGCTTCACCGAGCGATGCGTCTTGGTCGCACAAAGAGTTACTGGCGATGGAAGCGAATCCGCCGCCCCGAACGGTGGCGGCGGATTCGCCGATTACGCCCTCGTTTCCCTGCATTGTCTCCGGATTTACCTCGATACGTCCTACCGCATGACCATCGATCTGCTGAAGGAGATGCCNTCACCGAGCGATGCGTCTTGGTCGCACAAAGAGTTACTGGCGATGGAAGCGAATCCGCCGCCCCGAACGGTGGCGGCGGATTCGCCGACTACGCCCTCGTTTCCCTGCATTGTCTCCGGATTTACCTCGATACGTCCTACCGCATGACCATCGATCTACTGAAGGAGATGCCACAAATAACCCGAGAGATCGGCCTTGACGCGGCCGATCTCCCTGCGCCGTCGACGTTGTGTAAAGCACTCGACCGAATCGAGATGAGCCTCTGTCGAGTGCTACTGCGCCAGTCGGCNTCCGAACACGCCGCTCTCGACGCCACGTTCTACGACCGAGACCGCGCCAGCCGCCACTACTGCCAGCGCACGAACTACCGCGTGCAGACGCTCAAAGTCACAAAACTCGTCGATACAGAATCCCAAGCCGTCCTCGACGTTCATTGCTCGACCACACTCAAAGGAAGTGACGCCGACCTCTGCGAGCAGATCGCCCGCCGGAATGCGGGCGATCTGCGGACTCTCACTGCGGACAAAGGCTACGACAAGACCGCTCTCCGCGAACGGCTGCGTGAGCTCGAGATCCGCCCGCTCATCAAGCACTGCATCCGCGCACCNAAAGGCTACGACAAGACCGCTCTCCGCGAACGGCTGCGTGAGCTCGAGATCCGCCCGCTCATCAAGCACTGCATCCGCGCACCGTACGACCACGCCCACAACGCTCGAATCGACGCGGATCTCTACGCACAGCGGTCGATGACCGAAACCGTGAATTCGGCTGTCAAGCGCTCGCTCGGCTACGCCGTGCGAGCGCGTACTTGGTTCCGTGAGTTTCGAGAGATCGCCCTGATGTGTATCGTCTACAACATCAAACGAGCAGTGAAACAGTGAATTCCATCGCCTTATGGCGATTCAANTTCGAGAGATCGCCCTGATGTGTATCGTCTACAACATCAAACGAGCAGTGAAACAGTGAATTCCATCGCCTTATGGCGATTCAACAGAGCCGAATAATCACCAATCCACTATTCAACAGGCCGTGAACAGTTCAGCGAACGAGGTGGTCCAGCTCTCGCTCGTCCAGATCGACGAGTACGGCCCGTGGACAGTGACCCCCGACCCGCGGCGAGAAACCGATCTCCAATCGCTCCAGGCCACGCTCTACGCTGACTTCGCCGATTTCGTCGGCGAACGCGATGGCTACGCGTTCTACGGCCGGTTCGACAACATGTTCGCCGTGACGAACGGTGTCGATGCGGAGACACATACACGCTACCAACGCCGCGTCAGAAACCGCTCGCCCGTGTCAGTGAGCATCGGTATCGGTCGGGCATCGACACCCGCCGAAGCGCTCGGTCTCGCCAGCGAGCAGCTGCAGGCGGTGGGGAGCGCACAGGATGCCGACCGGCGCGAAGTGCTCGCCGCGGCATCGAACGACGTCGGCGACGCACCGACCGAGCGCGTCACGGTCGCTCATTTCGATATCGTCGACGCGACGGGATCGCTCACCGATCGCCGGAACGCCGTCGATGCGGATCTGGCGGTCAAACGAGCGACGCTCGAACTCGCGACGTATCTCCGCGACCACCATGACAGCGTCGCTCACTTCGTCGGTGGCGACAACGTCATCGCCATCTGTCCCTCGCTCGACCCAGCGGCTTTCGATGCGACCGTCGATCACGTCCGGGAGACGACCGGGATCGATCTGCAGGTCGGCATCGGCCGCGGGGCGACGGCTCACGAAGCCGGCGACGAGGCCAAACACGCACTGGAGGTGTGCAGAGAGACCGGGACGCGAATACAGGGCGTCGAAGGGCTCGCGGCCGACGACTGATGGACCGACACTCGCTGCAGTTCACCGCTCCCCACGAGACCGAACGTAGGCAAACGACGTTTACGCCTGCCGACGACGAGGTCGTCGTCGAGACGCGGGTTTCGGCCATCAATGCGGGCACCGAACTCCTCATCTACCGTGGAGACGTCCAGACCGATCGCCCGGCCGACGAGACGATCGATGCTTTAGACGGTGATCTCTCCTTTCCGCTTCGGTACGGCTACGCCGCGGTCGGCGAGGTGATCAAGGTGGGTGCCCATGTATCGAGCGATTGGCGTGGACGGACCGTCTTCGCGTTCAACCCCCACGAATCGCGCTTCGCCGCGTCGCCCGACGACCTCGTACCGGTCCCCGAGGACATCACGCCCGAAGCGATGGCGATGCTCCCGGCAGTCGAGACCGCAACCTCGCTCGTTCTGGACGGCCGCCCTCGCATCGGCGAACGGGTGGTCGTCTTCGGTGCGGGCGTCATCGGGCTCTGCACTATCGGTGTGCTCGCTTCGTTCCCCCTGGATCGCCTCGTCGTGGTCGATCCGCTCGCCGAGCGTCGTGACCATGCTCGACGGCTGGGAGCCGACGAAACGCTCTCGCCGGCGGAGCTGTCGACCGGGGTGGACATGGACGATGGCGCGGATCTCGTCTACGAACTCTCAGGGCAGCCGGACGCACTCGACGACGCCACCGACGTCACGGGCTACGACAGTCGTGTCATCGTCGGCTCGTGGTACGGGACCAAGCCGACGACGCTCGACCTCGGCACCGATTTCCACCGCAATCACGTCACCATCGAGTCGAGCCAAGTGAGCACGCTGTCGCCCACCACTCGCGGCCGCTGGACGAACGCACGCCGACTGGACACCGCACTCGATCGTCTTCGAGCGCTCGACGTCGCATCGCTCGTGAGCCATCGGATCCCGTTTACCGACGCCCCATCGGCGTACCGACTGCTCGATGAGCGCACCGAACCGACGTTGCAGGTCCTCCTCACCTACTCATGACCACAGCAATCGATCGACCGTACGAACTCACGGTCACGCGCGAATTCATCGCACAGCATTTCCTGACGGTGCCGGATCCCGGACCCGAAGGCGAGATCCACAGCCACCACTTCTCCGTCGAGGTCCGGTTCGCCGGCCCGTCGCTCAACGAGTACGGCTACCTCCTCGATATCGACGACGTCAACGCCGTTCTCGACGATCTCGAGGAGCGATACCGGGACACGCTGCTCAACGAGCTTCCGGAGTTCGAGGGACTCAATCCGAGCGTCGAACGGTTCGCCCGTCTGTTCGGCGATCGCATCGAAGCCGCCCTCGACGACCCGGCCTCGATGGAGCTCACCGTGCGCATCTGGGAGGACGAGTCGGCATGGGCGAGCCATCGGCGACTGCTCGACGGATGAACCACGCCGCGACTCGGTATCTGGAGGCGAAACGATCGATCGACGACCGTGCGCTTGCGCCGCGGATACGCGATCGGCTGTTGGCCCACCTTCCGGCCGAGCCACGGATCCGTGAGGCCGGCTGTGGAACCGGTGCGACGGTCCCCCGACTCCATGCGTGGGGTATCGATTCGGGATCGTACTGCGGTGTCGACCGAGACCAAGAGGCTATCTCCTTTGCCCGGCACGTCCGACCGGCCGCATTTCGTCACGCGGGTCACGATATCGTCGACACCGATCGTGGATTCCGGGTCGACGATCTCGCAGTCACATTCGAAACGGGTGACGCCCTCACCGCCTTCGACGAGAACAGTGCGGATCTGTTCGTCGCGCAGGCGTTCGCGGATCTCGTCCCGCTCGCGGAACTCGTCGCCACGCTCGAGTCGGTGCTCGACCCCGGTGGCGTCGCCTACCTCCCGATCACGTTCGATGGTGGGACCGTCTTCCAGCCCGACCATCCCAGAGACGATGCCATCGAGCGTGCGTATCACCGCGCCATCGACCGTCGCCCGGGACGTGACGTCACCGCCGGTCGGCATCTCGCCGATCTGCTCCGCGAACGGTCCGGCGACCTCCTCGCGATGGCGTCGTCGGACTGGATCGTTCGACCCCGTACCTCGGGCTATCCGGCCGATGAGCGATATTTCGTGGGTTGCATTCTCGGATTCATCGACGAACTGCTCTCGGATGCCGACGAGCATGTCGATGGGCTCGAGGAGTGGCTCACGACGCGTCGCCAACAGCTCTCGGACGGCGAACTGACGTACGTGGCCCATCAGTACGACTTGCTCTATCGCCCAGCGACACCGTGAGGGGCAGTCCCACACAGCTGCCGCTTCCAGTCTTTCCGTCCGTACTGTCGTTTCCGTCCGGTATCGAACGCGAGACAGTCCCGCTCGCTATCAGCGGCGGTACAGCCCGACCAAAACCACAATGAGCAGGGCCTGAACGACCTTATCACCGATACCGAGCGCCGAGAACTCGGGCGCGTTCACCAGATACCAGATGACGATCTGGCCAGCCGTGAAGGGAATTCCAAGGAGGACGACCAGCCGCCGGCGGGTGTTCGTCAGCATCGCAGCCACGCCACCGAGGAATCCGACACCGGCGATGAGGAAACTCCAGCCGAGGGGTGTCGTGATGAACGAGACTCCCAGGAACAGATGAATCACACCAGTAATGACGGCGAGAGCGATCCCAACCCAGTGCAGCGTTCCCACGGATGCGGTGTCGATCCGATTGCTTTGTGCAGCTGTTGCCATAGAGGAAATACTTCGCACCATCACTTATATTTGCAGGCTAATATTCACAACAGTGATGACTTTCGGCCTTTCGAGCCACGAGAGAGCACCCGAACCGTGATCCCCGATGTCGATCCGATCGCATGGCATCATAGCCACAGGGACTGCAACTGAAGCAAACGGCTTTTGCCGGCCGATTGCGGACGAAGATCGAACGGTCGTTTCCACGAGTACGGTCTCGACAGCGCCGAACCCACGAATCATGATGGCACCGACACACGTCACGATCGGACTCTCGATCGCAGCCGTGGTGAGCAGTGTCACCCCGTTCTGGTTGGCTCCCGCGGTCGGCGGTTTCGTCGGCAGTATCGTTCCCGATCTCGACCTGTTCGCCGGCAGTCACCGCCGAACGCTTCATTTTCCGGTGTTGGGATGGCTGCCGGCGCTTGTCGCGTCGGTCGTCGCGTGGATCGCCCCGTCGCCCATTTCGATCTGTCTGGCGGTCGGCACCGTCGCGTTCGCTCTCCATGCGGTCGTCGATATCGCCGGCGCGGGCGAGGAACTCCGTCCGTGGGAGCGAACGAACCCGTTTGCGGTCTACTGCCATGCCTGTGGGCGATGGTTTCGCGCACGATACTGGGTCCGCTACGACGGGGCACTCGAAGATCTCGGCCTCACGCTCGCGTTCGCGCTGCCGGTACTATGGGTGTACGACGGCTGGGTCGCCCTCGTCGCGGTCGCGGCGGTGATCGTTGGAGCGGTGTACGCCGTCGTTCGTCGACGGATTCCGGAGTACGTCGCCTCGACCTCCGAGTGAGCTCGAGCACATCGATCCGATTCATAGAAGCGTACCAAGCGCGGATACCACGGCCTTTAGGCCGTGGAGGAGCGCGCCACTCTGTTCGGGTGCGATACAACCGCCATGTTTCTCGGTATCGGCTGTCCGACTCCCGAGTTGCGTATTAATTCTTTTAAGCATAGATCGTGTTGTGATGTGTATGGAGGTCCGTCGCACGGTTCCCGTCAAACTCGACGTGGCCGACAGCGATGCGGACCTTCTTCGCGAGACGATTCGGCAGTTCCTCGACGCTGCCAACTACGTCGTGGACGCCGCTTACGACGGCGAGTGGGTCGAAACTCGTAAGTCCGTCCTGCACGACGAGACGTACTCCGAGGTGCGCGACCGCACCGCGTTGCACAGCAATCATGTTCAGTCGGCGCGCGACCGTGCCGTGGACGCACTCAAGAGCGTCGTGGCGAAGTGGTCGAAGGGGCGCTACTCGGCGCTTCCGGCGTTCACCACGCCGTTCGTGGAATACAACCAGCGTAACGCGACGTTCCACGAGGATTCCGTTTCGCTGGCGACTGTTGAGGGGCGCATCACCGCCGAGTACGTGTTGCCCGACGAAGACCGCGATACGCCCCACTCGCGTTACTTGTTCAACGACGAGTACGAAACAACTGGTGCAACGCTCCACTACCGTAACGGAGAGTTCTCCCTCCACGTCCGAACAAAGGCGGATGTGGACACCCCCGATCGCCCCGAGAACGGAACGGTTCTCGGCGTGGACCTCGGGATTGAGAACATCGCCGTCACTTCGACGGGGACGTTCTGGACGGGCGACGAACTCGACCATTGGCGGACGGAGTACGCCGAACGGCGTCGGTCGTTGCAGGAATGTGGCACGCGGTGGGCACACGAGAACGTCCAGTCGGTCGGTCACACCGAGACGGGGCGCTTCGAGCAGTACCTTCATCGCGTGGCGAACGAACTGGTTGCGGAAGCCGTCGAGAACGGCTGTTCGTACATCGCCTTCGAGCAACTGACGGACATTCGTGAACGGATGCCGCGAGCGCGGCAGTTCCACGAGTGGGCGTTCAACCGCCTGTTCGGATACGTCTCGTACAAAGCCGAAGCTCATGGTATCTCGGTCAGGCAGGTGAATCCAGCGTACACCAGCCAGCGATGTTCGACGTGCGGATTCACGGTTGATGCGAACCGCGACCGCGAGAGTTTCGCGTGTCAGTCGTGTGGCTACGAGAACCACGCGGACTATAACGCGGCGAAGAATATCGGCCTGAAACTCCTTCGGAGCCAAACTGGAACCGAGGGAGGCGCACCCGTAGGCGTGCGCCTGAATAGCGGGATGCTGAACACGAGCGGGCTTACATCCGCACCGACTGGTTCGGTTTGAGTGGGAGTCCATGCTAAATGCCACGCCGTTCACGGCGTGGTAGCTTACTCACCCTGTACGACCGAATGGAAGTCCCGAGCGAACACGCCCACGAACGGGATCATGGCGACCGTTGCGAGTGCTGTCGATACCGTCGGCGGGACGATCGGCACGAGGGCCACGCTGCAGACGACCATCTGCACGCCAGTCAACGGCCGGCGAACGGTGCTGGGCGGGATCGATCCGACAGTTCCCCCTCGCCGCCGATGAAGCGATCTGCCGATGACGAACGCGGGCCGAGCCAGCCCGACTGCCAGATACCAGACCGGGAGCGTGCCGTAGACGATACCGAGCAGTCCGGCCACGAGCAGACTGAGTCCATCGAACTCCAGATCGAGCTTTGCCCCCAGCATGGTCGTTTCGCCGTACTGTCGCGCCAGTCGGCCATCGACCCGATCGAGAGCGACCGCGACGACGTACAGCCCTGCCGGGAGCCACGCGGCTCGACCCGTCGGTTCGGGAAGCACGATAAACCCGGCGACGGCCGCGGTTAGCAGCCCCCTCGCGAGTGTCGCAGCGGTCGCGATGCCGAGTGAATCGAGCAACAGTCCGGCCGATTCACACCGATTCTGCCCGAGATAGCGCCACAGAAGCCACAGTTCGTACGTCAGCACGATGCCCGCCGTCGCCGTCCACTGGATCCCGTGTCGCCTCGTCCACCAATCGCTGAGGAACAGATATCCCACGATCGCGACACTGATCGCAGTGAGTACAGTGAGGCCCCACTGACGGCGGAGTCGGTCCCATGCTACGGGATCATACCCCTCGCTCATGATGGTTGAATTATCTCCTTGCCCCACAACCTTCAGTGGTTCGACAACATCAATCAGGGTGTCACACTCGGTCGTCGATGGGCGTGCCGAACGCAGCCTTCGGGCGTTTCACCATCTCGATTCACCCATCGGAAACCTGCCCGGAATGGCGATACCTGCAGCGTTAAGAAACCAGGCGGTCATGGGGGAACATGGACGTGTTCAGCACCGAAACGCCGATCATCGGCATGGTTCATCTGCCACCCCTGCCTGGTGCACCCGGCTTCAGCGGGGATCGAACCGCGATCCGCGACCGGCTTTCTCAGGACGCGCATGCACTCGAAGCGGGCGGCGTCGACGGGATCATGCTCGAGAACTTCGGCGACACGCCGTTCTATCCCGACCGCGTGCCCCGACACGTCGTCGCCGATATCGCCGCCCTCACCGAGACGCTCAGCGACCAGGTGTCGATACCCTTCGGCGTGAACATCCTCCGAAACGACGTCCAGAGCGCGCTCGGTATCGCCGCCGCGACGGGCGGTGCGTTCGTCCGCGTGAACGTTCATACCGGTGCTCGACTCACCGATCAGGGGATCGTCGAGGGGCTGGCCCACGAGACGCTGCGGCTTCGTGACCGACTCGATGCGGACGTGGCCGTTCTCGCCGATATCGACGTGAAACACTCCGCACCGCTGGCCGACCGGACGCTCGAAGAGACCTTCGGTGATCTCGTCGAACGCGGCGGTGCCGACGGCGTCGTCGTGAGTGGGACCGGCACCGGCGCGGCCGTCGATACGACCGTGCTCGATCGCGTGGTGGCGTGCCGTGACGACCACGGGTTCGACGTTCCGGTCTTTCTCGGAAGCGGTGTCACGGCCGAAACGGCACCCGACCTCCTTTCGGTCGCCGACGGCGCGATCGTCGGGACGGCGCTGAAACGCGACGGTGAGACGACCGCCCCCGTCGACGAAGGGGCGGTCGAACGCCTCGTCGCGTCAGTCCCCTAGTCCTCGGCGAGAAACGCACGGACGCTGGCCTCGTCGGGCAGACGGCCACAGGCGCCTTCGGCGGTACAGTTGAGCGCGGCGACGCCCGCTGCGAACCGTCCCGCGTCCGCCGGTGGCGCTCCACCGAGCAGCCAGGCATGAATGAGTCCCGCGGTGAACGCATCGCCCGCACCCGTCGTGTCCTCGATCGGTACCGATTGCGCCGGCACGTCGATCGTCCGCTCGCCGGCGAGGAGCACCGCCCCCTCGTCGCCACGCGTGACGGCTGCCCGCGGGACGGAACGGTGTTCGAGAGCGCTGACGGCATCCGCGACCGCTCCACCGAAATACGAGCGCGCAGCCACCTCGCCGACCACGAACAGATCGGCGACCGAGAGCACTCGATCGATAGTGTCCGGCGTCGTGCCGCGTCCTTCGAGCTCCGAGAGCGGGCCGGCGAGATCGAAGACGAGCCGTGCGATCTCCCCTCGTTCGCGAGCCGCCACGAGTTCGGCGACGACCGCGTCGGGGGCGTACGCACTGGTGAAGACGACGTCCGCGTCGGCGAGATACTCCCGATCGGTGTCGTCGAGACGGAGCCGTGGCACGCTTTGTCCGCCAGCAACGACCATCCGCTCTCCGTCGGGCCCTCGCAGGATCAGCGTGTAGGATGACTCTTCCGTCCCGGAACGAACTCGTGTGACGTCGAGACCGCGCGTTCGCAACGTCGTCTCGACTTCCTCGGTGGCGTCCTCGCCGAGACGGGCGACGATGCCGACGTCGTGATCGAGGGCGTCGAGTCCGGTCCCGACGTTCGCCGCAACGCCACCGACGGTCGTCGTGTGGTCGTGGACGAACGCCCCGCCGTCGGGCTCCGGCAGATTCGATAGCGAATAGACGTGATCGATGAGCGCACTGCCGACCGTGACGACGTCCAGCGAGGCCATCACGCTCACTCGCAACCGCGCCCGCTTGAACGTGTGGCTCCGTGCTTCGAGAGGTGGATCGCCGGACGGAACGATCGGCGAACGCAGCAACGGCTATCTGACTTTGCGGACACAGTACAACAAGTCGATTTAACGAGTGTTGGCTTCGACGGTGAACCCGCGCTCTTCGAGCAGTTCGGGCAGGCGATCGCTGTGATCGCCCTGCAGTTCGATGCGCCCCTCATCGACCGTCCCACCGGTGGCGAGCTGGCTCTTCAGTTCCGACGCGAGCTCCGAAACGTCGTCGTCCGCAAGATCGAGACCGTCGACGATGGTCATGGCCTTGCCGTAGCGCCGTTCGTCGACGCGAATCGAAACCTGCTGTTGTGAGCGTTCGAGATCGTCCTCGATGTCGAGTTCTTCGGGCAGGCCCGTGATCGAACTAAAATCGTTTCCTGACACACTACTGAGTACGGGTTTCCCACGTAAAACACCACTGGCGGTGGGTGTTTCTCACTCCAAACCCCGTTCGTACGATGAAGTTGTCGGCTACTCCGATGGGATTTCGTCGTCCCGTTCGCCCGGTGGTTTGGACACCTCGACGAGCGTTTTCCCGATGTCGTCGCCCTCGAACAGCCCGATGAACGCATCGGGCGTGTTCTCCAACCCTTCGACGATGGTCTCTCGATGCTGCAGCTGATCGTTCGTGTACCACTCCTCGAGCTTCGATTCCGCCTCCGGATACAGTTCCTCGTGATCGTCGACGACGAACCCCTCCCTTCGCAGTCGTTTTTTGATGTAGAGCCCTTCGTGTCGGGGCCCGGTCGGTCGCTCACCACCCTCCGCGTTGATCAGCGCGATCCGACCACACTGGACGATCCGGCCGTAAGTGTTCATCTCGTTCATCACTGCGTCGCTGATCTCGCCGCCGACGTTATCGAAATAGACGTCGACACTATCGGGACAGATCTCCGCCAGGTCCTCCTGGACATCGTCCGTCGTCTTGTAGTTGATAGCCTCGTCGATACCGAGTTCGTTCACGAGGTAATCGATCTTGTCGTCCGTACCCGCGATCCCGATCACGCGACAGTCGTATATCCGTGCGATCTGGGAGGCGATCGAGCCGACCGATCCGGCAGCGGAAGAGACGACGACCGTTTCGCCCTCCTGGAGATCGGCGATTTCGGTCAGCCCCACGTATGCCACCCGGCCGGTATGGCCCAACACGTGCAATGTCGCGCGAATCGGGGCGGCATCGATGTTCACCGCTTCCAGATCGTCGTCATCGGTCAAGACGTCGTAGTCCGCCCATCTGTGCCGACCCAAAACGATATCGCCGACCGAGTAGTCGGGATGGGTCGTTTCGACGACCTCGCCGATGCCGCCGGAACTGACGGGTTCGTCCCCCGCC
Source organism: Halococcus thailandensis JCM 13552 (assembly GCF_000336715.1). Classification (GTDB taxonomy): domain Archaea; phylum Halobacteriota; class Halobacteria; order Halobacteriales; family Halococcaceae; genus Halococcus; species Halococcus thailandensis. Next base: position 29,522 of record NZ_AOMF01000133.1, read on the forward strand.
CAGCTGTCGTCGTACGGCGAGTCCTCAGGGGGCACCATCTTGCTACGGGAGCCGGGATCCATCCGCAAGTAGAGCGTCCGCACCAGCACCTGGTCGTCGTCGGTCAGTTCAGGGACCGGCTCTTCTTGCAGTTCGAAACAGTCCCGATCCGGTGTCTCCCCTTCTGGATACTCCACGATCTCGAAAACGCGGTTCGTCTCTTCAGTCATGTTGATCCCCCGGCTGTTGATATCTCACATACATAAGTATATCGACGGAAACGATCGACGTCGACGTCGTCGCCCGTCGATCAGCTCAGGTCACACATCCAATCCTATTCACTCTCGTCGAACCGTCCGCCAACGAAACGGCCCTCGGGATCGACCGTCTCCTTGATCTCGTGGAGCCGTTCGTAGTGCTCGCCGTAGAGGTCGCTTGTCGTCGCGGCGTCGGTCTCGCCTTCGAAGTTGGGGATCGGCCCGCCAGCGCCGGCGTCCCGGAGTGCCTCGGCCGTTCCCCGTACCCACTCGATGTTCTCGTGGTTGGTCATCGGGTCGTCCCAGTTCGCCTCGATGCTACAGACGAACGCGGCGTCGCGACGACGGAACGCAGTTTCTCCCGCTCCGACACGATTGACCGCCCCGCCCATCGGCCACACGATGACACTGAACTCCTCGTTGGGCGCGCTCGCAGCGCGACGGCGCAGACTCGTTCGGATCGCTTCGGTCAACTCGTCAACGTAGACGGATTTCCAGTAGTAGCGGCGGCCGTGCGGAAAGCCCGAATCGGAGTCGGACTGCAGCTCCGTGTAGCTCATGCGCGTGCTCTCGTCGATAAGGGCATTCTCATCCCGCCGAAACCGTTCGAATTCTTGCTCACCGACGTCGGGATCGCCGACGTACGTGCCGGAGACACAGAGACCGACCTCGCCACCACGGTCGGGACACTCCGGATCATTCGGTATCTGTCCGAAATACGGCGACAGCAAGACCTCGTCCGGCGCATCGGTCTGGTACGCGGCGAACTCCGCAAGGCGTTCCTCGGCACGCTCGGCAGGATACCAGACGCTACACACGGCCAGTTCGTCGGGAACGGGATGGAGGTCGAACTCGAAGGCCGTGACGACTCCGAACCCGCCATCACCGCCGCGAAGCGCCCAGAACAGCTCGGTGTTTTCGGTGGCGCTCGCATGAACGAGGTCGCCGTCGGCGGTCACGATGTCCGCGCCGAGCAGGTTGTCCGCTGCAAGACCGTGTTTCCGTGAGAGATAGCCCGTCCCGCCGCCCAGCGTGAGCCCGGCAACGCCCGTGTCCGAGACGACGCCGCCCGGAGTTGCGAGTCCGAACGCCGTCGTCTCGCGATCGAGCTCGCCCCACGTCGTTCCCGGTCCGACGGTCGCCGTTCGGTTCCGAGGATTCACTCGCACCCACTCCATCCGCGAGCAGTCGATCACGAGACCGGCCGCCGCGATACAGGAGCCGGCAACGTGGTGACCGCCGCTGCGGACACTCGCCGGCAGAGCTGCCTCATCGGCGGCTCGGACGGCACTTCGCACGTCACTCACCGACTCACAGTAGGCGATGGCGGCCGGATACCGATTCACTAGCCCGTTCCACACGCGACGGGCGTCGTCGTACTCGTCTGCACCGGGTCGTAAGAGCTCTCCACGCAACGCGCTCGCCAGTTCATCGAGATCGTCGCCTGCAGCGTCGGCCGCCCGGGCGGCCGCTGTCCGATCGTCCATGACGAGGGTTTATCTTCGGGTGGTATATCGTCTCCCTTTCAGCAAATAGAAACTGTTCACTCGACGACCGATTCGCAAACCACCTCGTGTGGTCCATCGGACTGCGCGGTGGCAGACCGTTTCTTCTCCCGTTTTCGTCACGCAAGCTGTCGTTCCAACTCCTGTCTATGACAGGAAAAATAATGCACAGTCACAGGACGAAGTCAACAGGCTTAACGCCGATACGACCCTTCGGATAGATATGCCATGGTCAAACGACGAGTGGTGGCCGGATCGACTCCGGCTGGACATCCTCGACGATAACTCCGCGGAGACGAATCCGTACGGAGAGGACTTCGACTACGCAGAGGAGTTCGAGAAGCTCGACTTCGAGGAAGTGAAGTCCGACATCGAGGACGTAATGACGGACTCGCAGGACTGGTGGCCCGCCGACTACGGTCACTACGGACCGTTTTTCATCCGGATGGCGTGGCACAGCGCCGGGACGTACCGAACCGCCGACGGCCGTGCCGGTGGGGCCGGTGGCCGCCAGCGCCTCCCGCCGGAGAGCAGCTGGCCGGACAACGTGAATCTCGACAAGGCCCGTCGCCTGCTTCAGCCGGTCAAAAAGAAACACGGCAAGAAGCTCTCGTGGGGCGACCTCATCTTGCTCGCGGGGAACGTCGCCCTCGAATCGATGGGCTTCGAGACGTTCGGCTTCGCCGGTGGCCGTGAGGATGCATTCATCTCCAACGAGGCCGTCGAGTGGGGTCCCGAGACGGATTGGGAGACGACCTCGCCCGAGCGCTTCGAGGACGGCGAAGTCGGCAATCTCAAAGACCCGCTCGGGAACACCGTGATGGGCCTCATCTACGTGAACCCCGAGGGCCCGTACGGCGAACCGGACGTCGACGGATCCGCGAAGAACATCCGCGACGAGTTCAGCCGGATGGCGATGGACGACGAGGAAACTGTCGCGCTCATCGCCGGCGGTCACACCTTCGGGAAGGTCCACGGCGCGGACGATCCCGAGGAGCACGTCGGTCCCGAACCCGAGGGAGCACCGGTCGAAAAGCAGGGCCTCGGCTGGGATCAGGAGTACGGGGACAAGATCGGCGGTCTCGACGCGATCTCGAGCGGCATCGAAGGCCCCTGGAACGCGACGCCGACCATCTGGGATATGAACTATCTCGACAACCTGCTGGACTACGATTGGACCTCCGTCAAGGGCCCAGGCGGTGCCTGGCAGTGGGCGCCAGTCGGCGACGATATCGACGACGCACCCGGCGCGCGGGACGCCTCGGAGACGGAACAGCCGATGATGCTGACGACGGACGTCGCTCTGAAACACGACGACGACTACCGAGAGATCCTCGAAAACTTCCAGGAGAACCCTGAGGAGTTCAAGGATGCGTTCGCGCGAGCGTGGTACAAACTGCTCCACCGCGACATGGGCCCGCCCACGCGGTTCCTCGGCCCGGAGGTTCCCGACGAGACGTTCGTCTGGCAGGATCCCGTTCCGGATGCCGACTACGAACTCGTCGGCGACGAGGAGATCGACGAACTCAAAGAGACACTCCTCGCCACGGATCTCTCGCGCTCCCAGCTGGTCAAAACCGCATGGGCGTCGGCGTCGACGTACCGCGACAGCGACAAGCGCGGCGGTGCGAACGGCGCACACCTCCGTCTCGAACCCCAGCGGAGCTGGGAAGTCAACGAACCCGAGGAACTGGAGACGGTGCTCGACACCCTCGAATCCGTCCAGACGGAGTTCAACGACTCCCGCTCCGACGACGTGCGCGTCTCGCTGGCCGACCTCATCGTGCTCGGCGGGAACGCCGCGATCGAAGAAGCCGCGTCGGACGCCGGCTACGACGTCACGGTGCCGTTCGAGCCCGGTCGCACGGACGCGACCCAGGCTCAGACCGACGTCGAATCCTTCGAAGTGCTCGAACCGAAGGTCGACGCGTTCCGGAACTACCTCGGCGGCGAGTACGACGACCTCTACGACTCCCCCGAGGAGCGGATGGTCGACAAGGCAGAGCTGCTGAACCTGTCCGTTCCGGAGATGACGGTGCTCCTCGGCGGGATGCGTGCACTCGGCGTGACCTACCAGGACACCGGTCGCGGCGTCCTTACGGACCAGCCGGGTACGCTCAGCAACGACTTCTTCGTGAACCTGCTCGACATGGACTACGAGTGGGAGCCGGTCGACGAAGACAACGAGCTCTTCGAGGTCCGCGATCGCGACACCGGCGACGTCGAGTGGGAGGCCACCCGTTTCGACCTGATCTTCGGTTCGAACTCTCGCCTCCGCGCCACCGCGGACGCCTACTTCGCCGACGACGACGAGGAGCAGTTCGTCGAGGACTTCGTGGACGCCTGGAGCCACGTGATGCAACTCGACCGCTTCGATCTCGAATAGGTACTCCCGTTCGGGATTTTCCTCATCGGTTAGTATTTTAGGAAGACTTTCCGAGACGACCGAATCGGTGCCGAACATCCACCGCGATCCGGCCGACACAGTCGCGAACTTTCGATCGTTCCGATGGAATGACGATGGTCACTTGTTCACCGAGTTGTCGATCTAGTGCATGTCGTCATCGTACAGTCACGAACTCACCGAGACCGACCGTTTGCTCGCGCTCAGCGACGGAGTCATCGCCATCGCGATCACCTGTGCGGTAGCGCGGAGGCCCCGTCCTCAACCGCGAGCGAAGCGAACGGTAGGGCAGGGAGGAGCGCGTTCGTATAGCTGAGCACGTACACCAAGCGTTCGGTCATCGGATACCGACAAACCGGGAGACAGTACAATGAAACCCACCGAACTCCCCACCCGTGGATATAAGTACCGTTGTCGTGTAATGTGTGTCAATGGAGGTCCGTCGAACTGGGATCGTCAAGCTCGATGTTCTCGACGAGCGGCGCGACGACCTCCACACCACCAAGGAGCAGTTCCTTCGATGTGCAAATCGTGCGAGTGAGTTCTGTTGGAGCGACCGCCACTACGACGAGTGCGTTACGTCGAAGGCGAAGGCCGAACGCGCGCTCTACGATGACCTCAAGGCCGACACCGATCTGACGGCGAACCTCGTCCAGAAGGCGATTCGCCGCGCCGTCGAAGCCGTCAAATCCGGCGTGGACCGTTGGAAGAAGGGCCGCCGCACGAATCAACCACAGTTCGACTCGTGGAGCGTCGTGTACGACAAACGCTCCGCGACGTTCTCTCGAAGCGAAGTGTCGCTCTCGACGGTGAACGGGCGCGCTGAGTGTGAGTTCGTCTTTCCGGCAGACAGTCCGACACCCTACGAACGGTACATCGTGAACGACGACTACGAGTTTCGCATGGCGACCCTCCAATACGACGATGTGACCGACGGGTTCTACCTCCACCTTTCGACGCGGAAGTACGACGGGGTTGACGAAGCAGACTCCGAGGCTTCGACGGATACCGAGCACCAAACAGTCCTCGGTATCGACCTCGGTGTCAACAGTCTCGCCGTCGCCTCCACAGGAACGTTCTGGCAGGGTGATGACTATGACCACTGGGTGCGGGAGTTCGAGAAACGCCGCGCAAAGATGCAACAGCGCGAAACCCAGCATGGCTACAACGCGCTCCGACGCCTCGGTAAGCGAGAGCGGGCATGGCGCAAGCAGTACGTCCACATGGTCGCCAACGAGATCGTGACCGAAGCCACAGAAACCGGGTGCGACGTGATCGTGTTCGAGAAACTCGATGACATCCGCGACCGGCTACCGTTCGCGGAGTGGCACCACATCTGGGCGTTTCGACGCCTCTACGAGTACGTCTCGTACAAGGCACCGGAGCACGGTGTCGAAGCGAAGCGGGTCCCACCGAATCACACCAGCCAGCGGTGTTCGCGCCTCGGTTGTGGGTTTACCCACGAGGACAACCGCAACGGCACCGAGTTCTGTTGCCAGAACTGTGGCTACACGGTGAACGCCGACTACAATGCAGCGAAGAACATCGGGCTACGGTACGCTCGCAAACGACGACACAGACTCCGTTCGTCGCCCAAGTCGCCGAACGGAGACGCACCAGTAGATGTGCGTATAAATGGTGGGACGCTGAACGGCACCTCTCGGCAGCACGTTGCCGCCGAGTGAGTGCCGGGAGTCCACATCAAAGCCCCTCCCTCAACGAAGCGAGGTCCGTATGGGCCGAGCGAAGTAGGGAGGGGTCATTTACCTCCGTAAATACACCACTACTCGACGACACCCACTGCACGGACCGGAGCGCCATCACCTCCGAACGCCATCGGATACGCACGCAGTTCGAACCGTTCCGACGTCCGTTCGAGATTGCAGAGGTTTTCGATAATGAGGTTGTCGGCACCCAATAGGGCGTGATGAGCCTGCAGACCACTCGACTCACCCTCGGCAGTGTTGTCGGTTGAGGTCGGGTCCGGACTCAGGGTGTCGACACCGACTGCGTAGCCCCGCTCGGCGCAGGCCGCAGCCGCGTCGGCCGTCAGATATGGATGTTCGAGATATCGATCCGTTCCCCAGTACGAATCCCACCCCGTCCAAAAGATCGTGATATCGGCGGCTTCGTCAGGTACGTCTGCTGCCGTGATCGGTTCGCGACCGCTCAGGTCCGTGCAATCCACGCGAATCGCATCGAACGTGAACCGATCAACCGAATAGGTGTCTAGCGTTCGCCCCTCCGCCATGACGTGGGCCGGCGCGTCGATGTGAGTTCCCGTATGGCTCCCCAGCTGAGCGGCCCTGACTCGACAGCCATCTCGGGCATGTGTCGCATGTGGCTCAACCGAAACCGACGGATCGCCCGGATAGACGGTCATCCCGGTCTCGATTCGGTGACTCAGATCGATCTGCATGTCGGTGGTCGTGTCCGGACGGGCAAATAGTGGCACGCTCGATCGCTCCAAGCCCATTCGTAGATGCTACGGTATTTCCGCGCTCACCATTCGTTGCCGCACTGGATCGACGACGGATGCCTCGGGAACTGTGTGCCGTGGGTCGTGGGCCACAGATGTGGCTAGGCAATGGGGGATATCACTCGCTCTCAGTTGGAAATTGTGGCTATTATCATCAGAAAACCAGGAGGATCGATCACGTTTATGTGAGCGTAATGCGTTGTCCGCACGGAGGATGCCATGATAAGCGATACCGAATTACAAGAAATGTACGGTTGGATGGTCACGGCCCGATACTACGAGGAACGTCTCCAAGAGGAGTATCTGGAAGGGAAACAGCCCGCATTCGATATCTCGGCTGGCCCGATCCCGGGTGAACTCCATCTCGCCGCTGGGCAGGAAGCTGCCGCTGCCGGCGTCTGTTCCCATCTCCGTGATGCCGACACCGTAACCGCCCCGCATCGCCCCCACCACGTGGCTATCGCCAAAGGTGTGGATCTCAAGCGGATGACCGCCGAAATCTTCGGCCGCCGTACCGGGTTGTGCAAGGGGAAAGGTGGCCACATGCATCTTTTCGATTCCACGGTGAACTTTGCGGGCAGTGGCATCATTGCCGAAGGATGCCCGCCGGCAGTCGGAGCAGCACTCGCGGCCGAAAAACGCGGTGAAGACAACGTTGCTGTTGCGTATCTCGGCGAAGGCGCGATCAGCCAGGGTGGATTTCTTGAATCACTCAACCTCGCAAGCGTCCAGAACTTGCCGGTACTGTTCGTCATCGAGGACAACGACTGGGCCATCAGTATGCCCAAAGAGCGGGTCACCGACGTTGGAAACGGATCCCAGCGTGCCGATGGATTCGACATGCCTGGCAAGCGTGTCGACTATGACGACGCATGCGCGGTCTATGAGGCCGCAGGCGAAGCCATTGGGCGCGCACGTGATGGCAACGGACCAACGCTCCTCGAAGTACAGGTTCATCGACGAATGGGGCATTTCATGGGCGACGCAGAAGGGTACCGTCCTGAGGCTGATAGCGAGCGTGCAAAACAGCGTGATTCTATCGAACGGATGGAGTCCACCTTACAGAAAGCAGGGATCGATGACGATACGATCGACGACATCCGCGATCGAAGCCATCAACGAGTTGAAGACGCCATCGAATGGGCTAAAGACCAACCGGAACCCGATCCTGACGAGGCTTACAACGACGTGTTCACGAACCCGCCGGCAGGATGGACGCCCAACACGAAGCCGGGACAGACCGAATCCGCAGGAGGTGACGACTGATGGCAGAAGCAGACGAATCTGAAACGACCGGCGAGCGTGAGACGACGATGAGCCGAGCGATGGTGAGCGCCATCGCGTCGGAAATGCGTGACAGCGACGATGTGTTCGTGATGGGCGAGGATGTTGCTGACTACGGTGGGATCTTCGACAGCACTGACGGCCTGCTTGAAGAGTTTGGACGGGAGAAAATCATGGACGTCCCGATCAGCGAGACGGGGTTCATTGGTGCCGCCGTCGGGGCCGCACAGGCCGGAATGCGTCCCATTGCGGAGCTGATGTTCGCCGATTTCTTCGGCGTTGGAATGGATCAGATCTACAACCAGATGGCGAAAAACACCTACATGAGCGGCAGCACGGTGAACGTCCCGATGGTGCTCATGACCGCTGTCGGTGGTACGTACAACGATGCCGCCCAGCACTCACAGACACTCTACGGAACGTTCGCTCATCTGCCGGGCATGAAAGTGGTGGTTCCAAGCACCGCTGCCGACGCCAAGGGGCTGATGCACACGGCGATTCGTGACGACGATCCCGTAGTGTACATGTTTCACAAACGCCTGATGGGAATCGGCTGGATGCCCGCGCCGGACGGGCCAAAGACTTCAGTACCTGAAGACGACTACACCATCGATTTCGGCGAGGCGGACGTGAAACGCGAGGGTGATGACGTGACTGTAGTGACGCTCGGTCTCCACGTCCACCGGGCGCTCGAAGCCGCTGACGCTCTCGCAGAGGAGGTCGATGTCGAGGTAATCGATCTCAGGACGTTGGTTCCACTCGATACCGAGACGGTGCTCGAATCGGTCAGAAAAACCGGCCGACTTGTTGTTGTCGACGAAGACTACCACTCGTTCGGCCTCTCTGGCGAAATCGTTGCCCGGGCGACGGAAGGGGCGCTCGCCAATCTCTCGGCCGTGCGCCGCGTGACGATGCCGGACGCACCTATTCCGTACGCTCGACCGCTTGAGCAAGAAGTCAATCCGGGACGCGAGGATATCATCGAGGCCGTTCAGTCAACCACGGAATAATCCTACATAAAAATGAGTGATGAGACAGTTGCAGTGGAGTCCGAAACGATCTGGCCTGCTGATTCCGACGACGTCGAGGAAGCGATCGTCTCGAACTGGTTTGTCCGTGAAGGGACGACGGTAACCGAGGGCGACCCTATCGCCGAGATCCAGATCGAAAAGGTGAGTCTCGATGTCCCGGCACCAGCAACCGGTGAAATATGTGAGCTATTGGTCGACGAACAGGGCGAATTCGAACGAGGGGACACACTGGCCCGAATCTCTACGGATCAGTGAGTATTTGACGCCAACACGGCACACAACAGATGCCGAAATCAGGGTAAAGGTCAGCAGCGCTCGCTATGAGTGATGTTGCCATAAACGACAGCGGGGTCCGCGATATCAACGGGGCCGACGATACACGAGCACGCCTATTGATGTCCTGAGAACGGTGGCTTAGAGCGCCTTTTCGAGCATATCCGCGACCTCGCGTGCTTTCTCGGCGAGCGCCTCGGAGACGTGCCCCTCCGCGACGGCAGCGTCGAGCTCGGCATCGTCCACCCGCTCGATCCGGCCGTCGGCGTGTTTCACGACGTCGACGTGGAGATCGATATACCGGGCAGCATCGGGAAAGATCTCGACCGGCGTACAGATGTTCACGTACGTGCCCCGGCGCTTCCCATCCACATCCCGATAGACCGTCGGATACCACCACTTGCTCTCAGTCAGCTTCGTGATGGCGGTGTCGCCGGCGTGGCGTTCGATGCCCAACGCATCGTAGGTTCCGCCGGCCGTCATCTCCCGTCGAACCGTGATGCTTGATTCGTCGCGATCGGTTACGCTGCCTTCACCCAGCGTGATCCGGCTGCCGTCCGGCTTGCCGTGGACGATCCTCACGCCATCGTTCTCGGCTGGCCCGAACTGTCGGACGACGGTCGCGAACGGGAATTCGGACTGCAACGCGCCGTCCGGCTCACAGACGGCTTCCACGAAATCGACGGCAGCGCTCGCGCCCGTACTGCCGGCTTTGATGCGATGGTGGCCTGCCATCGTCGGACAGACGGTACGGCGTATCTCGTCGAGCCGAAAGCGTGACGCGCGGCCGAACCAGAGCCAGGTCGTCGCGGGATCATCCCAGAGCACGCCGGACTCGGCCTCCGTTTCGGCTGCAGCCGAAAGCGCCGCATCGATCGCCGTGGCCCGGTCGTTTGCGGCTGCGAGCGCGTCCGACAGCGTGGCGAACGCCGCCTGCTCGCTCGCGTCCGTCCAGCGTGCCCGCCACCCGTCGGGTGGATCGTTCGGAAGCAGCTCAGTCACGTCAGTTGCCGTGCCCGGTCCCGTCGACGTCTCCACGGAGCCATCGCGTACGAGCCGAACCAGACCACCTCCCACCTCGAAATTCGTATCGAGCACCGGGCGGTCGTCGCTCCACGGTGGAACTGGATCGCGAACCTGCACCCTGAGCCGGTCGCCGTCGTCGACTCGCTGCTCCGTGTTCGAGAAGGGAAGAAAACCGGTGCCAGTGCCACAGTCGACGACAGCACCGCTTCCAAGCGTTTCCGTGACCCGCCCGGTGAACACCGCTTCACGCGGCAGCTCCCCGGTCCAACTGAACGTATCCGTTTCGAGATCGGCGAGCTGACTAACGGCAGTGTCGACAGCTCCTGACTCGCCGTGGATGCCGATGCCTTGCCGATCGTCGGTCGTCTCGATCGCGATCTCGGACTCCTCGACGGCGAACTCTCCCTCGAAGCGCTCGCGGATGGGTTGGGATGCCTGTACCACTGCGTGGTCGGCGTCATCGAAGAGTCGCGTCAGCGCAGTCGCGTAGATGCCACGAATCCGGACTTTCATGGTCCGACGTGTCCGACAGTGCTCTGGCGACGAGATGGCTCACGGCACTTGCTCTCGGAACCCCTGAGAACTCCGTGTTCGAGTGCGTCCAGAAAGAAGCATCGATCGTCCTCGACGACCGTTCTATGGGTATGTGCGAACGTCATCGATAGAACATCGAACTCGGAGTGAAGTTGAGGGTTTGCAGATCAGTTCACGCTCTGTGACGGCGATCAGCAGTTGGGGGCGGGGGATATCCGGAACTTGCGTGGTAGGATGTATCGTCGACCACGAGCGAGCCACCGCGTGCTCCACGATCGGTTTCCAGAGTGTGTATCGTCTTGGCAAACCATTGCGACTAAACGGATGTCGCCCCGAGAGGGAATATGTTGATGACACCGGGACCCACTGCGGTCCCAGACCCCGTCCGTGACGCGATGAGCCGAGAGCTGATCAACCCCGATGTCGAGTCGGAGTTCGACGAACTCTACGATCGGGTCTGCGAGAAACTGGCCGATGTCTACGGGACGGACGATCAGGTGATCGTCACCGGTGGCGAAGGCATCCTCGGACTGGAATCGGCCGTTGCGTGTCTCGTCGACGAGGACACGGACGTGCTCTGCCTCTCGAACGGGCTCTACGGCGATGGGTTCGCCGATTTCGTCGAGAGCTACGGTGGCACCCCGACGGTCGTCGGTACCGACTACGACACGGAACTCCCACTGTCGGAGTTGGACGACGCACTCGCAGCGGGCGACTACGATGTTGCAACGCTCGTCCACTGTGAAACGCCAACGGGCGCGCTCAACGACATCGAACCCGCCCTGGAGCGCCTCCACGACCACGGTGCCGTGACGATCCTCGACGCCGTCTCGTCACTGGGCGGGGTACCCGTGCCGACCGAGAACGTCGATATTTGTCTCGGTGCCTCACAGAAATGCTTCAGCGCGCCACCGGGATTGGCGACCGCGAGCATCAGCGAGCGTGCGTGGGAGCGCATGGAAGCGATCGATCCGGACAGCCTGTACACCAACTTCCTTCCGTGGCGGGACCCCAGTGAGGAGTTCCCCTACACCCATCTCTCGACGAACGTCGTCGCGCTCGACGTTGCCCTCGATCAAATCCTGGAGGAGGGTCTCGACACGGTGTACGAACGCCACCGTACGGCGGCGAGTCGCTGTCGCGAGCGTGGCTCGGATATCGGGCTCGAACTGTTCGCCGGTTCGGAACGATCCTCACCGACCGTGTCGGCGTTCCACGTCCCCGGCCGGGCAGCCGACCTCCAGGCAACGCTCGACGAGCAGTACGACATCACGCTGGCAACCGGACTCGGACCGCTCGCCGATGACGTCATTCGGGTCGGGCACATGGGCTATCAGGCCGATACTGAACTGGTCGAACGGACGATGGACGCACTGGCCGAGACCGTCTGATAGTCCTGCCGTCCAATCGGATCAAACGCGAACAGCAGCGTGGGTTCTGTTCTTGCCGCCTGCGTTGTCCGATGAGCAGAGAGGGTGGGTGTTTGCAGCTATCTGTCGCTTGATGAAATATCTCTATAATATCACTGGGAGAATCCGTTACGGAATGCCTCGGGGAAGTCAGTACGTTTTACCAGCCTGCGGGGCTACCGCAAACAGTGAAGCGAGTCTGGGACTATCGGGTGACGCTCGTCGCTCTCTGTACGCTGGCGTTTTTCGCGACGATGGTCGCACGATTGGTCATCAGTCCGGTCGTCCCCGAAATCGTCGAGACGTTCGGTTCGTCGACCGGCGTTCTCGGACTCGCTTTGACTGGTCTCTGGATGGCGTACGCTTTCGCACAGTTCCCGAGCGGCGTGCTCGCCGACCGATACGGCGAGCGAATCATCATCCTCGTGGCAGTTGGGCTGACCACGGTTGCGAGCGCTCTGCTAGCGCTCTCGCCGTCGATGCCGGTCTTTCTCGTCCTGACGTTGATTTTGGGTGGTGTCGCCGGACTGCATTACAGCGTTGCGACGACACTACTGACTCGCGAACTGGACAACATCGGCACCGCGATCGGTCTGCACAACTCCGGGGCACCCTTGGCCGGATTGCTCGCGCCGATCGCGGCGGCCGCCGTCAGCCAGNTTCGGCTGGCGGGCGGCGATCGCGCTCGGAGCCGTGGCTGCGTTGCCCGTGTTCGTCCTCTTTCGGTGGAAGGTACGTCCGACGGAACCCGCGCGGCCCGAGCAGCCGATGGGTGATCGGTTCGCACTCAAACCGGTCGTGGAACTGCTCTCCCGGCGGAAGATCGCGTTCACTGCCGTGCTGGCGTTTCTGTTCGAATTCGTCTGGCAGGCGACCGCATCCTTCCTCCCGACGTTTCTGATCGCGTATCACGGCTACTCGGTGACGTTCGCCAGCACGCTGTTCTCGGCGTATTTCGTCATCCAGGGGCTCACACAGCCCGGCGTGGGCTCGCTATCGGATCGGTATGGGCGCGAGGAGACGGCAGGGCTCTGTGCAGTGCTCGGAATCAGCGGATTCACGCTGCTTCTCGTCGGATCGCGATTGGCGGTGCTTCTCGTCGGTATCGTTCTCGTCGGCGTTTCGATGGGCTGGGGCGCAGCACTCCTCCCGCGCTTTGTGGACAATCTCTCGAACGAAGAACGCGGTGCTGGGTTCGGTCTCGTGCGGACGACGTATATGATGCTGAGCGCGACCGGCAGCGTCGTCGTGGGCACGATCGCGGACACTGCAGGCTGGGGGATCGCGTTCGGCACCTTCGTGGTGTTCCTCTCGGTGATCTGTCTGTCACTCGCCGGCAACCGACTGTTCGACCTCGGTTTCTGAAACGACGATCCGAACACGCCGCTCGATATCGAGAGCCATCATCGTGTAGTGGACTACCC
>NZ_AOMF01000134.1 GCF_000336715.1 Halococcus thailandensis JCM 13552
GGGGACGTGTTCCCGGCCGATCCACACTGTCCGGTCCGGTTCAGGATCAGCGTGTACTGTTCGGCCCGGAAATCCTGATCGTCGCCGTAGGTGATCGTCCACGGATCGACGCCAGTCTTCAGGAGATCCAACAGCGACGTCTGAGTCCGTGGCTGTGGCCACATCGGGGGTTGCGGGCCGAACTCGGCTGCCACAGTGTAGTTGTACTGTCCGGTGAGCAGGCTCCGCACGTGTTCGGCCCGTTTCGGTCTCGGCGATCTGGGCGGCAGTCCACGTCTGTACCCGTCGGCGACCTGTTTCTGATTCCCAGAGTCCGCTCGGATCGGACTCGCGGTACCGAGATGGACGAGATCCCAGTAGGTGAGCTGGATGAACTCCGGACACCGGGTCGAGAGGTTGTTCATCCACTGGATGCGCGTCGGTGGGTCGGAACCCGCCGTCATCCGCGCTTTGCGATAGCTGTTGATCTGCATGTCGCGGGGGAACGTCGCATCCCTGAACCGCGACCGATACACCTCCATCGTCGCGTTGTCGGGCGCGTTCGTATTCAGCCACTCCGCCGCTTCGTCACGCGGTGTGGTGGCGTAGTGAAGGTCGCCGACACCGGCATACGCGCTGCTCGTGACGAACAGCACTGCGACGAGCGCCCACATGATGCGCTGGCTGTGACCGCGAAGGCGCGAGAGTGCGGCTGCGAGCAAGAGTGCAAGCAGCGGAAACGTGAGGAGGAGGTGATGCAGACGTACGTAGCCCCACCGAGAGTACACGAGGAGATACATCCCGAGCCCGACGAGCAACAGTATCGTCGCATCCGCCTCGATCGACCGCTCGCGCAGGCGACCGATCGCCGCCGCTATGCCACCGATCGCGCCGACGAACAACGGAAGTCCGAGACCGTTGAGATAGCCGCGCACCAGCCACCACCAGCTCGGCGCGACCGGTGCAGCCACACCGACCGATCGCGAACCGCCGCCGGCAACCCGCTCGATGAGCACCTCGGGACCGGCAGCGAGCACCTCGGGAAATCCGACGACGATCGCTCCTGCGCCGCATGCGATCGCCATGACCAACAGTCGTGGTTGCAAGAGTGCGTCGCGCGGGTTCACGCCCGGTCTCCGCGCTCGCAGGATGTACGCGAGACCGAGGAGTATGACGCTCGTTCCGGCAGTGAGTTTGAACGCGATGGCGATCCCGCCCGCTATACAGCCGGCAAGATAGACCGCCTTGTCGCCCGTCTCGATGTATCGGAGCGCGAGGTAGAACACGAGCAGGAGGAAAAACAACGCCGGGATGTCCTCGCTGACCTCGTGGGCCATGATGAGAAATCCCCACGTCAGCGAGAGCAACACGGCTGCCAGCCGTCCGGTCGTCCGATCGCGCATCGCCCTTCCGAGACGGTAGGTAAGGTAGACACAGCCGATCGCGAGCACGACGGTGAGCAGCCGCGCGAAAAACAGACTCCCTGTCCAGATCCATTCGGGGGTACCGGTGCGAAACTGCCAGAGACCGACTGTTCGAAGCTGCGGATTGAACTCGACGAACGCGTCGAGCTGTCCCGTCACGAGCGCGACGATCGCGACCGGAAGCACGGCGAGCAGATTCACGTAGAGCGTCGCCCCAGCTGGCTGCTGTGCCAGGATCGCCGGTCGAATCGCACTGAATCCGGGGTCGTCGACGACGGTGCCGACCGCCGCGAGCGCGTCGATGAGCCGCCAGCGCTCGTCGATCGTCGCGAACTCGGGAATCCCGTGCCAGAACCAGAATCCAGCGAGTACCGTCGCCAGGAGGAGAATGTATCGAAGATAAGGGTCGGTCGTGAGATCGTCGCCGACTCGCTTTTTCGCGCGACCCAGCAGTCCACCGCCGATTCCTCGCATTGACTCGGCTTACGCGCAATCCGTATTAAAAGAAGGCCATCCGGTCACGACGACGGTCGGCTACTCGACCGTTCTGCACTCGGCACCCCAAATCGGATGGATGGTTGTCGTTGTGCGCGATCGTGGCTGCAAGGAACCGCCGCTCCTATTACCTCGCTCGTCGTGTCGCCGGCAATGAAAGGCGTACTTCTCGCCGGAGGCAAGGGTACCCGCCTCCGACCGATCACACATACCGGCCCGAAACAGCTGGTACCGGTGGCGAACAAGCCCGTCATCCAGTACGCCATCGAAGACCTCAAAGACGCTGGCATCACCGATATCGGCGTCATCCTCGGGAACAAGGGACGCGAGGCGATCCAGGACTACCTCGGTGACGGTGCCGACTTCGGGGTCGATATCACGTATATCGTACAGGGCGATCCGCTCGGGCTCGCCCACGCGGTCGGCTGTGCGCGCGAGTTCGTCGACGGCGACGATTTCGTCGTCTATCTCGGCGACAACATGCTCAAACAGGGCATCTCCGGTCTCGTCGAGAGCTTCGAGCGCGGCCAGTACGATGCGGGTATCGCCCTCCAGTCGGTCGCGGAGCCGGAACAGTTCGGCGTTGCCGACGTCGATGCGAACGGCGACGTCACGCGACTCGTCGAAAAGCCCGACGACCCCCCGAGCGATCTCGCGCTCATCGGCGTCTACGTGTTTTCACCGGTCGTCTTCGACGCCATCGAACGACTCGAACCGTCGTGGCGTGGCGAGTACGAGATCACCGAGGCCATCGGAACGCTGCTCGACGACGGCTGTGCGATCGACTCGCTCGTCATCGAAGGCTGGTGGAAGGATACCGGTAAGCCGGCCGACGTGCTCGAAGCGAATCGGTTGGTGCTCGACGACCGGCGGGACGAGACGCCGACGATCGATGGCGAGAGCGACGCGGAGACCACCGGCTATCTCGATGTTCACGACACGGCGACAATCGAAGCGGGGGCGGTCGTTCGTGGTCCGGTATCCATCGGCGCGGACACGTCGATCGAGGCCGGTGCCTACGTCGGGCCGTACACCTCGATCGGCCCGAACTCGACCCTGCGGAACGTCCATATCGAAAACAGCGTGATCGTGGGTGACTCGTCCATCGCGACCGATGGCAAGATCGTCGACAGTCTCATCGGCCGTGGCACGTCGATCGGCAGTGCCGACGGACTGCTTCCCGAGGGTCGCCGGCTGGTCGTCGGCGAGAACTCGAATCTCGATCTCTGAGATCGCGTTCCGTGTCCGATCCGTCTCGCACTGAACCACCGATATCACACGGGGCGCTGGGAATCATAGCGCATCGGCGATCGCGTCGAGGTCGTCGGCGAGCGGTGGCTGGTCACGGTCGAGCACGTGTTCGACCTTCTCGACGTCGAGACAGGTGTGCAGCGGTCGCGTTGCGGCACGGTCGACGGCCGACTGTGAGCCTTCGGCCAACAGTTCCACCGGCACGTCCAGAGAGCGTGACGCAGCGAGTCGCTCCCTGATTCGCTCGCCGAATTCGTACGGCGTGATACACGATCGACTGGCGATATGCACCGTCCCCGTGACGTCGGCTGCAAGGAGATCGATCAGCGTTGTGGCCGCCTGCCCGGCCCTGCTCGGCGTCACGGTCTGGTCCGCAAACAGCGGGATCGACTCTCCTTTTCGGAGCTGATCGCTGACCCACGCCGGAAAGCCGGTGAGTGTACCCGTGGCACCGTGGGTTCCGTAGATAAACGAAAGCCGGGCGAGGAGAGCTCCATCGTGGGCCTTTTCGACAGTTCGCTCGCCAGTGAGTTTCGACTCGCCATACACCTGTTGTGGGCTCGTCGGTGCGGACTCGGTGTATCTCCGTTCGGCGTTCCCGTCGAACACGTAATCGGTCGAAACGTGACAGAACGCGAGTTCTCGGTCGGCACAGACACGCGCCAGCTCACCGGGTGCCGCCCCGTTAACGGCGTGGGCGTGCTCCGGATTCCGTTCACAGCCGTCCACATCGGTCATGGCCGCACAGTTGAGAACGGCATCGAACTCGTGTGCATCGAGTATCGTGGTGAACCGATCAGTGTCCCGGATATCCAACTCGTGTAGCGGGACGTCGAACGCGGGCTCGGTCGCGTGATACGTTCCGGCACACTCCCAGTCGCGCGCAAGCGCTTTCGCGATCACATTGCTGCCGAGCAGTCCGTTCGCCCCAACGACGAGCAGCTGCATACGCGGTACAGCCGATGAAAACCTAAATACATACTGTCACCGACGTCCCTCCATGAGCGTGCTCGTCACCGGTGGTGCAGGGTTCATCGGCTCGAACTTCGTTCGCCACCTTCTCGACGCGACGAACCGATCGGTCATCACTCTCGATGCGCTCACGTATGCCGGTTCGATGCGTCATCTCGACGATGTCCTCGACCATCCGCGCCACGATTTCGTCGAGGGCGACGTTCGGGATCGGTCGCTGATTGCGGAGCTCTTCGAGGAGGTCGATAGCGTCGTGAACTTCGCCGCCGAGTCACACGTCGACCGCTCGATCGATTCGGCCGAACCGTTCGTTGCGACGAACGTTCAGGGAACGCGGACGCTTCTCGACGCCGCACGGGATGCCGATATCGATCGATTCGTCCAAATCTCGACCGACGAAGTCTACGGCGAGATCAGCGACGGGACGTTCACCGAGACGGATCCACTCGATCCCAGAAACCCCTACGCCGCCACGAAAGCGAGTGCGGATCTGCTTGCGTTGAGCTACCACTCCACCTACGATCTGCCGGTGCTCGTCACCCGTTCGTCGAACAATTTCGGGCCACACCAGCACTCGGAGAAACTCATCCCCAAACTCATCGACCGCGCGGCACGCGGGGAGTCGCTCCCGATCTATGGCGATGGGTCGAACGTTCGCGAGTGGACCTACGTACAGGACAACTGTCGCGCGATCCGGATGGTTCTCGACGAGGGAACGACCGGTGAGATATACAACGTCGGCAGCGGTGACGAGCGGACGAACCTCGACGTCGCTCGGACGGTGCTCGATGCCGTGGGAGCACCCGAAACCCTCATCGAGTTCGTCGAGGATCGCCCCGGCCACGACGAGCGGTACGCACTCAATGCGAGCAAGATGGCGGCGCTCGGCTGGGAACCGGCGTGGTCGTTCGAGGAGGGTCTCGAACAAACGGTCGAACATACTGTCGGATGGAACTGATCGGAACCCCGCGAAGTGACATGTCGCTCGTTGCAGCGGTGTTTCCGAATCCGCTCCTCACATACTCCCGTCCGACAGTATACTACGAGTCGTGCATCGAGACGATCCGTTATCCCTGAAGCGTCTCGTCCCAATCGTACGGGATCTCGTCGGTGTCGGGCGGTAGCCGCTCCTCGTCGGGGTCGTCATAGTCGTAGAGGTTCGTCGGGAAGTTGATCAGCAATGCGGAGTCGTCCCCGATCGTCTTGAACCCGTGCCAGCAATCGCCGGGGATACGGACGACTCGCTGGTTGTGCTCACCGATGACGAACGTATCGAGCTCGCCGCGCGTCGGTGACGATTCGCGATCGTCGTAGATGGCGACCTTGATGCGTCCTGTCGGACAGACGAAGTGGTCTATCTGGCCCCGATCGTGGCGGTGCCACGCGCGGACGACGCCTGGATAGCTCATCGAGTAGTAGCTCATCGCCGGATCGGGGTCGTACAGCTCCCAGTCCTCGCGGAAGATCTCGACGAGATGGCCGCGCTCGTCCGCGTTGACCTGCAGATCGCGCGCTGTCACTCCCTCTATCATGGCTGTCCACACGTCTAATGCTGTGCGTATAAATACTCCGGAGCGACGTCGATGAGCGTCGGCGGTCGTCGAACAGGTAGTTTCTTCTCCCTACTCGTTCGCGATAGGCCTATGCCGGACGACAGCCTGCTTCGCCGCTCGCTTCGCCGGAGCGGGGTTCTCGATTGGGTTCGAACGGCGATCGACCGGTACAACCGAATCTACCGATCTCCACCGTACGACCCTCCGACCGACCACCGCGAGTTTCGTGCGGTGCGACGCCACTCGCAGGAACCAACCGATATCAGTGATCATCTCGAACGGCTGTTCGTCGAGGCGATGCAGGCTTCTCCCGACACCATCGTCGAATGCGGCGTCCGTAGTGGCGAGTCGACGTTCGTCTTCGAGCGCGTTGCACGTCTCACTGACGCCGACGTGGTGAGCGTCGATATCGAGGCGACGTCCTACACCACCGACTACGACGGCTGGCAGTTCGTCAACGCCGATGATGTCGATTTCGCCGCGGCGTTCGAGGGCTGGTGTGACGAGAACGACGTCGATTCCAGCATCGACGTCCTGTTCGTGGACACGAGTCATCGCTACGAGCACACGCTCGCCGAGATCGAGGCGTGGTTTCCCCATCTCAGCGAGAACGCAGTCGTCTTCTTTCACGACACCAACATGCAGCGGTTCTATCGACGGAAAGACCGGACGAGAGGGTTGAGTCCGATCGCGGACCGGGGCGTCATCCGAGCGATCGAGGACCACTTCGACTGTGATCTCGACGAAACCGAGTCGTTCGTCACTGTCCTGGATGACTTCGTCTTCGAACAGTATCCGTATTGTAGTGGCCTCGCCGTCCTCCGAAAGTTCGATTCGACGGCGGCTCCGTAGATCGTCTTCCGTCCGATCTTCGAGACCGAAATCGATGGTCGGATTGTTTCCATCTAGAAAGAACCATCACGGGCGGCGGTAGTGATGTTCGTATGGCTCTCAGATCGTATGTAACCGGTGCAGGCCGACTCTACCGTCGCGACGGGTTCGATTCGGTCTTTCGCCGCGGTCTCGAAAAGGTCGAACGGGACGTGGGCAACGCACTCCCCGCCATCGGCGATACCCTCTGTCGAGCGCTGTCCGTCCGAGAGCTGCGTGGCTACCAGGCGTCCGAGGACGACCTCACCGACGTCATCGACACGGCGTACGACTATCGCGGCTACGGTGCGTATCGATCCATCGAGCCGATGCAGATCCGTTCGGAGTTCCGGAACTTCGTCGAAGCGGTCGCTGCCAGCGATCCCGAGACGGTGTGTGAGATCGGCACCGCCCGTGGCGGGAGCTACTACGTGTGGGCGCAGTATCTCGCTGCCACGAACTACCTCAGCATCGACCTTCCTGGCGGCCGTTTCGGCGGCGGACACTCGCTCAGACGTGCCGAGTTCCTTCGTGACGTCTGTGATCGCCCGGATATCGACCAGGCGTTTCTCCGCGGCGATTCCCACTCGCCGGCGACTGTCCGCCACGTCGAGGAGCTCCTCGACGGTGATACCATCGACTTCCTGTTTATCGACGGCGATCATACCTACGCTGGTGTCAAAGACGACTTCGAGCGGTATTCACCGTTCGTCGCCGACGGCGGGCTCATCGCGTTCCACGATATCGTCACTATCGACCACGACCCCGACTGCGAGGTCGACCGATTCTGGCGCGAACTCCGTGAGGAGTACGAGACGACCGAGATCGTTGCCGATCCACAGCAGGATCGCGGCGGCGTCGGTCTCGTTCACTGGTGACGAGTCCATCGCTGTCGCCAATACTGGTCACGATACGGACGTCGCATCGCGGAACGCGTCGGCCGAACGAGGGTAGGCAGTGCAGTAGATCACCAGCGGATTGAGAACGATACTGGCGGCTGCAACGACGACCGGCAGCAGTGAATCGGTGTTTTTCCGATGTACGACGACCCGAGCCCGGATCATCTTCGCCAAGGTGACGAAATTTTGAATGCTTGGGACGTACATATCGTCGTTGTCCGGGTGGATCGAGTGTGTATCCAGTATCGCTCGCATCGGTACGCCGGCATCGGCGAGCCGCAACGACAGATCGACGTCCTCGACGCGCAGCGGCATCGCCGGATCGAACACCTGCCCCGAAAGCACGTTCCGATATATCTCTCGGGGAACGATCACGCCATCACCGGGAACGTAGTTCACCGCAGCATCCCCGGACAGCGAATCGACGCGATACGGGAGCGTAAATCGATACCGGGAGAGGAGGCGTACGCACGTTCGTTCGGAGGACACACGGTAGTTGCGCCGGGCCGTCGTCCATACCGCGTCCGGCGTGACCCGCTCGGAAAGCGTCCGCAAGTATCCGTCGGGGAACAGCGTATCGTGATTGTAACAGCAGATATACTGCCCATCGCTTTCGCGGATGCCTCGGTTGATACCGCGGCTGAAGCCACGATTTTGCTCGTTTTCGACTATCCGTACCGAATCGTCCCCCGAGTAGGCGTTCCGAAGCAGCTGTAGCGTGTCGTCCTGGCTGTTGTTGTCCACGACGACGACCTCGTAGTCGGTGAACGACTGCTGCTCGACCGATTCGAGCGTCCGGAGGATCGCCTCTCCCGCGTTCCACGTGAGAAATACGAGCGAGAACAGCGGCCGCGAGTCCGTCTCCATCACTGGTTTGTTGGTTGACAGCGCATTGGTGAAACGGTCATGGATCGTGGCTTCGTTCCATCGAGATTGCTATCAGACTGACGGCCCAGTCGTTTCGGTCACGCTCGTTTATCGGATCCACGTGGTGAAGATGGTGCGAGCGAGGCCGAGTGCGTAGCCGAGTTTCGGCTTTTTCGTCGTTCCGGTTTCACGCTGCGCGATGGAGACCGGGATCTCTCGGATCCGCAGCCCGTTTTTGCGGGCTTCGATGATGAGTTCGGGTGCACTGAACCGCTCTTCGGTGAGTGTGAGGTCGTTGAGCTTTGCCCCGCGGATCGCGCGAAACCCGTTCGTACAGTCGGTGATGTTCGATTTGGTGATCACGTTGATCACCTTCGTGAACAGTCGGATTCCGGCTCGACGGGCGACACCGTTCCCCGATTCGTCGACGCCCGCATACCGGGAGCCGACCACGTAGTCGGCCGCATCGTCGGCGATCGGTGCGACGAGCGCGTCGAGCTGGTCGATCGGGTGTTGGCCATCGGCGTCGATCGTGACGACGATGTTCGCACCGCGCTGCTGGGCGAGTTCGAAGCCCGTCTTGAGTGCGCCGCCCTGTCCCTGATTGAGCGGATGCTCGACGGCAGTCGCTGCGGTCGATGCAACCCGGTCGACTGTTCCATCGGTCGAGCCATCGGAGACGACGAGCGTTTCGACCGCGTAGCCGTGGACCGATTCCGGCAGTGAACTGACGACGTTTCGGATGCTTTCGGCCTCGTTGTAGGCGGGAATCACCACACAGACCGTTCGTTCCGTGCTGGTGTCGGTGCTGGCCGTCTCGGTGGCTCGCTCCACTGCGAGATCTCGTGTGAGTTCGGTGATCGACAGTTGGTTGCTCCGCACCTGTGCCAACAGATACAGGACGAGCAACACCAGCGCGCTGTTCGCGAGCAACGACACGATGAGCGACCGGCGTTCGACGTGAAACGCCGACGCGAGGGCACTGTACACGGCCGGAAACGCCCCGGCGGCGAACACGCCGAGCGAGAGGGTGATCGCGATCAGGAACTCCTGCCGCGAGAACGTGGTTCGGTAGCGCTCGAATCCCCAGAGGAAAATCACGACGGCGAGGCCGATGAGGAACGCGGTGAGCGTGCTACTGTCGAGCCCAAAGGCTTGCAACACGGGTCCGTTTGCAGTCTGCGGACCTGCTTCCCACACCGGCATTGTTGCCTGTTCGGTCTCTCGACGACACGACTATTAGCGCTTGTGGCTGCAGCCCCGCTCTCCCGGCTGGTGGCTGCTGGCCGGACCCGCCGGTATCGACATTGACAAAGCACATGAGTTATCCCGACTGCTAAACCAGTATCGTCTGATCGATGACTCATTCGCCGGCCGTTCTCTCGGTCGATCTCGAATTCTTCACCCATCTTCCCGCCTATCGGAACGCACGCGGGCGGACCGACCGAGACGACATCGGTCTCGCTGCCGTCGACGATCTCCTTGCCGTCTTCGACGACTACGACGTATCGACGACGTTTTTCGTGGTTAGCGATATCGCCGAGCGCCATCCCGACTGTGTCGAACGGGTCGCCGCTGCCGGTCACGAGATCGCCTCGCATACCCACCGCCATCGCCATCTCACGACGCTGGACGAGCGCGAGCGTCGCGACGAGATCGATCGCTCTCGGGCGCTCCTCGAAGACGTGACGGGAACGTCGGTCACGGGATTTCGCGCGCCGTCGTTCGACACTGCTGCGGACCACTTCTCGATGCTCGCGGCAGCCGGCTACGAGTACGACTCCAGCATCGTTCCGTGTCGGTCGATTCCGGGCTGGTACGGGGGCGACCACGATATCGACAGCCCCGTACCGGCGACGCAGGTGCAGTCGGCTGCTCCCGCCACGATCACCGAACTGCCGGTGAGTGCTTTCCCTGGGCTCCGCCTCCCGCTCACGGGTACCTGGCTCCGATTTTTCGGTCCCCGATATACGACCACTGGCATGCGACTGCTCGCCCGTCGTGGGATCTGTCCGATTCTCTACGTCCATCCGTGGGAGTTCGCCGACCTTCCGGACGTGGCGGGCGTTCCGAAGCGGGTGTACTGGCATACCGGTAGCTGGATGCGCCGCTCACTGCTCAGGATACTCGACGGACCGTTCGAGTTCGTCACCGCACAGTCGGCCGTCGAGAGCGCGACCGAGAGCGACGGTCCGGCCAGCGGCACCGCCAGCGACACTGCCGTTGGAGGGCAGTAGCGTGGTTGAATCGAAACGTCGGGCATGGCTGTTCAGAGCTGCCCAGTATCTCCTCGGAGCGCTCACGCTCGCATGGGTGCTTGGACAGGTCGAATGGGAGCGCACGGTATCGCTGTTCGCTTCGATCTCCATCGAAACGACCGTGGCGCTCGTCGCCGTAAGCGGAGTTGGACTTCTCGTTGCGCTTGCCATGTGGCACGTGCTGCTCGACAGGATCGAGGACACGCGCTTTCGGGCCGCCATCGATACCGGTCTCATCGTCCTCTTCGTCAACCATCTCCTGCCATCACGGCTGTCGGGGCGGGCCGTCGCCCCGTTCGTCGTCCACCACCGGACCGGCATGGCGTATCCGGGTGCCGTCGGCGTTTCGGGCGTTCACACCGGCCTGTATGCGATTCTGTACGGTCTCGTTGCATTCCTCGGTCTCGTACTCAGTGTGGGCCAACTGCCGCTGGGACTTGCGATCGTTCTCGTGCTCTCGACCGCACTGTATGCCGCCGCCGGAACGGCCGTGTTGCTCGCCGGGATCAATCTCAGCGCCGTCGAGCGCATCGCGGGTGGGATCGAGCGCATCGCTCGCCGGGTTCCGGTCGTGGGCGATCGGCTCGCAGCACTTGCGCAAAAACTCCCCGAGTTCTCGGCAGCATCGGCGGCTACCTTCCGTACGCTGCTGCGCGATCCCGTTGCGATCGTCTCCTACACGGCCGGGTTCGTGGTTGCACAGCTGATCGTCCCCGGCCTGCGAGTCTGGCTGATCTTCGAGAGTCTTGGCGTCAGTCTGGAGCCAGCACTCTTCCTGCCGCTCTATCTCGTCATGGCATACAGCGTCACACTGTTACCGCTCACGCCGGGCGGTGTCGGCGTCACCGAGGCGACGGCGACGGCGGTGTTCATCGCCCTCGGCGTGCCGAGTACGGCGATCGTTACGGCGATTTTCGTCGATCGACTGCTCGGCTCCTATCTCCCAGCGCTCGTCGGCTGGTATCCCTCCCTCAAGATGGATCTCTCGAAACTCGTCGAGTCACCGAGTCAGGAGTGAAACGAGAACCTATTTCCTCGTTGCAGTATCATGGCGGGCATGACACGGACGTTCGTCGTCGGTCTCGACGGTGCGGGCTGGCGATTGCTCGAACCGTGGATCGAGGCCGGTGAGCTGCCGAATCTCGCCGAGCTGCGGTCCGGCGGCGTGTGGGCCGAGAGTCGGAGCTGCCTCCCGCCCGTGACGTTTCCGAACTGGAAGTGTTACTCTTCCGGCAAAGATCCCGGCGGCTTCGGCGTGTTCTGGTTCGAAAACGTCGATCTCGCGAACGAACGCATCGAAACGACCGACAGCCGTGATTTCCACACTGCGGAGCTGTGGGACTACCTCAACGACGCCGGGCACTCGACGGGCGTCGTCAACATGCCGACGATGTATCCGCCGCGTGAACTCGACGGCGTCGTCGTCTCCGGCGGTCCGAGCACCGTCGAGGGGGAGTATCGCTCGATCAGTTCGGGCTACACCTATCCCGAGGGACTCGATCAGCGGCTCACCGAGGAGTTCGATTACCGAGTCCATCCCGAACCGCTGCTCTCCTCGAACGAGGAACGCGGTGCGGAAGTCGACGCTATTCTCTCGGTGCTCGAAAGCCGCTTCGAAGTCGCACTGCGGCTGTTCGAGGAGCAGGAGCTCGATTTCATGCACGTGACGCTGTTTTACCTCAACGTCCTGCATCACTTCTTCTGGGACGACGAGCCAACGCTGCGGGCGTGGAAACTCGTCGACGAGTGGCTCGGACGACTAGACGATCTCGACGACACCAACCTCGTCGTTCTCTCGGATCACGGGAGTGCGCCGACGACGACGGAGTTCTACATCAACGAGTGGCTTGCTGAGAACGACTACCAGTCCCGCGAACGGACCATCGAGGACGTCCTCCGAACGGTCGGTCTCGATCGGGAGAACGTTCTGCGCGTCGCAAAACGCGCTGGTGCTGTCGATGTCCTGAAACGAGCCGTTCCCGAACGGCTTCAACAGCTGGTCCCACAGCGAGCGGGCGTCAAGCGCGGACGGAAACTCGAAGCGATCGATCTCGATCGGACGAGCGCCGTCGCGAGTTCACAGGGTCCGATCTATCTCAACCCCGAGTTCGAGACCGACGCCCTCCGCGACGAACTCATCGAGACACTCCGCTCGGTCTCGGACGAGGAGGGACCACTGTTCACTGCAGTCCATCGCGGTGAGGACGTTTACTCCGGTCCATATCTCGATCTCGCACCCGAAATCGTCGTCGACCAGCGACCAGGCGTCCACGTCAACGATGGTGTCGGCGGTGGCTCGATCCACACCGATCCCGACCGCTGGGCAGCGGAGAACACACCACACGGCATCTTCATGGCCAACGGCCCCGATTTCGACACTCGCGGTGAGATCGACCGGATCAGTATCCTCGATATCGCACCGACGCTGTTGGTCACGAACGGAACTGCCGTTCCGGAGGACATGCGTGGTGACGTGCTGCCGATCTTCACTGAGGACCCCTCGTGGGACTCCCGTGAGCCGATACAGCTCGATCGGAACGACACGAAGCAACACTCCGAACAGGTCTCGGACCGACTCAAGCAGTTGGGGTATATGGAGTAGTCCCACTGATGATCGGTTGATAGGTATGGATTCAGGGAGACGATCATCGCCGATTTTCGAGGCGGCTATGTGCCATTCTCCCGCTATCCGCGGATTGACGGAACCGGATCAAAGAGAGCCAGTCAACGAAACACGTCGGTCGTCTCGGCGATGACACGGACGATCCGATTCGTCGTGCGCCGAGAGATCGTGACCGCGGCGGGCGTCTCGTAATCCGTGAGCAGGGGCGGTCGCTCACCCATCACGAGCTCGCGATCGAAGAACCCGGCTTGCTCAGCGCCGGTTTCGTCGTAGCTTTCGGCTTCGATCACTACCGCCGGGACGTGCGTTTCACCCGCCTTCAACAGCTGATACACCCGGTGATAGCCGTTTTTGAGGATATACCGGTCCTCGAAATGGGCCACGTAGACGAAGTTCGGGTTCGATTTCAGATCGAACGAGACGGTCGCGATCGTCGTATCGTCGTCGTTGTCCGAACGCGCGTACTGTGGGCCGCTCATGTGGACGTTCGGGCTCCGGGTGACGAACTGCCAGCCCGAAAAGAACGTATCGTTGATCCGCTGGTCCTCGACGAGGGGGCTGTCGTCGACCGGCAGCGTGAACTCGAGGAGATCGAGGACGCTCTCGGTCGAGGCGAGGTCCGTCTCGTAGGCCGTCTGTGTCACGGCCGGCTGAAACGCGACGAGGCTCTCGATCGGGACCAGTTTGATCGCCCAACTGTCCGCGGGTTGGCCCCCGCGCGAAGCCTGGAAATGCGGGTCGTTCACGAACGCGTCGACGTGTTCGGCAACGGCCGCTTCGTCGGGGAGATCAACGAGTTCGGCCGCGCCATCCTCGAACGCCCGTGAGGGAGTGATACTGTCGTTTGCACTTTTCCACAGATCCGCGTACGCCGTTGCCGGATCCGTCGTGGGTTCCTCGTTTTCCGTCCCGTCGAGTGCATCACCCGGCGTCGCGACGATCCGAGAGGACTGCAATCGCTCGATTGCCTCGTTTTCGTGCAGGAAACCGAGGAGAAGGCGTCGTTGTTCGACTGCCGGTACGCTGTCGTCTATTTCTGGGTTGGTGTCACGGTCCATCATTGGCCTGTCGTTTTCGGTATCAAAATTCGGTTCGGCGATCTGTCCAGCAACGGACCGCACCGGTGTCAGGATCGCTCGCTCGGACGGGATCGATCTCCCGTGCGAAGCGGGTGCCGGCCCGTTTCGACATCGTGTCGGCCGATTCGCTTGTCGTCGTCAGCAGTTTCGTGCTCGGCGCTTGAGTGCACGATCCGGGCGAAAGTCCTATCGATGGACTCGATGTCCTATCGTGCGCTCATCGCCGAGGACCGACCGGCAGTCGTCCCCGTCGCGGAGGACTGGCCGGCACTGGTCCCGGTCGCCGAAGACTGACCACTGGTCGTTCCCGTCGCCGAGGAGTTACCAGCACTCGTTTCGGTTGCCGAGGACTGTCCCGATCCGGTGCCCGTGGCCGAAGACTGTCCCGAGCCAGTGCCCGTGGCTGAGGACTGCTTCGATCCGGTCGCGTCCGTCGAAGAACCGTTCGACGCCGTCCCCGATGCCGAGGAATCGCCCTCAGCAGTTCCCGATGCCGAGGAGTTTCCAGCGCCGGTCCCCGTTGCCGAGGACTGTCCGGCACTCGTTCCCGTCGCCGACTGGGATTTTGCAGCACCGACGCCCGAGGCAGCTCCGACACCGACGACAGCTGCGGACGCTCCGGCGATGCCTTTGAGCACCGTTCTGCGGTTCGATGACGATGTCTCGCCCCCAGCGTGGGCCGTATTCGTCGTTCGATTCGCCGATTCGCCATCCGTGTGGGTTGTGTCTCGTTCCATGGTCTGTTGTCTGCTCCCTGATTGCGGTGGGAGCGGTTCCGGTCGGTTGCAGCCACGCTGGCTGCGCTCCTCTCTCGGATCGCGACGATGATAACCCCTGAACTCTCTCTTGCCCGATTTCGCCCGATTAAGCCGAATTAAACGGAATAGATTGGGATTGATTCGGAACGAACTGATAAAAATAGGCGTTTCGAGCAACCGATAGAAGAAGGGATGGTTCTCCAGTCTGCACTCTCTGAAGTGGCCCGCTCTCCCATGACCCGACGAACGCTCATCACGCTGCTCCTCGCGATCGGAGTCGTGTTCTGTTTCGGCGGGGCCGCGAGCGCGGTCGATCACCAATCCGATTTCACAGTAGTCCATTCGGCGATCGCCACCGACCCTGCCCAGTATGCCGGGACGTCTCCTCAGCAAGCGATCACCGTCGACGTTCGACCGAACGGCACGGGCGTCGTGACCGTCAGCTATCATCTGTCGCTGAGCACCGTCAACGAAACGACTGGCTTCAGAGAACTTCAGGAGAACATCTCGGCGAACCCATCGTCGTATCGCACACGATTTGGAGCGCGGATGGATCGAGTTGTGGCAAGCGCACAGGCTGCGACCGGCCGGCAGATGACGGCGACACGGCCAACGGTCAGTACGACGCGGCGGGGAAGCACCGGTGTCGTCACCTATTCGTTTCTCTGGCGGAACTTCGCGGCGAGCTCGAACGACCGGCTGCGGGTAGGTGATGCACTCACCGGATTCTATCTCGACGACGGACAGCAGCTCACGATCACCTGGCCGGACGGGTACGAACCCACAACCGTTCGTCCGTCGCCGGACTCTCACCGGACGACTGCCCTCCAGTGGAACGCATCGACGACGTTCGACGAAAACGAGCCGTATGTCGAACTCGCTCGAACGAACCGAAGCACACCGAATCGGACTGGATCGGCCGAGATATCCGCATCGTCCGTGAATTCATCGGCGGAATCACCGCCGTCCCGAACGACTGTGTCGAGCGGGAACCAGACGTCATCGACGACAGATCGACTGCAACTCCCGCTTGCCGTGGGTGGATTCGTCGTCGTACTCGCCGTTCTGCTCGCAATCCTCTACCGTCGCCGAACCCAGAACCGGGAGACAGCAGCCACCGAACCGAACGGCGCTGATTCCGGTTCGGTTGGGACCACGGACACGGACGAATCCGGAGACTCTCCAACCGCATTACTGAGCAACGAAGAGCGCGTCGTCCAGGTGCTCGAACGCGCCGGTGGGCGCGCAAAGCAACAGCACGTCGTCGACGAACTCGACTGGACCGAGGCAAAGACCAGTCAGGTCGTGAAAAACCTTCGCGAAAGCGGGACGATCACCAGTTTCCGTCTTGGGCGTGAAAACGTCCTGTCGCTTTCGGACGAGGATACGAACGACGACGAACCATCTACAGAATGAGAAGAGATGCCACGGATATATGCTACTGGCGACGCAAGCGCTGATCAGATGGATCGAGGTCGGCGGCTACTCGGAACGGTCGGGCTGATCGGAGCTCTCGTCCTCGCAGCGACCGGACCGGGCGGAGCTGTTCCCGGTGGGGAGTTCTCACAGCTGAATACCAGCACGCCGATGGCACAGAGCTCCGGGGCGCAGTTCGCCGGCGGGATCGGCATCGAAGGCACGACACTCGACAACGAACTCCAACGGCGAGCGCTGAATGCATCGTTACGGCGCGCGCAAACACCCGCAGCCACACTCGACGTCGTCGATCAGGAGATGATCGCGCTCGACAGCCGACTGGACTCGCTCGAAGCTCGCTCCGCCCGGCTCGCGACCGACCAGCGTACTGGCCGGATCGAGCACGATCACTATCGAGCTGCATTGGCGAACATCAAAACCGCGACCACTGGGGTCAGCCAGCGCATCGCGATCCTCCGGAACACTGTGAGAGGGCTCCCGACAGCAGCGAACGATAGCACCGGCTCCCTCAGCAGTGAACTCGATCGGCTGGCCACTCGTACTCATTCCATCGCCGAAAGCAACGACACCGAGAACGTCGGTGACGACGATCGGACCGGTGATGACGACGATCAGACGGACGATGACGACCGCACCGACGACGATGACATCACGGATGACGACGATCGTACGGACGACGATGACGGCGGCGATGACGACGGATAAGTGAGAGCAGTCATCGGATGATACTGGATCGAGGTCGATTTCTGGTCTCCGAGTCCGAAACCGGCCAATACAGTCGAGACGGTACTGTCTTATACCTATTCGATCCCAGCACTAGAGAACGCTCTGAACGCCCTTGATCCAAACAACTGATCGATCATCTGACTCTCGTCGATGGATGGAGGTCCGCGAATGGATACTGTAGATGCTCCCGACCCGCGCTGTCCGGAATGTGGCGAGCCCATCGGTATGACGTCGGCGTTCTGTATGTACTGTTCGGCCGATCTAACCGAGTACTCCGAGGACACGATCCTCGGTACTGACGAGCAGCGAGACGACACGCAGCGATCGTCACCGCCGCACGCATCGACACCGATCGAGAACACCACCACGGGCGAACGACCACTACTTGATCCCGACGGAGCGGGGAGCACGTTCCTGACCGTCGTAGTGGGCCTCGTCGGTGGGTTCGTTATTGGTGTCCTGCTGTTGGTCTTCGTCACCGGAATGCTGTCGGCTACTCTCGGCATTGCTACCGGCTTCCTCGTGTGGCTCGGCACGACGATCTACTTCGCCAGGCGACGGACCGTCCAGGAGGCCGTCTCGAAGGCTGCCTATGGGATCGCACTTGCCCTCCTGCTGTATGCGTTGATCCCGTTTAGTTCGACGTGGGAAGCGAACAGTCTGAGCACTCGACTGACCGACTTCGTCGGTTTGCTCGTCATCCTGGCCATCCCCGTCGCCGTCGTCGCTGGCGTCGGATATCTCGCCGGCCGATACGTACCGGAAGAGCGCACTCGATCGTAGCGACCACGCTGTACACACGACCTGTCCACCGATGATTGCCGACCGGGTTCCTGCGAACCACGGCAGTTCGTCGATCACCGTTGCATATCCTTTCGAGAATGTGCGAAAACCGATCTTATTCGGAAGAAAACCATAAAAACCATCATATGAGTGTGGTACACATACACAAGGTTTATTGCAAACCCTTCTGACTGCTTACTAGTGATGCAATTCACTGCATCCCGTCACGAGGTGGGGAGGGCACAGGCTTGCGATCCATCACCCGCCGTGGAGACGTCACGGCGGCGATTCCTCGCAGCGGGGGCAGCGGGGATCGCCGGACTCGGCACGCTCGGCAGCGCACGCGCGGCCCCCGATACGCACACGCTCACCATCGACGGCTTCGGCCCGTCGACCACCTACTCGTTCACCGTCGGCGGCGACCTCGAAAAGAGCACGGCCGACGGCGCAACGATCGATCGCAGCGACCGGATCGTCGATCGGAGCGCCCACGGGGCGGTCGGTGACGGTAAAGATGCCTACACGTTCACTGGCGAGCTCTCATCGTTCGATTTCGATGGTTCCGGCGAGATCAACGTTCTGCTCGATGGCGAGCCAGCACACGTTGGGAACCGCCCCGATCACACGCTCGTCATCGAGGGGTTCGGCACGACCACTCCCTACTCGTTCGTCATCGGGAAGGGGACTGCCAGCCAGAGTGATGCTTGCGATGCAAGCGTCAACGACAGCGACCACACCACCGACTTCGGCACTAGCGGTGCGGTCCGGTCCGGAACGGATGCGTACGTCTACGACGGCTTCCTCCAGTCGTTCGATTTCGATCGGACCGGCGAGATCAACGTCACCATCGACGGGGAGGCCGCCCACGTCGGTCGGCGTCCCGATCGAACGCTGACGATCGCCGGCGATGGCGAGTACACCCCCTACGATCTCACTGTCAGCGGTTCGATCCGGGGGATAATCGAGGTCGACGAGGAACAAGCTATCGTCGACAGCCCCACCGTCTCCGGTGCCGTGAGCGGCGACGGGCGCGACACGTACACCTACGACGGCGACCTGACCGAACTCACGTACCCCGACGACTGCTCGCCCGAGATACACAGCAACGGCGAGATCGTCACCAGTACCGACTACTGAGGACGATCCCAGCCATTCCTGGACCATCCGACCACCACATTCGTGCTCCGTCCTGGTGGTTTCCGTGTGTGTCCGTCAGATGGCCGCGACCGCCGGTCAGTCCGTAGCGGGATCAGCTCGTTCGGTGTTGGCATCACCGCCGCTCTCCCCGCGTGGGAGCCCGAAGACGACCACGAGTGCGACGAGCCCGATGACAGCCGAAACGACGAACGCCGACGAGAGCCCGCTCGCCAGCGCGGCGGCCGCCCCCGCCGGCGGCGTGTTCGTCTCGAAGAGCACGCGCTGGAGATCACCGAGCGTCGACACGCCGGGAACGGCCGCGAGCTGTCCGCGTGCGAGCGTCGTGATCACGAAGCCGAGCACGGACACGCCCATCGCGCCGCCGAGCTGGCGGAAAAACTGCTGGGAAGAGGTCGCGAGCCCCATCTGCTCGGCGCCGAGATGGTTCTGGATCACGGTGAGCAACGGTGGCGTCACCGTTCCCATGCCAACACCCATGACGAACGCGACGGCGACGATCACGACGAGCGACGTTGCGGGCGTCCAGAACGCGCCCGCGGCGAAACTCACCGCGATACAGGCCGTACCGACGATCGAGAGCCGGCGTTCGCCGATGCGTTCGGTCATACGGCCCGCGAGTACGCTCATGCCCGACCAGCCGATCGAGATCGGCACGACCGCGATCGCCGAGCTGTTCGCGCCGCCGTGAACGCTCTGGACGAACAGCGGGATGTAGGTGAGCCCGGCGAAGACGACGAAGCTCGTGAGGAAGCCGGCGGTGATTGTGGCGAGGAAGGTCCGATCGCCGAACAGCGCCAGTGGAATGATCGGCTCGCTGGCCCGGCGCTCGGCGAAATAGAACCCTCCGAGCGAGGCGAGACCGATCACGACGGCGACGCCAGCAGCGAGCGGCTGAGTAGTGAGCAGTTCAAGGCCGATCAGGATCGTGCCGACGCCGACCGCGATGGCGAGCGCCCCTGCGTAGTCGATATCGCCAGTGGCCGCGCCCGTCGATTCCTCGAGCGTCGTCGCGATGCACGCGACGGCGATGATCCCGACGGGGACGTTCACGTAGAAGACCCAGCGCCAGCCGAGCGTCGAGACGATCGCGTAGCCGAGCGGCGGACCGAGCACGCTCGCCACACCCCAGACCGAGCCGCCGAGTCCGATGGCCCAGCCACGGCGTTCTGGCGGGTAGATCACGCCGAGAATGGTGTAGGGTAGCGCGAGCATCGCCCCGCCGCCGATCCCCTGGATCGCACGGAAGGCGACGAGTTCGGCCATGCTGCCGGCCGCCCCCGAGAGCACGCTACCGGCGACGAAGGCGGTGATGCCGACGTAGAAGAGTTTCTTCCGGCCGTAAGCGTCGGCCAGCCGACCGAACAGCGGCATCGTCACCGCGGTGAACAGCATATACGAGGTGAACACCCACGGGTAGAGTTCGAGCCCGCCGAGCGCGGCGACGACCGTCGGCATCGCGGTCGTCACGACGGTGCCGTCGATCGCGGCGAGGAAGATCCCGACCAGAACGCCGATGGTCACGAACTGCCGTTCTCGCTCCTCCACGGACTAGGCCTCCCGGGAGTGGGATCCATCCGATCGAACGCTGCGTGTTCTGTGCATGGGGATGGTACTCGAGTTGTGCCCTTAAACTCGGGCCCAAGCTTCCATCTCCGTGTCGACACTGCCGTCGGCTCCTGGGTGGATGGGTGGAGGATTTTAGCCGTCGGCGGTCAGACAGTCGGTATGGAGTTCACCGTGGTTCAGGGCGATATCGCCGCCCAGGAGGCCGATGCGCTCGTGAACGCCGCCGGCACGAGTCTGGAGATGGGATCGGGCGTCGCGGGGGCGCTCAGACGTGGTGCGGGCGGGGAGATCAACGAGGAGGCCGTCTCACAGGGGCCGATCGATCTCGGGACCGTGGCCGTCACCGACGCCTACGACCTCGACGCCGAGTGGGTGCTCCACGCCGCCGCGATGCCCCATTACGGGGATGGACAAGCCACCGCCGAGAGCATCCGTGCGGCGACGCGAAACAGCCTCGCACGTGCCGACGATCTGGGCTGTGAGTCACTCGTGCTGCCGGCACTGGGCTGTGGCGTCGCCGGATTCGATCTCGAGGAGGGTGCACGACTCATCTGTGAGGAACTCGCAGCGTACGATCCGGCTTCGGTGACCGACGTGCGACTCATCAGCTACAGCGACGGCGAGGCCGAAACCATCCGCGAAGTGGCGACCGAAGTTCGAAACAGCGACTAAATACCGGAGCTGTACAGGTTCGACACGGACCTGTCCGTTTCCGAGGCGAGTTTCGTCATCGCTTCACAGCGCCGCTGGCGAAAAAATCGCGTCACGGCAGGACTGTCATGGACGATCGTCTCCGGTAGATTAATGCCGGCGGAGCCGACTCGATAGTGCATGGCAAAAAATGACTCTAGTGGGAATCTGAAGGGAGACACGAGGGGCACCTCCCGACGGACGTTCCTGCGAACGGCCGGCGCGCTCGGCGTCGTCGGCGCGACCGGTCTCGCGGGCTGTTCCGGTGGCGGCGGTGACAACGGCTCCGGCGGCAACGGGACGAGCGGCGGGAGCGGTGGTGGCAACGGTTCCGGCGGGAACGGCTCCGGCGGTGGGGGCGGCTCCAACAACCTCGTCTGGGACGCCGGCGGCACCGGCGGGACCTACTACCCGCTCTCGAACGAGATCAAACAGATCGTCCAGTCGAACACCGACTACAGCCTGCAGGTGCGTTCGACGGGCGCCTCCGTCGAGAACGTCGGCAGCCTCGCCGACGGATCGGCCGACTTCGCGCTGATCCAGAACGACATCGCCTCGTTCGCGAAAAACGGTACGGGTATCGACGCCTTTCAGGACAACGCGATCAAGAACCTGCGTGGCGTCGCCACGCTCTACCCCGAGACGATCACCGTCGTCACGCCCGGCAGCAGCGACGTCGAGAAGATCGCCGACCTGAGCGGCAAGACGATCAACACCGGCGATCTCGGCAGCGGGACGCAGGTCGACGCGAAGACGATCCTCGAAGCTGTGGGTGTCTCCGACTACACCGAGCAGAACACCGACTTCTCGCAGGCCGCCGAGCAGATCCAGAACGGTGATATCGACGCCTCGTTCGTCGTCGGCGGCTGGCCTGTCGGCGCGATCTCGGAGCTCGCCGAGACGAGTTCGATCGGCATCGTCGCCATCGACGGCGACGAGCGCAAGCAGGTCAAACAGGCTGCGGACTTCTTCGCCAACGACGAGATCCCGGGCGGCACCTACCAGGGTGTCAGCGACGCCAAACCCACCGTCGCCGTTCAGGCGATGATCGCCACGACGACGCAGGTGCCCGAGGAGACGGTCCAGAACGTGACGACCGCGATCTTCGACAACGTCTCCGATCTCACGATCAAGACGGACTCCATCAGCGTCGACTCCGCCCAGGACGGGATGTCGATCGATCTCCACCCCGGCGCGGCGGCGTACTTCGATTCGGCAGGCGGTGGCTCCGGCAACGCGAGCGGTGGGACGACGATGGATGGCGGTACCGACGCCGGGATGGAAACCGAGGCCGGCACCGCGATGGGCAACGACACCACCTCGTCCTAACGCGGTGGCCGACCACGCGTTTCGAACCGTCCGTCGAACACCGACGACCGAACAGCATCACCGATGACCGACCGACAGCGACGGACCGTTCGTCTGTTACTCGTGGTAGTAGCCATCGGGCTGGCGGTCACCGCCGTCGCCGCGGCGACGCCGGCCGGCCGTACGCTCGTTGTCGAGGACGCGGACAGCGGCGAGCAGCTACTCACAACCCCCGTTTCGGACGGCACGCCGGTCGTCCTCAGCTACACCCACAGCGTCGAGAAGACGCCCGTCCACGACATCTACGTCGTTCGGAACGACTCGCTCGTGATGACGGGCATGGAGTTCCAGTCCTATGGCTGGGGGTTACCGGCGCGCGCGAACGTCACCCGCGAGAACGGTTCGTTCACTTTCGATCCGCAGGGACGCTACGAGGAACTGTACGTGAAGCCGGGCCGGACCGCCGGCCATCGGCTTCGGGTGGGAAACACCAGCTATGATCTCGTTGCACGGTCGGACGCCGAGGGCGTCCGCCTCCACCTCACCGAACGATCGGTCCTGCAGAACACACTCGATACTCTTGATTCATGAGCACTGATACAGCAACCGACGATACAGGCGTTACAGGTGACGCTGCCGAAGACGCCGACGAACTGATCGACGAACTCGAACGCCGGCGTTCGCTGCGCGGGCTAGCGGGGATAGCTGTCATCGTCGTCGCCGTCGCGTTCTCGGCGTACCAGCTCTGGCTCGCCGCCCGCGGGTTCACGTTCTCGTTCTCGCTCCCGCTGTATGGCGAGGTCACGCTCGGCTCGCTGCAGTCGCTGCAGGTCAACAGCATCCACGTCACGTTCGGCCTGTTGCTCACCTTCCTGCTCTTTCCGGCGACGCAGGGCGATGGCTTTCTCTCGCGGCGGCTGGCACGGCTCGTCCCGATACTCGAAACGCGGCTGGGCGAGACGAACCCGGTTACTCGTGGTGCGCGCGGCGTTCGCGGCGTGATCCGCTGGCTCCTGCTCGATCCCGAACGCGAACGCGTCACGCCCGTCGATATTCTCCTGATGCTCGGCTCGATTCTCAGCACGCTCTACATCCTGCTCGATTTCGACGAGGTCCAGATGCTCCGCTCGCTCGGGCTCGATTCCGGGCGAACGATCCCCGAGATACTGCCGGTACTGTCGGCCCCGATCGATGCGCTCGCCGCGATCGGGATCCCGCTCGACGAGAGCTCGGCCGCGTTCGTCCTCGGGGTGCTCGGCGTGTTGCTCGTGCTCGAAGCGACCCGGCGGACGCTCGGGTTCTATCTCATGTCGATCGTCGGCCTGTTCATCGTCTACGCGCGCTTTGGCTACCTGATCCCGGGCGACGCACCGATCGTCGGCGTGCTCGGACAGATCCCACAGAGTCCGTGGACGACCGTCATCCAGAACCTCTGGTACAACACCGCCAACGGCGTCTTCGGCGTGCCGGTTCGGGTGAGCGTCCAGTTCATCTTCATCTTCATCCTCTTCGGGGCCTTTCTGGAGATGAGCGGTGCGGGCAAGTGGTTCATCGATCTGGCCTACTCGGCCACGGGGCGACGCAAGGGTGGGCCGGCGAAGGCGTCGATCCTCGCCTCGGGGTTCATGGGGATGATCTCGGGCTCGTCGATCGCGAACACCGTCACCACCGGTGCGTTCACGATCCCACTGATGAAGAAGACGGGCTATCGGGCCGAGTTCTCCGGTGCGGTCGAAGCCTCGGCCTCGTCGGGCGGACAGATCCTCCCGCCCGTGATGGGTGCGGCGGCGTTCCTCATCGTCGAGTACACCCAGACACCGTTCGCGAACGTCATCGTCGCGGCGGCGATCCCCGCGATCGTCTTCTTCTTCGGCGTCTGGGTGATGGTCCATCTCGAAGCCTCGCGGGCGGGGATCGGCGGCGTCGATGCGTCCGATCTCGTCGGGCTTCGCTCGCATCTGCGACAGGGCTGGTTCTATCTCGTGCCGCTCGTGCTCCTGCTGTACTATCTCCTCGTCGCACGGCTGACGGTCGCGCGCTCGGCGTGGTATACGATCCTGGCGATCACCGCGCTCATCGCGTTCGTCGCAGCCTACAACAAGCGTACGCGCTGGCCGCTGGTCGGCGTCATCGGCGGGCTCGCGATCGCGGAGTTCCTCGCCCATCTCGTTGCCGGCGTCGGCGTCATCGCCGCGCTCACCGGCGCGGGCGGTGCGGGGATGGCTCCCGGCGCGGCCGCGGCGGCCGTTGCGGGCAAGGTGGGGTGGCTCGTCATCGCCGTGAGCTTCCTCACGCTGCTTGCGCGCTCACACGGCGACGCGCCGCTGATCGACTACGACGACCAGGTCGACGACGCCATCGACACCGTGACGAGCGCGGTTGGTCGCCCACAGTTCGGATCCAACCGGGCGGTCGGATTTCTCACGTTCCTCGAAAAGGCGATGGAATCCGGTGCGCGCACCGCCACGCCCGTGGTGATCGCGGTCGCCGCCGCCGGTATCATCCCCGGCGTCATCAGTACCACGGGGCTGGGACCGAACCTGACGACGCTGATTCTCAGCGTCGCGGGCGATTCGCTCGTCCTCCTGCTGGTGATCACCGCGATCTCCTCGATCATCCTCGGGATGGGGATGCCGACGACCGTC
Organism: Halococcus thailandensis JCM 13552; assembly: GCF_000336715.1. Lineage (GTDB taxonomy): Archaea > Halobacteriota > Halobacteria > Halobacteriales > Halococcaceae > Halococcus > Halococcus thailandensis. The sequence goes on from NZ_AOMF01000134.1 coordinate 25,342, forward strand.
ACCTACATCATCCTCGTCTCGCTGCTCGGGCCGGCCATCTCCAACTTCGAGGTGCCGCTGCTGGCCGCCCACCTGTTCATCCTCTATTTCGGCGTAATCGCCGACATCACGCCACCGGTGGCGGTCGCGGCGTATGCGGCCTCCGGCGTGGCGAAGTCCGACCCGTTCCAGACGGGTATCGAGGCGTTCTCGCTGTCGCTCAACAAGGCGATCGTGCCGTTCGCGTTCGTGCTGGTGCCGGGCGTCGTGTTGCTGCGGCGGATCCCGGGCGTGCCGGCCGACGCCGATCAGGTCTACCGCGTCATCGGGGTCAGTGACGTGCTCGACGTCGGCTACTTCGTTCCTGAAGTACTGATCCCGATCGTGGGCGTGTTCCTCGGCGTGGTCGCGCTCGGGGCGACGGTCATCGGCTTCCTCTACAGCGAGGTGTCGTGGGCCGAGCGGGCCGCGTTCGCGCTCACGGCACTCCTGTTGATGGCCCCCGGACTGCTGTTCAACAGCGCCGAGAGCATCCTCGCGGCGCTCGGCATGGCCGTCTCGTTCGACGCGCTCACCTTCGATCTCGCGTTGCGCGCCATCGGCGGCGTGCTGTTCGCCGCGCTCGCGCTCACCAACCGCCGGCAGATGAAGCCAGAGGCCGAGCGTGCGGAGCAAGGCGACGACACGGCGGCAGAAGCCTAATCGACCGCGAACGGGCTTTCGCTCTGTTTCCACTCCCAGCCGGGGAGTCGCGTCTGAAACCCCGCCGCAAGCGCCGCGAGCGCGTCGTCGGCACCTGCCGGCCCCTCGATGTGGGTGTGGATGTCCGCGTAGTGGAAGGTCGCCTCGCCGAGCAGTCTGAGCGGCTGCTGACCGGCGATCGTGCCGGCGAGTTCGCGGCCGAGCAGTTCGTCGACGACGAACCCCGGGTAGTCGCCCTCGACGTCGAGCTCTTCGAGCAGCGCGAGCAGCGCGGCGACGTTGACCGCGCGATCGCCGTCAGCGAAGACGACGTCGACCTCGTCGCGGTAGGCCTCGACGGTGACGCTCGCGACGTCGGTGTCGAAGGCGTCGCCGAGATCGGCGCGGACGTCGTTGATGAGCGTAACGACGGTCGGCGCACGGTCGAAGGTACGGTCGTGGGCGGCGGCTACGGTGTCGGCGGTGACTTGCATGTTCGGGTGAACGAGCCGAGGGGATTACGGTTTTGCGAAAGGTTTTATAATCGTCGTCCTATACCTCCGAATACACGCGGGTTTTCCGGACTCTCAGTATCGGACGCGGGGTCCGAACCCGAACCCGCCCGCTGGGTCGAAGACCTCCAGAGCGTACCGCATAGGCTACGCGTCGTGTTCGCGACGGCGAGCGACGAGATCCGATCGCCGGTGGCGATCGGAGGTGACCTGGACGGGTGAAATCTCATGGACTGAGTTCCAGTATGAGCACGGTAGACAAGCAACTCGACGAGATAACGTCGACGATAACGGACGAACTGCCAAACGACATCTCGGTTTCGGACGTCACCTACGAAGGACCGGAGCTGGTCATCTACACGCGTGACCCGAAGAAGTTCGCGCGCAACGGCGATCTGATCCGGACCCTCGCGGGCAAGCTCAGAAAGCGCATCACGGTGCGCCCCGAGCCCGACGCGCTCACGCCGCCCGAAAGCGCCCGCGAGACGGTGCGCTCGGTGATCCCCGACGACGCCGACGTCTCGAACGTCGACTTCCACGAGGACACCGGTGAAGTCGTCATTGAGGCCGCGAAACCGGGGATGGTGATCGGCCGCCACGGCTCCACCCTCCGGGAGATCACCCAGGAAGTCGGCTGGACGCCCGAGGTCGTCAGAACGCCGCCGATCGAATCCTCGACGGTTTCGAACGTCAGGAACTTTCTCAAACAGGAACGCGAGGAGCGCCGCGACATCCTCGAACGGGTCGGCCGACAGATCCACCGCGAGGAGATGTCCGACGACCAGTGGGTGCGCATCACGACGCTCGGCTGCTGTCGCGAGGTGGGGCGAGCGAGCTTCATTCTCTCGACGCCGGAAACGCGCATTCTCATCGACTGTGGCGACAAACCCGGCTCCGACGACGCGCCCTACCTCCAGGTGCCGGAGGCGAACCCGCTCAACTCGATCGACGCCGTCGTCCTGACACACGCCCACCTCGATCACTCGGCGTTGATCCCACTGCTGTTCAAATACGGCTATGACGGCCCGATCTACACGACCGAGCCGACGCGCGATCTGATGGGACTGCTCCAGCTGGACTATCTCGATGTCGCGGCCAAGGAGGGCCGGAGCCCACCCTACGACAGCGCGATGGTGCGCGAGGCGGTCAAACACACGATCCCCATCGAGTACGGCGACGTGACCGACATCGCGCCCGACGTCAAGCTGACGATGCACAACGCAGGCCACATCCTCGGCAGCGCGGTCTCACATTTCCACATCGGCGAGGGCCACTACAACGTCGCCTTCTCCGGCGACATCCACTACGACGACACCCGGCTGTTCAACGGCGCGGTCAACGACTTCCCGCGCGTCGAGACGCTCGTGATGGAGTCGACCTACGGCGGCCGCAACGACTACAAGACCGATCAGGAAGACTCCGAGGAGCGTCTCGTCGAGATCATCAACGAGACCGCCGACCGCGGCGGCAAGGTCCTGGTTCCCTCCTTCGCGGTCGGGCGTTCACAGGAGATCATGCTCGTCCTCGAGGAGGCGATGCGCAACGGGAAGATCCCGGAGATGCCCGTCCACCTCGACGGGATGATCTGGGAGGCGACGGCGATCCACTCGACCTACCCCGAATATCTCCGCGACGACCTCCGGGATCGCATCTTCCACGACGACGAGAACCCCTTCCTCGCGCCGCAGTTCAACCACATCGACGAGGGCGAGGACGAACGCGAGGAGGTCGCCGCCGGCGATCCCGCGATCGTCCTCTCGACGTCGGGGATGGTCACCGGTGGCCCGATCATGTCCTGGCTCGAACATCTGGGAACCGATCCCGACAGCACGATGACCTTCGTCGGCTATCAGGCACAGGGCACGCTCGGCCGCCGCATTCAGAACGGGTGGGACGAGATCCCGATGAACGGCGGGCGCGGGCGCTCGGGCACGCTCAATCTCGAACTCGAAGTCGAAACCGTCGACGGGTTCTCGGGCCACGCCGACCGGCAGGGGCTCGAAAACTTCGTGAAGACGATGAACCCGCGCCCGGAGAAGGTGCTCTGCGTCCACGGCGACGAACAGAGCGTCCAGGACTTCTCCTCGGCGCTCTATCACAACTACAACATGCGGACGTTCGCACCGAAGAACCTCGAAACGTTCCGGTTCAAGTAATCAGTAGCGCGGTCCCCGCACGAGACGGTGTGCTGACTGTTCTGACTGCTGTTCGGCGTGACACAGCATCCTTCCAGCATCGATCCTGTCGGCGAAACGACTAACACGGAGCAGCCGCGTATCTCTACGTGGGTGTCGAGCGTGTACACACCACATGGATCGACTGGCAATGGTCGGCCGACGGTCTCCGAGAGTGACGGGACGAAACGCATCGGATCGCTCGAACATCATCTCTGTGGTGCTGGCGGCTTGCTGGTGGCCATCGTACTCACGGTCCTGTTCTACCCGGTTCTCGTCTCGCTCGCACTCGGACTCGAGATGCTTGCCACGACGGCGCTCGTTTCGGCGGTCGTTCTCGTCTGGTGTCTTGCGTGGATCGGTCTCGAACTGCTCTGGGAGTGGCAGGCGGAGCGCGATTCCACATAACTACTGCTCGATTCTGTTGGCCCAGCGTGCCACGAACGGAGAAGCGAATCGCCTTGCGCACGGGTGGACGTGTTCCGGTGGAATGCGCCGCTCGCTGCGTCACGACCGCTATTTGACATCGTTGTTGATCGTAAATCGATCACAACAGCTATCCAGGGACCGATACAGTCTCTGCCATGGATACTGTTGTTGTGGGGCTTGCTCTTCTGACTGCAATGAGTTGGGGCATCTCGGATCCACTCTCGAAAGCAGGCATGGAGCGGGGCGGAACGCCGCTGTTGGCCTCGATCGTCGTCGTCTCGGTGAGTGTGATCGGCTACTGGCTCTCGCTCGTCATCAGAGGGTTCGATCTCTTCGCGCTCCCGCTCTGGGTAGTAGGTGCGTTTTTCGGGATCGGACTCGTCTCGACCGGACTCGCTCGCCTGCTGAACTACGTCGGCGTCGAGCGCGCCGGGGCCAGCGTCAACAGCGCGACGGTCAACACGCGTCCGTTGTGGGCGACGATCCTCGCGATCGTCTTTCTCGGCGAATCGATCACGGCCCAGGGAGTAGTGGGCATTCTCTGTGTCGTGAGCGGGCTGGGACTCGTCGCGTTCTCGGGTGGCGGCGACATCACCGGCTGGAACAAACGTGATCTGCTCTTCCCGCTCGGGGCAGCACTCACGTTCGCGTTCGGGAACGTCGCCCGCCGCTATCTGTTCACCAACACGGGCGCGACACCGCTGGATGCGGTCGCGCTCAACGAACTCGCTGGGCTCGTCGGACTACTATCCTTCATCCTCTACTCGCAACGCGGGCAGTTGCGCTCGTTTTTCCGGATTCCGCGGGAGGCGTACGCGTATTTCGTCGGCTGTGGGATCTTCAGCGCGCTCGCGCTGTTCGGGCTGTTCGCCGCCCTGGAACGGGGCCAGGTGACCGTCGTCGACCCGCTTTCGAGTCCGACCTCCCTGTTCGCGATCCTCGTGACGGTCCTGTTCTTCCGCCAGGTCGAATCGATCACGCGACGGCTGCTCGTCGGTGCCGTTCTGGTGATCTCCGGTGTCGTACTCATCACCGGACCACAGTTCCTGACGCTGTGATCCGAGCGAATACACGGCATAGCGATCGAGGTGCCGACGAACGATAGCTTCATGCAACGCGGTCGTGAGTCCTCCGACGATGGCCCACAGCAGATCACGCGCGGGGCGATGCCCGGTGCAGGCTGCCGACTCACGGTCGCGATGGCTCACCGACTTCGATGTCGGAGCAGCGAGACGATGACCACCACCTCGACACAACTGACGGTCGCGATGGTCCTCCCGGGCGACGTGGACGACGACGGATTCGTTCAGGCGGGCGACGAGGCACTCTCCACCATCGAGCACGAACTCGGTGCCGCAACCCGATCGATCGAGGGCGTGGCGTCGGAGACGGAATCGCTGGCGACAGCCATCAGGGATCTCGCAACCGAGCGTCCCGACCTGCTCATCGTCCACGGCGGGCAGGGCTCTGCGGCCGCGGCCGATGTGGCCCCGGATCATCCGGACATTGCGTTCGTGGTGACACAGGGATCGGTCACCGGCCCGAATCTCGCGAGTTACGTGGTTCTGCAGGAGCAGTCGGCCTTTCTCGCCGGAGCCGCTGCCGGTCTCCTCACCGAGAGCGACGTCGTGGGACATATCTCCGGGATTCGCGTCCCACCCGGCCTCAAGGGACGGGCCGCCTACGCCGCCGGCGTCGCACACACCAACCCGGACGCGACGCTACTCACCACCTTCGCCGGCGATCAGGACGACGCGGATCTCGCCCGCCGCGTCGCCGAAGCTCAGATCGAACGGAGTGCGGACACGATCTTCACCATGCTCAACACGGGCCGTTCGGGCGCGATCACGGCCGCCGACGAGCACGGCATCGATCTGTTCGGCAACGTCGGCACCTGGTATCCGGATCACCCCGAGACCTTCGTCGGATCGGCGGTCGCGGACGTCGGTGCCGATGCGATCGCGGCCGCCAGGGATTTCGAAAACGGCGACTGGCAGGCCGACCGGATCGTCGAGATCGGGCTGGAGGAGCCGGAGGCCGTCCGGCTGTCGCTCGCGCCGGACGTGCCGGACGACGTTCGCGAGCGCGTCGATGCACTGGCCGAGCGCATCGTCGCGGGTAAGCTCGCAGTCGAGACCGACTACGATGGTCCGGAGTTCGCTCCGTTCGACGCGGAGTGATCGAACAGGACAAAAGTCAATGAGTGCGGTCGGTACCGTCGATATCAGTCCGCCTCGGACGGGTCGACGACCTCGTCGGTTGCGGGATAGACGCCCACCTGCTCGCAGCGATCGCCCATCGGGCAGGCGTCGGGATCGTCGAGACAGGCAGGGCTGCGTGCGGTGCAGTATTCGCGACCGAACTGGATCGTCGCCGTGTGGCCGAACCCACATTTCTCGGCGGGCACCTGCGCTTCGAGCACTTCTCGGACGTCCTCGTGATCGGCGTCGGCCGGGGCGATCCCGAGTCGTCGATAGATCCGGTGAACGTGCGTATCGACCGGGAAGACACCCGCGCGTCCGCCCGAAAACAGGAGTACACAGTCGGCGGTTTTCGGTCCGACACCCGAGAAGTCGAGCAGCGTCTCACGCACCGTCGCGGGCTCCTCCTCGGTGACGAACTCGTCGAACGCTGCGGCGCTGCCGTACTCGTCGACGACGCGCTCGGCGATGGCGATCATCGTCTCGGATTTCTGGTTGTAGAGGCCCGCCGACTCGATCGTCTCGGCGAGCGTCGACTGCTCGGCGTCGGCGAGTGCTTTCGCGAGATCGGCTCCCTCGCCGTAGCGAGCCATCAGTGCGTCGTGGGCGGGCTGGCTCGCCTTGTCGCTCGTGTTCTGACTCAAAATCGTGCGCACGAGACACTCGAAGGCATCCTGGCCGCCGTAGGTCTTCTGCCAGTAGAGCTCGCCGAGCCGATCGACGACCGCCTCGGCACGCGTTTCGGCGTCGCGCTCGTCGAATTCCGCGGCGAGACCGCCACCGTCGTACCCACCGCTGATGTTCTCCGTCGGTTCGTCCTCGCTCATGTCTTCCCCTCGTGGGCCGGCCACAAAACGCTATTCGACGCGGAACACAGCCGTGATCTCGACCCCATCGGCGAGCGCGTCGGCGAAGGTTCGATCGAGATCGGTGGCCGCTTTATCGGCTCCGACCATCACGGTGCGATCGTCGACGTAGTCGCTCGTCCGGCAGACGAGGCTTCGATCGTTCGTGCATTCGAGCTCCGGATGGCCGCGACCGGTGACGGTCTCGGTGTGATCGCCGGCGTCGAGCGTCAGCGTGATCGTCGCCTCGCTGTCGCGGCAGGCCTCGACGAACGCGGGGTCGAAGTCGGCGGGTGCGCGGTCGGCCTCGATGCCGAGAATGCAGTCGCCCGCCGGCGTCAGATAGTCGTCTCGGGTCAGTTCGAGCGTGCTCGCGTGGCGCGCGGTGACGTTCTCGTGGCCGCGCGCACGGACGCGTTCGTCCATACCAGCCATCGCCGGAATCGACGGTTATAGCTTCGCGTTTCGAGCGCTGACCCACGACACAAGGGCTATGGCTGCGGCGAACCCTCAACTGCTATGAAACTGCACGAGTGGACGGCTGCGGCGGTCGAGCCCGGCGACGGCCCACCTGAAGCCGACGACTGGCATGCCGTCGATCCGGCGGCTCCCGACGAGTTCGTCGGCGAGCACGCCGTCGCCTACCGAACGGAGTTCGCCGATCCGCGCGAGGGTGACGAACGGGCGCTGCTCACCCTTCGCGGACTTTACGCCCACGCTCGCGTCTGGCTGAACGGCGCGTTCGTCGGCCGCCACGACACCTACTTCACGCCGTTCCGAACGGTGGTTGATCCCGACACGGAAAACGAACTGCTCGTCGAGTGTCGCGCGCCTGAGGACCGTTTCGGCGGCGTCTTCGAGACAGGACTGGTTTCCGAACGCAAACGCGTGCCCGGCATACGCCGGGGTGCCAGCGTCGAGAGCGTACCGGAGGCCGTCATCACCGATCTCACGGTTCGCACCGCCGAAACGGACGAGGAAGTGGGCGTCAACGCCATCGTCACGATCGATGCGGGCAGCGATCTCGACGGTCGCGTGCGACTCTCGCTGCAGCCCGAGGGGGCGGACGGCGCGAGCGCACTGACGCAGGTCGGCGTCCAGGCGAGTGCGGGCGAGCGCGTCGTCGTCCAGGGACAGCTGTCGGTGCGCGATCCCGACCGGTGGTGGCCTCGCGGCACCGGTCCACAGAACCGTTACACCGTCCGTGCACGCCTCGGCGAGCACGAACGCACGGCAACGACCGGCTTTCGAACCGTCGACTACGGCCCGGACGGCCTGTCGGTCAACGGGACGCACGTGCCGGTGCGCGGGCTCGTCTCGCTGCCCGACGAGAGTGCGACCGACGTCATCGACCGCGCGATCGCGGCGAACGCGACGCTCGTCCGCCCGTACGGCCACGTGCCGCCCGAATCGTTCTACGAAGCCGCCGACGCCGCCGGTATGCTCGTCTGTCAGGACGTGCCGATGAGTGCAGGTGCGCTCGACGTCGAGCGCGCGCGGCTTGTCGCACGCACGCTCGCCGGCGCAGTCGGTCATCGGCCGAGCCTCGCCGCGTTCGCCGTTCGCGACGACGCCCACGGGTTCGATGTCACGACCGAGGAAGCGGACTGGCGCGTGCTCCGATCGACGGGGAACGGTGACGGCGGCGCGGCGACGGCGACGGCGGCCAAAACGTCGCTGCCCGACGACGCGATCGTGCTCTCGATGCCGGGTCTCGATACCGGGGCCGATGCCGACGACGAGGCCGTGGAATCCTGGGTGCTCGATGGCCACGCGAGCGACGAGACCCGAACGCGCTACGTGGTGCCAGGAGCCGCCGAGGCGACGCAGGCACGACGGGCGATCGAGACGCTGCGGCTGTCGGCGAAACCGTTCGTGACGGTTTTCGATCCGTCGGAAGAGGGTATCGACACTGTCGAAGCCGCCTTCGAACCGGTCACGGTGGTACTCGACGACACGGCGGCGGAGCCACGGGCCGTCGTCGTCAACGACACGCCCGAAACGGTCACTGGCGAGGTCGACTGGCGGGCCGGCACCGAGAGCGGGAATCTGTCAGTCACCGTCGGTCCGTTCTCGCAGGCGGTGGCTGGCGAACTCGACGCGTCGACCGATCGCGAACGGATCGCGTTGACGCTCGTGACCGACGATCGGCAGGTGGAAAACGAGAACGAGCGGTGAACGGGTCGAGAGGGCGAGAGTGGGCCGAGAGAGAACGACCCACACGATCACAACGCTTAAACCGTTTCTGGCAGTATTGGTACATGCCAGAACGCTGCCGGCGTCACAGTGGTATCGCACAGAGAATGATACGGACCACTCCTCAGAGACGACGAGCGCCCGTGAGTGGCAACCGTACGCTGGCACGGCTGGGATAGCAACAGAACCATGGCAAGCACGATCGATCAATCCGAAAACGTCGAACTGACCGACGACGACCTCGAAAACGACTCGAAAGGACAGCTCATCAAACTCGCCGGCAAGCTCCGCGACCGGCGCAACGACCTGAACCAGGCGGCCTCCGAGCGCGCCGACAAGCGCGACGAGCTCAACGCGAAGACACGAGAGCAGGTCGACCTCGCACAGGAACACCGCGAGAAACGCGACGAGCTCAACGAGAAGGTACAGGAGCACAAGCAGAAGCGCAACGAGCTCAACGCCGAGGCCAACGAACTGTTCGACGAGGTCGACGAGATGAAAGGCGACCTCGAACTCGATGAGGGCAAGGATCTCGATGAGCTCGAAGACGAGATCGAGAAGCTCGAGTTCCGCCAGCAGACCGAGGTACTCTCGACGGAGGACGAGCGCGAACTCATCGAGAAAATCGAGAACAAACGCGAGCAGTATCGCGAGCGAAAGGAAGCGCTCGACGACACCGACGGGCTCGAAGAGGTCAAAGCCGAGGCCGAGGAGATCCGCGCCGAAGCCTCCAAACACCACGAGAAGGTGACGGAGCTCGCCGACGAGGCCCAGGAGCACCACAACCAGATGATCGAGGCCTACCGCGAGGCCGACGACGTCCGCGACGAGGCCGACGAGTGGCACGAGAAGTTCGTCGATGCCCAGGAAGCCGCCGACCGCCACCACGAGGACTTCGTCGAGGTGCAAAAGCGCCTGCGCGAGATGGACAAAGAGGAAGAAGAGGAGCGCAAATCCGAGCGCGACCAGCGTCGCGAGGAGGCCGAGGCCGAGGCCGAGGAGATCTACGAGCAGTTCAAGCAGGGCGAAACCCTCGACACCGAGGACCTGATGAAACTGCAGAAAGCAGGCAAGCTCTAAGTTCGCGTCCCGACTGCGACGCCCAGATCGTCGCCACGAGCGAAGATTCATCCGCCGCGCGCCCGACGAGCAGGTATGGCGACCGATTCACGAGCGACATTCATGAGAGCAGCCATCGGCGCGAGCGCGGGCGCTGGCATCTGGGGGACGGTCAAGCGGCTTCGTGCACAGGCGAAAAACGGCTACAACACCGTCGAAGTCGCCGTCGAGGGCCCCATCTCCCGAGAAGGAAGTCGTCTTCCGAGCAGCAGTCAGCGCTCGATCCCGGCAGACAAGATCGTCGAGCAGATCGAACGCGCCGACGAGGACCCGAACGTCGAGGCGCTGGTCGTCAAACTCAACACGCCCGGCGGCGAGGTGCTGCCGAGCGAGGACATCCGTCTGGCGGCCGAGCGCTTCGACGGCCCGACGATCGGCTACGCGACCGACACCTGTGCGAGCGGCGGTTACTGGATCGCTGCCGGCTGTGACGAGCTCTGGGCGCGCGAGGCGAGCGTCGTCGGGAGCATCGGCGTGCGCGGTTCGTCGGTCAACGCGAAGGGACTGGCCGACAAGCTCGGACTCGACTACCGCCCGAAGACCGCCGGCGAGTACAAGGACGCTGGCTACCCGCTCAAGGAGCCCGAAGAGCAGGACGACGAATATCTCCAGGGGCTCGTCGACGACTACTACGAGACGTTCGTCGAGCACGTCGCCGAGGGCCGCGGGCTCGACGAGGAGACGATCCGCGAGACCGAAGCTCGGGTCTATCTCGGAACCGACGCGATCGAGAACGGGCTCGTCGACGAACTCGGCACCCGCGAGGACGTCGAGGAACGCATCGAAGAGCGTCTCGGTCACGACGTCGAGATCGAGGAGTTCACGCCCGAGCAGAGCCTGATGGAGCGCATCAGGAGCCAGTCGCAGGGCGTCGCCTACGCGTTCGGTGCGGGCGTCGCCGACTCGATCGGTGTCGACGAGGAGTTCAGTCTGGAACTTCGATAGCGAGCTACGCGTTCAGTTCCTGCCAGCGCTCGTAGACCGAGAGAGCCTCGTCGTCGGCTTCGTCGGCGTGGATCAATGGAAGGTTCCGGTCCTCCCAATCTTTCTCGTACTCGTCGTGAACGGACCCTGCGGTCAAGCCGCGGGGCTTCCCGCTTCGACGACGCGCTTTGCATCCACTCGAACGCGAGTGAACGCAGGGAGCGCAGTCTGCACGGGCGTTGATTCGGAGCATCCCGCCCCTATCTGTTCGAGACCTCTGTCGAGAATATTCTTCGCCGCGTTCAGGCCACGGTCTTCCTCGTGGCCGCAGGCCGGACACGAGTGTTCGCGCACCCACAGCGGCTTGTCGGTCTTCACGCCGCATCGGTTGCACTCCTTCGTCGTATTCCGAGGATCGACCGACACGATGTGTGTTCCGTGCAGATCGGCCTTGTATTCAAGGAGCGAGAGGAACTGCGACCATGCCGCATCCTGTTTGTTCTTCGCCGACTGTGAAGTTTCGAGCATCGGCTTCACATCGAGGTCTTCCACGCACACCACCTCGTACTCGGTCACGAGCCACGAGCTCAGCTTGTGCTGAAAGTCGAGGACTTTCCGTTTGATGTGGCGTCTCGCCGTCGCCACCGCCCGCCGCTGTTTCTCCCAGTTGGCCGACCCGTGTTCCTTTCGGTCGAGCGACCGCTGTTCGCGCGCATAGCGATCGTATTCGTCGGAGAGGGCGAGCGGTTCGACCGAGCAGTCATCGGACGTATGGATGTACGAGAGGATGCCGAGATCCACGCCCACGCAGTCGCTACGGTCGATCTCCTTCGGGTCGGGCTTCTCGGGTTCGTCGGCCTCGATGACGAACGTGGCGAACCACTCGCCGGTGGTCTCCTTCTTGAGAGCGACCCGTTTAATCGCATCCGTTTCCGGCAGGTTCCGGTGGGTGCGAATGGGAATATCGCCGATCTTCGAGAGGTGAAGGGTTGCATATCTGTCCCGGCCCGTGTTGTGATCCACGTCGTAGCCCTCGGACTGATACGCAACCGAACGAAAGTCACCCGCACCCTGCCATTTGAGCCGTCCGACCTTCCGCCCGTTCTGCCGATGTTCCTTGAGGACGGTCAGGTTGCGGTGGATCTGTGAAACGGTCTGTTGGGCGGCGTGCGCCGAAACTTCCGCGAAGGTCGGCCACTCGCGCTTCCAATCGGTGAGTTTCGAGTGCTGGTCGTAGGCACTCGGTCGGTCGTTCCACTCGGCGTGATAGTAGTCACGCACCGCATGATTCCGTATCTGGCGGTGGATGTCGATGTGCCGCCACGCCTCGCTCGCCGTGGGATCGTCGGGATACGCACGGAAACGAAGCGTGAGGTCCATCGACTAGTCCAAGCCTTCGCGGATGAGGTCGCCGTAGGCACGTGGCATCCGAAGCCCGTGTTCCTCGGCGTACTCGGTCGCTCGCTCGATGTCTTCGTCGGTGAGGTCGACGCGAAGGTGTCGCTGTTCCATATCTGTTACAGATTCTGTTAGCAATTTCGCACACATAAATGCGTCGGACATCCGTTGAGCTTACGCGATTCACCCGCGGGGTCAAGCCCCGCGGCACTCTCGCTGCACTACCTGTAGGCGTCACAGCCCGAGAGGTCCTCGCTGCCGACGCGTTTGCAGGCCTGTTCGATGGCCACGGTTTCGGCGTGGGCGACGGGGTTGTTGGTCTGAGCGACGAGATTCGGACTTTCGGCGAGGATCTCGCCATCGCGGACGATGAGACAGGAGAAGGGTCGGCCGCCGTCCTCGACGTTCTCGCGAGCGATCTCCAAGGTTCGATCGACGAATTCGGGATCTGCGGTGGTGGACACGGACGAACGAGGCTGGCCGGAGATATGGATGTTCGCAAACCGGCACTATCGCGGGTGTTTTCATGGCGTGGTCGTGAACAGTGAGCCGTGAGTACGCTCGTCGTCTGTATCGACCGCGGCGAGACCGTCGCCGACATCGCTGGTGAGCTGCCGGTGGTCGGCGAGCGGACGATCCGCTCGCTCGTCACCGACGTGGGGCTCGCCGACCCCGAGAGCAGCCGCGTGAACTGCCTGCTCGAAGGGCTCCGCCTCGCCGGCGAGCTTCGCGAGTCGGGCACGGATCCGGTGGTCGCGGTCGTTTCGGGCGCCGACGACTCGGTCGATGCCGACCGCGATCTCGCCCGGCAGATCGAGCACCTGCTCGCCGATCGGTCGATCGAGTCGGCGGTCGTCGTCACCGACAGCACGGCCGAAGAGCGCGTCGTCCACGTCGTCGAGAGCCGGGTGCGCGTCGATGCCGTCTCGCGGGTCGTCGTTCGGCAGGCCCGCGATCTCGAATCGGCCTACTATCTCCTGAAGCAGTTCCTCGCCAACGAGGAGCTCCGACAAACGGTGTTGGTACCGATCGGCGTCGCGCTGCTTGCGGTGCCCGTACTGGTGGTGTTCGCACAGAGCCTGCGGGCCGCTATCGCCGCCGTCGCCGCCCTTACCGGTTTGTTCGTGCTCTACAAGGGGTTGGGTGTCGACGACGCGCTCGCGGCGCTCACCGGCGGGGTGCGCGATGGGCTCTATACCGGCCGGCTCTCGGTCGTCACGGGGGTGATCGCCGGCGGGTTCGCACTCGTGGGCCTGGTCGTCGGAGTGATCAGCGCCTCGCCGCTCGCGGGCGCGGCGAGCGCGCTCGTGACGGTGATGGCGTTCCTGTTCGACAGCGTGCCGTGGCTGACGACGGCGGGACTGACCGCGAGCACCGGTCGGGCGGTCGACGAGTGGCTGCACAGCAGTCGCGTCGGCAACGCCACGTTCAACCTCCCGTTCGTGCTGGCGGCGATCGGACTCGTCGTTCGGGGGTTCGGAGCTTATTTCCTTGAACGCGCCGGCGTCATCGACCCGTTGCGGATGCCGGCGACGAGTCTCGGCGTCGTTTCGATCCGCGGGTTCACGATCGGTGGCGATGCCCGGCTCGTGGCGTTCGTCGTCGCCGGGGTGTTCGTGAGTCTGCTCGGCGTCGTCGTTGCGATGCGGATGGGTGAGAGCAGCGTCGACGACCGCTCCGAAGAAATCGACTAATCGAGGGTATCGAGCAGTCCGGCGAGCGTCGCGAGATCGTACTGGCCGGGTGCGGTCGCCCGTTCTGGATCGACCGGTGCGTAGGCGATCCGCGAGCCGTAGAGGGGGGCGATGGCTCGCGAGTGGCCGCCGACAGCGCCCATCGCCATCGTCGCCACGCGGTCGCCGCGCTCCGTGCAGGCGTGTGTGGCCGCAAGCAGATCGAGTACGTCGTCCGGGTCGGTGGCCGTGACGGCGAGTTTCGCGACCGTGCCGTACTCGCTCGCGCGTGCCAGCGTGTCCTCCATCGCCGAGCGCGAGGGCGTCGCGTCGAAGTCGTGTGTCGAGACGATACAGTCCGCGTCGTGACCGCGGGCCTCGTCAGCAAGCCATTCCTCGTCCGTGATCGTCGCCAGTTCGATGTCGATCGCCGCGACGGTCAGAAACTCGGCAGCGCGCGCGAGCGCGTCGAGCCGGTCGGAGTCCGCGGGAGCCTCGCCCCCCTCCTCGACCGTTCGGTTGGTCGCGATCAGCGGGAGTTCCCCGTCGTAGGCCGCGAGTACGTCGAGCGGGTCGTCGGCGAGGTCCATGCGGAATTCGACGGCGTCGGCGTGGGCGCGGGCAGCAGGTTCGTCGCTCAGGTCGGCGGTGGCCGCCGCGAGCACGAGCGAGTCGAAGTTCATGCCTGCCCTCGGCCCGAGCGGGCGAAAACTCGTTCGGCTCGTGAAACCCGTGGTCGCGGTGCGGCCGCGACGCGGTCGCGGCGGTGGCGGTTACGGAGCAGTTGGGTGCGGTCTTGGTGGATGAAGGGCGAGCGGTCCTTTTTAGTCCAGGTTTTTGGTTGAGGCTTGAGCGCGCGACACCCCCGCCTAAAAAGTGGTTCGTAAAACACAAAGCGGGCCGTCACGCGGTGTTCGTATGGCCGATGACGAAGCCGACGAGGAAACAGAGGAACCAGTCGTCGAACTGGGCGAGGGGCCGTCCGTCGAGGGTGTGCCGCTGGCGCGCGTCACCTCACGGCTGACGTGGGGGATGGAGCATTCGACGGTCGAACAGCGCGTGGGCGATATCGAGATCCGGACGCCAGATGGGCC
Source organism: Halococcus thailandensis JCM 13552 (assembly GCF_000336715.1). GTDB lineage: Archaea > Halobacteriota > Halobacteria > Halobacteriales > Halococcaceae > Halococcus > Halococcus thailandensis. The sequence continues at coordinate 40,567 of NZ_AOMF01000134.1, forward strand.
GACCAGCCTGAGTGCCGTGCTTGCGGAGGTCGACGAGCCGTACTTCGAGCGCCGGCAGGAGTTCGAGGAGAGCGTACGCGAGGTCGTCGGGGCGGGGCCCGTCCAGACCGAGGAGTAGGGTGGATCGCTCCTCGGGGCGGCGGTGGGTCGCGCTCGCGCTCCTGTGGGGTGCGGTGCTCGCGATCGCGTGGATGGCGCTCGAACGCAGCACGAGCACGGCGTTGTGGGCGCGTGTCGTCCGTGACGGACTACTCTACCTCGTTGGGCCGGCGGCGCTCGCGCGGCTGTACGGCCGGCGGCTCGGCTGGCGTGTCGATCGGCGCGCGTTGTGGAACACCCTCTTGCTCGCGCTATTCGTATTGCCGTTCTATCTGGTCGGATCGTCGTTGCCGACGGTGCGGGCGTACTACCCGATGTGGAGCGTCGAGCCGACCGTATCGTCGTTCGTTCCCCACGCAGTCGGACAGTTCATCGTCGTGCTCGCCGCCGAGACGTACTTTCGCGGGTTGCTCTGTGTCGGCGTGCGCGAGATCGGGTTCAAGAGCGTGTTCATCAGTCCCGTCGTGTATGCGCTCCAGCACGCGAGCAAGCCGCCGATCGAACTGCTGCTGTCGGGCCCCACGGACGTGCTCTTCGGCGCGGTCGACTACCGGAGCCGGTCGATCCTCCCCTCGGTCGTCGCTCACGGATTCGGGCTGACGCTGCTCGATTGGCTCGTGCTTCATCCGCCGCTGCTCGCGCCCGAGCAAGTGGCTGGCTGGCTGCGGTGGCTCCCGGTGCCGGTATGAGATTGGTCGATCAGAAAACCACGCTGACCGGCAGGTCCGCCTGGAGGACGAAATAGAGCAGCGTGAACAGCGTCGCGTTGTACGCGCCGTGGATGAACGCCGGTACGACGAGGTTGTCGGAGAACTCGTAGGCCGCACCGAAGACCAGGCTCGGCAGGAAGAGCACCGTGATGGTCGCCAGCCGCCCGCCGACGCCGCCGGTCAGGGACTGAAAGTGGATCGCGGCGAAGACGGCGCTCGCGAGCACCACACCGAGGACGGGGCCGAACGACTCCCGGAGCCGGCCCTGGACGATGCCACGGAAGAGCAGTTCCTCGCCGGGGCCGATGATGATAAACGAGGCTGGAATCAACAGAAGCAGCAGCTCGGGGTTCTGGGCAGCGATCTGCCCGACCTGGTTTTCCGCCGGCTGGACCCCAACGACCGTGAGCAGTATCGATCCGACGAACTGCGCGATGAGCGCCAGCGCGTAGCCGCTCAGCGCCGTAACGACGTCCCGAAGCGAGGGAACATCGATGCCGAGATACGTCCGTCCGAGACCTCTGAATCGGAGATACAGCAGGGCGGCACTGCCGAAGGCGACCCCCTGCCCCGTTATCAAGGAGATGACCAGCAACCCCAGTGCACTGAGTTCGATATCGAGGAACGCGAGCGAGCGCACGACCACCCTGCCGAGAACGGACGCGACCCCGATACCGAGACCCCCGACGGCGAGCGCGACGACGAGGGCGCGCACGCGACTGGTCTGCCCGCCTGTGACGCTCATACCTCGTGTCGAGTGGCCGGGGGCGAAAGGATTCCGCCTTTCAGTTCCCGAACGCCGACAGACTGGACTGGACGCCCGCCGCGAGCGATGACTTCCGGCGGAGGCGCGCAAGCGAGATCGGCAGCTTGGGTTCGAGCTGGCGGAGGGCGTCCCCGAACGATTCGGCCGTGCCCGACTCGCCGTCGAAGGCGTTTCGTACCGATTCGCGGACCTGCCAGACGCCTGTGGGTCCCCAGTAGTCGGGCGTCACGTGGCGCACGACGAGCACCGATGCCTGCCGGCCGCGCTCGACGAGCTGTTCGAGCACGCCCAGTCGGGCAGCGTAGTACGCGCCGGCGGTCTCGTCGACGTAGGACGTCCGACCCTCGTGGCCCTCGCGATCGGCGGCGAGCACCATCCCTCGCTCGGGGGCGGGGTTCCAGACACTGCCGGGAGCCTTGCACTCGACGAGTTCGAACTCCCACTGGCCGGGTGCGAGCAGGATCCAGAAGCGATTGCCGAGATATTCGTTGTAGAACAGTTCGGGTTTGTCCACCGCAGTCGCGTTGCGGAGCTGCCCGCGGAGGAACTGCCCCACAGTGTCGTCGACGGCGGTGATCGACCAGCGCGTGGGGACGAGCCGGCGGTTGTCGCCCTCGCCGAGCGCGCCGGCCGAGAGGATCGTGTTGATGTCGTAGACGTCGAAGCCGCGGTTGTAGAGGTAGTTCATCGCCCCCTCGGCGCGCCAGTCGTCGTCTTCGAGGGTCTTCTTCACCGGCCGCGGGACGTGTGGATTCTCGGTCAGCGTCGCGCTCTCGGCCCGTGCGCGCGGCCCGGTCGGCGAGGTGACGTCCTCGGCCGACACGGAGAAATCGACATCGAGCGAACTGTCGAGCCCGATCTCCACGTCGACGGGTCTATCGGCGATGGCGACCTCGCGCTGCGTTCCCAGAAAGCCGGTCCAGGCGTCGGCGACGTTCGTCACGCTGGTCGTCTTCGCGGTGTTCACCAGTCCCGTGCGGTGTTGGAAGACGTCCTCGATCGAGAAGTCGCGATCGTACCAGTGACCACCCGTCTCGAAGTCGGCGGCGCGTTCCTCGTGGCCCACGGGCGAGAGTACGCCCGTCGAGACGTTCGGGTACGAGGAGCGACCGACGAAGATCGTGGGTGAGGTGCTGCCGAGCAGCGCGTCGTCGGAGACCCGCTGCTCGAAGTTCGTCTCGACGTCGTCGAGGTAGTCGGTGATGGCGTAGGACTTCTCGGCCGCCAACTGCCGGCGCTCGGCGCGCTCGTCGCGTTCGATCTCCTCGAAATATTCGTCGAGCCGCATTACGTAAATCGAGGGCTCTCGGACGCTTCAACCCTCGGATGGGCGAAGACGATCGTTCCTCACGCCGTCTTCGAGTCCTCGTTCAGCCCGAATCCGATAGCGTTCCCGACCGCAGCACCGACGAGCGTGATGACGGTCACCCAGATGGGTTGGTTGTCGTAGAACACGAGCCAAAAAGGACGAGTCCACCGATAAGCGCGCCGACTAAACCGCCACCGAAGCCCGTCAGCAGTGCTCGTAGCGTCGCTTCGTCCATGCGTTCACGATGCGGGCCCGTGTGAGTATCTGGTTCGGTCCTAGCTATGAATGCCCATTGCCTCGATCTGCTCTTGATACCGATTGCGGATCGTTACTTCGGTGACCTGGGCGACGTCGGCGACCTCGCGCTGGGTTTTCTTCTCGTTGCAGAGGAGGGAGGCGGCGTAGATCGCCGCGGCGGCGTAGCCGGTCGGCGATTTGCCCGAGAGAAGACCCTCGTCGGCGGTCGTCTCGATGATGTCGTTGGCCTTCGCCTGAACCTCCTCCGAGAGGGTGAGCTCCGAACAGAAGCGGGGGACGTATTTTTTGGGGTCGACCGGGCGCATTTCGAGGGCAAGTTCCTGGGACACGTACCGATACGTCCGACCGATCTCCTTGCGTTCGACGCGCGATACCTCCGAGATCTCCTCCAGGCTTCGGGGGATGCCTTCCTTCCGACAGGCCGCATACAGCGCCGATGTGGCGACGCCCTCGATCGAGCGCCCGCGGATGAGATCGTCGGCGAGCGAGCGTCGATAGATGACCGAGGCGACCTCCCGTACCGATCGCGGAACGCCGAGCGCGCTCGCCATCCGGTCGATCTCCGAGAGCGCGAACTGAAGGTTGCGCTCGCCGGCGTCCTTCGTTCGGATGCGCTCTTGCCACTTGCGCAGGCGATGCATCTGCGAGCGCTTCTTCGAGGAGATCGACCGCCCGTAGGCGTCCTTGTCCTTCCAGTCGATCGTGGTCGTGAGCCCCTTGTCGTGCATCGTCTGGGTGGTCGGCGCACCCACACGGGATTTCTGCTGGCGTTCGGCGTGGTTGAACGCCCGCCACTCCGGGCCGGGATCGATGTTCTCCTCCTCGACGACCAGCCCGCAGTCCTCACAGACCAGCTCGCCACGGTCGGTGCTCTTGGCGAGATTGTCCGAATCACACTCCGGACAGCGACGTAACCCCTCGTTTTCGTCGTCCACCTGCTCCGGTTCGGCCTGACGCTCCCGCTGACGAGTGGACCGTGTCATTGCACTTTTATAGTAGTATCCTCAGAGCGTATAAACTCTTGGGGGCGAATGGCCGATATTCGACCCATCGGGTTGCCGCCGCTCGTCGAGTGTGCGTTCTCGACAGTATCGTATCGCAACCGCTATGCGACCGCTACGGCGAGTGTCGGCAATGCCGGTCATCGAGTGTGACGTCGATCAGGCCCGCGAGCGCCTCGAATCAGCCGGGGTCACGATCGAACCGGGCAACACCGATCACGAGCGCTGGCGAGCGGTCGATGCGGAGGCGACTGCCGTCGCCTACGACGGTAAGGTCGTGATTCAGGGCGCAACACCGGCCCGTCTCGAAGGACTACTCCGAGAGGAAGGCGGGCGCGCACACTGCTATTTCGACGGCGCATCGCGTGGCAACCCCGGTCCGGCGGCCATCGGCTGGGTGATCGTCGACAGCAGTGGCATCGTCGCCGAGGGCGGCGAGCGCGTCGGCGAGACGACCAACAACCGTGCCGAGTACGACGCGCTCACTCGGGTGCTCGAACGCGCCGCCGACTACGGGTTCGACACTGTCGAACTCCGTGGCGACTCACAGCTCGTCGTCGAGCAGGTCCGGGGCGCGTGGCAGACCAACGACCCCGAACTGCGCGAGCGCCGGGTGCGGGTGCGCGAGTTGCTCGAACGGTTCGACGACTGGTCGATCGAGCACGTCCCGCGCGAGGCGAACGAACGGGCCGACGCCCGCGCGAACGAGGCCTTCGATGAGTGAGCTTCCGGAAGGAGTCGTCGACGAGGCCGAACGACTCACACGGCTGGCACGTACCGTCACCGACGAGGACGAGCGCGAGGCCTACCGCGAGCGTCGCCACGAGCTGCTCGCCGAGCACGACTTTCGGGTGCGCGTCCGCGAGACCGACGACACGCTCGTCTGTCACCCCGACGAGTGGCTCGTCGACGGCGAGGTTCGCCCGGAGCGCATCGACGACACCGATCGGGCCGTCGAGCGCTCGCTGTCGGGAGCCGGCGACCCCGACGACTGGGAGCAGGTTGCGGCGCACAACGATGCGGTCGTCGAGGCGGTCGCCGCACACGGGACGGTCCACGGCGCGAACGCACGGGCCTTCGCCGATTTCATGAGCAACCACTACGCGCGCCCGGTCGAATCGGCGACCGAAGCCGAGCGTCGGGAGTTCCGGACCGACTATTTCGTCCGTAACGCGTGGCCGACCGACGAGCAACGCGCAGCCATCGAGGAATCGCTATCGCTCGTCTTCGCTGAAGCCGACGCTATCGACAGTATGAACGAATAAAACCGCGCGAGCGGTGTTAGTTGTCGATGAGGTCGCGGACGGTCTCGGCGCGTTCCTCGTCGGTGACGAACTTGTCGAGTGTCCAGTCGAGCTGATCGATGACCGCCTCGTAGCCATCGTCGGTGAGGGCGTAGTCGTTCGTGCGCTTGTCCCGCTCGGATTTCTCGACCAGATCCATCTCCACGAGATCGTCGAGGTTCGGGTAGAGTCGGCCGTGGTTGACCTCCGAGTCGTAGTACGATTCGAGCTGGCGTTTGATCGCGAGCCCGTACATCGGCTCGTCCGACAGGATGGCGAGGATGTTCTGTTGGAACGCCGTGAGATCGCGGGCGATACCACTGTCCTGGACCGCTTGTGCCTCTGGCATCAGCAGGAAGATGTCATCCACATATTTAATCCTTCGCAACCATAACGGACGTTGTCCGAAATAAGGGACATGACTGGAATAAATGGGTGGTACCATTCATTAATACTACCGTCTAACCGTCGGTCGGCGCGGGCGATGCGATAGAAAACGCTTTTTCGTCGCCTCGTCGGACGAGGGGGTGATGACGAATCTCTGGGAAGACCTCGAAACCGGCCCGAACGCGCCCGAAACGATCCACGCCGTCGTCGAGTGTCTCAAGGGCGAGCGCAACAAGTACGAGTACGACAAGGACGTCCCCGGTGTCGTTCTCGATCGTGTGCTCCACTCGAACGTCCACTATCCCAACGACTACGGCTTCATCCCGCAGTCGTACTACGACGACGAGGACCCCTTCGACGTGATGGTGCTCGTCGAGGACGCGACCTTCCCCGGCTGCATCATCGAGGCCCGTCCCGTCGCGCTAATGCGCATGGACGACGACGGCGAACAGGACGACAAGGTGATCGCCGTCCCGGCCGAGGACCCTCGATTCGACCATATCGAAGACCTCGACGACATCCCCCAGCAGGAACTCGACGAGATCGACGAGTTCTTCGAGACCTACAAGAACCTCGAAGCCGGCAAGGAAGTCGAGACGCAGGGTTGGGAGGACCGACAGACCGCCTACGACGCCATCGAACACGCTCAGGATCTCTACGACGAGCAGTTCGCCTGAGTCGTTTCGGCCAACTAGCTGCGCTCGTCTCGGCACATAGTAGGATATCAATGACATGATTGTCCGAGCGAACGGTTTTTGACTCCACTGGCCCCACTATTCCTGATGGTCCCGCCATCGCAGTCCGCAGTGGGCTTGCGTGTGACTCTCGATATCTGGCACCCCGACTGCTGGACACTCGCGGTGACCGAAGACAGGGATGGCGGCCTGCTCGGTCATGGCGTCTATTCTATCGACGGGGCTGCCACCGGTCGGTTTACGGTTTACGGCGAGACGACCGATGCGGTCGAACGGCTCATCGCCGCCATCCAGGACTCGCCGCTCACCGACTCGGTTTGGGAAACCGACCCTCTCCACACCACGGGTGAGACGGTTCCCGGAAGCGCGTCCCGTGCGATCGTCGTCCGCTATGCGATCGAGAACTCGATCAACGATGCGCTCGTCTCACGCGGCTTCATTCCGGACGAACCGGTCAGAATGTGTGGGGGACGGGAGTATTGGACTGTCATCGCTGAGACAGACCGTGAGACACTTGGCGAGCGCCTCGATGCTGTCCGCGCGGAGAAAGATGCCGAAATCCGTATCGAAGACATCGCGATCCCACACGGTGGATCCGGCGTTCTCCCGACAGCAGACCTCTCAGGACGCCAGCGAGAGGTCTTCGATCTCGCTCGTCGCCGGAACTACTACGCGTGGCCCCGAGAAGTGAGTGCTACCGAGCTGGCCGAAGAACTCGACGTTGCGAAGGCTACTCTCCTCGAACACCTCCGGAAAGCCGAGGCCAAACTCCTCGGCCACGAGTGAGCCCGATCGGAGTGATGGGCTCGCTGGCGGGTAACCCCGTTCATGCTAGGGAGGTGGCTTATTGGTTCGCTATAGCATGATAGCATATGACACAATCGAGCGAGAAAGACGACCGTAGTCTCGCACGCGATATCGGCCCGTATGGAGCAATGAGCACCGTCATCGGCGGAACGCTCGGGGCGGGGCTGTTCGTCACGCTCGGAACCGCGAGTTCTACGACCGGCCCAAGCGTGATCCTCGTGGTGTTGCTCGCGGGCGCGGTTGCAACAGCTGTCGCCATCAACTACAGCTGGATGTCGACGATCTTTCCCGCCGCAGCGGGGTCGTACTCGTACGTCTCGCGCACGTTCAACAGCCGTCTACCCGGATTTATCGTCACATGGTCGAAATGGCTCGGCTATATGGCCGCCGACGCGAGTCTCGCCATCGGCTTCGGGAGCTACCTTCAGGTGTTCTTTCCCGACCTCGTCGCGGGTCGGACTGGGATCGCCCTCGCCGGTTTCGGGGTTCTCACCGTCCTCTTTTTGATCAATCTCGTCGGAACGCGCGGGTATAGCATCGCTCAAAGCGCCATTCTCGGGGTGCTCGTCCTTGCGATCCTCGTGCTCGTTCTCCCCGGATCACTCTCCATCGACACCGCGAACTATCGGCCGTTTTTCACTGGGGGATCGAGCGGTTTCCTCGCCGCTGCCGCGCCGCTGTTCTATGCCTACATCGGTATTGCCGTCGCGGGCCAGATGGGTGCTGAGGTGAAAAACCCCGGTCGGAACCTCCCGCTGGCGATGATCGGCGGGACGATCATCCTCACCCTGCTGTACATGTGGACCGCAGCGGTGATCTACGGCGTGGTCGGCGACTACACCGTCCTCGCCAACTCGGCGCGCCCGCTCGCCACCGCCGCCGAGACGTTCCTCGGGACGGACGCGACCGCCATCGTTGCATTTGGCGGCCTACTCGCCACTGCATCGAGCGTGAACGCGGTGATGGCGGCGGCCATCAAGATGCCCTATTCGTGGTCGTGGGACGAGATCTTCCCACAGCGATTCTCGGTGGTGAGCGAGCGGTTCGGCTCACCCCACTGGTCGTTGCTCACGCTGTACGTGGTCTCCTCGGCACTGACGTTCTACGCCACGGGATTGAATCAGGTGATCGTGATCGCCACTTTCAGCTACCTCATCGCGTACTTCGCGGTCTCGGTGTCGTTGCTCTACGCCCAGTACGCTAGGCCCGATATCGTCGCACAGGCCGACTTCAACTCCCGCGCCGGTCTCCTCGTTTCGGGCCTCGTCGGCGCGATCGGCGCGTTCGTGTTGCTCACCCAGGCCTACCAGGGCACCCTCACGGTCTACGTTCCGTGGGTAATTATCGGTTTCATCGTGTTCGGCATCTACTGGTATCGTGGCCAGCAGTCCGGCACCGACGTCGAATCGATCCTCGACACGCTGCCGGGTGTCCCCTCTGCCGAATATGATCCCGATATTCAGGAGACCACCGCCGATGACTGACGATCCCGCCGATATGCTCGACACTGCAACGGTCGACCCAGGCAGGCTCGCAGAGCGAATCGATCACGACGAAACCATCGACCTCCTCCAGGAGCTCGTCCGTATCCGCAGTCCGTACTTCGAGGAGGAAGCGATCGCCGAGTTCGTCTACGATTGGCTCGATTCACGAGGGCACGATCCAGAGTACCATCCAGTGAGCGAACCCGATATCACGGAGTTCGAGGGCAACAACGTCCTCGCCCGACTGGAAGGCTCCGACCCGGAGGCTCCAACGCTGCTGTTGAACGCCCACATGGACACCGTCGAGATCGTCGAGGCGTGGGACGAGGATCCGCTCTCGGGACGGATCGAGGACGGCAAACTCTACGGTCAGGGGGCCTGTGACATGAAGGGCGGTCTCGCGGGCATCATGGTCGCGTTCGACGGGCTCGCTGCGGCAGACGTGGATCTCGCGGGTGATCTTCTCTTCAGCGCGGTCGTCGACGAGGAGGGTCCCTACGGACTGGGTGCAAATCAACTCATTCGTGACGGAATCACCGACGAGTGTGACGCCGCGATCGTCACCGAACCCGGCCCGATTCTCGCCCAGACGACGATCGAGAACCCCGCCCTGCTGCTCGGCGCTCGCGGGCGATTTCTCTACGACATCACCGTGACTGGCGAGGCTGCACACGGCTCACAGCCACAGAAGGGTACGAACGCCGTGGTCGATGCGGGACGGTTGGCCGATGCGTTCGCGGCAATGGACGTCGGCACACACGAAAAACTCGGCGACGGCTCCGTCTGTCCGATCGAAATCGAGGGTGGCGGTGAGACACTTTCTGTACCGGAATCGTGCCGTCTGCTTGTCGATCGCCACGTCGTCGTCGGCGAGACGGAAGACGTCGTCCGAGCGGACGCAGAACGCGTCGTCGCGGATCTCGACCTCGACTCCGACGTACAGATCGACTTTCGGGAAGCACCCGCTCCGGACGTTCACTACGGTCCCTACGTCACCGACGTCGACGACTCGCTCGTGGACGCACTGTCGAGTGGTGTCGAAACGATCACCGACGACGAACCAGCCATCGGCTACTTTTCGAGCGTCGGTGACTTCAATTACTTCGGCCACCGTGCCGGTCTGCCGACCGTTATCGTCGGTCCCGACGGCGAGAACATCCATGGCGCCGGCGAATTCGTTCACACCGACGACGTGGTCGACGTGGCTCGTATCGTCGCCGCTGGCTGTGTCTCCCTGCTTGGCTGAATGCTACTGTGTCAATCCTGATCGAGGAGCCTGTCGATATCGAGTCGATCGACGAGTAGCGACTGCATCCGCTCGATGGTGTCGGCGCTCCGTGCAGGGCCAGCAGCGATGGCGTCCTCGGCGCGGTCGACGGCCGTGATGGTGTCGGAGGGGACGCGGAGCACCGGTACGTCGGCCTTCTCAGCACGACCCAGAACCGCCTGTGGGGGGCTGTGACCGCCGGTGAGAAGCAGACAGGCGATGCCCGACGCCTGCAGCGCCGCGGTCTGAATCTCGGATCGATCACCACCGGTGATCATCGCGGCCGAGCGCGTGCGTCGGAACTGCCCGAGTGCGGCTTCGGATCCCATGGCGCCGACGGAAACCCGTTCGACGAGACCGTCGAGCGGGGTTTCGTCGGTGAGCACTCGTGCGCCGAGCTCGTCGGCGAGATCCGCCACGGTGATGCCCGCGAGCTCGCGCTGGTGGGGCACCACCCCGAGAACCGGTATCCCACGGTCTTCGAGGAACGGGATGGCGTCGGTCGTCAGCTCGTCGTAGTTGTCGTCGGACACGCCGTTGAACAGCACGCCGTCTACCTCGTCGAGCTGTCGGGTCGCCGCGAGTACGTCGTCGATGTCGCCGGGCTCGTCGTAGTGGGCGATGAGAACCACCCGAGTGTCGAGCAGCTCCGCGACGTCCCGGTCGGTGAGATCGATGATCCCGCCCGTCGAGAGTCGGGTGCCGCCCTCGATTACGATCAGCTCACGGCCGGTGGCGAGTTCGCGGTAGCTCTCGGTGACGCGCTCGCGCAGTTCAGCCGGATCGGCCTGGCCACGCAGTGCCGTCTCGACGAGCGTCTGTGAGTAGACCACCGGCTCCAGGTCGTGCACCTCGGCATCGAGATCGAGCAGTTCGCCCGCGAGTAGCGGATCCTTGTCGAGCGTCTTGCCGACGTTGCTCTGGAGGCGCGTCCCCTTCGGTTTCATGTAGCCGGCGTCCACGTCGCGCTCGGCGGCGATTCGTGCGATCGCGAGTGCGATGGCCGTCTTGCCGGTGCTCTCGTCGGTCGTGGTGAATAGTATCGGGTTCATCGGTCGAGTTCCTCCGGGTCGATCGTCGCCGCGAGATCCACCGCCACGACGCCGTCCGGCGTGGCGACGAGTGGGTTGATATCGAGTTCGAGAAGGGACGGAAAATCGGTCACCAGCTGCGAGATGCGCTGGATGGTCTCGACGAGCGCTTCCTCGTCGACGGGAGTACGGCCCCGAGCGCCGCGAAGCAACGGTGCAGCATCGATCTCGTCGATCATGGCCGCGGCCATCGGTTCGCTCACGGGGGCGACCCTGACGGCGACGTCTTCGAGCGTTTCGACGAAGATGCCGCCGAGACCGAACAGGAGTAGAGGGCCGAACTGCGGATCGCGGTTCACGCCGACGATGGTCTCGGTACCGGCATCGAGGTCGACCTGTTCTTGGAGCTGGACGCCGAGCACGGTCGCGTTCGGCTGGTAGTTCTTCGCGCGAGCGACGAGATCCTCGTAGGTGTCCGCCACCGCGTCGTCGGGAACGCCGACACGGACGCCGCCGATATCGGATTTGTGCTGAATGTCCGGGCTGGCGACTTTCATGACGACGTCGCCGTCGATCTCGGCCGCACGGCGTTCGGCGTCGCTCGGCGTGTCGACGACGGCCCCTTCGGGCGTCGGAATACCGTAGGCATCGAGCAGCTCCATCGCCTCGATCCCGAGCGCGTTCGAGGGACGGTCGGCCGCCCGCTCGATGATTTCCCGGGCAGCCGCCTCGTCGACGTCGAACGACGTCGGGGCTGCGTACTCGCGGGTCGAGATCTCTCGATAGCGGGCGAGCGAGTCGAGACCCGTGACCGCTCGTGCCGGGTCGAAATACGTCGGTATGCCCGCGTCGTCGAGGATCGACTGGGCCGCCTGTGTCGATTCGCCGCCCATCAGACAGGCGGCCACCGGGAGGCCGTGCTCGGCCTGTGTTGCGGTCGTGATCTCGGCGAGCTCCTCGAAGGAGAGCACGGCCGTCGGGCAGGCGAGCACGAGCGCCGCACCGACGTTCGGATCGGCAAGCGCGACGTCGAGCGCGTCGCTGAACCGCTCGGCCGCTGCATCGCCGATGACGTCGACCGGGTTGTAGATGTCCGCTTCGTCGGGGAGGACCTCCGCGAACGAGTCGAGCGTATCGTCGGTGAACGAGGTAAGTTCCAGCTGTGAGTCGCCGATCGCATCGGTCGCCAGCACGCCCGGTCCGCCGGCGTTCGTGATCACGGCAACCCCATCGCTCTCGGGGAGCGGCTGGCCGTCGAGCATGGTCGCGGCGTCGAACAGCTCCTCGACCGTCTCCGCACGGATGACGCCCGCCTGTTCGAGACCCGCCTCGTACGCGCGCTCGCTGCCGGCGATCGCCCCCGTGTGCGAGGAGGCTGCCTGCGCGCCCGCCTCCGTGCGACCGGATTTCACCACCACGATCGGCGTCTCCTGTGTGACCTCCCGGGCGGTCTCGATGAACCCGCTCCCGTCGGCGATGTCCTCCAGATAGCCGATGACGGCGCTCGTGTCGTCGCTCTCGCCCCACGCCGCGACGAAATCGCGCTCGTCGAGGACGGCTTTGTTGCCGAGCGATACCACGTCGCGAAAGCCGATATCGCGGTCGTTGGCCCAGTCGAGCACGGCGGTGATGAACGCACCCGACTGGCTCATGAACGATATCGAGCCGTCTCGAGCGCTCTCGGGACCGAACGTCGCGTTCATGTTCACCGCGGTGCTCATCACGCCGACGCTGTTCGGCCCGACGAGATTCAGCCCGTATTCGCTGGCCGTCTCCTGGAGTTCGCGCTCGCGTGTGGCTCCTTTGCTGCCGGTCTCACCGAAACCGGCGGTGAGCACGACGACGTTTTCGATGCCGGCCTCCCCGGCGTCGCGGACGACGTCGACGGCGATCTCGGCCGGCACGACCACGACGGCGAGATCGACGGGATCGGGCACCGAACCGAGATCGGGATAGCACGCGCGGTCGAACACCGTCTCCGTGCCCGGGTTGACGGGAACCACGTCACCGTCGAATTCGAGGAGGTTGGCCGTGACCGCTCGCCCGACCGACCCGTCGCGCTCGGTTGCACCGACGACGGCGACGCGCTCGGGGGCGAACAGGCCCGGGAGTTCACTCATCACTAGCGACCATCGGGGCGCAGCGTAAAGATACTAGTACATTTCTCTCCCCCCCCCTGCACGCGCCGCCAACGACAGTCGTCCGAACACCGTCGTGATCCGAGGACCGATGGCGGTGCAGAGATCCGGTTCAGGTGCCGATGGCGGAGCCATCGCGTGCTGCACGTCGCCCGTTCAGCGCGAGGAACACCATCGAAAGGCCGGAGCTGAGGAGGTTCACGCCGAAGAGCAGGCCGATCGCCCATTCGGCGGTACTCGGCCAGCCAATCCACAGCAACACGCCAACGGCCAGCGCGAGGATCCCGCTCGCGATCGGCCACCACCAGTTCGGCCGCGAACGCAGTCTGATTCCCATGAGAATTTCGAGCACGCCGTTGAACACGAACACGACGGCCAGGACAAGCGTGAGCGTCGTCAGTCCGAGCACGGGATTGACCAGCGTGACGATCCCGCCGACGACGTACAGCAGCGCCAGCAGCCCCTGACTGAGTGCACCTGTCCAGCCGCGTGCGGAGAACACGTGGACCCCATGACTGAGACCACTCACGACGAGCAACGCTCCCAGGAGTGCGGACAGCGCGAGACCCGTCACCAACGGGACGACGATCGCGACCACGCCCAACAGCGAGATGAGGAGTCCGGCGGCCGCGAGATACCGCCACGTCGTTGCCAACGGTGTCGTCCCGGAGCTCGTTCCTGTTCGAGTGCTCATGATATATCTAAACCGTAATATCACGAGTGGAAATATAAACTATCTTTCAACAGCGAGAGAATCCCGTCCCGAGGCCGCAGGCCGAGGGGCGGGCGTGAATCGCGTAAGCTGTGTCTCGGTACTGTGCAACC
>NZ_AOMF01000135.1 GCF_000336715.1 Halococcus thailandensis JCM 13552
GCCGCAAAACTCTGGAACGTCGCCCGGTGGACGGCAGGGCGCGTTTGGGACGCTTGTGGCCAGATTCCCGACGACTCGGTACTCAAGTCGTACCTCAAGAGCCACGAACGCTACGCGGACCTCAACGCACAGTCCAGTCAGCAAGTTCTCGAAGAACTTGATGAGGCGTTCCGTGGATGGTACGGCCACCGAGACAACGGGAACGAGAAAGCGAACCCGCCCGGCTACCGCAAGAACGGCGACGAGCATC
>NZ_AOMF01000136.1 GCF_000336715.1 Halococcus thailandensis JCM 13552
CCTTCCACAAGAACGGGTGCGCTGCGAACCCTAATATCCCAACTGCGGTCGGGAAACCTCGGCGTTTACGCCGAGGAGGATGTCATTTCTGCCCGGACTCGTCCTCTTCAACGGGACGGCGAACCTGTTCACGCGAGCGCTCGGTGTCCCGGCGGCGTCCGAAGTCGATACGTCACAGACCGAAGCCGAACTCAGAACCGCCGCCTCGCAGTCCCAGGCAGAGGGCCATATCGACACTGACGAACTGAACATGATCGAGGGCGTCTTCGATCTCGAGGAGACCATCGCCCGGCAGATCATGGTGCCCCGACCCGACGTCGAGGCGGTCGATACCGAGACGCCGCTCTCGGCGCTGTACGAGATCGCCACCGCAGGCCATCACATGCGCTATCCCGTGATCAAGCAGGGTGACGGCGAACATCCGATCGGCTTCGTCCACGTCCAGGACTTACTGCGAATCGAGATCGACCGGCGGGGGGACAGCACCCGACGAGCCCGAACCGACCGCCGGCGATCTCGCTCGCGACATCCTGATCGTCCCGGAGGACAAACTCATCGACGACGTGTTCACCGACTTCCAGCGTGAGGACCGGCAGATGGCCGCGGTGATCGACGAATGGGGCTCGTTCGAGGGGATCCTCACCGTCGAGGAGATCGTCGGCGAGATCCACGACGAGTTCGACGCGACGACGGACGAGCCCACGATCAGCGAGCGCGCGGACGACCGTTACGCGATCGACGGTGGTGTGCCGATCGAGACGGTCAACACGACCGTCGGGAGCGGGCTCGAAAGCGAAGAGTTCGAAACGATCGGCGGACTCGTCTTCAGCCGGCTCGGGCGAACCCCCGAGATCGACGATCGCGTCGAGCTCGACGGCTACGCGCTCACCGTCACCGGCGTTGACGACACTCGCATCACGACGCTCACGATGGCACCGCTCGACGAACCGTCGGTCGAGTGATCACCCCGAGGTGACTGCTCTGACGACGACCGTTCCGTTTTCCCTCGTTGCTTCGACCGAAAGGCGGTCGTACGGTGGCCGCAGTTCGTGATGGCCGACCAGTTCGACCGCCCTGTTCTGCGGTGGCTCCTGGAGCTCGAACCACGCCTCGAACGAGTACGACTGGAGTCGTTTGACCGACGTTGTGTGAGGTGGATCGACACTGCCGGTCGTCGGCTGGTCGAGCAGGCGGACCGGTGTGTCGGCTGCTGTTCCGTCGAGTTCGTCGTCGAGTTCGGTGAGAAGCTGCTGGTTCAGTTGGCCCGCAGCGTTCCAATCACCGTTCGACACGACGAGGGGAGACGTCACGACGAGTGGGAGCACCAACGACACCGTGAGCACGAGGAGTGCGACGGTCGCATCGACGCGGATCGTCCTCGACCGGATCGCAGCGACGACCGCTTCGGCGGCAGTGAGCCCGAGCAAACACAGGGCGGCCATTGCCGGGACGAGACAGAGATAGCCGGTTTGGATCTGATCGTCGATCCGCAACGGATCGCCGATGCCAGCACCGGTCGCCAGCAGCAGTCCCGGGACGATCACCGACCAGCTGGCGAAGAAGACGAGATGGGTCCGCATCGACGAATCGCCGATCCGACAGCCGCGGATCGCCGCCAGTAGCCCTGCCATACAGCCGACGATGAACAGCGAATCGACGAGATATCCGATCGCAATAGCCGACTCGGTCGGGCCGAACGGCAGCACGGTTTTCATGGCGGGAGCCAGCAGGTGTACCCCGAGCATCCCCTCGACGGCGATACCGGCGACGACCAGTGCCACCAGTCCGGTCGTGTCGAGACCGCGACGCCGGGCGTACCGAACGAGTGTGAGGCCGATGGCCGCACCGCCGAGCACCGCTACGAGGAGTACCGATCGCGGGAGAGCGGTGAGAACGCTCTCTACGACATCCGTCGGCTGGAACACCCATCGAAGATATTTGAGCGGGACGAACAGGATTGCGAGTCCCGGTCCCGACGCAGCACTGGTGCGATAGCCGCCAATCCCACCGAGAACGACGAGGCGAACGAGAGCGTAGGCGACGGTCACCGCCACAAACGGGGCCGTTCCCGTCACGGCCCGCCGAAGGGTCGATCGCCACTCGCCGGTCCCTCGATAGAGGACGAGCCACACGAAGATTATCCCCGGCAGAGCGACTGCTGGCTCCTTCGCTCCGAGAGCCGCTGCATACGCACCGAGCGCCCCGACAAGCAGCCGGCGGGAGTTCGTGCGACGGCTGCGGACGAACAGGAGGAGCGCACCGAGAACGAACACCGTCAGTAGCACGTCCTGACGGCGGGCGATCGGCGGCACGACACCGGCCGTGAGCGGATGGATGGCGAAGAGGGCGGCACCGAGATAGCCGACGGTGGGCCGGCGCGTGATCTCGGCGATGGTGATGGCAGCAAGCACCGCGGCGACCCCGTGGAGCAGGAGGTTCGTGAGGTGATAGCCGGTCGGTGAGAGCCCCCAGACTGCGTATTCGAGCGTGTACGAGAGGCTCGACACCGGCCGGTAGAACAGCGCAGTCTCGACGAAATCCGTGCCCGCCATCAACGGCTGTGTGAACAGTTCGGCGACGCCGCTCGGACTCTGCACGCGACTGGTCTCGATCAGTGGCAGCGTATCGGTCGCGACGAACCAGTATTGAAGTGTTTCCGCGTGGGTGGCGATCGCAATGGCGAAGACGACGAACAGCCACAGCGAGCGACTGTCGCGCAGGACGGCCCACAACCGCGACCGTCGAATCACGATCGACGTCTCCGAGCCAGCCGGTTCTGACGCGGGGAGATACTCACCGCCATTCGAGAAGCGCTTCGAGAGCGGGTGCATAAATGGCTTCGATGGGGGAACTCCGTGGTTCGTGTGCGGCGAACAGCGTCGGAAAACTACGATGATCGTTCGGGATATTCCTCGTGGTTATCCGGTGTTCCCCACGAATGTGTTGGAATTATGGGTAGTCTTTTGCGTACGTGGACGGTAGTGGTGGTGTGATGGCAGCGAAACGAACCACGGTCGCGTTGGATCATCCCACGGTGGTCCCCGACAGCGCCGACGACGAGCACGAGCAGCATATCGTGCGCTGTCCGGCCTGTGGCCGGCCGCTGGCCGACCACGAGTGACATCCTCCCCACCCTAGCGCTCGCCTGACGGCTTACGCTTGAGGACGGGGCTTCCTGTTTCCGCGACGTGGTTTGCAGCGACCGGCTGAAAGGCGGTCGCCGTAGGGACCACGGTCTCCGCAGGCGTTGATTCGGCATTGCCCATGCCTATATCCGCTTTTTCGACACCACGTTGGAGGACGTTCCACGCGGCGTTTTCGTCTCTGTCGGCGGTGAAGCCACACGCCGGACACGAGTGCTCGCGGACCCACAACGGCTTGTCCGTCTCCGCACCGCATCGGGCGCACTCTTTGGTCGTTCCGTGCGGTCGAACCTCGGCGAAGTGCGTCCCTTCGCGCTCGCACTTGTACGCGAGCATCCGACGGAATGTTCCCCACGCCGCCGACGCCCGGTTGCGGCTGTTGCCGTCGAGTTGCATCAGACCCTTCACGTCGAGGTCTTCGACCGCCACGAGATCGTACTCGCGGGCGTAGTAGTTCGACAACTTGTGGAGGAAATCCCGGCGCTTTCGCTTGATGTCGGCGTGACGACGGGCAACCTTTCGCCGCTGTTGTTCCCAGTTGTTCGAGCCGTGTTCGCGCCGTGAGAGGACGCGCTGTTCGCGTTCCAGTCGCTCGCGTTCGTGGGACAGGTCGAGCGACTCGACCGCCGTACCGTCCGTATCGTGAGCGAACTTCAGGATACCCACGTCGATACCGACGACGTTCTCCGGGTTCGTCGGTTTCTCCGGCGGGTTGTCGGCTGTTTCGACCGAGAGGACGGCATACCACTTGCCGGTCGGCTCGCGCTTCACCGTGACGGATTTCACGGTTGCATCGGCGGGAAGGTCGCGGTGTGCGACTATCGGGACCGAACCAATCTTCGAGAGATACAGTTCGTCGCGGTCGCTCTTTTTGTCGAGCTTGAAACCGGACTGACTGTACGTGAATGAATGGTAGTATCCCGCCCCTTTCCACCGAAGTTGACCGACGCGGTGGCCGTTTTCCTTGAGGCCACGAAGCGTCGAGAGGTTGTCGTACAATCGCTGAACGACCTTCTGGAGCACTTTCGAGTGGACCGATTTCAGGTCGGACCACCACTCCTTGAGCTTCGGTAGTCGTTTCTGTTCGCTGTACGACGACGTGTCTTCGACGCGATTCAGGCGGTGGAGGAAGTGGTTGTAGACCTGTCGGCAGGTGTCCAGCGTCCACGCTAACTGCTCGCGTTGAGCGGGCGTGGGGTTGAGCCGGAACCTGTAGTTGAGCATGGTCTACTCGTCTGAATCGGGGTCGAGTTCGGAGGTGCGAACGACCTTTATGGTCGCTCCTATCCACGACTTCGGGAGGTAGACGTGAGCACCGTTGCCGGTGGGCTTCACGGTTTTCTCCACGACTTCGTGGCCTTCTATCTCGTGCCGGTCCATCGTCAGTATCTACGTGGTAGATACGCTTAAGCCTATCGCTCGTGGTCCAGTTAGCTGACACGCCGAAACCTCGGAAGTTCAGATGATGACGGCGTTGACGAGACGCGAAGCGTCTCGTTCGCACACCAGAACGCTTCGCGTTCTGGGGACGCTGTATCCTCCCTACTCGCGCTCCCTTCGGTCGCACTCCTTGAGGGAGGAGCCCTAGCGCCTGAAATCAGATAAGGGGAGCGAAACGAATCTTCTTTGTACGCGCCCGAACTGACCCACCCATGGGACTGTTCGACCGCCTCACTGGCGACGACGCTCCACGGGTTGCCTTCTTCGGCATCGACGGGGTTCCGTACAGCCTGATCGAGGACAATCCGGACGTCTTCGAGAACCTCACCGCGATCGCCGAGGAGGGCAGCGCCGGCCCGATGGATTCGATCGTACCGCCCGAATCGAGCGCCTGCTGGCCCGCGCTCACGACGGGAGTAAACCCCGGGGAGACGGGAGTGTACGGCTTCCAGGACCGCGAGATCGGCTCCTACGACACCTACGTGCCGATGGGTCGTGACGTCCAGGCGACCCGCGTCTGGGATCGCGTCGAAGAGGAGGGCCGCGACGCCACCGTGATGAACGTGCCCGTCACGTTCCCGCCCCAGCGCGACGTCCAGCGGATGGTCTCGGGCTTTCTCTCGCCGGGCGTCGACGAGGCCGCCTACCCCGACGAACTGCGCGAGACGCTCAACGGGACCGGCTACCGGATCGACAACAACGCGAAGCTCGGCCACGACGACGACAAGACCGACTTCGTCGAGGACGCCCACGCGACCCTCGACGGACGTTTCGAAGGGTTCTCCCACTACATCGAGCAGGACGACTGGGACCTCTTCTTCGGCGTGTTCATGACGACCGATCGCGTGAACCACTTCCTGTTCAAACACTACGAGGAGGACGGCGAGTACAAAGAGGAGTTCCTCGACATCTACAGCAAAGTCGACGACTACCTCGGCCGTCTGCGCGAGATGCTGCCCGAGGACGTGACGATGGTCGTCGCCGCCGACCACGGCTTCACCAGCCTCGACCACGAGGTCCACTTCAACGAGTGGCTCCAGCGCGAGGGCTGGCTCTCGTACGGCGAGGACGACCACGACAGTCTCGGGGACATCTCCGAGGACACCGAGGCATACGCGTTCATCCCCGGACGGTTCTACATCAACCTTGAAGGGCGCGAGCCACGGGGCGCAGTGGCCGAGGAGGACTACGAGGACAAGCGCACCGAACTGAAGAAGGCTCTCGAAACGCTCGAAGGCCCCGACGGCCGGAAGGTCTGCGAGCGCGTCGTCGAGAAGGACGACGCCTTCCGGGGCGCACACGACGACATCGCCCCCGATCTCGTGGCGATCCCGAACCACGGTTTCGACCTCAAGGCCGGCTTTTCGGGCCACGACGAGGTCTTCGACACCGGTCCGCGCAACGGGATGCACAGCTTCGACAACGCTACCCTGCTCGTCGACGAACCGACCGCACGGATCGGCGGCGACACCGACCTCTTCGACGTCGCGCCGACGCTGCTCGATCTCATGGAGATCGACTACGACCGCAGCGAGTTCGACGGTGCGAGCCTCGCCTGAGCGGAGAAATAGAGGGCTGAACCGCTATTCGTCGAGTTCGAAGGCGATCTCGACTTCGGCCTGATACTCGCGACCGTCGGCCTCGGCGATCTCGACGCCGAGGTTCTCCGTGGTGGCCCATTTGACGTTGTTGAGCGTGTCCTCGGCGCGGTCGACGGCGTCGTCGACGGCCGCCTCGAACCCGTCGTCGCTCGTGCCGATCATCGTGATTTTCTTGTAGACCATCGCGGCGTGCGTTTCAGCCGGCAGGAGTATAAACCCCCACTTCGCGGCCGTCGTTGCCCGCTCGTGGACGACTCAGCCGGTCTCGCGTTCGCGGGTGTCGAGCCGTGCGACGATGGCATCGACGACGCCGCTCAGTCGTGCGCCGCCCCAGATGGCGACGACGGCCGCGCCGATCGTATCGAAGATCAGGTCGAGCATCGTGTCTTCGAGCCCGTACTGGGTGAGGACGGTACCCGAGCCGATCAGTGCCGAGAGCGAGCTGACCGTGAACTCGATGACCTCCCAGAAGACCCCGAAGGCGAGCACGAACAGGAAGATGAACACGACCATGAACTCCGAGGGAAAGGAGACCTCCTCGCTGTGGACGTCGAGCGCGCGGGCGGCCGCGTAGCCGACGGCCGCGACGACCGACGCCGACAGCGCGTGAGTCACGTGGTCGTACCACCACAGCGACTGGTAGGGTGACAGCGACGTCCAGGGCAGGCCGACGCCGCCGAAGGCGTGCAGGAAGACCGCGGCCGTGATCCAGAGCGTCAGCCCCGCGTCCATCGGGATGCCGTAATCGCGCTGGAGTATTCCGGGCAGTCGCGTCACCCCGAGCGCGAGCAGCGTGTTGACGATGACGGTCGTGTTGCCCTGGAGGAGGCCGAGCACGAACATGCCGACGAGACCGACCTCCAACGCGCGCGTGAGCTGGCGCTGGCGGCGTTCGGAGATACCGAGGCGGTCGCGCAGCCTCATCGGGCCACCTCGGGCAGTCGTTCGGGCGGGAGTCGCCGACGGACGTAGCCCTCGAAGAACAGGCCGGCACCGACACCGGCGACCGTCGAGGCGACGAACTCCCACATCAGCGCGTCCTCGGAGCCGAGAAAGCCCGTGCCGAGATAGAGATCGGCGACCCAGCGGATGACCGCCCAGCCGCCCGCGGCCGCGAGCGTCGCGATCACGACGAAGCCGACGGCGAAGCGATAGCTCATCTCCACGGCCGTGAACAGGTGGAGTTCGACCGCGACGATGAGCGCGAGCGCCGCCACCGCGAGATAGGTAGCGATCCCACCGACTGGCGGGCTGAACGCGCGCGCGAGCGTCGGCAGGGCTGCGAGGGCGAGCACCTCCCAGGGCACCATCACCAGCGCCGAGCGGAGCGCGATGGCCGGCAGCACGGAGAGCACGACGACGGTCGCGGCGAAGATCGCCCAGAGCAGCCGGCCGCGGACCAGCGAGACGACCGCGACGATGGCGACGAACGCGACGAAGATCCAGGCGAGCAGAGCGTTGGCCCGCTTGCTTTCGAGCAATCGATCGAGCTCCGCGCGTGACATGGCTCGCCTTCGTCGTCGGGGGACTTCATCCCTCCCCTCAGAGCACGAGATAGACGGCGGCGTAGGCGATCGACGCGAGCGTCACCGCCGTCAGCCCGGTGAGGGCGGCCGTCAGAACGCTCTCGGCATCGATCGCCCGCCGGGATCGACGGAGGCGGTGGACGAGCGGGGCCGGCCCGACGGCACCGACCGCGAGCACGCTGAAGACGAACTCGTAGGACGAATCGACCGTCGGCGCGGGCACCGCGAGCGCGGCCACCGCGTAGGCGACCCCGAGCGTCGCGCGCCCGTGGATGTGGCTCGTCGGGCTGCGGTCGGTGAGCTCGCAGTAGACGATCGCCGCGAGCCAGATGGTGAGCAGTTCGAGCCAGAACGAGCCGAGCAGATGCAGCGTCGGATCGGCGGTGAGGATGATCCGCTCGCTCACGAGCCGGGTGGCGAACGGGTAGAGCATGTGTGGCGGCTCGCCGGTGAACAGATCGCCGAACGGATGGCTGATGAAGCCGATCAGCGCCGTCACCAGTATCGCTTTCGGCCCGAGATCGCCGTAGTGTGCGCCGAGTTCGGCGATCGCGAGACTCGTGAGCGCGAACGCGGCCATCACGAGCGCGCCGAGCGGCCCGCTCACGACGCCGGCGACCGCGACCAGCCCGCCGAGCGCGAGCAGCGCGCCACCGGACTCGGCGTTCAGCAGCGCACGGAGATGCCCAAGATTCAGCAGCGAGTCGCCGTCTTCGTCGCTCGACTTCCCGCTCCGTGCGCGACTCCAGAACCAGAGCGCGACGGCGACGACCGTGCCGACGACCAGCGAGTGGGTCACCGCGCGGTGGACGAGGTTGCCGGCCGACCAGAAGCTCTCGGCGGCGTCGGCGACGCCGCTGGCTTCGGCCAGGCCAACCGGCGCGTAGAGGATGTCGACGTCGGGGGCGGCGGCGAACGCGCCCGCCGACGCACCGAGGGCCAGCGAGTGCTTGCGCGAGCAGCCGACCAGGCGCGCCCCGCCCGCGACGGTCGCGAACGCACCCAGTGCGTGGCCGACGAACATACCGCTGCTGACGGCCGGGACGGGCATAAACCGTTCGTGGTGGGACCGTCAGCATCACGAAACGAACGGCATTTCAACGCTGCCCGAATCACCCCGGTATGGAACGACCCGCGGTGGGCGAACTCACCCCACCCAACCGAACGTTGATGGGACCTGGCCCGAGCGACGTCCACCCGCGCGTTCGCCGTGCGATGACCACGCCGCTCGTCGGCCATCTCGACCCCGCGTTCGTCGATCTGATGGACGAGGTCCAGGAGCTCCTCCGGTACGTCTTCCGGACCGACAACGAGTGGACGGTCCCGATCAGCGGGACCGGTTCGGCGGCGATGGAGGCCGCCATCGCGAATCTCACCGAACCGGGCGATACGGTCGTGGTCCCCGGCAACGGCTACTTCGGCGGGCGGATGGCGTCGATGGTCGAACGGGTCGGCGGTGAGACCGTGACGGTCGACGCCCCGTGGGGCGAACCGCTTGATATCGACGACGTGCGTGCAGCCTTCGACGCCCACGACCCCGACCTGCTGGCGTTCGTCCACGGCGAGACGAGCACCGGCGTGCTCCAGCCCGACGTGCCGGCACTCACCGAACTCGCCCACGACAACGACGCGCTCACCATCGTCGACGCGGTGACGACGTTCGGTGGCGTCGAGCTCAAGGTCGACGAGTGGGAGGTCGACGCGGCGTACTCGGCCGCCCAGAAATGTCTCTCCGCGCCGCCGGGGGCGAGTCCCCTCACGCTCGGCGAGCGGGCGATGGCGAAGATCGAAGGGCGCGAATCGCCGGTGAACTCCTGGTATCTCGATCTCACCGAGCTCACCGATTACTGGGGCGAGGAGCGTGCCTATCACCACACCGCCCCGATCACGAACGTCTACGCGCTGCGGGAGGCGCTTCGCCTCGCCGCCGAGGAAGGGATCGAAGCGCGCTGGGAGCGCCACGAACGCGTCGCGAACGGGCTGCGAGCCGGCATCGAGGCGATGGGCCTCGAACTCGCGAGCACGAGCTGGCTGCCGAGCCTGAACACCGTTCGCCTGCCCGCCGACATCGAGGACTCCACTGTGACCGACGAACTGCTCGACGGCTACGACATCGAGGTCGCGGGCGGCCTGGGCGATCTCTCCGGTGAAATCCTCCGGATCGGCTGCATGGGTCACTCTGCACGCCGCTCGAACGTGCTGTCGGTGCTCGGCGCGCTCGGCGACGTTCTCGGTGAAAGCGACGGGATCGATGCCGATGCGGGACTCGCGGCGGCGCGAAAAGAGCTGTCGAACTAGGCGAGTAGCGTTGGGCCGAGCGACGGATGGAGCACGTCGTACTCGCCCGCACTGTCGACACCGATGACCGCCCAGTCGTAGTCGGGTTTGGCGTCGAGCAGGCGCTCCCTGAGATCGTGGGCCGCATCCATCCACGCGACGAAACAGCGGAGTTCGCCCGATTCAGGCAGCTCGGTCGCCTCGTCGGCGGCCGTGACGCGGACGACGCGCCACTTACGTTCGGCTCTGAGCTCGCAGCCGCTGCCCGAGACGGTGTAGCCGAGTTCCGTGAATATCGACCGCGCCTCCTCGGACGGGGTTGTGGTAACAGTCCCCATTGACAGAGAGATACGCACGCCGACATCATAAACGTTCGTGCGAATTGGATCGTTGTTTTGCCATCCCTTCGTGCTCGACGGGGGTTCCATCACCGGATCGCCTGGTTGTGACCGTCTGCACTATGATCCGAATTGAAGCGGCCGCCGATCGGCCGTACGGGAGCGATGACAACGGGGACTGTCTCGACCCACGATGGGGCCAACGTGGCGAATGTGTCACTAATCACTTCCACAGCACCACTACCGAGTGATTTCGACCGTTTCAATCGTAGTGACTTCACTTTCAGTGTGTTGTTAACGACGTCTTATCCCAGTGGAGTACCTTCGATGATACATGACAGTGAGCACAGACCGAGAGGACCGTCGCGACGACGAGGCGGTGATGCGGGTCGAGAACGCGGGGCCGATCCCCGAATCGGATACACAGTCATGAGCACGTCCACGTCCTACGACGAAGCACTCGCAACGCAACCGTTCAAGCACGATATCGACAAGCGCGATCGACGGGCGCTCTCGGAACGCTTGACTGTCATCGAGCACGGACCCGACATCTACCAGGTCTACAGCGAGGAGGGTATCGAGTACCTCGTCGACATCCGGACTCCCTCCTGTACCTGTCCCGACTTCATGTATCGGGAGGCCGACTGCAAGCACATCCGTCGTGCCCGCATCGAGGCCGGCAGTCGCGATCTCGACGCGATCGATGAGGAGGTTCAGAGTGCACTCGATGCGCTCGACGATCACATCGCCAACCTCGCGGCCCAGCGCGCGGAGCTCGTGAGCCTCCAGCGTGATCTCGATCAGTTCCGATAGCGCTGGCTTCGCTACAGAAAAGACGGCGAGTGCTGCGGGGCTTGACCGCCCAGGTGATCGCGCAAGCTGTGTCGGGTTCACCGTGCTTGCAAACGAGCGCCCCGACGTTTTGATCGCCGAGCAACGAACCTCCATGTGATGATCGGACTCGCACTCGGCAAGAAGGCGGTCAAGCATGGCTACAAACGCGCCGGCATCCCCGGTGCGATCGCGACCGGTGGTGCAGCGGCCGTGGGATACGTGGTCGTCAAGCGCGCGCTCAAATCGCGAACGAGCGAGGAGAACGTCGATTCGGCGATCGACACCGATCAGATCAAATCGGCCGTCGAGGAGCAGGGGATCGGCGCGGTGACCGACCGCGAGACGCTCGAATCGGCCGTCGACGAGGAGCAACTCGACACGGACGTCGATATGGAGAGCGTCCAGTCCGAGGCGGAGGACGAAGCTGATGAGATAGAGGAAGGTTCTGAAAACAATAATTCAAAATAAACCAACAATCCGGCACGGAACATCTTCTGCATGGACATCTGTGGCCGACTGACTCAGTCAAGCAATCGGCGACCAAATGACTCTCACATCAAAGCCCATCTCTCAAGGAGCGAGCCGTCAGGCAAGCGGTAGGGCGGGGAGGATGTCACTTGGGTATACCGTCCTTGATCCAGATGACGTATGAGATGTCGACGAGCGTTACCCTGACGATTGCTCGGAAATGGCGGGTGTGGACCGTGCTATTGGTTACGAGCGAACAACTGGCCTGGGCCGTCTGTAGCGACATCGACTGACTGGAGTGCATCCCACAGTGTCGCGGCGTTGCTGGTGACGACTGGGAGTCCACGGTCAGCTTCAAGCGTCTCGACCACCGGTAACGACGGGTAGTTCGTACAGGAGACGAAGACGCCGTCGGAATCGTCAGCATCGGCCAGAAGTGCGTCGACCTGTCGATAAGCGTCCTCAGGGGAAAGTGCGCCGATATCGGTGTTTGCCGTGATACCTCGATTGTCGACGGCGACGATTTCGTGGCCACTTTCTTCGAGATAGTCTACCTCTCGTCGAGTGAGGTCGTTCACGTACGGTGTTGCGAGAGCGATACGCTGGCAATCGAGCGTATCGAGGGCACGTTCAACCGAGAGCGCGGTCGCCACGGCCGGACAGTCCGCCGTCGCCCCGATTTCCGCTTCCAGTTCGGCGTCGAAGCCGTGCCCGTGGAGGAGACTACCTGTCGTGCAGGCGTAGGCAATGACATCGACATCGGCGTGAGCCAGCCGTTCCGCACACTCGATTGCACGCTCGGCCATCGCGTCGAGGTCGTCCGCGGTGACGTCCTCGAGGGGCATCCGGGCAGTGTGAACACTCGTTCCCGGCGGGCAGGCGTTCGTCAGTTCCGGCTCGACGGTCGTGTTCGAGGAGGGGACGACGAGGCCGATCCGGGCGCGCCAGCCCCTCATCGTTCGTCATCCCCCGTCTTTCCGTCCGAGCGGTCCCGTTCCACGAGTGTCGGATCACGTTCAGTGGGATCGCCGTGACCGCCACCGCCAGGCGTGCGGACGGTAACCGTGGTGTCGGCTGCGACCTCGCGGGTCGTCTTCGCCGGAACGGGCTCCCCGTTGATGCGGTTTTCGCCGGTCGCGCCGTCCTCGCCGCCGGCGATGCCACGGGGTGCGATGCGGCGTCGTTCGGTGAGTAGCGACACCGTCGCGCTGGTTTCGAGTCTGACAGAGCGCTCGATCCCCAGTCCGCCGCGATAGCGTCCCGCGCCGCCGCTGTTTGAGCGGAGCGCGTAGCGCTCGACGGTGAGCGGATAGGCCGCTTCGAGCGCCTCCACGGGCGTGTTCAGGGTGTTCGTCATGCCGACCTGGATGCCGTCCATCCCGTCGTTGTCGGGCCGAGCACCGAAGCCGCCGCCGATCGTCTCGTAATACGAGAACTCCTCGTTCCCACCGTCGGTCCGCCCGCCGATCGTGAGGTTGTTCATCGTTCCCTGGCCGCCCGCGGGCACCACCTCGGGTGCGGCGTCGGCGAGCGCGGCGAAGGTGACGTCGGTCACGCGCTGGCTCGTCTCGACGTTGCCGCCGACGACAGCCGCTGGCGGCTCGGGATTCAGTAGCGTTCCCTCGGGGACGGTGACGGTGATCGGTTCGTAACAGCCCTGGTTCGGCGGGATCTCGGGATCGGTCACGCAACGAAGCACGAAGTAGACGGCGCTCTTGGCCACCGCGAGCGGCGCGTTCAGGTTACCTGCGACCTGTTCGGCTGTGCCTTCGAAGTCGACCGTCGCCTCGCCGCCATCGAGCGTGACGCTCACCTCGATAGGGATCTCGGCGTCGGTCACGCCATCGCCTTCGAGGGCATCGCTCGCACTCCAGGTGCCGTCGGGCAGGGCGGCGAGTTCACTCGTGATCCGCTCGCGCGAGTAGTCGATCACCGCATCGAACGCGGCGAGCAGCTGTTCGCGGCCGTGCTCGTCGAGCAGTGATCGCAGGCGCTCGCCGCCGCGCTCGTTGGCCGCGAGTTGGGCGCGCAGATCCGCCCAGCGCTCTCGGGCGTTACGAACGTTCGCGAGGATCAGCTCGCGAACATCCGTGTCGATCTCGCCACCCTCGACGAGTCGCGTCGGCGGGAGGCGCAGCCCTTCCTGGTGGATCTCGCGCGCACCAGCCGGCATGCTCCCGGGCGTCATCCCGCCGACGTCGGCGTGGTGAGCGCGCGACACGGCATAGCCGACGATCTCGTCGTCGGCAGCGTCCTCTCCGAGAATGATCGGTGAGACCATCGTGATGTCCGGGAGATGCGTCCCGCCAGCGAAGGGATCGTTGAGCACGAACACGTCGCCCGGGCGTGGATCGTGGTCGAGAACCGCGGCGACCGCCTCGGGCATCGCACCGAGATGCACAGGAATGTGTTCGGCTTGGGCGACGAGCCGCCCGTCGGCGTCGAACAGCGCGGTCGAGCAGTCCCGACGTTCCTTGATGTTCGGCGAGTACGCGCTCGTGATAAGCACCTCGCCCATCTCCTCGGCGACGCCTTCGAGCTGGTTCCGGATGATTTCGAGCGTGACCGCATCGAGTGCCGGCTCGTCACTGCTCATCGACTCACCTCCCGTTCGAGGACGAGCGTGCCGTCCGTACTGATCGTCCCGCTCCACGACGGTGGCACGACGACGGTGCTCTCTCCACCTTCGAGAATCACCGGGCCGGTCAGTTCGTGGTCGGTGGCGAGGGCTTCGCGAGCGTAGACCGGCGTCTCGTGGCGTTCGTCACCGAAGATCGCCGTTCGACTGTCTTTTCGTGGTTCGCCGTCGCCGACGTACGTAGGTGTCGTCGGTTCGCGCTCGATTGTCGCCGTCGTCCGGAGCGTGACGAGTTCGACGGCATCGTCCATCCGATAGCCGTAGGCGGTCTCGTGGGCCTGCTGGAACCGTTCGGCGAGCGCGTCCGAATCGATCGGCTCCTCGACAGGGATCGTGAGTTCGAAACTCTGGCCGGCGTATCGACAGTCTGCGGCCCGCTCGATGCGAGTTGCGTCCGGAGCCGACGAATCCGCGCCGACGCGTGCGGCGAGCTCGTCGTAGGCACTCTCGACGGTATCGACGTCGAGATCGTCGAGCGGCGTTCGGTGGGTGCGAACGGCGTCGTGTTTCTCGTCGGCCGCCAGGAGGCCGTACGCCGACAGCACGCCGCAGGCACGTGGCACGACGACCCGTTCGATGTCGAGGGCGTCGGCCAGCGCGATCGCGTGCATCGGTCCCGCACCGCCGAAGGCAACGAGGCCGAACCGGCGGGGGTCGTGACCGCGCTCGACGGTGATCGAACGGATCGCACGGGTCATCGTCGCGTTCGCCACGCGATAGACCCCGCGGGCGGCTTCGATCGGCCCGTCGAGGTCGGCTTCGTCGGCGAGAGCGGCGAGCGCGTCGTGGGCCGCCTCCTCGTCGAGTTCGAGTTCGCCGCCGAGTGCGGAGCTCCCGCCGATGTAGCCGAGGACGACGTTCGCGTCCGTGACCGTCGGCGTGGTGCCGCCACGACCGTAACAGGCAGGCCCTGGCTTCGCCCCCGCACTTTCAGGGCCGACGCGCAGCGCGCCGCCGGCATCGACCCACGCGACCGAGCCGCCGCCGGCCCCCACGGTCGTGAGATCGACCATCGGCACGCCGATCGGGCGACCGTCGATCGTGGCGTCGGTCGTGCGCTCGACGTCGCCGTCGCGGACGAGGCTCACGTCCGAGGAGGTCCCGCCCATATCGAAGGTGATGAGCCCCTCCAGATCGTCGGCCTGGCCGGTAGCCGTCGTTTCGGCACCGACGACGCCCGCCGCCGGTCCCGACAGGACGGTGGTGACGGCATTCTCGCGGACGGTCGTTGGGTCGGCGATGCCACCGTTGGACTGCATCACGCGCGGTGCGGGAACGCCCAGTTCTTCGGCACGGCTCTCGAGCCGGCCGATGTAGCTGTCGATCGCCGGGGTGACGTACGCGTCGGCGACCGTCGTGGCGGTGCGTTCGTACTCGCGGAACTCCGCGAGCACCTCGTGGGAGACCGAGACGTGGGCGTCGCACTCCTTCCGGAGGAGTTCGGCGACACGGCGCTCGTTGTCGGGATGGGCGTACGCGTGGAGCAGACAGATCGCGATGGATTCGACGTCATCGTCGAGATCGTTGGCGAGTGCTCGCACCTCGTCCTCGTCGATCGGCGTCTCGATGCCGTCGACGGTCGCTCGTTCGTCGAGTTCGTACCGTCGCCGACGGGGGACCAGCGGCGTCGGCTTCTCGGCGTCGAGATCGTACAGCGCGGGCCGGTCCTGGCGGCCGATCTCGAGGACGTCCCTGAACCCTGCGGTCGTGACCAGCGCCGTCGTCGCGCCAGCCTCTTCGAGGAGAGCGTTGACCGAGACGGTCATCCCGTGGTCGAACGAGTCGACGTTTTCCGGGCCGATATCGGCCTCGGCGCAGGCTTTCTCGATACCCTCGATCACGCCGACGCTCTGATCGTCGGTGCTCGGCACCTTCGCGGTCGTGAGATCGTCGCCGTCGAGGAGAACGACATCGGTGAACGTGCCGCCGACGTCGACACCAAGGCGGATGTCGTGGCCGTCGGCAGCGAGGCGCTCTTCGGAAGCCATCTAGATCACCCCCGCCACCGTGAGCAGTGACCGGATACCGAGCCAGACGACGATCACCGTGACGATACCACCGAGGACGTTCGACACCGTACCGTTGGTGTACTCTCCGAGAAGTGTTTCCGAGTTCATAGCGACGATGAGGAAGACCGCAACGATCGGCAGGAGTATGCCGTTGACGACCTGTGCGAAGACGATGATCTCGACGGGGCTACCGCCGACGAAGACCGACGAGATGCCGACGAGGAGAATGACTCCCCACACCGACTGAAAGCGGGACGATGAGAGGTCCGTCTCCCAGCCCAGCGCGCCCGCCGTAGCGTACGCACCAGCCAGCGAGGCCGTCGTCGCGCTGGTGAACCCTGCGGCGAACAGACCGATACTGAAGAATAGCGCCGCGTATGGGCCGGCGATCGGGCGGAGCTGTTCGGCCATCCGCCCGATGTCGGTGATCTCGGTGCCGGTCGGGAACGCGGCGGCAGCCGTCACGAGCACCGCGATCGTGATGGTACCACCGATAATGACCGAGATCACGGTATCGGTCCGACATGCCCCCAACTCATCTGGTCCACTCCAGCGCTCCTGGACGTTGCTCGCGTGCAAGAAGAGGTTGTAGCCGACGACGGTTGTCCCGATTAGTCCTGTGATGAGGAAGAGCGATCCCTCCGGGATCTTCGGGACGAATCCGACCGCGAGCGCACCGAGATCGGGACCGATGAGCGCCGCCGATACGAGAAAGGAGACGGCCATGATCGCGACCAGTCCGACGAGCGCGCGCTCGATGAGCTTGTATTTGCCTGTATAGAGGAGTGCGCCGGTCACGACACCGATGACAATCCCCCAGATGGTTGAACTTACACCGGTGATGGTCTCCAGTCCGGCTGCCCCGCCCAGAATGTTCCCGGCTTCGTAGGCAGCCGTGCCGACCCCGATGGCGGCGACGACGAGGAGGATCGAGCCCCACTTCGCGATCGGGTTGTCGAACTGATCGCGCAACGCCTCGCCGAGTCCCTCGCGTGAGACGAGCCCGAGACGGGCGCTCATCTCCTGGAGAACGATCGTCGCCAGTATCGAAAAGGCGAGCGTCCAGACCAGCGCGTAGTCGAACCGTGCACCGGTGACGCTCGCGGTCGTCACGGTACCGGGGCCGATGAAAGCCGCCGCGACCATCGCGCCCGGACCGATCGCCCGTAGTCGCTGTATGAATCCCATTGATAATCTACCTCACGGCAGTTGATCACACAATTCATTGAAAAGAGTTGCTGTGGCCGGTGTGCATACAGTATGCAGTCGTATGAACGCGACGGCGTTCGCGGAGGGGCGGGATCCGTCGTCACGCGGCGCGTTCGGTGAGCAGGACCTTCGAGACGCCCTCGTCGACCTCGAGTTCGAAATCGAGGGCCGTGGTGGTCCGTTCGATGAACCGAAGCATAAACCACTTCATCGATTCGGTCGGGAAAACGACGTGGTACGTGTCATCGTCGGTCGTCCGGACTGTGAGAAAGCCACAGAACGAGAGCCAGTCGAGTAGATCGCCGAGGCTCGAGAACCGTTTCTCGTACTCGCTCGCGTGGTACTCCGAGACGCGATCGGCCGACGCCAGGAAATCGGGATCCGGATCGCCGGCGTCGGTTTCGACGAAGTCGAGAAAGCAGTGGAGGAAATCGACGTCGAGAAGGACGTGTTCGCCGCCCGCGAGCATCCGGTAATAGACACCGAGATCGATCTCCCTGTTGGCGGTCGCTGCCTCGAAATTCGCAGCGTAGAACGTGAGCGCCTGTCTGACGAGTTCGCTGTGGCCGTCCTCGGTACGATCGGTGAGCGTTTCGAGAGCAGCGCTTGCATCGTCGTCTAGCGAGACCGTAACGCGATCGCCAGTCATAGTGGATGACGGACCCATGCGGACAACACTCTTTCGTGGACGATTCAGCTGCTGTTCGTCAACCATGTTCACCGCTTCGAGTGTGTCTCACCACCGGGAGTCAAGTGATCAGGTCAGCGGCTCCGGTCCGGGTAGCAGGGAGACAGGAATCGGATGGTGCAACCGGTGTTCGGCTTTCCGACGAGGTCAGGGATCTGGTATCTCTCGAAGTTCTGGCGTCGTAAGCCATGCTTAGCGGCCGGAACCGTTCGACGACTCGTCCAGAACAGCTCTACGCTCGCGTTCGGCGCGGACGTCGTCGACCGACTCGTTGGCGACGAGACGGTCGAGTTTGCGCTCGAAGGCCGCCTCGTCGAGTTCGCCGGCGACGTACTGCCGCTTCAGGTCCGCGAGCGCGTCCTCGGTCGTCGGCTCGGGTGGCGAGACGAACTCGGAGATTCCCAATCCATCGACGACTGGATACCGGTCCTCGATCCGTTCGGCCGCGGTGCCGAACCGCTCGCTTCTCGGGATCGACAGCCGGCGCAGAGCGCTCCACGTCGCGACGGTCCCGGAGACAACGACGAGCACCAGCAGCAATGCGACGATCGGGAGATAGGGGACGGCGAGCTCCATGAGCACGCTGGCGAGCGCCGTGCCCGCCGCGAGCCCCGAGTAGGCGATCAGTGCCGCGTAACCGAACACGACGGCCAGCAAGACGCTGGAGACCAGCAACACGATCGACGAGATCGCGAGCGAGTGTCTGCTCAACCAGCCCATGCGAGCCGCTATGGCTGCCGATCACTTATCTTTAACAGCGGGGAATTCCGACCTGAGAGCGGAAAGCGACAGCAGACGTGACCGCGTAACTGTGTCGGTGGCCCTCATCGGACGACAGTGCCGTCCGCGACGACTGCCTGCGGGTCGTGGTATGCGCTTTCGTCCTCGCGGGGATCGCTGTCGAGCACGACACAGTCGGCACGGGAGCCTGGATCGAGCGTTCCGACGTCGTCGAGCCCGAGGAGATCGGCAGCGTTCACCGTCGCCGCCGCGAAGGCCCGTTCGGCGCTCAGTCCATACTCGACCATCAGCTCGAGTTCGTGAGCGGCGTCGGCGTGATCGTTGAACGGCGTGCCGGCGTCGGTGCCCATCGCGATCGGGACATCGTGATCGAGCGCGTGCGTCCATGCGTCCTCGAAAGCGTCGGTCGCTTCCCGCGCTTTCGCGACCGCCCAGTCGGGGATCCCGGCGTCGGTGCCGTGCTCGACGATCCCGTGGAGAGCCGAGGCCGT
Organism: Halococcus thailandensis JCM 13552; assembly: GCF_000336715.1. Taxonomy (GTDB): domain Archaea; phylum Halobacteriota; class Halobacteria; order Halobacteriales; family Halococcaceae; genus Halococcus; species Halococcus thailandensis. The sequence continues at coordinate 19,404 of NZ_AOMF01000136.1, forward strand.
CGGCACCCAGTACGTCCCCGCGTCGGCCATCGCCGCCGCCGTCGCGTCGTCCATGAACGTGCCGTGCTCGACGCTGTCGATGCCGGCCGTCGTCGCGTTGGCGATGCTTTCGGTGCTGTGACAGTGTGCCGCTGTCGGGCGGTCCTTCGCGTTCGCCGTGGCGACGAGCGTCTCGAGTTCGTCGGGCGACATCTCGTGACCGCCGATGTCGGCACCCTCGGTCAGTACGCCACCGCTCGCCATCGTCTTGATCACCTCGGCCCCGTTCTTTAACTGTTCTCTGACCGCTTTTCGCACCTCGGCCGGCCCGTCGGCTTCTCGTCCGAACCAGTGGCCGTGACCGCCGGTGATGACGACCGGTGAGCCACAGGGGACGACGCGCGGGCCCTGAATGATCCCCTCGGCGATCGCATCACGCGTGTCCGGCCCAAGGGTTCCCGGCGAGCCGAGATCGCGAACCGTCGTCACGCCCGCACGAACCGTCCGTTCGAGGTTCGCGGCGGCACGGTAGGCGAGCATCGACGGCGACTGCGCGGTCAGCGAGGCGGTGTCGGCCCGGCCATCCATCGAGACGTGGACGTGCGAGTCGATCAATCCCGGGGCGACCACGCCGCCACCGCCGTCGATGACGTCGTCGGGGTCGTCCGGAGCTTTCCCAATGCGTTCGATCCGGCCGTTTTCGATCGTCAGTGGCCCCTCTCGGGCGCCGGTCGCGTCGACGACGGTGACGTTCTCGATGACGAGCACGGCGATGCTCGTCGCTAGGACGGCAAAAAGGAGTGGGTCGAAACGAGACAAACCCGACCGTCGAACGACCCTCACACGGATTCGTTGGCAGCGATCCGATCAGTATCTCGACCGCGTTCTCGGGCTGGAGGCGGTGACGGGTTCAGTAGGCGTCGATTTCGGCGATGGCCGCCGCCGCGATGCGATCGGGATCGTCGCCGGGGTAGGAGACGACGAACTCCCAGTCTGCCCCGGCCGAGAGGCTCCGTTCGGCGACCCACCCCTGCGCCAGAACCTCCTCTTCCTCGCCGAGGAACTCCACCCTGAGCCGGACCTCCTCGAGCGGCTCTTCGGAAACGTTTCGCAGCCGTCCGGCGATGGCCGTCCCACCCTCGATGTCGACGGTCAGCGACGCGCCGAAGAGGGCGACGATGCCGTCGGCGTACAGCGAGGCCTCCAGTCCGTTGTCGAGCGTTGTCGTCCCGGAACTGGGCGGTGTGGCAACCGTGCCGTAGGCGGGACCGTCGTCGAGACGGCTATCGCCGAGGACGGCACCCAGACCGGCAACCAGCAGTGCCCCACCCCCAGCACCGACGGCGACGAACTCCCTGCGGTTCATGGGCCGTCCAGACACTCCAGGAACGATAGCACTTCGAAACGCGGACTGTCGCGGGGAACGGGTTCGTCCGCAGCCATGCGGATCAATCGCGCTCAGAAGTCGATGCCCAATCAGTCCCAGGACGGAGTTTCATACAGTCAACACAATCAAAAACGGTGATGTCGGCACGAGCCATCGCGAACTCGGCCGCCCAGGCCGGTCGGGTGTTCTCAGGCCACCGGTCGGTCGTCGATCACGCCGTTGTCGCGTGTCGCGATCGGCTGGAGGTCGGCCCACGTCCGGCCGATGATGTGGTAGGCGACGACGCTGGCGGCGAAGCTGACGAACACGCCCACGATCGTCCCTAGCACGGGGATCGCGTTGAGCACCCCGGCAACGACCGCGGCGAGGACGACGACGCCGAGCGCCAGCAGCCAGCCGGTGGCGTAGCTCCTGCTCGTCACGATCGGGCGCAGCGCACCGACGTCGAAACCGGCGCTCAGGCGACCGATCGTGGCGAAGTTCGCGGTCGCGGCGGGGATCAGATACCACGCGGCGAGTCCGAGCACCATCGAGACGGCCAGCCCGAAGAGAAGGCCCACTCCGCCGAGCAGGCCCGCACCGCTCTCCGTCGAGAACGTGGCGACGAGGCTCCCGCCGACGAGGACGAACGCGGCGATCGTCGGGACGAGCCCGTAGACGAACGCGATCACGAACGCTTTCAGCCCGTCGACGAACAGTTCGCCCCACTCACCGAACGTCGGGGCCGTCGCTTCGCCGTCGATTGCGCTCCGGAGGACGCGCACGAGGTAGCCCGACACGACGAACGCCGGGACGAGCAGGACGCTCAGAATCGAGAGCACGCCGCCGATGAGGATCGTCTTCGCGAGCTCGTCGCTGTTCCGCAGGTAGGTTATCGAGTCTTGTATCATTTCGTGTCACCGAGACCGAACAGCCGCCGGAGGCGGCGTTACTCCGTTCTCGACCGATAGTAGGTCGCCGGCGCAGATAACTATTTCTCTAATTTCACGAATGCCGATAAATCATCGCAAATCATTCCACGAGCAGTCTGCATCGGGGGTCAAATCTCCGTTATTCGGATTCGAGGACGTCTCGAAGAACGACTGCGTTGTTGTGCTCGCGGTCCGTTGCGGCATACAGCAGCGTCACCGTTCCACCGTCGGCCAGCTCGCGGAGTTCGTCGACGACGTCCCGATCGCTCAGTTCGTCCCTGTATCGCTCCTTGAATTCGTCCCATCGCTCGGGGTCGTGATCGAACCAGTTGCGGAGTTCGTCGGAGGGCGCAGCGTCTTTGGCCCATCGATCTAACGCCGCGTCCTCTTTCGAGACGCCACGCGGCCAGAGACGATCGACCAGCACGCGTGTCCCGTCCTCCGGATCGGGCTCTTCGTAAATGCGCTTTGTCTGGATTGGCATGTACAGTACCTGACTTGCGCGGTGGTCGAGATATGGTGTTCGCCCATCTTCTGTCGACCACAATCGGCCCGTCGTACTGAACGCCACGACGAGCCGAGAAAACGGGTCCAACCGGTTCAGCCGGTAGCTAAACCGACGGCTGTGTTGAAGCGGGGGACTTCAGTTGTCTGCCGAAATCAGCTGATCCGCCCTAACTGGAACGTACCATTTCCCAGATTGTTGTAGATACCATTATCGCTACGATGAACTGCCGGAAATTTATTAGAGAACACTATCCAGACGACACTCGTTTAACGGTACGTGTTCGGCAGGCGCTAATTCCCCTTCCTCAACGAGTAGCACAGTCCGCCGAACGGCGGACAAGGAGCGGAGTAGGGAGGGGATACAGCGCCGTCATCATCTGTTCTTTCGGCCGATTCGCCATGCGTCGGAAGGTCCATGTAGTGGGGTGGCGTACATATGAGTGAACCCAATGTCTTACGGCCTCAACTCAGGTTCACACTCGGTCTATTCCCTCCACTATCACCTGATACTCGTCACAAAGTATCGGCGTGGGGTTCTAACCGAAGACCGAACCAATTTCATACACGGGGTCATCGACGGGTTCGCGGACAACTACGGCGTTGAAGTCTCGCACCTCGACGGCGAAGACGACCATATACACGTCCTGTTCAAAACGAAACCCACGACGGACCTCGTGAAGTTCGTCAACACGCTCAAGGGAGCGACTGCGCGGAGGGTTCGAAATGAGTTCCCCGAACTCAAGGACGAACAGGGAGATTCGTTCTGGAACGACTCGTACTGTCTCATCTCGACGGG
>NZ_AOMF01000137.1 GCF_000336715.1 Halococcus thailandensis JCM 13552
GAACGGTTGGCGTGGACGCTGGATACCTGCCGACAGGTTCGCAACCACTTCCTGCATCGGATGAATCGGCTGGAAGACTCGTCGTACACACCAGAACAGAACCGTCTCCCAAAACTCAAGAAGTGGTGGACCGACCTTCAGTCGGTCCACTCGAAAGTGCTTCAGATGGTCGTTCGCCGCCTCTACAAGGACCGTTCGAACCTTACGAAAAAGTCGAAGAAGGGCTACAACGTCGGCAAACTCAAGTGGAAAGGTGTCGGCGACTACTATTCCTTCACGTACAACCAGACCGGCTTCGAACTCAAGAAAACGAGTGGCCGCGACAGGTTGNGACTACTATTCCTTCACGTACAACCAGACCGGCTTCGAACTCAAGAAAACGAGTGGCCGCGACAGGTTGCACCTTTCAAAGATTGGCGATGTTCCCGTGGTCGCTCACCGAGACCTCCCCGACGACGCCACGGTGAAAAGCGTCGTCGTGAAGCGCGAAGCCACCGGACGGTGGTACGCTTCGCTCCAACTCGACACCGACGCCGAAGCACCTCCGAAACCGGACCAACCGGAGCGGTGTGTCGGTATCGATGTGGGGATACTGAAATACACCCACGACACCGACGGCCATGCCGTCGGGTCGTTGGACCTTTCGGCGGAGCAGGAACGGTTGGAACACGAACAGCGTGTTCTCTCCCGCAAAGAGCACGGGTCGAACAACTACTGCGAACAGCAACGGAAGGTTGCCCGACGCCACGCCGACATCAAGCGGAAACG
>NZ_AOMF01000138.1 GCF_000336715.1 Halococcus thailandensis JCM 13552
AACTGCCGTCGAACTCGCACAACCGTGCGAGTGCGGCGTGGGCGACATTCCGAACGCTTCTGAAATGGAAGTGCAAACGCGAAGGAACGCACTTCGCGGAAGTGCATCCCGGTGGCACCACCAAAGAATGTGCTCGGTGTGGCGTCGAGACTAACAAACCGCTGTGGGTCCGCAAACATTCCTGTCCTGCCTGCGGTTTCGAAGCGGACAGGGACGAAAACGCCGCGTGGAACGTTCTCCANNNTCAGCAGGTGTCTGCAAACCGCGTCGTGGAACAGGGAAGCCCCGCCCTCAACGAGCGCGTCAGCGCGAAGTAGGGCGGGGAGAAGTCACCCGAAGACGCCGATCCAGACATATCTCATGCCGACAGACGCTCTCAGTCGAACCGCATTAGGCGCGGCGTTTTTGCGAGCGAGGGAATCTGTCCGTCCTGAGCGAGAGCGACTCTTCGAAGACCCGTTCGCCTACGACTTACTGCCATCACTCTACGATTCACCGCTTTACAGAGCGTTCTATCACCTACTGGACCTACCCGTTATTGGATCGACGATGGAAGCCAGTTTGGATCGCCAGATTCCGGGAGTCGTGGGCGGTATTTTGGGGCGAACGTGTTTCATCGACGAGGTCCTCCGTGAGGCGCTGGCCGAGGGATTCGAGCAGGTCGTCATTTTGGGAGCCGGACTGGACAGCCGCCCGTACCGTATCGCTGGCGTTGACAAGAGCCACGTCTTCGAACTCGACCAACCAGCGACCCAGCAGTACAAACGGACACGGTTACAGAACGCACTCGATGTCCTCCCGTCACATGTCACCTTCGTACCGATCGATTTCGAGCACCAGGAGTTGGCGAACACCCTCACGACAGCCGGATTTCGCGAGGACGTCAAGACAGTTTTCATCTGGGAAGGGGTGACCCAGTACCTCACCGCCGAAGCGGTCGATGCCACCCTCCGCAGTGTATCGGACATCGCAGCGGACGGCAGTCGTCTCGTCTTCACCTTTGTTCACGGTGGCGTACTCGATGGCTCCGTTCAGTTGGGTGGCGCAGATACGCTCGAACGGTTCAGCGAGAGGGGCGAACCGTGGGTGTTCGGCTTACGTCCCGCCAGAGTCGAGTCGTACCTAACAGCACGTCACTTTCGACAGGTCGAACAGGCCGACCACGAGACGTATCTGGAGCGCTATTTCAAGCCGGTTGGACGGCAGCCGAAGATAATGGAAATCGAATTCACCGTACTGGCAGAAGTGGACGTGTCCTGAAGGGAATGTGTGAGCGCCCTTGTGTACAAAGAACTACGGGTGGGACGACGAATACGTGTTTACAGCTCGATTGAATCACTAGACAGCGGCGGGATCGATCGCTCAATCATAGGTGGCGAAACGAGAGTTTCGAGAGATCGCTTTGATGTGTCTCGTATACAACATCAAACGCTCTGTCAAACAATGAAGTCCACCGCAGTATGGCGATTCAACGGAGCCGTACCGACCGTATTTACCGACAGGGAAAGGATATCGTATCGAGCAAATCACGAATGATCATCGTCTCAAATCACGTTCGGATTCCGGAATCGCACGCCGAGACGTTCGTTCAGCGGCTCAAGACCAGTCACGGTATCGAAGACCAGCCGGGCTTCGTCGAGTTGCGGGTGCTCCGCCCGATCGACGCAGATGGGTATATCACGATGACCACCTGGGAATCGCAGGAAGACTACGAGGCCTGGAAAGAAGGGGCAGCGTTCGAACGCGCTCACGCGGATCGCTCCGCCGAGGAAACGTTTGCAGCGCCGAACGAGGTCGAGATTCACGAGGTCGTCGTCGAGCGATCGTCCGACTGACGGCACTCGATCTCACCACCATCGACAAAAAGCGGCGGTTGTCGGATCTCCATCCAGCCGTGACGGTAGATCTCGAAACGGGGCCTACGATTCGACGGCGTCGAGGATCGCGTCGTACTCCGGTTCGTTCGTCGGATCGTCGGCGACCCAGTCGTAGATCACGGTGCCGTCCTCGTCGAGCACGTAGACCGCGCGATTCGCGATGTCGTAGAGACCCAGGTCCTCGATGTCGATCTCCAGATCGTACGCTTCGATCGCCTCACGGCTCATGTCGCTCACGAGATCGAACTCGATGTCGTACTCATCGCGGAATGCGCCGAGCGAGAACGCTGAGTCGGCGCTCACGCCGAGCAGGGTCGCGCCGGCGTCCTGGAACTCGTCGCGGTGGTCCTGTAGGGCGACCATCTCGTTCGTGCATGGGGGCGTGAACGCACCCGGGAAGAACGCGAGAACGACCGGTCCGTCACCGAGATGCTCGTCGAGTTCGAACGGTTCGTGGTCGCTCGTGCCGACCGTCGCGGAAAACGTGGGTGCAGTATCGCCGTTGGATATCATCACATCATACTATGGGTGGGGTAGTCTTAACTACTACGAACATGTTCGTGGTTCGCTGAGCAAACATCCTCTATTCCCAAAGCGCGTACATCCCATCCTGAACCATCTCCGTTCGTCGCTGGCCGTTCTGGACGACCGCCGGTGCATTCCCCGAAACCGCCCCGACGTGCCCGATATCGGTCGCGGCGATACCTTCTTCCTCAAGGGCGTCGAGAGTCCCCGCGGCCTCGTCGGCCGGCACCGTCGTGAGCAACGCACCCGATCCCAGCACGCGCAGCGGATCGACGTCCATCGCGGCACAGAACTCGCGGGTCGTCGGGCGGACTGGTACCGGTTCGCCATCGAGAACGAGGTCGACGTCACTCGCGCGGGCGATCTCGACGAGCCCGCCGAGGACGCCACCCTCGGTCGGGTCGTGCATCGCGGTTGCGACGGGCGTACAAACCGCCGCTTCGGCCATCACGCTCAGCTCGTCGAAAAACGACAGTGCCCGCTCGAACGTGGCCTCGTCGGCGTCGATTTGCTCTTGGAAATCGGACGCCAACACCGCCGTCGCCTCGATCCCGGCCCCCTTCGTGAGGAGTACGCGATCGTCCGGCGTGGCCGTCGTGGTCGAGACGAACCGGTCGGTGTATCCAAGACAGGTTAGCGACAGCAACGGCCGCTCGAGACCGGCGACCGACTCGGTATGGCCGCCGACGATCGTCAACCCGAGTCGTTTGCACGTCGCGTGCAACTGGCGAGTGATCGTATCGAGTACGTCCTCGTCCATCTCCGGCAGCAGAACCGTCGAAACGACGTATTCGGGTACGCCACCCGATGCAGCGACGTCGTTGGATGCGACCGCGACGCCGATCCGTCCGATACGCTCGACGGCCAGCGAGACCGGGTCGGTGCTGACGACGAGGGTTCCGGCCCCCGTCTCGATCGCGGCGGCGTCCTCGGCCTCGCGGGGACCGACGAGCAGGTTCTCGTTCGCGTCGCCGGTCCGTGAGAACACGTACTGCTCCAGCTCCGCCGGTGAGAGCTTGCTCATGGGTCCCCGTTTGGCGAACGATCCCATTCGCCTTTTCATTGCGAACGCCATGCCCCCAGAACGCTCAATGTGATGCGAGACGGATCGTGGACGAATGAACGCTGCCCGCTCTTCTGTAGTACTGCGGAACTGAGATCACGGAGGTTAGTGCATTCCGCCGATAGCAGTCGTACATGACCAATGAACGCGCTGCGCTCGGCGGAATGCTTGAGCAACTCGCTGACCTCGGCGTAATAGAGTTCCGGCCCGAGCCGCTCGACGCCGAGTGGTCTGCGCAAAGTATGGATACTCACAGCGCCTACTGACTTCATGATTGGACACCGCCGATTCGATGTGATCGAGCATCTTCCCGAAGCCGAACTCGATACAGCGATCAATGAGGCACAGATGGCGGACGAGGCCCGGCTCGTCCGCCGACTGTGTTTCGTCAAGAATCTCTACGCGGGCGATGTACTCGAAGAAGCCGCCAGACGCGTCGGAGTTTCACAGGCTAACAGCAGCCGCTGGGCACACGCCTGGAACGACGCCGGCGTCGATGGACTCCGACCGAGTTTCGGAGGTGGCCGGCCTCCGAAACTCTCCAACGAGCAGTTCGCCGAACTGTGTGACATCCTCGAGGAAGGCCAACCGTGGACGCCACAGGCAATCCACACACTCATCGAAGAACGCTACGGCATCACCTACGATCCGTCTCATTTGAGCCGGAAGCTACGCGAGAGCGGGATGTATTACGCTAAACCACGTCCAATGGATCCGCGCAGTCCCGAGAACGCGGATGAGATACTCGCCGAGCGCCTCGGCGAGGCGCTCGACGAGAAGGATACCGAGGAACAGGAGGATGATCCAGTCGTCCTGGGTTTCTTTCGATGAAGCGTGGCCACAACCATTCGACAATTCCCAGCGGATGTGGTCGTACGACCGAACGGTGACGATCGAGAAACCGCTGGTGACCGCTCCGTGGCGCTCGTTTGGCTTCTATGCATTGACTGGGAAGAGTACGCTCTCGTTTGGCAAACGAATCAACAAAGAGACCGTCTGTGAAGCGTTAGAGACGATTCGTGAGCAGAATCCGGTCGGGCGGATTCTGCTCGTGGCAGACAACTACGGCTCCCATCACGCGAAGCTCACGCAAGAACGGGCCGACGAACTCGGCATCGAGTTCGTCTTCATCCCACCGTATTCGCCGACGCTGAACGCGATCGAACCACTTTGGAAGAGTCTCAAGCGAGAGATCTCGCCAGAGATCTACGAGAACGAAGACCACTTCAGAGAATTCCTCACCGAGACGTTTCTTCGGTTGAGCCACCGCGTGAGCTTTGCTGTTGACTGGATCGAGAAATTCCTGCCGAACATTCAGAGGTTGCGCTGATCACTCATCGTCGAGCGGCGGCTCAAGATCATCTGGACCTCCCGAGCGTGCCCAAATTGTAACGCTGACACCCTCCACGCTCTCGACGGGTCAGCCCGTATCTGGTGTGGCCGCTGTGATTGGAAAACCACCTACACTCGCGGT
>NZ_AOMF01000139.1 GCF_000336715.1 Halococcus thailandensis JCM 13552
TTCGCTCTCTGAACCTTGTTGGAGCACCGATCCACAGTCTCGTCGATTGTATCGCCGTCACCGTGTTCCGCTAATCTACATAAGAGCGACGCTGCCTGTATCCACGAGTTCGGTTCGCCTGACGTCCTCAGCTACGAGCGGATGCCCCGTCCGGAGCCCCACGACGACGAGGTCCTGGTTCGCGTTCGCGCCGCGGGCGTCAACCCGGTCGATTGCCGGCTTCGACGCGGTGAGACGACACAGATGCTCGCCGACGATCCCTTCCCGCTCGTTCTCGGGATGGATATCGCGGGCGTCGTCGAAGCAACCGGGACGGCCGTCACCGACTTCGAGCCCGGCGACGCGGTGTTCGGCGTCAACGGCTTCCCCGAGTTCGGTGGCTACGCGGAGTACGCGACGACGAGCACCGGCCAGCTCGCTTCGATGCCCGACGCGCTTGAGTTTACCGAGGCCGCTGGCGTGCCGGTCGTCGCCCGGACCGCCTGGCAGGCCCTGTTCGAGTACGCCGACTGCACTGCCGGCGATCGAGTGCTGATCCACGGGGCGGCCGGTGGCGTCGGCCACATGGCCGTCCAAATGGCCACAGCGAAGGGCGCCGACGTGATCGCTACCGCCTCGGGATACAGCGAGCGCTATCTCCGCGAACTGGGCGTCGACGAGTTCGTGAACTACCGCGAGGAGGAATTCGAATCGGCCGTCGATCCCGTCGACATCGTGGTCGATACCGTCGGCGGCGAGACTCAGCGTCGCTCGGTCGACGTGCTCGCTGACGGTGGCGTGCTCGTCTCAGTCGTCGGTGCTCCCGCCGATCCGATCGCCGAGGGTCGCGACATCGCCGTGCGAGCGGTGAGCGGGCGTTCGGAGCACCCCTCACTTCTCGCCACGATCGGCGAGGCGATCGACGATGGAACGTTACGCCCGACGATCAGTACGGAAATCCCGCTCGCGGAGGCGGCGCGTGCCCACGAGATCGTCGAAACGGAGCACGTCCGTGGCAAGCTCGTTCTCGACGTCTGATACAGACATCGCCGACTTGTTGCAGTTTTGATCGTGATTATAGATACTCGAACTCGGAACTGTCGCCGGATTCGAAACCGAGGCGCTCGTGAGCCCAATCGAAGACCCGATCGGTATCGCGCGTTGTGAGGAACTCGACGATGCGCTCACCCACGTCGTTGCCGTAAAGATGCTGCCCTGAGCGCATGCGCTCACGGATTGAATCGGTCTCGACGACGTGAGTGATCATGTCGGCAATGAATTCGCCGTCGGTCGGTGGGACAAGGAGATTCGTATTCGCCTCGAAAACCGTCTCAGGGCGATCGGTGTTGAAGCGAGCGGTGAGACAAAGCGCCTCGTCGATATGGTTGAGTTCCTCCTGCATGCTGCCGGAGTCGGTGAACTCGGCAAGGCATTGCCCGGACGCGAGGAACTCGTAGACATGGGCGTGTTTCTTCCAGAGCCCGGTGAACAAGAAGTTCTCGCGCTCGTCGGCCAACTGCTGGAGACGCTCGCGATAGCCGTAGTTACGAAGGGCCTGTTCGGTAGCGGTCAATTCGACGAAGTTGACGTTGTACCCACGATCAACGAGTTCGATCACGCCCTCAATGATGGCGGTGAACCGTTCGGGGAGGAGGTTTGCCCTCCGGTGGATGTCGACGCGGATCCAGTTGTCGCGCGCCTCCAGGACTGTCTCTTATACACATCTCTGAGCGGG
>NZ_AOMF01000140.1 GCF_000336715.1 Halococcus thailandensis JCM 13552
CCGCTCAGAGATGTGTATAAGAGACAGCTGATATATCGAAGCCGCAGAGCCGATGAAGGTGTCGTACTGCTCGGGAAACGGCTCAGTCCGCTCAATGTGCCACTCGCCGTCCCACTGCTCGCTGACGACCGCTGTGGGGTCGGCGGTCGTATCGTAAGCCGGTGCCATCCCACGGAGACCCGCCTCATTGTGGACGACCTGCTGATTCGTAGCGAACATCCACGCTTGCGGGAAGATGGCTGCAGCATGAGTATCACCGTGGACCATGGGGAGGACGGTCGTATCGGGCCATTCGTCGAGTTTCGCCGCCAGTTCCTTGACGGCGAGCATCATCTCGGCGGTCTTCTGGCTCAGGTCACCGCGAATCCCGAGATCAGCTCCGATATGCGTTTCGAGACCGTACTCTTCGAGCCCGTGACCGAGCACGTCGTCGTAGTGCTGGCCGGTGTGGATCACGAAACAGGGGAGGCCATTGGCGTCGGCGGCGGCAACGACTGGCGCCTGTTTGTAGAAGTCCGGCTTCGTTGCTGTCACAACTGCGAGGACGAGATCGCCATGATCCATCTGAGCGGCGAGGCGATCCTCGTAGACCGTTGGAGACGCATTCATGATCGTGGCTTTCGAGGACCCGGGTAATACGTTTCTCTATTGCAAGATAGTAGATCATTCAGCCGTACGAACGCGTGTACGACTCTGTTCGGCTCATCTCTGTACTCCGCATGTCAAGCCCACCAGATTCTGATTCACGATTCACGCCCCAGCCGGCGGGGGAGCACCTGCCCCAGACGTACTTGTTGAGGAGTTCGACCCGCAGGGGTTCCTCGACCGTGAGACAACACGAGAGGCGTGGGTAGCCGAATCGAACCGCTGCGGCGTCGTGCCAGTGTGTCAGCTCCGGTGCGGGATCGACCGCGACGGTACAGGTCGCACACAGTCCTCGCCCGCCACAGGTGGCGGATCGTCGCCGACATCGTGGTCACTCTCCGTGGTGGACTGCTCCGTCGTAGGCGAGATGATCGACGAATCCATGAGGTTCGATTCGTCCTCTGAGGGCGAATCGGTGCCTTCGGCTGTCGGATCGTGGGCCATGGCAGTACTGGTCGTCACGTTGGGAAGGGCGTACAGCTGCTTCAGTCCGTTTTTCGGTGATTTCCGGTCAAGCGGACCATTCCGCATCGAGCAGGGTCTGATGGACGACGTCCTCGCCGACGGCCTCGGCAAGCGCCTCGAAGCCGGCGCGCTCGCTGCGATCGCTCGCGTTCGCCACCAGTCGCGAGACGATGAACTCCGGCGTCGATCGGCCGACGGTCTCGAACTGTGGTTGGTAGTCCACATCGAGTGTGAGATCGTCGTTGAGACCTCTGGCGAAGATCCCGTCGGTGCGCGCTCGGTCGGGCAGTGGTGCGAGATCGTCGGCGAGATGGGTGACGTAGACTCCGATCGCGCCCGCATCGACGGCGAGACGCACGAGCCCGTAGAGGAGGTCCGCAGCGCTCCCGGGTTCGGTGATCGCCTCGAACTCGTCGACGAGCATCAGCGTCCGATCGCTGTCGGTCAGCGGCGGCACGATCGTCTGCAGTGTCGATTCGAGCACGCCCGCGTTGAAACTCGCGTGCCGACGATGGAACACGATGGCATCGACACGACTCACCTCGGCTGCGTCGGCGGGCACGGGCAGACCCATATGTGCGAGCACGACCACCTGACAGAGCGTCTCCAGCAGGGTGGTTTTCCCGCCGCTGTTGGCTCCGGTGAGCACCGAAACCCGATCGCCGGTCGGCACCGCTGTTGTACAGTCGTGCTCGCCGACGGCGTACGTGATCGGCTGGACGGCCGTCTCCGCGGCCGCTACAAGCGACAGGTTGCGCGCGTTCACGACTCCAACACAGCCCGACTCGACGAACGTCGGACGGGTCAGCTCGTACGCGTCCACGAACCGGGCAAGCGAGAGCTGGAAGGCCGTCTCGTTCACCGCGCTGACGGCCCCCTCGATCGCGTCCCGGCTGTCGTCGAGAGCGGCTTCGAGATCGTCCACGACCGCCTGCTCGCGTTCCTCGACGGTTTCACGGAGCGACGCAAGCAGTTCGCGAAGTCCCTGGGTTACGAAATCGGTCGCGTCGGCGGCATCGGTGGGTGTCGCCTCGCGGACGCGCGGTGCGGGGAGTGGCGTCTCGGCGGCGACGTGGCTGACGAACGCCTCGCGGAACTCTGCGCTTGAGCGAACGCCGTCGGATTGGATGGCGTCGATGACGTCGATCCCCTGGGCGTCGAGCTGTTCGACCGCCGCGAGCTGCTCGCGGGCCGTATCGAGCTCGTCGTCGACGCCCTCGCGGACGGTCGAATCGTCGCCCGCGGTGTCGAGCGAACTGAGCGCTGCGGCAGCGTCCGCGAGCGCGTCGGCATCGATCGCGTCGATCTCGGCGAACACGCCGGTGTGGACCCCGAGTTCTTGGAGGGCGAGCACGGTCTCGACGGCGGCGCGCTCGCCACCACCCATCTCGTCGAAGTCGGCGAAGGCGTCGAGTACCGCCTCGCGGGTGGCATCGTCGAGCTCACGCCACGTCTCCGTTGCGAGCGTCACCGCGTCGAGACGCTCGTCCATCGCATCGACTGACGTGAGCGGCGTCAACACGCGAATTCGGTCGCCCGCGTGCTCGGTGATCGCGTACTCCTGTGCCCGTGCGAGGAGTTCCTTGTAGACGCTGCGTGCGTCGGGCGTCGTGAGAATCCCCATTCCCTGTTCGCCGTGGGCATGCCGGAGGATGCGCGTCGCTCGGCCGCGAGCGAGGCCGGCATCGGCGAGCGTTCCGATATCCATCGCTTCGATCGCGCGAATCGCCCGCTCGGTGCCCAACCCCTCGGCGAGCGTGGTGGCCGTCTTCGGGCCGATCCCCCAGTAGTCCTGCAGCGACATACTCCGCCGTTCGATCGCGAGTCACCAAATACTGCGTGGACGGTGTCGGTCGCCTCGATATCTCGGTGAGGCGACTGTGCTAGGCGGTCGTGTCGAAGGCGGACGAGGGTTCCTGAACCGACAGACAGTACTGACTCGTGGCCCACATCTCTCGTATGCGTGTCGCTGCATTCACCGGCACCGATGGCCCCGACGACGTCGCCGTTCAGGAACAGCCCGACCCGACGCCGGCGGCTGGCGAGGCCGTCATCGAAGTCGCGGCGTGTTCGATCAACCACCACGATCTCTGGATCCTCGAGGGTGACTCGGGGATGGTCGGGACGGACGAGCTCCCGTTCGTGAGCGGACTCGACGTCGCCGGCGAGGTCGCCGCGACGGGCCCGGACGTCGATTCGGTTGCGAGCGGCGATCGCGTCCTGTTGTGTCCCAACGAGACCTGTGGCACCTGTCGATACTGTCGTGAGGGGCCCGAAAACCGCTGTGAACAGTACAGCCTGTATCACGGCGGCCTTGCAGAACAGGCACTCGTCGATGCCGACCGGCTCGTTGCGCTCCCGGAGTCGGTGGATTTCACGGACGCGGCAGCGCTCCCGACCGCGTATATGACCGCCTACCACATGCTCCGGCGCACCGACGTGGGAGCGAACGATCTCGTCTTCATCCCCGGCGCGACCGGCGGCGTGGGTGTCGCCGGCGTGCAGCTCGTCGACGCGCTCGGCGCGCGATCGATCGGGACGACCACCTCGGCGACAAAGGCCGACCGACTGGCCGACATCGGAGCCGACCACGTCGTCGAATCGGGGGCCATAGACGAGATTCGAGCGGCCGTCGACGAGATCGGCGAGCCCGACGCCGTTCTCAACCATCTCGGCGGCGACTACACCCAACTGGGGCTGGCACTGCTCCGGCAGGGCGGTCGGATGGCCATCTGTGGCCGCACTGCGGGCGATCGATCGACGATCGAGATCCCACAGCTGTATCTCGGGCACAACCAGCTCATCGGCAGCACGATGGGCACCCAGCCCGATCTCGAAACGCTCGTCGACCTCACGGCTGCGGGGGCGATCGACCCGGTCGTCAACGACGAGTACGCACTTGATGAAACGGGTCAGGCGTTCGCGGATATGCAGCGCCGGGATGCGTTCGGGAAACTCGTCGTGCAGCCGTGACTGAGGTGTGGTGAGATTGCGATATGCGCTGTGGCGTTGTGTCGAAACAGGGTTCAGTGCCACAAACCCGCTTCGAGCCGTGATCTCACTCAATCGTTGCGAGGAGCGATAGTAACCCTGTAGCTCCGAAAGTCGCCGTCATAAGTGATAGGTTGTCGATCCCGTATTCGACGATATATAACGGAGTATACGGACCTACGACTGTTCAGCAGCGAACTCCGCTGTTGTCAGTACATCGAGGTTGCGCTGTTCAGCCTTATCGAGCAACCGCCGGAAATCCGATTCCGGCAACCGGGACCCACCAAGACCATGCGCCATCAGCACGCACACAGTTTCCGTCTTGTATGCCTGTTCGAGAGCTTCCAGGGAATTCTCAACACTATCGGTGTTGACTCGCGGAATCCAACTGGCCTCGGTCACGATTCCATTCGCTGTCGATGCGCCACCACCAAACGACAGATCATAATACTCGCCCGCAATATTCATCGAATCCTCGTTGAAATCGCCGAACGGCCAGACAAGCGTATTCGCACCCCGACCACTCGTGTTATCGAGGACCCATTGTTTGTTGTCTCGCATCTCCTGCTCGGCTTCATCGGCCGGAATCGAACCGAGACCGCCGGAAGGCGAACCTCGTTGTGGGTGCGACGGCCACGACCATCCATTACTATCCATCTCGTCGATTTGGCTCTGTGAAAGCTTGCCCGAGTTGCCAACAACCCTCGGAATGACAGCGCTCGACCCCGCCATCCCACGATCGCTCATCATGTCGTAGGCAACCGTGTAATCCGACTCGTTGCCATCATCAAAGACGAACAGCACAGCGCCATTATCGCGCTTGGGCGTCGTCCGAATGTCATCGATATCGATCTCGCATGACTTCCCACCCGTGTAGCACGAAATCGATAGCTCATTGATGTCGGCCAAGTCAGGCGTTCCTGACCACGTCGACGGTCCGAGACCGATCCGAACCCAGCCGTGCTTCTCGCTGAGATATCGTGTCGTGACTTGGTATTCGGACCCATCGCCCGCTGCGAGCTCAACACGCAACGTCTCGTTTGACGTGCCACGCAGGCGCACGGCCATCGACGGATCGCGGTAGGCGAAATTCTCTGAATCAAGGCGGTTTACCATCTCGACACGGTCGTTGTTGCCGTCCGAAATGAGCGTCGCGCAGCCCGCGTCGTCTGACGGATCGGAGAAATCGGTCGAATTCTGCTCGACACGGCCCTCGCGCGATTCCCATCCGGCGGAGAAGTCGCCGAAATTCTCGAAAGCCGTCCCTTTGTTATGGCTGCGCTTTCGGGCGTTGTAGCCGAGCCGGAGATCGGATGTCCCGTTATTGTTGTCATCGCTGCCACTAGTGGATTCGGGAAGTTGTCCAACGTGTGCCCACTGGCCATTTTGTTTGACCGCTATTTCTCCTTTGAAGGAAAACGCTTCGAGGTCGCCGTTGAGCAGATAAGCGTCAGTCCCGTTGCGGACGGCACCTTCGGCGTGAGTTCCCGAAATATTGTCCTCACTAGTGATACCGTAGTGAGGCTGGAGGTTGTCGGTCACATCAAACGCGTAAGATGCATACGAACCCGTTCCAGTGATTGTGAGCACATAGTCCGGGCGCTGACCGACATGTGCCCAGTCACCATCGAGCTTGACGGCGACCGACGCACCGTCGTACGTGAAAGCGTGAAGCGAGCCGTCGAACCGATATACATCTTGGCCGGGGGCAACCGCACCGTGGGCAGAGCTGCCGTTAATATCATCTTCCGAAGTCAGATCTTCGCCGGAGAGATTGCCATCCACTGTGAATGAATAGTTCGTTCTGTCACCTGTTCCCTCGATCACGAGCGTGTGTTTCCCTGCAGCCGCCGCATTACTTGTGCTCCCGAGTATACCGAGTCCTGTCACCCCGGCTATGCCCGCCGCAAGAAATCGACGCCGTTTGACGTTTGTAGATTGGTGAGATACGGTATTTTCGGTGAGAGAACTCCTCTTCTGCTGAGTCGTGTTGTCAGGTCTCACCTGCGGATTGGAATTTTGATGTTCCATGGCAAAAATTGCTGAATCACACACAATGGATCTTGTCCATCGGTAACTATTAATAGGATATTGTATTATACCCACTCCTCGTTATCCCATACAAATGATAAATAATAATTATCCACCCATGATATGATTACGAATTCTCACAATTCGGTCGCCTGACGGACTGTTCTGGCCAAATTTCGACCGCTTATTATTGTCGGTAGTTCCCAATCGAGTTGAGAGGCAGAGCTAAAGCGCCGGTCTGATTGGAGAAGATGTCTGGTTGGGTGAATGTGTTGAAGCTACCCCAACCAGACGGGTTCCTTTCGGCATGGGACGTCAAAGGTGTAGCGGCAGATGTGATCGGAGAGCTTCCCCTGCCAGGGATCGAGGGCTCGCCCCTCGATCCTGGCGACATCTGGTCTGTCGTTATCCTTGCCAGCACCAATCAGAGCTCCATTCGCGAGGTCTGCGCCGAAAATCACGGAGCTCCCTGCGACGATACTGTCTTCGAGTGGCTCCACACGCTCAATCGAGGCTGGCTCGAGTTCGCCGCCAATCTCCTATTCATGCAGTTGGCTATGACGATCCTCGACCCTGACCGGTCGAGGATCGTCTCCATCGATTTCGTCGATAACCCCTATCACGGTACCTACAGCGACGAGGTAGGCGAACTCTGTCGAATGAGTCCCAAAGACGGTACCACGACCTGCCACCGATACTGCACTGCCTACCTCGTCTCGAACGGCAAACCGATCACGCTCGCGATGACCTACGTCCGCAGCGACGAGAAGCAAGCCGACGCGGTCGAGCGCGTCCTCGACCGCGTCGAGGCCTATCCTTTCGAGATCGAACTGTTGCTGGCTGATTCCGGCTTTTACAACGAGCGTGTCATCCGCCGGTCACGGGAGATCGCTGCGACAGTCGTGCCGGTCGCCGAGAAAGGCGACCGGCTCGAAGAGAAGCTCGAGACGCACAAATCGTACATGACGACCTACCGAATGTACAAGGACAGCGAGCGGGAACTGCGCTTCCCGCTCGCGGTGTCGGTCTCCTACCAGAACGGCGATCGTGGCAAGCACGGTGAGGTAGTTCGAGGGTACGCGGCGTGCGATCTATCCGATCGCACGCCTACACAGGTCGAACACTGCTACCGAAAGCGGTCAGCGATCGAATCGAGCTACCGGCTGTTTCGGAGCGCACGAGCGGTAACGTCGACGCAAGATCCGATCGTGCGGTTTGCGTTCGTGGTGGTGAGCTTCCTCCTTGAGAACCTGTGGTTGGTGCTACGATGGGCGGTCGTCGCCCGCCCTCGCCGGGGCGGGCGCGACCTGCCCGAGGAGTTCACGTTCTCGGTGTTCTGTGACTGGATTCGACACGCGCTGGAAGAAGAGTTAGAGCGGCGGTGGGAAATCGAGATGAACGGAGTCGGTGTGCCGGACGCGTATACCTCGGCCGCGGGCTGAGCCAGCCCGCGGCCTCGGGAGTGCCCGTCGTGAGCACCAGCTGTCGGCTGGGTTCGTGTGAAATCGGTGCTGTGGGTCGTTGAGTACGCAGGAGCGCTTTTGAACTCCAGTGAACCGGTCCACTGCGACGTTCACCTCGACAGCTCACCGGTTCAGAGGAGATGGTGAGATTTCAGTTGGGAACTACCGATTGTAGGTATGTTCCGCGTTTAGCAATGCATCGGGTGGCGGTGCAGAACATCCACGCCGGATAATGGTTAGACTATCAATACCATTATCCCGTTCACGATTTATGGGTGCAACTGCAAGCCGCAGGCAAAGCATCAAGATGATCTGTGGATGATCCGCGGCCGGCCTTCTGCCGTGTTCGCGCTCAATACAGCAATGAACGTGCAGCACCGCAAGCGATTCTATATCGGTTAATGTCGTCGCTTTGATTAGCTTGACGGTGTGGCCGTCCACTGGAGATAGTATTGGGAGGGTTGCTTGCGTTCGACAACGTGCTGCCAGTACAACGTGACCGGATTGGCGGAGCTGCTGCGCACTTCGACGCAACAACGCCCCAGATGTACATCACACACCGGTCAATCGAATGATAGAATGTGCTGGATCTGGCAACACGTCTGGATGGATCCCAAGACGGTCACATACCTCAAGCATGGGATCAATCCGATTCACAAACCCGGTGAAGGTGTAGCCTTCTTCTTTCCGTATACAGTGAGCGACGATGTGTGCCTCGCGGGGAAGCCCGAATCAGGCAAGCTTCCCCACCGTGTTTTCCCAACGCTTGTTTTGCTACGCGTAGTGCCTTCTCAACGAAGTCGAGAAGGACGATTGCCATATCCAACTCCTCGACTCCATTGCCTCTAACTGAGCGTGTCATAGAAAGCGTCACGTGCGAGGTTGCAGGGTGTGGGAATTGTGTCCAACAACGCCCAGACCCTGCAAAACGTCACTTCTG
>NZ_AOMF01000141.1 GCF_000336715.1 Halococcus thailandensis JCM 13552
GAGTGGTCGTCGCAATCACCAACGACGAACGAGGAGACAATCCGGGCCGCGAGATGCTCACGGCATGAGACGGATTCTATGACACGCTCTCTAACTAGTATCAAATAATCCCGACGCCGTGTGTCGTTTTCAATAGAGCAGTCCTACTGTATTCCTTGTAAGGAGTTCTGCCCCATCGCCATCCAATTCATATCAGTATCTTTTAGAAGATGCTGAGTATCTCTAATAGAGAATGGCAACTGATTCTCGATTTACAACACTTTACAATCGGACACGAATCGGACAGTTCGTCTCGGTTGGGGTTGTTGGAGCAGTAGTTGAAACGATAATCGTCGCTTTTCTCACGGCTGCGTTCGGGACTGAACCGTTGCTTGCGAAAGTCATTGGCGCAGAAGCATCAATCACAATAATGTTTACCATCAACGATAAGTGGACATTTGCAGACGAGGGCGCTACTGATACGTTAGCGACTGCCCGTCGGTGGAGCAAATCTCATCTCGTTCGAGTTGTTGGTCTTGCAATTTCTTTCTCGGTGTTATTTTACCTGACGAGTGGCGTAGCATTCTCACTTTCGGTATCTGGCGTTGAATTCTGGCCTACTATCGCAAATATTATTGGAATATTTACTGGTATGATTGCCAACTATGTTGCGGAAAGTCTGTTTACATGGGAAATCAGCTAATCCAGCACCCGATGCGGCCTATCGCAACTAACTTTATCCCGGCCCAGAATGGATATTTATGACACGTAACACTTGTCGCAGTCGACTACCTCAAATTGAGTCGGCGAGCGCATGGATCGGCCAAATTCTCGTCGGACTCGGGAGTTGCCTTACTGTCGCTGGTCTGTTCACTCACCATCGACGAACGTCTAAATCTGGAGCCGCAGTCGTTCTTGCCGGTCTTTGCTTTTTCTGTGTGAGTTACCTATCTTTCCTTGGAGCGACGCGATAGATGAAACTTCGAACTGCCGTTTCACAGGCCCGCCAACACGTTTTCCAGTCACGTATCGACCGATGGTGGCTCACAGCAATAGTCGCTGCTGGAATGTACGTTTACTACGTCAACCTTGGCGGGTCATCGCTCGGAACGTGGGATGAGGGCGTCTACGCGACCGCTGCCCGAACTGCCGTCGAACAGGGATACTGGCTCCTCCCGCATCTCCATTGGGGCACGGAATTCCAACCGTTTCTTGAAAAAACGCCGCTTGCCATCTGGCTCGAAGCAGTTTCAATGTTACTTTTTGGCACGACCGCGTTCGCTGCGAGGATCCCATCAGCGACAGCCACAGTCCTGACGGCCGCACTTCTCTACGTCTTCGGCCGCGATCTCTTTGACCGCATATCGGGGGTAGGCGCAGCGATGGTCTTCCTAACGATTCCGTACCTCTATGCAGGAATGAACGGCGGCAGGGAAGGCGGGACGGACATGCTATTCGTGCTCTTCGGCACTGTGATGGCTTATTTCATCTGGCGATATGTATCCACACAGGACCGACGGCCGGCGTTGCTGTACGCCGCCACCGCTGCCGCAGTACTTGCAGTGCTTACGAAAGGTTTTGCATTCGGTGCGTTCGTGCTCGTTGTTGCCCCGCTGATCGTACGGCACTGGCGACGGTTTCTGACACGGCCGACAGCAATAGCAGCTACTGGTGGGATCATCTGTATCGCCCTCTGGCCGATGTATACATTCGCTGTGGCCGGTCCGGAGTTTATCGATGAAATCCTCATTGAGCAAGTCATTGGACGGGCAGGTAGTGGATCCGACCCGAACGCGCTCATTTCGGGACTGTCCTATCCGTATCTCAGACGGGCACCTGATTCGCTTGACCCGTGGGGATATGTCCTCCCGTTCGCAATTGGCGTCTGGGCTGTTCGCGCGGTTCGGTCGCGGATGGCGGTTGAAGGATGGCAAATCACATGGCTTGTGTGGTGGGGCGCGAGCGTTGGTGTACTCTTCACTTTTACGGGCGACCACCCGTGGTATCTCATTCCGGCCTACGTTCCGATGTCCCTCATTGTTGGCTATCTGGGAGGAGCGGCCGTCAATGGGGCACGATCCGCCCAAGTAGCGGTTGTCGGCGCACTAGGAACAGTCATTCTTATCTCAGCTCGGACACCTCGAATCGGCGTCCTTCCGGACGTACTTGCAAACACTGCCGGAGTCTATCCTGGCTCTTCCAAAGGGTTGCTTTTTGCTATTGCAGTGACATTGCTGATCGGGGCTATCCTTGTTGCCTCATGGGACCAACTGCGTAGCAGCCTCTTTTCTGAACGATGGGCGCGCGCCGGCGGTGCTGTACTCATCCTTGTCGTGGTAATGCTGCTTGTCACACCGCCAGCGGTTGGGACATCAAACTGGGACCGCACACAGGCCGAACACGGAGCCGCCCTTGACGCTCGCATTCCATCGAATGCGCCTATTTACGTACAATCCGAACTACGGAGCGGGCGGCCACTTTTCGCTCTCGATTTCTACTCTAGCGCGCACCCGCTGGCTTTGGCTGGGGCCGACGAGCTTCGGAACAATGAGACGATTCGCTACGCGCTCGTGAACAGTCAGATGGTAGATACACTTGAGCGTCCGCACAAAGTCGTCCTTACAACACACTATCACGAAGGGACAAATGCAGCAAACGTTTCGGCCGTCATCTTCACTTCCTCTAGTACACGTCACGCACAGAGTGTACGAGCTAGCACTCGGAAATCTGTAAGCGACAACAATGGATTTGAAAATCAGTTGCTAGACTCGACTCTTTGAAAGTCACATACTATCCCCGGACAAGTTAAATAAAATACAGTTTTGAACACGCTCTTGATGGACTCGATGGTTAACGGTATTTGTCGAGATTGATCGAGGAAATATTCCTTTGATAACAATAGTCGATACTAGTATCTTCGATGCTACCTGTATCTATTGGAAAACATACCGTAACTTTTTTTTAGTAAGGTGGTGCCTAATGCAGTGATGCTACGCAGCGATGGGAATCGCGAGGGGCCGTCAGTGGGGGACAACACGTCGCTTTCGGTCGATCGGCGATCGTATCTGAAGCTTGCTGGTGTTGCAGCCGGCTCGGCATCGATGCTTTCGGGTGCAGCAAGTGCGGCGTTCACGCGACGGGGGATCAAATTCAAACAGACGGTCGATATGGTGTCGGATGCGGGCTGTGATCCCTCGGGCAACGAGCCCTGCGACAGCAAGATCCGGAACGCGGCTGACGACCATACGTTGTTGAAGTTCCCACCCGGTGAGTACAGGATCACCGAGAAAAACGCTATTCTGGATAAGACGAATCTCGGTTTCCTCGGGGAGGGTGATGTCCGATTTAAAGCCCCGGCAGGGTACAACAAGAAGATGCTCGTCGTCGACGACGGGACAGGGCTACTCTTCGAGAACATCGACGTCGACCTGCGGGCGTCGGGGGCGACGCCGGGGCTCCATTTCGGCGTCGACGACGATCTCGAAGTTCACGACGTCGAGTATATCGGACAGGGGATCCATCCAAACAGCGACCCGCGAGGTGGTGGCAACGGCAACCCCGCCGTCACCTATGCCCTCTATCCGATCGTTCGCTCGCCCGATGGGACGGGGACGGTCTCGAACGTCGTCGCGAAAAACGACGGGCTGATGGGCGCGTACAACCACGGCAACGGCCGCGTCGGCGTCTGGATCGGGATCAGTCACAAGGGGACGGTCACACTCAAGAACTGCCAGTTCGAGGGCTTTCCCAACAACGGGCTCTACTGCAGTCGGACGGGCGGTGCCGTTCAGGTCGAGGGCGGCGTCTTCCGGAACAACGATATCACACAGGTCCGGCTCAGCAGCAGTGATAGCTACGTGAAAAACGCGACTATCACCGCCGATTTCGACAACAGCAACAGTCCGAACCCCGGCGACACGCTCAACTCGCGCGGCGTTCGCTTCGAGGCCGGGAAGTTCGGCTATCGCGGCGCGTCAGTCGAGAACTGCGACATCACTATTGCCTCGACGCCCAATTCGAGCGGCGGCGTCGTGGTCGGCAGCGATGGGGCCGATCACGCGATCCGGAACACGCGTATCAAGGTCGACGTCGACTCGATCCGTGGTGTCTACGCGAAGGCACCGGTCGGCTTCGGCAACCGTGGTCCGCCCCCGAAGCCCCACTCGACGACGCTTGAAAACGTGAGTGTGACCGGATCGGCGTCCGGTGCCGACGCGGTCCGTATCGATCAGCGTGATGATTCGGTGGTGAAGGGCTGTTGTATCGACCAGAACGGTGGTAATCGTAACGGCGTGCGACTGGTCGACTCTGACGGCAGCAAAGTGGTCAATAGTACGATCGACGTCAATGGCCAGCGCGTCGTCGAGGACAACACGTGGGTCCGGACGCGCAACATCGATGCGAGTGGCTCCTGTCCGACACCCAATCAGGGTGGGGGTGGACTTTCGCATACGCTCAGAATTGACGGCACTGGATCGCGTACCGACTACTCTTTCTCAGTGAGTGGTGATCTCGAAGGGGCAGGCTCGCTTTCCTCCGAGGATAACATCTCTGGATCGACGGCCACTGGTGCGGTCGGCTCCGGTGTCGACAGCTACGAATTTTCGGGCGAGATCGTCGCGTTCGATCTGGACGGCGAGGCAAACGTCATGCTCGATGGCGAGCCGGCCCACGTCGGCCAGCGTCCCGACCATGCACTCATCATCGACGGGACTGGATCACGTACTGACTACACCTTCACAGTAAGTGGTAATCTCAAAGGAGCGAGCATCACCAGTGAAGACACGATTTCCGGTTCGACTGCCACCGGAGCGGTCGGTGGGGGTTCCGACAGCTACGGATTCACGGGCGAACTCATAGCGTTCTCGCTCGATGGAAAGGCAAACGTCACGCTTGACGGCGAGCCGGCCCACGTCGGCCAGCGCCCTGACCACGCACTTGTCATCGACGGAACTGGCTCACGTACGGACTATACTTTCACAGTGAGTGGTAATCTCAAAGGAGCGAGTATCACCAACGAGGATAGCATCTCCGACTCGACGGCTATCAGTGCTGTCGGTTCGGGTCGTGATAGTTACGGATTCACTGGCGAACTCGTCGCGTTCGATCTGGATGGCGAGGCGAACGTTACGCTTGACGGTGAGCCGGCCCATGTCGGCCAGCGTCCCGATCATGTGTTGATGATCGACGGCGATGGGTCGCACACCGATTATCGCTTTTCGGTCTCTGGTAATCTTGATGGCAAGAATCTTACTGGCGAGGATGACATCTCTGGTTCGACAGCAACCGGTGCTGTCGGTTCTGGCCAGGACAGCTATGCTTTCACCGGGGACGTTGAGCAATTATCTCTCTATGGACACACCCGTATCAAGGTTGATCGCTCGGCCCAGATAATCAGCGTTTCGGGTACCAGTAAATACACAAGCTATCAACTCATGGTGACTGGAGATTTCCGTCGGATGGATTCGCTTACTGACGAAGACGATATCTCCGGTGGAGTAGCTACAGGTGCTGTAGCTTCCGGAACGGATACCTATCGGTACACCGGAAGGATACAGGAGTTGGCCACTGGAGATCACGCCTCAGTAATCGTTCGATAATCGACTATCTCATGGAATCAACTCTCGATACTGGATCGAAGCGGGCGCTTTATTACTGTGTGTGATGGTAAAGGAACAATGAGTACAGTAGACGTGGATCCCCTCGTTACCGTCATCCTCACCACCTACGACCGACGGGAGTTCCTTCCCAAGGCTATCGAGACGGTTGCCGAGCAAACCTACGACAAGATCGAACTCGTCGTCGTAGATGACCACTCCTCTGAGTCACCCCGGGATATCGTAGAAAAGAGTTCAACCGAAGGATTATGTAATCTCGTATTCGTTCGCCACGAAGAAAACGGCGGTACGAGCGCGGCACGGAATACGGGCATCGAACACGCAAATGGTGAAATCATCGCGTTTTTGGATGATGACGATGCGTGGGAACCAAGCAAAATCGAGCGACAGGTCGATCTGTTTCAGCGAACAGACTCAGATGTCGGTGCAATATACACTGCCATGCGATCTATCGATATGGATGGTTCAACAATCACCCTCCAACATGCGACTAAGGAGGGAGATCTGACAAAAGCATTCCTGTGTGGATACAACATTCCATTTACCTCTATCGCCGTTCGGCGTGATATCGTCGCGAGTGCAGGGTTGTTCGACGAGAATTTACCATCATGGAATGACCGTCACTGGTTGCTTCGGGTATCGCTACATTGTGAATTCCTCACTATTGACGAACCGCTTGTAATCAGTCAGCGCGGAACTGAACACGATCAGGTGAGTGATAACTTTACGGCGAAATTGGAGCAATCGTATCCGATAGTCGCCGAACAGTTTCAAACGATTGCCGCGGATTACGGGTGGTTGTTTGAGCGGAAATCAAGTGCTCATCTCAAATATGGCATCGGATATTCCGCACTCCGAAACGGAGAGACAGAGAAAGCGCGCGAATTCTTCATTGATGCCTTGGTCAAATGGCCATTCAATCCGATATTTTATCTGTACGCATTTATTGCCATGACTGGAAATCGTGGGTACAGAATGGCACGAACTGCGAAGCGAGCGATCGAAAATCGGGTCTCAAACTGAAAGGGTTGAGTGTTGGATCATCGATATCCGAGGTCGTGGAGACGGTCCCTGACGACTCGGGAGTCGGTTTCATCCTGTTCCGTTGGCGTATCGGCTACGGTGGTGCGGCGATCCGAGCCTTCAACGACCAGCCATGGAACTATCCTGAGCTCGTCGCTGTTTAGGCCACGAGGATGACCGTAGCCGCGGGCAGGAATGGGAGATGTTGTTTCACCTATGAGGTTGCCGTGATCCGAGGTAACAACCGATCGACCAGACAGTGAATCGAGAAGATCCTCAACGTAATTGAGTACGATATCAAGATTCTCCCGGTAAGCATTCACGACCTGCGCTCTATTGAGACGGCCATAGCCGAGATTTGTCCATACTTTTCGCTTCGTGTCACTTTGTTCACTCGAAAGATGAATGGAGATACCTTTGTGGTTCAAATCCCGGCCATGTTCGCCGATGAACGGGTAGTGTGGTTGCATGAAGTGTGCGATGAGTCGTTTCTCCGGATACTGATTCTGCGCTTGTTGCACTGCTTCGACTACTGTCTCGGGATGCACGGTTCCCAGTTCTGCATCCCATCCCTCCTCAAGGAGATTCACAACGGCATGGAATGTCCCGGAAGGGATTTTCGGGGCATGAGGGTTAGCAGTGACGTAGACCGTATCGTGAAACGTTCTGTCGGCGAAGTTCTCACTCAAAAACTCCCAGCTCTCGCTGCCAAGTGACCGACGGTGCTGAAGATCGCCTGCGATACTATTCTGCGTTTCGAACATGTCGAAACGGCATGCATCGAGGATGAGTAGATTGTCCCAGTCCTCGGCCATAACACGAGTACCGCCAGACGATTGAGAGCGGTTGTGAACCCAGATATTGAATTTCACACCAAGCCGATTGAGCTCCCCGAGCAGTACGCGTGGGTTGCGAATCGCATCGAGAAGGTTCTCTGGCGTATAACGAGAGGGGAGAGTCATCTTATTACTATTACTTTTGATCTGCCGACTTAAACACCTCGGCTTGGAAACTCTTCCCTACGCTCGCTGACTGGTCAGCGAGCAGTCGGTAGTGAGATCGAACGCCGATTCCGGGTTCGATCCTGATGTTTTCGTCCTGTGCTCGGCGTTACTCGTATCCCGCCGTGGTTCGAACAAGCTCTCTCAGCGTTTGAGCCAGCTTTCTCCGACAGCCGCAATGCTGATTCGCTCAAACACCTCGTGAGCGCGCTGATTCTCGCCGAAACGCAGTGGACTGTTAGTGGACTCTCTCCAAGGATTTCGCGTCCCGGAGTGATCAGCGCAAAGTATGGATACTCACAGCGCCTACTGACTTCATGAGTGGACACTGCCGATTCGATGTGATTGAGCATCTTCCCGAAGCCGAACTCGATACAGCGATCAATGAGGCTCAGATAGCGGACGAGGCCCGGTTCGTCCGTCGACTGCGTTTCGTCAAGAATCCCTACGCGGGCGATGTACCTGAAGAAGCCGCCAGACGCGTCGGAGTTTCACAGGCTAACAGCAGCCACTGGGAACACGCCTGGAACGACGCCGGTGTCGATGGATTCCGACCGAGTTTCGGAGGCGGCCGGCATTCGAAACTCTCCAACGAGCAGTTCCCCGAGCTGTGTGAGATCCTCGAAGAAGGCCAACCGTGGACGCCACGGGCGATCCACGCACTTATCGAAGAACGCTACGGCGTCACCTACAACCGTCTCATTTGAGCCGGAAGTTACGCGAGAGCGGGATGTACTACGCCAAACCACATCCAATGGATCCGCGCAGTCCCGAGAACGCAAAGGAGATCCTCGTCGAGCGCCTCCCCGAGGCGCTCGACGAGAAGGATACCGAGGAACAGGAGGATGATCCAGTCGTCCTGGGTTTCTTTCGATGAAGCGTGGCCGCAACCGTTCGACAACTCTCAGCGGCTCTGGTGAATCACTATACAGCGGCAGGATGGACCGTGAGACGAAGGTGTCTGAAGCGGAAACCATGAGATGCTATGTCCGAAGTTTCTCGCTTCACGACTCGCGCAGTTACGTTGGCCAAAAACGCTGTCAATGATAGAGATGAATCCGCCGCCCCTGCTGGAGGCGGCAGATTCGCCGACCATTCTCTCGTTTCGCTCCACTGTCTCCGGGTTTATCTCGGAAATCCTACCGTGTCGCCCCGACCTCCTGAGCGAGATGCCGCAAATAACCGGGGAGATCGGCCTCAACGCGGCCGATCTCTCATCATTCGACGTTAGTCAAAGCCTTCGACAGGTTCACGATCGCGATCTGGCGAGTGCAGCTGCGCCTCTCGGCACAGCTGCACGACCCTTCTGGACATGCTGCGATCGATGCAACGTTTTTCGATCGTGAGAACGCCAGCCGCCACTACTGCCGACGCACGGACTACCGCGTACAGACGCTCAAAGCCACCGCACTCGTCGATACAGACACTCAGGCGGTGCTGGACGTTCACTGTACGACGTCGAGACGTCACGACACGAAGATCGGCGAGCAGGTCACCCTGCGGAACGCGGGCGACCTGCTCAGCCTTGCTGCCGACAAAGGCTACGACTGGATGACCTTACGCAAGGAACTGCGTAACGAGGGCGTGAGACCGCTGATCAAACATCGAATCTTCCGGCCCATCGACCACGCGCATAACGCGCGGGTCGACGGCCCTCGATATCGTCAGCGATCGATGTCCGAGAGCGTCTTCTCGACGATCAAGCGCACGCTCGGCGACGCCGTGCGTGCGCGAACCTGGTAACGGTCAGTTCCGTGAGATCGTCCTGATGTGCGCGGTTCACAACATGAAGCGTGCTCTATGAGCACTAAATCAACTGCCATATAGTGATTCACCAGAGCCGCTTCAAGCAGTACCAGCTGGAAGGAAACAGGCAATAGAGCGCTACCTTCAGCTGGTGTTTCTCATCTGGACGTTGGTAACGTTCGCTGAGCGGGCGAACGTGGCGTTCTGGGAAGAACAAGGCGGACTGAGTGTCCGCCTCGATCACGCCAAGGAAGCGTATCTCGTTGAGACGCTGCTCGAAATCGCTGAAGAGATCGCTCCGCTCCCTAATGTTCCCGGAAACTTTTGAAAGTGGGGCACGATGTTCGGGTAATGGGGAGCTCGCGTCGGACGGAGATCAAACGACACCTTCCAGAAGCGGAGATCGACGAACTGCTTCGGGAAGCCGAAGACGACCACCGTCTTCGGCGGATCGGCTTCGTCAAGAATCTCTACCAAGGCGACACTATTCCAAAGGCTACCGAGCGAGAAGGGCGCTCACCGGCAACTGGAACGCGCTGGGCCGAGGATTGGAACGACGGCGCGTTCGACGAACTCATGCCGAACTTCGGGGGCGGCAGGCCCCCGAAGCTCGACGAGGACGAGCAAGACGAGCTTATCGAGCTCCTGCGTGACGGCCAACCCTGGAAATCACAGGAGATTCAGCACCTTCTCGCCGAAGAATTCGACGTCGAATATCACCCGAACTATCTCGGCACGTTCCTGCGGAAGCTCGGGCTCTCGTATGCGAAACCGCGGCCAAAGCGTCCACATCGACCAGAGAATCCGGACGAAATGCTCGAAGAGCGCGTCGATGACGCGCTCGACGAGAGCGAGCAGCCACACAACAAACGCGCGGGCGAGGATGGAGAAGGATGGGTCGTCGACGACGATGTTTGCACCGACGGCGGTACCGTCGTCGGATTCTTTACGCCTCACAACCACAGCCGTACGATAATTCGCGACGTGTCTGGTACGTCGACGATCCACACGTCGAACGACCATTAGTCAAGACCGACGATTCTGCGGTAGGGTTCTACGCGCTCAACGGTGAGAGTCTCGTGAAATTCACCGAGGACGAGACGAAAGAACGGATCTGTGAGGTGTTGGAGACGATCCGCAAGCAGAATCCCGGCAAGTGGATTCTGCTCGCCTTGGACAAGCACGGTTCGCATATCTGTGAGTACACGCGTAAGCGCGCCCATCAGCTCGGAATCGATTTCATCTTCCTTCCGTCTGGATCACCACATCTCAACCCGATCGAGAAAGTCTGGGATCAACTCAAGTGGACGATGTGTCCAATCATCGTCGAAAATGAGAGCGAATTCAAGGATCTCGTCCAGGATGTGTTCGAGCAAATAACGCTCCGAGTCAGCTATGCAAAAAGCTGGTGTGAGAAGTTCCTTGACTTTCAAAAATTGTCTTAGTCATTAGCGAGCGGAGCGACGGGAGCAACTGCACGAACTGGTGCATGAATTCTCTTGGCTTCTCTCGTGAATTTATTTGTTGCAGATATCAACACATATTCTCTATCAAGAGATCGGTGCGGTTTCTATTGAAGATTAGTTTGAAGGTGTATCTACGGTGAAACGAATATGGAGTCTCTGAATATTTCACCCACAGTTCGCTGAGTCAAACTATCTTGCCAAGCCGAGTTAAACGCTCTGCGTTGTCAATCGGTCGATGGGATGGATATGCATCAGAGGGTGGCATTGTCCGGTCATGCACCCACAGATCAAACGAAAGTTTAATTGAAATCGACCTCCTGCTATTTACCAGCGAGGCAGTAATACGAGGCTGTTGCTGTGCTCGATATCGACTAGTACAATGGATACCAAAATCGATACGGAAAACGATCGGATTGGGATTGTCGGTTTGGGTTACGTTGGACTCCCGCTTTCGCTCGCGTTCGCCGATGCTGGGTACGACGTTATTGGAGTTGATATTGACCGGGAACGGATCGAACAGCTTCACGACGGTTGTTCCTATGTTAGTGATGTATCGGATGACCGGCTCCAACAGCATCTCGACAGTACATTTGAACCGACGACAGAGTACGAGGCACTTTCCGATGTGGTCGGGGTATGTATCTGTGTACCGACACCACTTCGGAAGACAGGCAATCCAGACATTTCGTATGTAGCCGAAGCAACCGAAGAGTTGGCTGGCGTACTCCCAGACGGCTGTACAGTCGTACTCGAAAGTACTGTCTATCCCGGTGCAACCGAAGACGTTGTGGCCCAAACCTTCACCAAGAACGGTAGTACTGTTGGTGAGGACGTTTTCATTGCGTTTTCACCTGAGCGTATCGACCCGGGAAATGAAGAGTATGCGCCAGCAGATATTCCAAAGGTTCTAGGCGGTGTGACGGCCGCGTGTAGTGACCGAGCGGAAGCGCTATACGCACCTGTGTTTGAGAAAATCGTTCCCGTCGATTCGAGTACAGAAGCGGAGTTGGTGAAACTAATCGAAAACACGTTTCGTAGCGTTAATATCGCACTGAGTAACGAAATCGCACGGGCCGCCCACGAATTTGATGCCAACATCTGGCGAACTATCGATGCCGCTGCTACCAAACCGTTCGGATTCATGCCGTTTTATCCAGGGCCGGGTCTCGGGGGTCACTGTATACCGATTGATCCACAGTATCTCTCATGGAAAGCGAATAAGCGGGGTGTGGATATGCGCTTGATCGGATTAGCAGATCGAATCAACCGAAACATGCCGACGTACGTGATGCGTCGGATGGAGATATTATTGGATGAAGAGGGTATTCCAATGCCTGAAGCTGATGTCCTAGTCGTCGGAGTTGCCTACAAAGCAAATGTTTCCGACACAAGAGAATCCCCTGCGCTTGATGTTATCGGTTGTCTCGAAGATCGTGGTGCATCTGTATGTTACCATGATCCATATGTGAGGCAGCTCGATACAGAGGAACGAACGTACGAATCAGTTCGCCTTACCTCCGAACTACTTGCTGAGCAAGATTGTGTCGTGATACTTACTGACCATTCGACAATTGATTTCGAGGCAATCGTTGATTACGCCCCGTTGATCTTCGATACACGCAACGCACTGGATGGACTGACGAACGAAAACACAGATACCGTTTATCGGTTGTGAAATTGCACAGTTTATACGATCATTGTACAGAGTGTCATAGAACGATTGGCATGGTTTTCGCGTATCGGTCGAGAGGCCCGCTACCGCTGGCTCTGAATTACGACGATACTGGCTGCTTCTCAGATACCGTTTCTCGGGTTCTTTGTGAGGTGTGTGAAGAGTTTTATGACACGCTGTCATTGTAGCTAACCTGCTTCGGTACATTCTGATCCATCACAGAATGCGTGAGATGAACTCGATGTCGTCCTGTTCGATACCGAGTGCGTAAAGAATCGCTCCGAATACCACAACACCAACGAAGCCGCCCACTACTAGTAGTGATATCCCTCCGGTCAAATACGTCGCGCCATACATACTCGCGAGAGAGCCTGTACCCGCGATCAGCGGTTTGTAGTAATTTCTGGAGTATGGCGAAAGCCCTTCTAAATACTGGAGTTCGAACCACCGCGCGATGTTCAGAAGACCCAAAACGCTTGCCGTAGCGAATGCAGCGCCCACGAAGCCGAATTTCTGAATGAACACGTAATCAAGGATTACGTTCACCACACCGAACACCCAGTTGTTGACAAAAGAGAGACGTTCGTGGTCGGTCATCATGAGCAGATCATTGCTAGGACCGACGGCAGCGTTCAGCAGTTGGCCAATGGCAAACAGTTGTAGTACGGGTGCGCCGCGAACGACACTTGGACCAAATAATGCGAGGATTTCACGGGCGTACACGATAGCGAATAGTGCTGCAAACAACGAAACGGTAAACGCCCATCGTGTGATTGTCGAATAGATAGAGTCTAGTTCCTCGTAGTTATTTGCCTCAAACAGTCGGGACGCGATGGGCGTAAATATTTGGCTGAGGCCGGTAAGCGGGAGTATGACAACGCTCGAAACGAGAAAACCGATGTTATAGAATCCGACGGCTGTTGACGAGAGGAGAAATCCGACCATAAAGACGTCAACCCGGTTATAAAGTATCGTCCCGGCACGGGAGAACATCAGTGGCATCGAATACTCAAAAAATTCACGGGCTTCGGCGGCGGAATCGGGTGGTGCGGGCCGGAACGATGTCCGATAGATCAGGACGAACCCCGCGATGACGAAGATGGCAACGCTTGCAACCACGAGCACGCTGATCGTTCCGAGTAGAGAGAATCCAATGAGGAGGGCAATGGTAACGGCTGTGAGACGGAGGATAGGACGCAGAACTTTCGTAACAAATACTTGATAGGTTGCGAGTTCGATGCCTCGGAATGTACTGCCGATGAGTTTCGAGAGCGTATCGAGTGGGAGTAGAAGAGCGAATATCTGAAGTGCATCCACAAACACCGGCTGATGTAGTGTGTATTTGTTGATTAACGGTGCGAGAGCGAACAGTCCACCAGCGATGAGGAAACCACCGAAAAGCGATGCGAGTGATGCCACGCCAAGGACACGGTTCTGTCGGTTCGGATTACTTTCGAATGCAGGAAGGAAGCGAAGTACCGCTATGTCCGAACCAAACGTTGTTATTGAGGAGAAAACGTCGATGAACGATTTCGCATAAGAATAGACGCCGTATAGTTCTGGGCCGAGTCCACGTAGCAACAGTGCGTTGATGGCGAATCCGGTGAGTTTGACGAACATCTGGCCAGAGATAAAGGCTGATGCACCACCGAGTATGGATCGGAGAGACTCGAAGTGAGTGCTCGTAGCTGATTCCTCGCTCATGTGGCGCTTGAGCGGCTGGTGATGTCTGTTTCCTGCCGACGGTTCGCGCCGACGACCGTACCGGCGAGCACCCAAAATACAAGGTACGCGACCCCACCAGAATGAATCGTTACCCAGAAGCTATATGCATGAAACCCGAGCATTCCACAGATAAGCATCGCCCAAAAGAGATGGTCGCTTTCCGACGACATAGCCTTCTTTCCGGCGATCACGAGTACCGCACTGATACTCAACAGAAAGAACACCGCGCCGGGAAAACCGGTGCTGGCGAGGATTGATAGATAAATATTGTGAATCTCTATCGGTCTAGGTAATCCATACGACTCGGCGACGAGTGGAAAGTTCATTCCACCAATCCCGAATAACGGATATTGGAGCCCGATATCGATGGCTGCAATGTACTGTTGAAGTCGTATCGAGAAATTTGTTGTTTCGATGAATGGAATCTGATTGGCAATCTGAATCATAAAATCACTACCGACCTCAGAATTCGATCTGGTTGAGGAAACTCCACCAAACGCAGAAGTTCCACTAGCCGAGTCACCGCCGCTTGTACCGGTCGCCTTCGTGCTTCTCGACGTTCTTGATATTTCTCGACGAGTGAATAAAAAAACACTCAGAGCAGCCAAACCCACGGTACTACTGATCCCTGAGACGTAATCGGACGTCCTGTCTCGGGGCGTGCGATCGGTTGTATCGGTTGCGATCCAGAGAGTGCAGAGCGCGATGGCCATCAACAGGGCTGTAAATAGAAACGCAGCGAAACCGGAGTCGGTCTGGCTTACGCGAACGAGAAGCGTGCTGCAAACAAGGGCTACCGCAGCCGCGAGTTTCCATACTATCGAACGTCGAACAACGATCGCGACAATGACTGGAATGACCAATAACAACAAGGCAACGAGAATTCGCGAGGTGCCAGCGAATCCTCCGGCATAGAGAGCGTATTCGAATTGTAATGGCCCAACGGAGAAGGCTGGACCGGGTCCACTGCCCGAATCGCCTAGGTACGTGAGACCGAACGAACCATAATTGAGTATTTCGGCCATCGCATACATCAGCTGGCCGACGATGGCGATACCGAGCGAATACACCGCGCTACGAATGCCGATGTACTTGACGATCACCGCACTAATGGTGAACAAAACCAGATGCCGAAGCTGCACCACAACGTAAAACAGCCCCGCAAGCCGCGACGGGCCGTTTCCGACCAGCCCTGCGAGGAGCGACCAGCAAACGAATCCGGCTAGCGCGTACCCGACAATACGTTCACGACCGAAGTTAAGCGAGATTTTCCCGGAATACAACCACCAGAGCATCAACCCAGCGAATGGAATCACGACAACATCGACCAGTAGAGCGTTCAGTATCGGAGTGGTGTATTCTTCGCCACCCAACGGGAGTTCGACGAGCGGGACGTTCGCGGAGAACGTAACAAGAACGAATATGGCGGCAGAGAGTCCCTCGAAGATGCTTTCGGTAGCGAGCAGCGTTGCTGTATAGAACAAGCCAGCAACTGCAACCAGCGCGAGGACCGGCAGACCGGTCGTGAGCGCTACGATTGGAACGATGGCGACGAGTAATACGGTAAGCATAATAACGTATTGAAGTACATTCCGCCCATCAAGTGTGTCTGGAGGGCCGGAGAGAGCGGAGAGAAGTGACATCTTGGGTGATGAGAAACTCATTTGGTTGACTTGCCGACGCGACGATAATTAGTATATCGGTTACGAACGGCATGGCGGCGATACTATCGACGCCGGTTATTCCGCGTATCCGAGAGGTGTTTGAGTTCGGTCTGCGACCGTTTCATCATCGACTGTTTCCGTTGTCGATTCAGACCGTTCGGCCATAACGTCTCGGGCCATCATCGTGCACCAACCACGGTACTCGGGCCAATTGTTCGGTGTAGATACCTCACGGATGTCCCCCACTCACGAATTGGAATCGGGAACGATCGCTCTCCAACCATGTTGCTGTGGTCGGCTGTAACGACCGTTCGTCCGCCGAATTCTCTAATCAGATTATTGATATGAAGCAGGATGTGTTTCAGATTGGCTACATATGGCTACCAGATGTCGGCAGGATTGGTATTGAGTGCGCCCGTCATCAGCTGCCCCAGACGTTCTCCTCTTTACCTGCCTGCTCGTCGGTGTCCGGTGCCGTGAGATGCCGCTTGTCGAATTCCGTCTCCGATTCGATAAAGGGATAGTGGGGCTGAATATAGTGGATGATGAGCTTGTTCGGTTGCTCGCTCGCCGCGCGTTGGGCGTACTTCGTGACCGTCTCGGGGAGCATTGTTCCGTGCTCCTCATTCCAGCCCTCTTCCCGCCAGATGTTGATAGTGTAGTATAGTGTCGTGTCGATTTCGTCCCGGTTGTGGTACAACTGTGGATTCGCTGTTATAAACTGTATCGCGCAGGTCGCACCCGCCGAAGTTCGCTTTTAGGAACTCCGTCGTACTCGTTCCCTGCGTGTGGCGGTATTCGAGCTGCCCTGGAAGCTCCGCGTAGCGCTTGAACATATCGTACCGACAGGCATCGAGGATGACGAGATTATCTCAATCTTCGGTAAAAATATCGATTCCCTTCGGATTGTACTGCCGCCGGTTGAGCCGCCGAAGGTACAGCGGTTTGTGTGACGGATAATGTGTTTCGGATTCCTTGCTGCGTGGTACAGTTGTAGGAGGAATGTTCATGCAGAATCGCACCGTAGACGAAAACAACAATCATCCGGTTCCCGTCGTTTCGGTGCATTGCGCGAGGCAACAGAAATACTTCTATCCCGCATGATACACAGTCACGCTGAATGAACCAGACCGCATCGCTTTAGGCTATTCCCTGGCTGTAATCAGCACAGGAATTTGAGACACATGAAGATCTGTTTTCTCGTTAACGAACTCGCCCCGGCAGGAGCGCAGACGCTGTTGCTTGATATCGTCCGCAACACCGATGCTGACGACATCGAATATACCGTTTGCTTCATCGAAGGCGATGACTCACTCGCTTCCGACTTTGAGAATGAGGATGTTCGGGTCGTGGATTTCGGTGCCAAATTCAAGTTCGATCCACGAACGATCGGACGGATACTCCGGTTTTTCAGGCACAAGGAGTTCGATATCCTTCATGCACATCTCCCGTATTCACAGACACTGGGTCGTGTATTCGGACGTATTGGTGGTGTCAAACACGTTATTAGCACTCAGCACAATGTGCCGACAAACTATCACCCAATAACTGGCACATTCGAACGAATAACACGTCGACTTGATTCCCGGACGATCGCCGTATCAGAAGGCATCGAACGCGCGTTTACTGGGAGCGCTCGTCAGTACGAACCGAATCAGCGTGACCAGTGGTGCACGATTTATAATGGTGTTAACGTTTCAGAATTCAACGAACGGGTTATGGCAGCCGACACTACGATTCTCGAATCACAGTACGCAATCCGAGATGGGCCGATATTTCTGAGCGTTGGGCGGTACGTACCGGCGAAAGCACAACACGATCTGATAGCTGCGATGAACCGTGTCGTCCGCGAACAATCCGACGCGCAGCTGTTCATTGTTGGCTGGGGGGAGTTGGCGGACGAACTTCACCAAACCGTTGCGAATTTCGCCTTAGAGAACAATGTGACGATCACTGGTCGCGTGTCAAATGACGACCTCTATCGATTTTATTCCTGTTCTGATGCATTTGTTTCTTCATCGGTGCGTGAGGGATTGCCGATTGCCCACTTGGAGGCAATGGCTGCTGAACTTCCGGTCGTCGCAACGGAAATCCCTGGTGTTGAAGAAATCATTGAACATGGACGGACCGGATTCTTGGCTCCGGCACGGTCTCCCTCCGAGTTGGCCGATCGTATGATTGAGGTCGTGACGGCGGATGAGCCATTTGGCATGAACGGCTACGAGCGTGCTGCAGCCATGTTCGACATCGAGGATACTGCTGCAGCACACGTCGAACTCTACCGCGAGTTGTGTGGCAACACGCCGAAATTGAATAATATGCCGCGCGATAGAAAGCACATATAGGCCGATGCGGTCGCCTTTTGAGCTATTCATCGATGACTTCCCGACGGCTCCATTGAATCCACCGACGGCGTCGGGGTGAGTCGTCAGAACGATTGAGACGAAGCGGAAGAGAGTCTTTGTGCAGAAGATTCTCTTCCGCTTCGTCAAACAGGCTGTCTCGATTGCACGAAAACTTACTGATGCAGCACTGATCCAGATCAGCGATCCTGCCGGCAACTCCGTTGCCGGCTGGAAGCACGCCGTCCTGCACTGTCTCCGTGAACCATTCGTCTTCAGTTAAGCTGGAGAACCGCCACACAGCCCGGCATTCACCTCCTCCAACAGTGTGAGCCGTGACGGTGACGGCTGTCTGGCTTCTTGATACAGGATCTCACCAAGATTCGGCGGTGGATAACCGTAACCAGCGGCGATTTCCTGGAGAATGAGCTGGGCGAGCGACCGGAAGGTCGCCGCCCAGCGTTCCGTCGGGAACACGCATTCTTCGTCCTGTTCTTCGGCAGAATCCATGAATTCCCGAAGGATGGCTCTGCTGACTACCAGTGTCAGCAGAGCCGCCACTACCTGAATCTTCACGATATGAGCTTTCTCTGTCTCAAACTCATCCAGCGAGTACCGCGACTTCAGCTCCCTAAACAGCAACTCCACAACCCACCGGGCTCGGTACAGCGTGGAGATCTCGTCGGGATCGAACTCATCATGCGGCAGGTTCGTGATGTACAGCCGATAGCCGTCGTCGGCGTCCTCATCGCGGACGCCGACGACTCGCAACTGCTTGGTGTCCCACGACTTCACCCCGTTGTACACTCGTCGCTGGAAGGAAACTTCAACATCGATGTGCTCTCGGTACAGGTCTCCAACTACGTCGTAGATTCGTACGCCCTCAAGCGGAATGGCCCGGCCGGGCCATTCCTGCAACTCTTCGGTCACTACCGGGTTCGAACTCGCCTTGAGACGACTGACGAAGAAGCCGTCATTCTCGTCGATTAGCGCGAACCGACGGAACTTGAAGAAGCCACGATCCAGCAAGAACAGCCGCCCAGACAGCCACGAACCCGTTTCAAACAACGTGCTCTCGTGAGTGGTTTCGTCGGTGATCCCGTCGGAGATCACCGACTGCTCGGTCACGTTGTGGACGAGATAGAGCGTCAGTCCTGACTTGTTCTCATGAGTAGCTTTGAACTCCGAGAGAAACCGACACAACCGCACTATTGTCGCGTCATCAGCGATGACATCGCGGAATTGTTCGAACGCTGGAGTGAGAGTATGAGGGACAGCGACCTCCTCGACAGCGTGGTCGAGGAGGTCGCGAAGGAGTGTGGCCAGTTCTTCGGTAAACCGGTCGTAAAAGCTAGAGGGATAGACCGAGTGGTCGGTTGCGGCTTCGTAGGCACGGCGATAACCAGCGATAGAGCGGGCTTCGCCGCCGACGGCGAAGCCCACGACGAGCGTCCAAACGAGCATCCTGACGTCGATTTTCCGGTCACGGATGACAATCTCGCGCTCGCGTGCGAGGTCTTCAACCATCTGTGAGGGAAACAGCGAAGTCAGAAGAGAACGGATCGCTTCTGAGGAGAGGTCATCCATTTCACCCTCTCCTCATCGCTACTGCCACAGGTAGCCGTCGGCTTGCGATTCACTTCCTTAACCGAAGACGAATGGGCGGTGTCCATCCGTTCTAGGCTAACTCCGAGATAGCCGAAGAACGCCAGTTGTTAGCTTTCTGAGCGGCCGGTGGAAAGGGAATGAAGCTTCCACCGGATTCGGTGATAGAGGAACGATTGGTGAAGACGTTTCCGAACACCCGGCTGCGCGAGCTTGCTCGCGCAACCGGGCTGATCCAGCGCGAGGGCGGGAAACTGAAGGCTGACGCCCTCTTCTGGTCGCTAGCTATCGGCTTTCTCTCCGGCAACTACAGAACTCTTGAAGAATTCCGCCAGGAATACATCGAAACCTTTGGCGGCTCGCTCGAATACTCCTCCTTCCACGACTGGTTCATGCCCGCCCTCTGTGATTTCCTTCGAGAGGTCCTCAAGCGCGCCCTTGAGGACCTCGAACACGACAACGACCGTCTCCAAGGACGGTTCGAGCAATTCCGAGAGGTGTTCATCGCGGATGCGACCGTCATTACGTTGTATCAGTCGCTATTCGAGACGTTTCCCGGCTATGGTGACGACCACGCTGGAGCGAAGCTCCACGTGGTCGAAGCCGTCAGTAGCGGTCTCCCGGCTGAATTCACCATCACTGACGCGCGTACGCATGAGTTTACGCAACTCTCCACAGGTCCGTGGGTAGAGAATGCGTTGTTGCTGTTCGATCAGGCCTACTTCGATTATCGCACGATGGACCTGATCGACGCCAACGGCGGTTGGTTCCTCACGCGGCTCAAACCCAACGCAAACCCGGATATAACGGCTGAACTCAGGAAATGGCGTGGCGACGCCATTTCCCTCGAAGGCAAGCAGGTACAGGACATCCTCGACGACCTTCACCGCGACGTCATCGACGTCGACGGTGAAGTCAGGTTCAAACGACGCATCTACAACGGCACGCGGAGCCGTGCCGTCGAGACGTTTCGTGTCGTCGGCGTCTGGAACGACGAGGAAGAGCGGTACCAACTCTACATCACGAATCTGTCCGCTGAGGACTACAGCGCGCCTGATATCGCGAAGCTCTATCAGGCGCGCTGGGAGGCTGAGCTTCTCTTTCGGGAGCTCAAGACTACGTACGGACTCGATGAGATCAACTCGGGAAAACCGGAGGTGGTGGAGGCGTTGATCCTGATCGGGCTGCTTTCGCTCGTCGTGAGCCGCACACTCCGAGAACTGTTCATCGAGATTATCGAAGCACAGCAGGACGGCAGCGACGACGTGGAAGCGTCGTCGCTCCTGCCTCGAGAACGGTGGGCGCGAGCGTTCGGACGGCACAGTGACCGGATTCTCCGCCGAGTCGCCGAGCGACTCGGCTACGAGCCGCCGAAGTTGGTTGAATCGCTGATGAACGATGCGTTAGACCCGAACACGCACCGCATCTCGTTGCTTGACGAGGTGCGGTACGAACCGTTCGCCGCTGACCTCGCGTAATCCGGCGTGATCGGACTGGATTCGCGGGACTCTCCAGCTACAGCACTCGCGTTCAACGAACATCTCGGAGCGCTCACGCCGGTGAGCGCTCCTCAACGGGCTTTGATCCGGCCAACGATTGCGTTCTCCGATTGGAAGAGCAGATTCCCGATCAATTCGTCCCGGTCACGACGGGATTAGCCTAGAACGGATGGGGCGGTGTCCCATGATGCTGCGTCCTTGGCACTGAGGCCAATCAGAGCCACGCGTTCGATGACGCCATTGAATCATCGGCCTTCTCCACCCCGTTCTTTCTCCATGCTCCGGGGACTTAGCAGGCTTTCATACCATCAGAGCCCTTCCCGACTAAACGTCGCCCTCGTCGTGATGGACACCGTCCGCACTTGCGAGACCATCCGCGAGCGTATGCTGTCCTCCTTGAACCCGATCTCCTCGCCCGGACCGGCACCGAGTACATGGCTCCTCCGCACCTTCGATGGATGCGCTCCGCGAACGGGTTGGGATACTCACGGACGATGTCGAATGATTCGACCGCTCGCTCCGCGCCACTTGGGCCGACAATGAGAAACTGATTCGCGGATCGGACGGCACATAGAAGTTCTACGACTGCAAACTGATCCTGAGGAGCCATGAATCTCGCAACCAAACGCTCTGAATGAGTTGACCCGCTTGAAACTACGCTCGACGAGTGGCTCGATACGTTTGAACACGCCGATACGTCAGGTGAGGTTTTGATGACGCGACGGAAGCCCGCCTCGAAGATCTCGGATACATACAATAGTCCTGACCAAGCCGATACGATTCTCGACAGTACCACTCCCTTACTCTCGATACACAATCTGTCCTCTTGCTGTTAATTATAAAGATGAAAACAGTTATTATGTAGGCCTATTCGCTTAAACTATGCCAGAGATATCGTCTTTCGACAGGCGGGAATTTTTGAAAGTTGCGGGGACTGTGGGAATTCTGTCTGGATCGGCGGAAAGCACGCTTGCTCAACAATCGAACGAGAAACAAAACGAGCTGCTTGTCGGCGTCTCCCCGACCGCGAACGCGCGCCAAACTGCCCAGCAGGCGCTGCCGTCCGGAGCCCGGATCATCGACGAGAACGATGCGCTCGGCTACGTCAGAGCCGAGCTGCCCGATCGGTCTTCGGCAAGCGCAACGGCCAGCGTTGCTAGCTCTGTCGCCTCACGTCAAGGTGTCGAATATGCCGAGCGGAACGCCGTCTACGAGACGCTCGCCGTTCCGAACGATCCACGCTTCGGCGACCAGTATGCTCCAGAGATGGTGAACGCGCCAGCAGCGTGGGAGACAACATTTGGTGAGAGCGACGTGACCGTTGCGATTGTCGATCAGGGTATCAAATACGACCACCCGGATCTCGAAGCAAACGTTGCGGACGGACATGGACATGATTTCGTTGATAACGATAACGACAACGATCCGTATCCCGACACGCTTTCGGACGAACAGCACGGGACGCACGTCGCTGGTATCGTGGCTTCTGGGACCGATAACAATATTGGTATCGCAGGCATCAGCAACGCAACATTGCTCAGCGTCCGCACACTCGACAAATCCGAAACGGGGTCTGCTGCCGATATTGCCGATGGTATTCAGTGGGCTGCGGACAACGGTACAGACATCATCAATCTCTCGCTTGGTGGTGGATTCACCGAGACGCTCCAGAAAGCAGTCTCCTATGCTCATGAAAAGGGTGCATTGCTCGTCGCTGCGGCGGGTAATGATGGCGGCCCGGTCAAATATCCTGCAGCCTACGACGAATGTCTGGCCGTCTCGGCGCTCGATCCTGATGACAGTCTCGCCTCCTATTCGAGTAGGGGCCCAGAAATCGAACTCACTGCGCCTGGAACGAACTTACTCTCAACGTGGACCGACGATGGTTACGAGACGCTTTCGGGCACTTCGATGGCAGCACCAGTCGTATCGGGTATCGCGGCGCTCGTTCTTTCGCA
This sequence comes from Halococcus thailandensis JCM 13552, assembly GCF_000336715.1. GTDB lineage: Archaea > Halobacteriota > Halobacteria > Halobacteriales > Halococcaceae > Halococcus > Halococcus thailandensis. The sequence goes on from NZ_AOMF01000141.1 coordinate 23,299, forward strand.
AGAAAACCTCGCAAAGAAAGAGCTGCGCTCCCGCCTGAAGAACGCCGCTGTCGATGTCGGTCTTTCGAGCGAAGAACAAGGTAGTGGTCGCATCGACGCTGCTGTTGCAATGAAAGATGATGTATCGACGCTCAGGATCGACGGCACTGGATCGCGTACCGATTATTCCTTTTCGGTCTCCGGCAATCTCGACGGAAATGATCTCACCAGTGAGGACAACATCTCTGGATCGACGGCCACTGGTGCAGTCGGCTCCGGTGTCGACAGCTACGAATTTTCGGGCGAACTCATAGCGTTCTCGCTCGATGGGAAGGCAAACGTCATGCTCGATGGCGAGCCGGCCCACGTCGGCCAGCGTCCCGATCACGCACTAGTAATCAACGGGACTGGATCAACCACCGATTACTCGTTTACGGTAAGTGGTGATCTCGAAGGGGCGAGTATCACCGGTGAAGACACGGTTTCCGGTTCGACCGCCACCGGCGCGGTCGGTGGGGGCTCCGACAGCTACGGATTCACGGGCGAACTCATTGTGTTCTCACTTGATGGGAAGGCAAACGTCACGCTTGACGGCGAGCCAGTTCACGTTCGCCAGTATCCTGATCACGAACTGGTAGTCAATGGTACTGGATCGCGTACCGATTATTCCTTTTCAGTCTCTGGCAATCTCGACGGAAAAGATCTCACCAGTGAGGACAACATCTCTGGATCGACGGCCACCGGTGCCGTCGGCTCTGGTGTTGACAGCTACGAATTTTCGGGCGAACTCATAGCGTTCGATCTGGACGGCGAGGCAGGTATCACCCTTGACGGTGAATCAGTGCATATTAGCCAGTATCCCGACCACACACTGGTAATTGACGGTACTGGATCAACCACCGATTACTCATTCACAGTGAGTGGTGGCCTCGAAGGGACAAATCTCACCGACGAAGATTCGATTTCTGGCTCGACTGCCACCGGAGCGGTCGGTGGCGGTCGTGATAGCTACGTATTCACGGGAGACATCATCGCGTTCTCGCTTGACGGGAAGGCAAATGTCACGCTTGACGGCGAATCGGCTCGCGTTGGCCAGCGTCCCGACCATGCACTCATCATCGACGGGGCTGGATCAACCACCGATTACTCGTTTACGGTAAGTGGTGACCTCGAAGGGGGGAGCATCACTAGTGAAGACACGGTTTCCGGTTCGACGGCTACCGGTGCGGTCGGTGGAGGCTCCGACAGCTACGGGTTCTCGGGAGATCTTCATACCTTCAGCCTTGACGGCAACGCCACAGTACGACTCGATGGTGCAGTCATTGACCCAGCGCAGTATGGAAGACTTCTGACTATCGAAGGTTCCGGATCGTACATTAGCTATGACGTAACCGTGAGTGGCACCCTTTGGGCCGATGCAAGAATCACTGATGAAGACAATATCTCTGGATCCTCCGCTACTGGCGCAGTTAGCGATGGCCGCGACACCTATGCCTTTTCGGGTGCCGTTACCAGCATCAGTATCGATAGTGAGAAAATCGATCCTGCAAACAATCCTCCATATACCCTCACCATTGCGGGGACCGGGTCGTACGCTACCTACGATCTCACCGTAAGTGGCAACCTCGAAGCTCATACTGGGATTTCCGACGAGGACGAAATTTCGGGATCGTCCGCCACCGGTGCGGTTAGCAGTGGCCATGATATCTATGCCTTCTCTGGCAGTGTATCTGAAATGTCGTTTGATGGTGATGTAGCAATCTATATCGGTCAGAATTCATCGTCAAATATTGGTGTTCATAATGGTCTCAGCGAAACGAATTTCGACACTATAAATCGTATGGAGAAATGGCAAAACACTGACTACGCTGTCCAGAACCTGTTCGTTCCATGGAACACAGATAAGGGGCATATGAACTGGCTGTTTGACCACATCCTTCCGAAGATCTGGAATGCTGGCCGGACACCATTGATCACCTGGGAGCCGTACACGCCTGGCGCACGAACCGCTTCGGTCGATACCCAATCGCTCGTTGAGCAAAACGAATACGACGCCTACATTAAGGGTCTCGCCGACACTACGCCGAACGACATCGAGGTCCGTATCGGTAACGGCAACTACGACCGATACATCGATCGCTGGGCGGACCGACTGCAGAATGCTCTCTCGAAATCTGGCGACCGACAGGCGTATCTCCGACTCGCCCACGAGATGAATGGCGATTGGTATCCTTGGTCGCCGACCGTTGGCAATTCCAGCCCCTGGAGCTATGTCAGGATGTGGCGGCACGTCCACAACCGATTCGACCGGCAGGGAATCGATGACGACCTCCAGTGGATGTGGTGTGTGAATGCCGATGATGTCGGTTCCTACAAGGCTGAACAGCTGTATCCTGGAAACCGATATGTTGACTGGCTAGGCCTTGATGGCTACCAGTGGGGCCGAAGCCAGAATTGGTCGGCCTGGCAATCGCCGGAAAGCATCTATGGTGGGATGCTCGACAGATTCTCCGGCTTCGGCGACAAGCCGGTCTGTATTGCAGAGTTTGCTTCTTCCTCGAAGGTGAGTGTCGGCCACGATCCACGTCGTAAAGGAAAATGGATTCGCGACGCACTCGCATACTTCGAAAATCGCGGCGTCGATATGTGGTGTTGGTTCAACGAGGACAAAGAGACTGACTGGGCGGTGTTCAATGGGAAGCGTGGTACTGAACGGGTTAGACACAACGGAAAGCAGGTCAACGCGTACAGTGCCTATCGCGAGGCGATCGATGCGCACGCGACTATCAGCGGTTCGGCGACAGCAGAGTCGCGTGCCACAGGACAGACCGCTAGTGACGATTGAGTCGGCTGCAGACGGTTGATGCCGCTACACCGGATGGCGATCAATTGATTCGAACGGGCTTCCGGTGTTCCTCACAGAGCGCTTCCAGATGATCCGTCGTCCGTGCCACCGTATCGCTCCATGCATGCTCAGTAACGACCAACTCCCGTCCACGCTCGCTGTACGCTTCGCGACGTTCCGGTGACGAGGTCAGTTCGCTGAGCGCGTCGGCAAATCCCTTCCAGTCTCCGACAGGGACGGTGATTCCTGCTTTTTCGACCATCGGGACCAACTGTGCGAGATCACTCGTGACGGCCGGCGTCCCCGACGCAAACGCCTCCAGCACCGTTCGGGGAAGTCCCTCCGCGCGACTGGGAAGAACGAAGAGATCGGCCCCGCGGTAGAGTTTTGGCATCTCCTCGTGGGGAACCTCACCGAGAAACGCCACCGCATCGTCGAGTCCGCGCTCGGCGGCACGTTGTTCGAGGTCCGCCCGCAGTGATCCCTTGCCGGCGAAGTGAAGCCGAGCCTCGGGATGGGTCTCTCGGACTCGTTCAATCGCCGACAGCGCATCGCCCGGTCGCTTGCCCTCAACCAATCGACCGACGAACAGCACCGCAGGATCGCCCACGATGCGATCACTCTCCTCGCCTTCGGGCGAGAAGCGCTCGGTGTCGATGCCGTTCGCTACTACATGAATCGGCGCATCGACACCGAAATCGCCGAGCCGGTCGGCATCGGTTTCGGTATAGCAGAAGACCGCATCGGCGCTGTTGAATGTCGCACGCCCGAATGTGCGGAGATACCAGCGAAAGACCCACTCGGGGGCCGACTGCGAGTAGAGGCCGTGGTTCGTGATCGCGAGCGGGATCGAATTGAACCGTCGTTTGAGTGCTGCAAGATTGGTGGAGAAATAGAGATGCGAGTGGGCGTGCATCACGTCGTAGTCGTCAGCCTCATGGAGAAAGCGTGCGACGCCTGCCGAGAGACTGTTGCCGAGCGCTTTAGCAGTCGCGGGTCTGCGAATCACGGTGTAGCCGGCACGCTCTTCGCGGCGCGGGCGCGTTCCGTTGCCGATCGTGAGCACCGTCACGTCGTGGCCCATCGCGGCCTGGTCGCGACTCATCGCGTGGACGTGGTAGGTACCGCCGCCGACGACCTCCGGGTAGGTCTTCTGGGCGATTCGCAANGCGACTCATCGCGTGGACGTGGTAGGTACCGCCGCCGACGACCTCCGGGTAGGTCTTCTGGGCGATTCGCAAGATACGCATCTACCGGTTCTGCAATCAGACGGCTCAAAAGCGATTCGATGCGCAATTAGTGTATCCGTCCGATTCCGGTACGTTTTACCCGGTCCTCCGATTTCTTCGAGCAAATGATACTCGTCACCGGCGGCGCGGGCTTCATCGGCGGCCATCTCGCTGCCTCGTTCGTCAGCGCGGGCCACGATGTCGTCGTACTCGACAATCTCGATCCCTTCTACGATACCGACATCAAGCGCCGGACCATCGATGTCGCGCGCCAGGCGGCCGACAACGGTGACGGGTCATACGAACTCGTCGAGGGCGATGTCCGGGACGCCGACCTCGTGGCTGATCTCGTGGCTGACGCGCAGTTCGTCTTCCATCAGGCCGCACAGGCCGGCGTCCGCACCAGTGTCAAGAACCCCCGCCGAGTCGACGATATCAACGTCGAGGGCACGCTCAACGTGCTCGATGCTGCCCGAGACTCGCCTACCGACCGCGTCGTCTTCGCGAGCTCGTCGTCGGTCTATGGCAAACCACGCTATCTCCCCTACGACGAGGACCATCCGACGACGCCGGTCAGTCCCTATGGTGTCTCGAAACTCGCCGCCGAGAACTACGTTCGTGTCTACGGCGATCTCTACGACGTTCCGACGGTTGCACTTCGCTATTTCACCGTCTATGGGCCGCGGATGCGTCCGAACATGGCTATCTCGAATTTCGTCTCGCGGTGTATGAACNCGACGGTTGCACTTCGCTATTTCACCGTCTATGGGCCGCGGATGCGTCCGAACATGGCTATCTCGAATTTCGTCTCGCGGTGTATGAACGACGAACCACCCGTGGTCTACGGCGATGGGTCACAGACTCGTGATTTCACCTATATCGCCGACATTGTTCGTGCAAACGCGAAACTCCTCGAAACCGATGCTGCCGACGGCGAGGTGCTGAACATCGGTAGCACGGACAACGTCGATATCCGGACGCTTGCGGAGGTCATCCGCGACGAGATCGCCCCCGACCTTTCGATCGAACACGGCGAGCGTCAGGCTGGCGATGCTGAACACACCCACGCCGACGTGAGCAAGGCCGGTGACGTACTCGACTATGAACCGACCGAAGACATTCGTAGCGGCGTCGGCGAGTTCATCGACTGGTATCGAAAGAACCGTGAGTGGTACGAACCGCTCGTTCGCTCGTCATAGCAGTCCTTTACCCCGTCGTAGAACTCCAAAACCAATCTACGTCCATCAGTCATGGCTGGAAGTAGAATATCGCTAAGAGTGTCCGATATTCTACTTATCGAGCGTATTACGCCCTTTCTCAGTAACGTCATAGAGATTTGGCGCGACCTCGGTCAGAAAACCATGTTCGCGCATTCGAGTAATTCGATCCGAGACGTAAGGACGTGAAACATCTACNTCATAGAGATTTGGCGCGACCTCGGTCAGAAAACCATGTTCGCGCATTCGAGTAATTCGATCCGAGACGTAAGGACGTGAAACATCTACTACGTTTGCGACCAGTGTCGTTGTCGCTCGACCGTTATCACGTATTTCACGAATGATCGCGCGATCCGTCTCGTTCAGCCGCGGTTCCATTGTAGAAGCCATAGCTAGTGCACCTACAAGAACATATGGTGTGCATTGTTTTATACCCTTCACAGAAAACGCTTCACATCAACCTCTATATTTTGTAAACTCTTAAGTAGGCGACTCTCGCATACACTAGTAGGACTCCCACATAGCCACAGAATCTGTGGCCGGTGTTCAGACCACCGACCACGTGGGCAGTCCGTATCGAGTCGACCAGCCCATGTCCATAGAGACACAC
>NZ_AOMF01000142.1 GCF_000336715.1 Halococcus thailandensis JCM 13552
AACGCCCTCGACGAACTCTCCAAAGGCGACATCGAATTCACTGACCATACCCGGCATGGTAAGATGCTAGTCGAATCCCAACCCGAGCGTCGTGACTGTCGGGCGTCGTCAGCGGCCACAACATGAGCCCCGTCAGAGACCCGCCTGACAACTACTAGATCACAAACAGGAACGATACTCTCACACACGACTGCAGTGTATGCATCCGTCGTCTACCGCCGGGTGTACCGCCTCAGATAGCCTCATAGCTGTAATAGAGACAACCCGGCTGAGTCGAGTGCTGACGACAACTGTCAGTGACGGTGTCGCCGATCGGAACCGCACAGCGATCGTTCGCACGCTCCTCTCCGATGCATAGGGATCCAATTTCGCAACCTGAATGAGACAGATTTCGGCGATCACCGAGATCCAACGTCCTTTGCAGTTCACATATGCGACGATCTCTGCAGTCATACGAACAGTGATCGCTGCACTGCCTCACTAAATCGTGAACGACAGAACCGATTCAGAGGCCCCAAAACACAATTCTACCCAGAACTATTGGCGGCAACCAATTATTACAATATCAATTATGATGTTCTCACTAGAGACGACATCACCGGAGCAATCATATCAATATATAGTACTCTACAAGAACGCAATGTCTCATCCAGAAGAACTACGAGTGTGTATATATCTACCTGCGAAGATCGATGTGAGCACACTCCTCCTGCCATCGACACGACAAACCGCCTGATGACGACGACTAACCGCTATCCTGTCCGAGACCAACGGGATTTACCCACCCGAACTCCTACCGACTACATGCCTTCTCGTGGCGCGATCGTCGATCTCGATGGCACCGTCTATCGCGGCGACGCGCCGATCCCGGGTGCGCGCCGCGGCATCCAAGCGCTCCGGAACGCCGCCTACGACCTCTGTTTTTTCTCGAACAACCCGATGCAGACACCCGCCGAGTTCGCCGACCGCCTCGCCGAGATGGATCTTACCGTCCGCCCCGACGAAATCGAGTCAGCGGGCACTGTCACCGTCGACTATCTCGCTGCCGAACACGCCGCCGACCGACTGTTCCTCATCGGAGCACCGGGATTACGAACACAGCTCACCGACGCCGACCTCACGCTGACCGACGAACCCGAAACCGCCGACGTACTCGTCGCTTCCTACACCCGCGATTTCGAGTACGACGACATGACCGACGGCCTGCGCGCACTCGATGCGGGTGCAGCCTTCGTCGGCACCGACCCCGACGTGACGATCCCGACCGCAAACGGCGTCATCCCCGGATCGGGCGCCATCATCCGTGCCATCGCGGGCGTCGCCGAGCGCGAGCCCGACGTTATCGTGGGCAAACCCACAGACCACGCCCTCTCCGCTGCGCTCGCCACGATCGACGCCGCCCCCGAGAACTGTCTCATCGTCGGCGATCGTCTTGATACCGATATCGCGATGGGTGCACGCGCTGACATAGAGACCGTACTCGTTCGCACCGGCACGACCGACGACGACACCCTCGCCACGAGCGACCTCACGCCCGATCACGTCCTCGATTCGCTGGGCGATATCGAGACGGTGCTGTAGAAGCGCTCGTTGCAATCCCGACCAACCCGTTTGCGGTTCCCGAACGCTTTTACTGACAGTCGCTGAACAATCGGTGGCTATGGCAGACGAAGACGAACTCAGAAGCCAGATGATCGACGCGTTCGAAGAGGCCGACTACCCGATTTCGAGTCCGATGGATCTCGTGCCGGCCCTGCCAAACGGGCCGTCGACGAAATTCGAATCGGGCGATTTCTCGATGACGGCGATGGAGCTCAACACGAAGCTCTCGGGGGGCGATTTCCCCTACGAGAGCCCCGAGAGCTTCGTCGACGACGTCATCGAACAGCTCAACGAGCAAGACGAGATCTGAGTCGGCACTCTCGTCAAAAGGGGCGAAGTTAACTCGCCGGCGGTCGAACGCCACACATGGATGGGTTGGCGGCGCTTGTCGAAGCGTTGGTGCGGACGTTCGGCCCGTTCGTCATCCCTGCGACGGTGTTCGTCATCGGTCTCGCCGGCTACGGACTCCTCTTCGTGCTCAATCGCTGGCTCGACAGTTGGTCGTAGACGACTCCACGATCGCCACAAAGCCTAAGCGCGCACCTCTCGCCCAATCAATCATGAGCGACGCGATGGGTGAGTTCCCGGTACCCGACGTCGAGGACCTGCCCGAGGACGTGCGCGCACGCATCGAAGCCGAAACTGAGGACGCGGGCTTTACGCCGAACGTCTTCGCAGCCTTTGCCTACCGGCCCTCGCATTTCCGGGCGTTTTTCGCCTATCACGACGCCCTCGTCGAGCAGACGGCCCTCGAACGCGAGGAAATCGAGATGCTCATCGTCACCGTCAGCGGCGTCAACGACTGTTATTACTGTACCGTCGCCCACGGTGCGTTGCTTCGCATCTACGCCGACGATCCCTATCTCGCCGATCAGCTCGCCGCCAACCATCGCGCGGCCGATCTTGCCGAACCTCATCGCACGATGCTCGACGTCGCGGTCAAGCTCACCGAATCGCCCGGCGAGGTCGATTCCGACGATATCGAGCGCCTGCGCGAAGTCGGCTTTTCCCAGAAGGCAGCGTGGGATATCGCCAGCGTCACCGCCTACTACAATCTCTCGAACCGGATGGCGAACTTCGCCGACATGCGTCCCAACGAAGAATTTCACACGCTCGGGCGCTGATCGCTGCCGACCGATCTCGAACGCATCGCACCCGCACCGAACTCAGGCCGTCGGCGCAGGGTCGTACTCCGGGCCGACACAGACCGACAACGCCGCCGGTTGCACGGTGAGCGTGAGGCGATCGCGGCGGTAGATTTCGCCGTCGAGGCTGAAATCCACCGCGTCGGCCCGACTCTCGATTTCGATGCGTTCGGCGTCGAGTCGTGTCACGTGTTCGGTGTCGCGGCCCAACAGCTGCTGGGCGATGGCTTCTGCGACCGCCTCGCCCGGCGGCATCTGCTCGATGAGCGTCACGTCGAACAGGCCGTCCTCGACGTTTGCCTGGCCGAGCTCCTTGGCGAACCGGCGGGCGTTGCCGATGAGCACCGAGAGCGCCTCGCCCGACCAGGTGTGCTCGCCCTCGTCGGTGACGACATCGATATCGAGCGCGAGTCCCTCGAAGCTCGTCGCCTGCTGGACGCCCGTGATGACGAACGCGAGCGGGCCAAAGCGTTCTTTCATGTCCGAGGTGGTCGCCGCGCTCGTGTCGGCGGTCAGGCCGGCGATGCAGGATTTGACGAACGGCGTGTCGTCGGCGAACCCGATGTCGATTGCCCGCGCCTCACCCTCTTCGAGCAGCTCGAAACCGTGTTCGATGCTCCGAACGCCGATGTCGCCGGCGAAGATGTTCGCCGTACCGGCGGGGAGCACTCCGAACCGCACCGTATCGAGCGCGTCGGCGTCGGCGAGCCCCTGGACGATCTCCTGGACGGTGCCGTCGCCGCCACACGCTCCAAGGACCGTCACGCCGTCGGCGATGGCCTCGCGTGCGAGCGCCGCCCCGTCGCCTTGCTTTGTGGTTTCGACGACCGAGTAGCCGTGGCGGTCGGCCAGTCGTCGGACCGCCGGGCCGTGCTCGCCGCCGCCGCTCGTCGGGTTCACGATGACGCGGCGTTTCGCCCCGTCGGGCGGTCCTGCCGCAGTCACTGTGTGTTCCGGGTCGGGGGCCATCGTGTCACATGCCGGATTGCACGCCGAGACGGATAGGCCATCGGCCTGCTCACCGCGCCGGTGCGGTCGTTTTCGGGTAGTGTTGTGCGCGTCGACCACATTCGTTATGAGTCTCGCGGCCCTCCCACTAGGTATATGGACGACAGCGCAGGCTACGACGTCGCAGTTATCGGCGGTGGGCCGGCGGGTCTGACCGCAGCACTGTACACGACGCGGCTCGGCCACGATACGGTCGTGCTCAATCGAGGTGGCGGTCGTGCCGCGATGATGCGCGATACGCACAACGTCATCGGTGTCACTGAGGAAACCAGCGGCAACGAGTTCCTCCAGGCCGCGATCGAACAGCTCGAGGGCTACGGCACGGACTACCGCCAGACGTTCGTGACGGACGCCGAGCGAGTCGACGACGAGCGAGCGTTCGAGCTTACAACGAACGACGCCGAACTGTTCGCCGACCGCGTGGTGCTCGCGACCGGCTTTTCGGACGTCCATCCCGATCCGCCGCTGCCCCGCACTGGACGCGGCCTGCACTACTGTCTGCACTGTGATGCCTACATGTTCGTCGACGAGCCCGTCTACGTGATGGGTCACGGCGAGTCGGCCGCCCACGTCGCGATGATCATGCTCAACTTCACCGACGAGGTGGATCTCCTGTTGCGCGGGCACGACCCCGAGTGGTCCGAGGAGACCGACCGCCAGCTGCGTGCCCATCCGGTCGATATCGTCGACAGCGACGTCGAAAGCAAGTTCGCCGACGAGGACGATCCGGAGTGGCTCGGCGGCTTCGAATTTGAGAACGGCGAGCGCCGCGAGTACATGGGTGGGTTCGGGATGTACGGCTCCGAGTACAACAACGATCTCGCGCGCGAACTCGGTTGCGAGATCAACGACGATGGTACCGTGGCGGTCGACGACCACGGCAACACCTCCGCCGACGGTGTCTACGCCGTGGGCGATCTCGTCCCCGGTCACAACCAGATCCCCGTCGCGATGGGGCAGGGAGCCAAGGCTGGCATCGATATCCACTACGACCTCCGACGGTTCCCGATGAGCCTCGACGAGCTCGAAGCGGAGGGCGAGATTGCGGCCGACGACGTCCCCGCGATCTCCGACGAGCTGCGCGAGCGCTCGGCCGCCCGCGCCACGGGCGACGACTGAGATCGGTTTTTATTGCACACGATCGACAGGTACGCGTTCGCCGACCGCGAGTGGTATGTATCATCAGCCCGCTGGTCGTGGTATGCACGGTGAGTACCGATAGATGGAGCGCATCACGCTCGAAAACACCGTCTTCGAGGGACTGAACAACGTCTACGTCCTCGGTGCGGGGTCGGACGCGCCGACGCTGATCGATACCGGCGTGGCGACAGCCGAGACGCGCGAACAGTTGGACGAAGGGCTCGCCGACGCGGGCGTGGCGATCGCGGATATCGAGCAGATCCTGCTCACCCACTGGCATGGCGATCACGCGGGGCTGGCGGGCGAACTCCAAGAGGAAAGCGGCGCGACGGTCCGTGCTCACGCCGCCGACGCACCGCTCATCGGCGGCGAGGAGAGCGCGTGGGACGCGATGGACGAACGCCAGCGCGACCTGCTCGACGAATGGGGGATGCCCGCCGAGCCACGAGAGGAACTGCTCGGCTTTCTCGACGGCAGTCTGCAGGGAACGCCGCCGACCGTCGAGCCGTTCGAGGACGGCGCGCGCTTCGACACGCCCGAAGGGACTCTCGAAGCGCTGCATCTGCCGGGCCACGCCGCCGGGCTCGCGGGCTTTGCCTTCGAGGGTACCGACGGTCGTGAACTGTTCTCGGGCGATGCGTTGCTCCCCCATTATACGCCGAACGTCGGCGGGGCCGACGTGCGCGTCGAGCGCCCGCTCGCGAACTATCTCGACACGCTATCCGGCATCGTCGACGCGGGGTTCGCCCGCGCGTGGCCCGGTCATCGCGATCCCATCGACGATCCGGCCGGTCGCGCCCGCGAGATCATCGTCCATCATCGCGAGCGCACCGGTAACGTCCTCGACGTACTGCGCGAGTACGGGCCGGCGACCGCGTGGACCGTGAGCGCACACCTGTTCGGCGATCTCTCGGCGATCCATATCCTCCACGGGCCGGGCGAGGCCTACGCCCATCTGGAACATCTCGACGCCCACGGCGTGACCGAACGAACCGACGACGGCTACCGACTGCTCGACAGCGAGCCCGATCTCGACGAACTGTTCCCTGCAGTCGAGGCGTGAGGTAGCGGTGGCGGCGCGGCCGCGCGGAGCGGTACGGGAGCGGTTCCTTGGTGGATGAAGGGCGAGCGCGACCGTAGGGAGCGCGAGGGCTTCGGCGGTGCTGTAGTGGTAGAGTATCCGCGCGAGTGGAACGAGCGCGATTCACCGTGAGCGAGGCCGAAGGCCGAGCGAGCGGGAAGTTTTTAGCGTAGCTTTTTGCAAGTGGGGGTCGGGCGAGCGAACGGAGTGAGCGAGCGCGACCCCTCGCAGTAAAAAGGTACTACTCGGGCGTGACGGGATTCGAACCCGCGGTCTAGAGGTTAGGAACCTCTCGCCCTATCCGCTAGGCCACACGCCCGGCGAGGTCTGGGGCGGCGGATCGAAAAACCGTTGCGTTACTGGTTGCTCTCGACTTCGGTGTTGCGCTCTTCGACTTCGGGCGGGTTGTGATCGACGGTGTCGGTCTGTGTGTCGGTCGCGTCGGCTTCGGTCGTGGTGGTCGTTTCACCGGTGTCGGAGTCGCCTTCGACGTTGCTCTCCTGCATCTCGTCGAGTTCCTCCTCGATCTCCTGGCGTCCCTTGTCGAACTCGCCGCGGGCCTGACCGAGCGCGCCAGCGAGCTGGGGAATCTTGTTCGCGCCGAACAGGAGGACGATGATCACGAGGATGATCAACACCTCCGGTCCGCCGGGAATACCCGGGATCTGCAGCAGCGATAATCCCATCATTGTGGCTGTAGCTTACGAACTATCCATTATAGGCCTTTTGCTCACCGAAACGACCGCTGTGGGCGGGCAGGCATGCGTTCGCCGACCGCCCGACTGTCCGGCCGTCCGATTCCCGTGGCGGGCACAACAGTCATGCGCGGGCGACACCGACCGATGGGTACGATGCTCTCCGATGGCGACTCGGCACCGGCGTTCACCGCACCGCTCGCGAACGGCGATCTCGGCGAGACGTTCACGCTTTCGGAGCGCCTCGACGACGCGCCGCTCGTGCTCGCCTTCTTCCCCGGCGCGTTTTCGAGCGTCTGCACCGGCGAGATGCGTACCTTTCAGGAACGCCTTGACGACCTCGCGGACGCCGGCGCGCGGATCTACGGGATCAGCGTCGATTCGCCGTTCGCGCTCAACGCCTTCCGCGAGGAGAACGATCTGGAATACGATCTCATCAGCGACGCGAACCACGAGATCGTCGACGCCTACGACGCGACGATGAGCTTCGACGAACTGGGCATCGACGAGGTCGCCCAGCGCGCGGTGTTCGTCCTCGACGGTGACGGCGAGATCACCTACACGTGGCGCTCCGACGATCCCGGCGTCGAGCCGGACTACGACGAAGTCGTGAGCGCAGCCCGTAACGCAGCCTGAACTGAGCGAACCCAATCGGTTTTCCCGGCGGCCGCCTATTCCGTTCCATGAGCGACACCGATAGCGCCCGCAAGGGCCGAGTGTACGATCCCGACATCGAACACGCGTTTCCCGACGAACGACTCAACGAGGTGCTCGAAACGGTCGAAAACGATGCCGAGATCCAGGCCTATCTCGACGCCCAGAACGTGAACCCGGTCACGAGAAAGCGCTACAACGATCACGGATCGAAACACATCTCGATCGTCCGCAACCGCGCGCTCTGTCTCTACGACCTGCTGAAAGCCGGCGGCGTCACGTTCAACGGTGCGGGCGATCAGGGGCTCGCCGAGGCCGACGAACCGGTGATCATCGCGCTGGCCGCGACGCTCCACGACATCGGCCATGTCGTCCACCGCGCCGACCACCCCTACTACTCGATCCCGCTCGCCGCCGACGTGCTCGACCGCCTCCTCCCCGATTTCGGCTGGTACGACGTCGAGGAGCGCGTCCGACTCAAAGGAGAGGTGCTCCACGCGATCCTCTGCCATCACACTGCCGAGATGCCGCTCACGCTCGAAGCCGGCGTCGTCAGGGTTTCCGACGCCCTCGACATGGAACACGGCCGCTCGCGCCGCCCGTACGAACAGGGCGGGCGCGGCATCAACACCGTCTCCAGTCAGGCCATCCGCGAGCTAACCCTCAGGGCGGGTGACGACGTCCCCGTCGTCGTCGAGATCGAGATGACCGACGCCGCCGGCGTCTATCAGGTCGACAGCCTACTCAAGGCGAAACTCACCGATTCAGGGCTCGAAGACGATGTTCGCATCGTCGCTGTCACGACCCGCGAGCCCGACGAACGCCTCATCGAACGCGTCGAGCTCTAAGACGCACTTTTTTGGACGGGGGCATCGCGCGCCTACGGCGTCTGCTCGCGGGCCGTAGGCTCGCTCGCACGGACCGAGGCGGCTCCGCCGCCTCGCGGCGCTCAACCCCCGACCAAAAACCTGGNCGGCGTCTGCTCGCGGGCCGTAGGCTCGCTCGCACGGACCGAGGCGGCTCCGCCGCCTCGCGGCGCTCAACCCCCGACCAAAAACCTGGACTGAAAACACCCGCTCGTTCGCTCCGCTCACTCGCGGCGAACCGCGCTCGCTGCGCTCGCGCGGTGCAACCCATTCCGCAACCGCACAGCACCGCCGAAGCCCTCGGCGCGCTCCCTTCGGTCGCGGCACTCGCTTCGCCCTTCATCCGCCAGGGCCGCACCGCTCCGCAACCACGAATCGCTACCGCAGCCGTAGGCCACAGATCACCCACGGAGACCGTCAGCGGCGGCTTTCCGTGTGTTTAACGGTACGTATTCGGCAGGCGCTAATTCCCCTTCCTCAACGAGTACCACAGTCCGCCGAACGGCGGACAAGGAGCGGAGTAGGGAGGGGATACAGCGCCGTCANTTCGGCAGGCGCTAATTCCCCTTCCTCAACGAGTACCACAGTCCGCCGAACGGCGGACAAGGAGCGGAGTAGGGAGGGGATACAGCGCCGTCATCATCTGTTCTTTCGGCCGATTCGCCATACGTCGGAAAGTCCATGTAGTGGGGTGGCGTACACATGAGTGAACCCAATGTCTTACGGCCTCGACTCAGGTTCACACTCGGTCTATTCCCTCCACTATCACCTGATACTCGTCACAAAGTATCNATGAGTGAACCCAATGTCTTACGGCCTCGACTCAGGTTCACACTCGGTCTATTCCCTCCACTATCACCTGATACTCGTCACAAAGTATCAGCGTGGGGTTCTAACCGAAGACCGAACCAATTTCATACACGGGGTCATCGACGGGTTTGCGGACAACTACGGCGTTGAAGTCTCGCACCTCGACGGCGAAGACGACCATATACACGTCCTGTTCAAAACGAAACCCACGACGGACCT
>NZ_AOMF01000143.1 GCF_000336715.1 Halococcus thailandensis JCM 13552
AGCAGGTGTCTGCAAACCGCGTCGTGGAACAGGGAAGCCCCGCCCTCAACGAGCGCGTCAGCGCGAAGTAGGGCGGGGAGAAGTCACTTCTCGTGACAAGACTGTCCGCAGAGGGTGCGAACGGATGGCTTTTTGAAGCTTCACGGCCGTCGTTCTAGCAGTGTCGGAAACAGCCGGAGGCTCGCTGGGCCTCTTCAAAAACCGTGAGTTCGTCGCCCTCGCCAGCACCGCCTTCGCTCGCTCACAGGCGTTCTCGACCATCCTGATCGCGCTCGGCCTGTACGCCGATATCTTCGGGACCACCGGGACCGTCGAGGGTCTGTTCGGCACGGCCTTCGCGCTCGCCCAGTTGCTCATCGTCCTGCCGCTCGGTCGCGCCGTTGATACGCACAACGCCAAACGCTTTCTCGTCGTCGGACTGGGGATCAACGTCCTCGCGTTCGTCGGGTTCGCGCTCGTCGGCAGCGCCACCGACGTCATCCTTGTCCGCATCCTCCAAGGTGCCGGCGCGAGCGTGCTCTGGATCACGGGCTCGGCGGTCGTCGGCGAACTCAGCCCGGGTGACGAGCGCGGGCGCTGGCTCGGCACCTACAATCAGGTGACGGCGTTTTCGAGCCTCGCGGGCGACCTCGTTGGCGGCTTCCTCCTCTTCGCCTACGGCTTCACGCTCACCTACGCGGTGCTCTCGCTGGTGACGATTCTGGCGACGCTCGCCGTGCTCGCCTTCCTCCGGGACAATCCCGGTGGGACGACCGACCCCGAGGAGGCGACGGGCATCGAGACGCTCCGGACACTGCTCGATCGGGCAGCGGTGCGCGCGCTCGTCGTCTTCCGCCTCGGTTTCGGCTTTGGCAAGATGGCCGTGATCATCTTTCTGCCGATCTACGCCCACACCGAGTTCGGCATGAACCCGCTGATGGTCGGCGGTATCCTCGCCGGCGGGAAACTCACGAAATCACTCCTCCAGGGCGTGGTCGGCAGCTACACCGACCGGGTGGGTCACAAACACCAGTTCGTCATCGCGGGCGCGCTCACCTACGCGCTCGGGACGGCGATGGTCCCCTTCGCCGACAGCGCCGCCGGATTCCTCTCTGCAGTCTCGCTGTCGGCGTTCGGCGAGTCGGTGACGCTCCAACCGGCCTTCTTCGTCCTCTTCGCAGCCTACGCGGTCATCGGCGTCGCCGACAGCCTCCGCCTGCCCGCGAGCATGGCGCTGTTCGTCGAGGAGGGCGAGCGCTTCGACGCCGTCGCCGCGAGCCTCTCGCTGCGCTCGGTCGTCTGGAAGGTCGGCGAGGTGGTTGGCCCGCTCACCGTCGGCGCGCTCTGGGACGCTGCCTCGGTGTTCACCGCCTTCTTCACCGCTGCTGGCTTCATTGTACTCTCGACGGGCGTGTTCGTCGTGCTCTACCGGACCGAACCCGCACCGAGCGCGACGCCGACGCCGGGCGACTGACGGTCATCCGACACCCGAACGCTTATACAACTAACTAACCGAACAGTCAGACATGACTGACCTGACGACGGAATCACCTCGGTACGAAACCGTGACGTCCGAATCGAGCGTGCCACCGTGAGCTTGTTCGACACCGACCCACGAGTGTACGCGTTGGCGTTCGCGCGGATGGCCGACTCCATCGGCAATTCCTTTCTGATCATCGTCCTGCCGCTGTACATCGGCAGCGGCGTCATCACCGGTCAGACGTTCGGGCTCGGGACGGCGTTGATCACGGGCATCATCCTCTCGGCGTTCGGCTTTCTGAGCACGATCCTCCAGCCGATCGCCGGCCAGCTCTCCGATCGCAGCGGCAAGCGTCGGATCTTCATCATCGTCGGGCTGGCGATATTGGCGGTGGCGAACTTCGTCTACTCGCTCGCCGGGAGCTACACCTCGATGCTGCTCATCCGCGGGCTCCAGGGTATCGGCGTCGCGTTGACGATCCCCTCGACGGTCGCGCTCGTGAACGAACTCGCGACCAGCGCCTCGCGCGGCGGGGACATGGGCGTGTTCAACACCTTCCGGTTCGTCGGCTTCGGCGCGGGGCCGATCCTCGCCGGCACGGTCATCAACGGCGGTCCCTACAGCCTTCTCGGACTGTCGATCACCGGTTTCGAGGCGGCGTTCTACATCGCGGCGATCAGCGCGATGGTCGGAGCGATCCTCGTCCTGGTGCTCGTCGAGGATCCTGCTCAGGAGGAACTCGACGCCGAGGCGAGCGACGAGATCGGTTTCGCGATCTTCGATCACGATCACGACAGCCTCATCGATCCCGTGCTCGCCCTCGGCATCGCCCTCCTGTTCGTGGCGATGGGGATCGCGCTGCTCGAACCGCTCCAGACGCAGATCAACGAGCATCTCGGCCAGGGAGCGACCCTGTTCGGTATCGAGTTCTCGGTGTTCATCGTTGCACAGGTGTTCCTGCAGGCACCCATCGGCGTGGCGAGCGACAAGTATGGTCGCAAACCGTTCATCGTCGGCGGACTGGCGATTCTCGTGCCGGCGACGCTCGCACAGGGGCTGGTGACGACGCCGCTGGCGATGATCGCGACGCGCCTCGTCCAGGGTGCGGCGGCCGCGACGGCCTTCGCACCCGGCTTCGCGCTCGCGGGCGATCTCGCCGATTCGGGCAACTCCGGGACGACGTTCTCGGTGCTGACGATGGCGTTCACGCTCGGGACGGCGATCGGCCCGCTCATCGCGGGCTATCTCGTGAGCTTCGGCTACGTCGTCCCGTTCGCCTTCGGGGCCGTCCTCGCGGCCCTCGGCGCGCTGCTGGTCTACTCACAGGTCGAGGAGACGCTCACAGGTAGTCAAGAAACGACGGGCGGTCCACAGCCCGCCGGACAGGATTAGAACAGGTCCGCGTCGGCGAGCCGATCGACCGCCTCGCGGATTCGCTCCTGGCTGTTCGCGTAGGAGATCCGTGCGTAGCCGGGCGTGCCGAACGCGCTCCCGGGGACCGTCGCGACGTGGGCGTCCTCGATGGCGTTCTCACACCACTCCTGATCGTTCTCGGCCACCGGCACCATCATGTAGAAGGCTCCCCCGGGTTTCGAAACCTCGATGCCGTGGTCAGCCAGCAGATCGGCCAGCAGCTCGCGCCGTTCTTCGAAGGCCTCGGTCATCTCGACGACCGTTTCGTCGGTGTTTTCGAGCGCCTCGACGCCGGCGTGCTGGATGAAGTTCGTCGCCGAGGAGACCGAATGGGACTGGAGCTTGCCGCTCTGATCGACCATCTCTTGGGGGGCGGCGAGATAGCCGAGCCGCCAGCCGGTCATCGAGTAAGCCTTCGAGAATCCGTTGATCGTGATCGTGCGATCGGCCATCCCATCCAGGGTGCCCAGACTCGTCGGCTCGACGCCGTAGGTGATCTCCTTGTAAATTTCGTCGGAGATCACGGCGATGTCGTGTTCGACCGCGAGATCGCGGACGCCTTCGAGCGCCGCGTCCGAGTAGACGGCACCGGTGGGGTTCGACGGCGAGTTCACCACGAGGAGTTCCGTCTCGTCCGAGACGCTCTCGGCGAGTTCGTCGAGTGCGGGTTCGAGCTGGAAGTCGTGGGTCGCGAGGTCCACACGGGTGAGGGAGCCGCCGGCGAGCTTCGCCATCGCCTCGTAGGAGACCCACGCGGGATCGAGCAGACAGACCTCGTCGCCGTCCTCGATCAGCGTCTGGAACGTCTCGTAGAGGGCCTGCTTACCGCCCGGCGTGACGATGATCTCCTCGGGCGAGTAGTCGAGCCCGTCGTCGTCGAGCTTCGCGGCGATCGCCTCCCGGAGTTCGACGATGCCATTGGAGGCGGTGTAGCCCGTATGGCCGGCGTCCATCGCCTCCTTGCCCGCTTCGATGATGTTCTCGGGCGTGGGGAAGTCGGGTTCGCCGACGCTCAGATCGACCACGTCCGCGCCTTCGGCTTCGAGTTCGCCGGCGAGAGTGCTGATCGCGAGCGTCGCGCTCGGCTCGACGCGCTTGACGCGTTCGGTGAAATTCATGCGAGTGCCTCCAGTTGGTCGAGTGCGCTCTCGACGGCACGCGCCCCGTAGTCGACCCGTTCGCGTGCTTCGGCACCGCTCATTCCCGGACCGAGAACGCCGAAGGCCACGGGTTTGTCGCGATCGAGGCTCACGTCGGTCAGTCCCTGTGCGGCAGCGTCGGCGATCACCTGATCGTGGTCGGTATCGCCGGAGACGATCGCGCCGAGGGCCGCGACGGCGTCGATGCCGTCCCGGCGTGCGAGGCGATCGGCCGCCAGCGGCGTGTCGTACGCGCCGGGCACCGGGATGGTCTCGGCGATCTCCGCGCCGTGCTCGGCGGCGGCGTCGCGTGCGTGCTGCTCCATTTCGGCCGCCAGTTCACCGTAGAACTGTGCGACCACCAATCCCAAACTGGGCATACGTGCGGATACAGAGCGCACGTCAAAGGCCTACCGCTCCGCGAGCACAAACGAAACGCTCCTAACCGCCCCGACACCCTCACCCGTATGGCATCGACCGACGGCAGCGCCGGGCGCGGTCGCCGCGTCACGCTCGCCGTCGTCGCCATCGTGCTGTTCGCGCTCGTCGCCCGCATCGTCCTGCTCGGCGATCGCATCGCCCACTGGGATGAGGCGCGCGTCGCCTACTGGATCCTGGATTACGCCAACACCGGGGCCTTCGAATACCAACCGATCATCCACGGGCCATTTCTTCAGCAGGTCAATCGGATCGTCTTCGAGCTGTTCGGCGCGAACGACTTCACGATGCGGCTGGTGGTCGCGCTGCTCGGGGCGGCGCTGCCGCTCGCGGCGCTGCTCTTCCGGAAGCGACTCTCCGATGTCGAGACGGTCGCGTTCGCCCTGTTTCTCGCCGTCGACCCCATTCTCCTCTACTACTCACGGTTCATGCGCAGCGACCTGCCGCTGGCGGCGTTCATGCTGTTCGCGCTCGGCTTTTTCGTCCGCGCGCTCGACAGTCGCCGCCCCCGGTACGTCCACGCGGGCGTCGTCGCGCTCGCGCTCGCGTTCACGACCAAGGAGAACGTGCTCGTCTATCTCGTGACGTGGCTCGGTGCGCTCGTTTTGCTCGTCGACCGCCGACTGCTCGCTGATCACCGACCGTTTGCCGATCGCGACCGCTCGTTCGATCTCGAAGCCACGCGCGAGCGTATCGAGGCACTCATCTCGACCCTGCGCACGTGGATCCCGCATGCCCTGCTCGCGGTCGTCGAGTTCCTCGTCATCGTCGTGTACTTCTACGCGCCGCGGACGAACGGCAAGACGCCGGGATTCGACACACTCCTCTCCGATCCGACGGCGCTACCGGCGGTGATCGGCGAGGCGACGCTCGGCTCGTGGAACGCCTTCGTCTCCCAGTGGATCAACGGCGATAGTCAGAGCCACGCCTACCTGCCCTATCTCGGCGATCTCGTCGAGACGCTCGTCGTCGGATCGGGCGCGCTCGTCGTGCTCGCGGTAATCGGCTTTCTCACCGACCGTTACTCCGGCGAGCGCCCGCGCGATCTCGTCGCGTTCGCCTTCTACGGTGGGTTCGTGAGCGTGCTCGGCTACCCCATCATCACCGACATCATGGCTCCGTGGGCGACCGTCCACGCCATCGTCTTCCTCATGCTGCCGGCGGCAGTCGGCGCGGGCGTGCTCTACACGCGGGGGAAAGCGGCGCTCGCCCACGACGACCGTCCCGGGGTCGCCGCGGCGCTCGTCATCGTCCTGCTCGTCGTCGGCCAGGTCGGCTACATCGGAGTCCAGAACGTCTATCTCGACGACCAGTCGGAGTCGAACGCGCTCGTCCAGTACGCCCAGCCCGCCGACGACCTCCGACCCACGATCGAGGAAATGGCCACCCTGAGCGCGAACAACTGGGGAACGGACGTGCTGCTCTACGGCGATCACCTCGTCGCCGATTCGCCCGGAAGTCGGGAACCGGGCTGCTCCGACTGGTTCAATATCCTCCCGTTGCCCTGGTATATGGAAGCGCACGACATGACCGTCTCGTGTGCGACGGAGCCATCGGGCTTCGAGCAGCGCGTCAACGAAACCAGTCCACCAGTCGTGATCGGACTGACTACCGACAGCGAGTTCCTCGCGGCCAATCTGGATGGCTACGACGAACAGCCGTACGTGCTCCGGACCCAGGACACGGCGAAGACCAACACGACGTTTTTCGTCGACGAGAGCCGGCTGCCGAGGAACGCGACCCAGTAAACAACGCTTAAGCGCGCGAGTCGGAAACCGCCGGATATGCAACTCACCACAGACGGACCGGTCGTGGGGGTGGTCGGTGGCGGCCAACTCGGACGGATGCTCGGCGAGGCCGCTGCCCCCATCGGCGTCGACGTCGTCGCGAGCGATCCGACGCCGGAGCCGCCGGCCGCACCGGTCGTCAGCGACACGCTGCACGGCGACTTCGACGATCCAGACACCATCGATGCCCTCGCCGCACGCGCGGACGTCCTGACCTATGAGATCGAACTCGCCGATCCCGACGCGCTCGAACGCGCGAGCGAGACCCACGACGTCCCCGTGCATCCCGCCCCCGATACGCTCCGGATGATCCAGGACAAACTCGTCCAGAAGCGCCATCTCCGCGAGGCCGGGATCCCGGTGCCCGAGTTTCGCGCCGTCGACGACACGGCCGAACTCAAGGAGGCGCTCCAGGAACTCGGCTATCCGGCGATGCTCAAGGCCCGCGAGGGTGGCTACGACGGCCGTGGCAACGTTCCGATCGAGTCACCGGGCGGTGTCGAGACGGCCTTCGAGCAGATCGAAGGAAAAGCGATGGTCGAGGCGTTCGTACCCTTCGAACGGGAACTGTCGGTCATCGGCGTTCGCGGCGACGACGAACGAGGGGTGTTCACCCCCGGCGAGAACGTCCACGAGGAGGAGATCCTGCGCGAGACGGTCGTGCCGGCGCGTGTGCCCGAGGACGTCCGCGAGCGCGCCAAGAGCGTCGCCCGCGAGGTGCTCGATCTGCTCTCCGGGCGCGGCGTCTTCGGCATCGAGCTGTTCGAGACCGACGGCGAGATTTCGGTCAACGAGATCGCACCCCGTCCCCACAACTCGGGCCACTGGACGATCGAGGGCGCGCGGACCTCGCAGTTCGAACAACACATCCGCGCCGTGCTCGGCTGGCCGCTCGGTGCGACCGACCGGCGCGGCCGGACGGTGACGAAGAACCTGCTCGGTGACGTCGCCGAGCCGCGACCCGCTGCGCTCGACGGCGTCGATGCGATCCTCTCGTCGCCGACGGCGAACCTCCACTGGTACGGCAAGCGCGAGGCGCGCCCGCTCCGAAAGATGGGTCACGTCACGCTCACCGACGCGCGCGCCGACCCCGACGAACTGCTCGCCGACGCGCGTGAACTACACACGCACTGGAGCTTCGACTCATGAGCACGGAGTTCGACGACCTGATCGACGAGCTACGGAGCGAGGCAGCGATGGATCGCCCACCCGCCGAGACGCCCGACGTGGGCATCGTCATGGGCTCGGATTCGGATCTCGACACGATGGCGGGGGCTTACGAGGCGCTCTCGGAGCTCGGCTTCGAGGAGGATACGGGCGAGGGAACGGAGAGCCGCTTTTCCTACGAGAGCTACGTGGTGTCGGCCCACCGGACGCCCGATCTGATGTACGCCTACGCGGAGACCGCCCGCGAGCGTGGGCTCTCGGTCATCATCGCGGGCGCGGGCGGCAAGTCGGCCGATCTGCCGAACATGACCGCCTCGATCGCCTTTCCGGTGCCCGTCATCGGCGTTCCGGTGCAGGAGAAGTCGGTCGATTCGGTCATCGGGATGCCGACCGGCGCGCCGATCGTCGCGGTCGATGCGGGCAAGTCGTTCAACGCCGGGCTGTCGGCGGCCCAGCTGCTCGCGAGCGATCACGATGAGCTCGCCGAGCGTCTGATCGACTATCACGAGGAACTCGAAAGCGGGGTCGGGACGGTCTCGCGCGAGCTCCACGAGCAGGGGATCGAGGTGTTCCGTGAGGACCACTGAACGGCGTGTCAGGTCGCTCGCGGGCGGAAAGAATCAATCCTTATGTGAGTGCGCTCCAAAGCATCGCCACGAGCAACCAAGCACATGAATGAATGGATAGCTGTCGGGGCGCTGGCGTTCGTCGCCATCGCAGTCCCGCTCTCGTTGCTGGGCGTATCGTCTCTGCTGCGACCCAGCGTGCCCGAACAGGGGAAAGCGGCCGTCTACGAGTCGGGTGAGGTCCCGACGGGCAACACGCGCATCCGGTTCAACATCCAGTACTACATGGTCGCGCTGTTGTTCCTCGTCTTCGACATCGAGACGGTGCTCATTTTCCCGTGGACGGTCATCTACCGCGACGCCGTACAGAGCGCGGGGCTGGCCGCGGCGCTCGTGCCGATGTTGATCTTCATCGGCGTGCTCGTCGTCGGGCTCGCGTGGGCGTGGCGTAACGGCGCGGTACAGTGGATCCACAGCCAGAATTCGAACAGTACGACACGACAATGAGTAGCGACAATCAACCTCAGACCGCGGACGCACAGACGACCCAGGAGGCCCGGATGGGTGGCGGGACGGACAACCGGTTCAACTCCAAGCTCAGAAACGCCTTCGGCTCCTCGCCGTTCATCCTCACGAAGTTCGACTCGTTCATGAACTGGGTGCGTGGCTCCTCGATGTTCATGCTCCAGTTCGGCATCGCCTGCTGTTCGATCGAGATGATGCACACCTACGCGGTGAAACACGACCTCGATCGCTTCGGCTCCGGCGTCCCCCGGGCGTCGCCGCGACAGGCCGACGTGATCATCGTGCCGGGCACCATCGTCTCGAAGTTCGCCCCGCGGATGAAGCGGGTGTACGACCAGATGCCCGAGCCGAAGTTCGTCGTCTCGATGGGCTCGTGTACCATCTCCGGTGGGCCGTTCCAGAAGGGGTACAACGTCGTCAAGGGCGCCGAGGAGGTCATCCCGGTCGACATCCACGTGCCGGGCTGTCCACCACGGCCGGAGGCGCTCATCTACGGCGTCGCGAAGCTTCAGGAGCGCATCTCCGAGGGCGAGTCGGCTCCGGTGACGGTCAAGCCGTACGAACTCCAACAGTTCGGCGATCTGGAGCGCGACGAGCTCGTCGACGAGCTCGCCGACGAGATCGACCGTGATACACTCGTCATGCGGTACAACTGGAACGATTCGCCATGAGTCTGGAACGACCGACCGACCGGAGCGACGCCGTCGGCGTCACCGAAGAGGGACTCGACTACGACGCGCTCGCCGATCTGCTCGGCGACAGCGTGGTAAGCCGTGAACAGCACCGCCACACGGAGGCCTTCACTATCCGGCCCGACGAGGTCCAGGACGTGCTGTTCGCGCTGCGTGATCAGGCAGGCTTCGATCACTGCTCGAACGTCACCGCTCAGGAGTACGAGGATCGCTTCGAGACGGTCTACAACTTGAAGAAATACGTCGATCCCACGCAGGAGCTCTCCGTCGTCGTGCCGACGTCGAAGGACAACCCCGTGAGCCAGAGCGCGGAGCCGGTCTATCGGACCGCCGACTGGCACGAGCGCGAGGCCTACGATCTGGTGGGCATCCAGTACGAGGACCACCCCGACATGCGCCGGATCCTCCTGCCCGAGACGTGGAAGGGCCACCCGATGGGGCTCGACTACAACCAGGAGAAGCCCCAGATCGTCACGCTCGAAGCGCACGCCAACCCGCTCGAAGACGACGAGCACGACGCCGGCGCGGACACGATGTATCTGAACATCGGGCCCCACCATCCGGCAACCCACGGCGTGCTCCACATCGAGACGGTGCTCGACGGCGAGCAGGTCGCCCACGTCGAACCCGACATCGGCTATCTCCACCGCTGTGAGGAGCAGATGGCACAGCAGGGTACCTACCGCCACGAGATCATGCCCTATCCCGATCGCTGGGATTACGTCTCGGCTGGCATCCTGAACGAGTGGGCGTACGCCCGTACCGCCGAGGAACTGACCGACCTCGACGTGCCCGACTACGCACAGGTCATCCGGACGATGAGCGCCGAGCTCTGCCGGATCGCCGCGCACATGCTCGCGGTCGGCACGTTCGCGCTCGATGTCTACGGCGAGTTCACCGCGACGTTCATGTACGCGTTCCGCGACCGCGAGGTCGTCGAGAACATCCTCGAAGACCTGACCGGCCAGCGGCTGATGTTCAACTACCTCCGGCTCGGTGGCGTCGCGTGGGACCTGCCCGAACCGCGCGAGGATTTCTTCGAGAAGGTGCGGGACTTCCTCGACGGGCTCCCCCACAAGCTCGACGAGTACCACGACCTGCTGACCTCGAACGAAATCTTCCAGCTGCGCTGTGCGAACACCGGTGTGCTCGACGCCGAGACGGCCAAACAGTACGGTGCGACCGGTCCCGTCGCCCGCGCCTCGGGCGTCGACTACGACATCCGGCGCGACGACCCCTACGGGTATTACCCGGAACTCGACTGGGACGTCGTGACCGCCGAGGAGGGCGACAACTACGCACGCGTGCTCTGTCGGCTCCAGGAGGTCGAGGAGTCCGCACGCATCATCGACCAGTGTGTCGACCTGCTCGAAGACTGGCCGGAAGACGACCGCGAGATCCAGTCGAACGTGCCGCGGACGCTGCGCCCGGACGACGACGCCGAAATCTACCGTGCCGTCGAGGGTGCGAAAGGCGAACTCGGCATCTACATTCGGAGCGACGGTACCGACAAGCCGGCCCGGTTCAAGATCCGCAGTCCGGCGTTCTCGAACCTGCAGACGCTGCCGGAGATCGCCGTCGGCGAGTACGTGCCGGATCTGATCGCGTCGCTCGCGAGCCTCGATATCGTCCTCGGTGAGGTCGATCGATGAGCGTCTCGGAGATTGTCTTCCAGGCGGGCAACGCCACGAACGGCTCCGGGGCGGCGAACGCGACGAACGCCTCGGCGGCCGGCGGCGGACAGACGTTCCCCGAGATCCTGAGCGGGCTGCTCGGCCTCGGCCCGAACCCCGATCCCGGCCTGCAGTTCCTGTTCGCGATCGTCGGTGCGACGCTGATCGCCGTGCTCTTCCTGACGATCGCCGCGGTTGGCGGCATCTGGGGCAAGCGAAAGATCACGGCCGCGTTCACCGACCGGATCGCGGTCAACCGGGTCGGCCCGTTCGGCCTGCTGATCATCGTCGCCGACGCGGTGCGACTGCTCTCGAAGGAAGTCATCATTCCCGACGCCGTCGACCGCCCAGCGTTCGATATCGCGCCGATGGTGCTGCCGTTCTCGGCGCTGTTGGGCTTCGCAGTGATCCCGCTTGGCAGCGGGCTGCAGCTGGCCGATCCGGAGACGGGCTTCGTGTTCGTCTTCGCGGCCTCCTCGCTGGCCTCGCTCGGCCTCCTGATGTCCGGCTACTCGTCGAACAACAAGTACTCGTTCCTCGGCGGGCTGCGCGCGCTCGCACAGAACCTCGCCTACGAGATCCCACTGGTGGTGACGGGCGCGTCGGTCGTTCTGTTCACCGGCACGCTCAAGCTGAGCGAGGTCGTCGCCGTTCAGAGTCAGCCGCTGCTGACGATCGGCGGGCTGACGATCCCGTCGTGGTTCGCGTTCGTCAACCCGTTCGCGTTCGTGCTGTTCCTGATCGCGAACCTCGCGGAGGTCGGCCGCAACCCGTTCGATACGCCCGAAGCGCCGGGCGAACTGGTGGCGGGCTACATGACCGAGTATTCGGGCGCGTACTTCGTGCTGCTCTATCTCGGCGAGTTCCTCCACATCTTCCTCGGCGGCGCGATCGTCGCGACGCTGTTCCTCGGCGGCCCCGCCGGACCGGTCCTGCCGGGGCTCGTCTGGATGGTGATCAAGATCCTCGCGGTGTATCTGTTCACCCAGTGGATGCGCTCGGCGATGCCGCGCGTTCGTATCGACCAGATGATCGAGATCGGTTGGAAAGGCCTGCTCGTGATGAGCTTTGCCAACCTCGTGCTCACGGCGATCCTCGTGGGCGTGATCGCCTAACTACAAACCCATGATCGGACTGCTCAAATCGATGGCGACGACGATGAGACACGCACTCGACGGCTCGACGTTCACCGTCGAGTATCCCGATACCGCACCCGAGGTCAGCCCCCGTTTCCGTGGGGTTCACAAGTTCAGCCAGGAGCGCTGTATCTGGTGTCGGCAGTGTGAGAACGTCTGCCCGAACGACACCATCCAGATCGTGATGGACGAACAGCGCAACGGCGAGCAGTACAACCTCCACATCGGGCAGTGTATCTACTGCCGGCTCTGTGAGGAGGTCTGCCCCGTCGACGCGATCCTCCTGACCCAGAACTTCGAGTTCACTGCCGACACGAAGGACGAGTTCGCGCTCAACAAAGAGGAGCTGAAGAACGTCCCGTGGTACAAGGACATCGACCCGCTCGAAGCCCGCGAACCCGACCGTGGCGGATGGGTCGGCGAGGGCGAGGGCGAACTCGACTATCAGTAGCCGTCGGCTGCAGGAATATTTATATGATGGCGATTCATTTCACCGATAAGCGGAGCGTGTGAAACGAGATGCCAACGACCGACACCACCGACACGGCGACNTTATACCTACCGGTTCAGTCGTCGGCGCTGGCGGCGGCCGGTACGGCGATCGAGTCCACGGAGAACGGCACGGCGCAAGCGACTGCGACGAGCGAGTCCACGACCAACGGTACTGCGACGGTGACCGAGACTGGGACGACGACCGAAACCACCGAAACAGCAACCGAAACGACGAACACGACGACCGGGACCGAGACCACGACAACTGAAAGCACTACTACAGCGACCGAGACGGAGACGACGACCGAGACCACGGACGAGGAGAGCGATGCCGACGCGGAGCTGACCGCGTTCGCCGGGGGGTCGTCGACACGGACGGCGGTGCTCGAACGACTCGTCACCGGGCCGGCGAACGCCAGCGATATCGCGACGCGTGATCCGCCGAACGTCGAGGACATGCGCGGCATTACGGGCAATCTGAGCGTCAGCAAAACCCGATCCGCGATCGATACACTCCGTGATCGCGGGCTGGTCGAGCTGCTCGTCGATGGGGAGACGCCCATCTACAGTCTCACTGCCAAGGGCGAGCGGATACTGTTCGAGATCGAACGGAACGACGGCTGAGCGACGCCCGCATATCGTCGCTGCGGCTTCAGGGTTCTCGCGATCACTACAACCGAGCGCCCTCGGACGCGCTACTCGGCGCTGCCTTCGAAGTCGCCGCCGTAGCGCATGAAGAAGTAGGCGAGCCCGAGCGTCGAGAGCAGGAACGTCGACGCGGCGACGCCGAGCTGTTTGGCGAAGCCGGGGATCGCGGGTTCGGACGAACCGCTGCTTGCGCCG
Organism: Halococcus thailandensis JCM 13552; assembly: GCF_000336715.1. Classification (GTDB taxonomy): domain Archaea; phylum Halobacteriota; class Halobacteria; order Halobacteriales; family Halococcaceae; genus Halococcus; species Halococcus thailandensis. Next base: position 13,331 of record NZ_AOMF01000143.1, read on the forward strand.
CCTTCCTGGACGACGATGGTGCCTTTCATCCCGGCGGATGCGTGCGGGTCACAGACGTAGCTGTGCTCGCCGGTCTCCTGAAACGGTGGCGTCGTGAAGCTGAACCCCTTGTCCTCGATCGGCTGATGGCCCCAATCGCCGTCGTCGGGATGGACGTTGTGACCATCGGATTCCCAGGAGAACTTCACGGGCGTGCCGGGCGCGACCGTCAGTTCGGAGGGCTCGAACGAGAGCGAGCCACCGGGACCGACTTTCACCGTTTTCGCCGAGCCGCCGCCCGATCCCCCCGAGTCCTCCTGGGCCGCGGCCGTCCCGCTCGCGCCGGCGACGGCCGCCGTTCCCGCGGCCGTCCTGAGGAAGCCCCGTCGATTCACGCTACTGTCGGCGTCGGTATCGTCCATGCTTCACTCTCACGGGGCGACGCTACTGAACATTACGATGGCCGGCGGTCGAGAAGCGGGCTATTCGAGCGCGCTCGCGGCCCGGATCACGGCGCGTTCGCCGAAGGCCGGGCCGACGAACTGTGCGCCGACGGGCAGACCGTCGGCAGTGCCGGCCGGCACCGAGATCGCCGGCAGGTCGGCGAGATTCACGGGGACGGTGTTGGCGTCCATGAGGTAGTGCTGGAGCGGCTCTTCCAGACTCTCGCCGAGTTTCGGCGGCAGAACGGGCATCGTCGGCGATGCGAGGACGTCCGCTTGCTCGAAGGCGGCATCGAACTCCTGTTTGATCCACGCGCGCGTGTCCTGAGCTTTCTCGTAGTATTTGTCGTGATAGCCTGCCGATAGCGCGTAGGTGCCGAGCAGGACCCGCCGTTTCACTTCCGAGCCGAACCCTGCTTCGCGCGCTCGCGCGAACGCGTCGTTCCAGTCGCCGTCGAACCCACCGGAGATCCCGTAGCGAACACCGTCGAAGCGCGCGAGGTTCGAGGAGGCCTCGGACATGGCGATGACGTAGTACGCCCGCACGGCGTGGGCGAGCGAGTCGAGTTCGATCTCTCGGATCTCCGCCCCCCTCTCTTCGAGTTCTGCGATGCGCTCCTCAAAGACCGCCGCGACGCGCTCGTCGGCCCCGTCGACGAGATCGGTGAGAACGCCGATCGTCGTCCCGTCGATATCGCAGTCGGCGGCGCTCGCGTAGTTCGTGTCCGCACCCTCGGAGCGCGTCGTCGCGTCGCGCTCGTCCGGGCCGGCGATGACATCGAGCAGTTCGGCCGCTTTTTCGACCGTTGGAGCGAGCGGGCCGACCTGTTCGAGCGAGTTGGCGTAGGCGACGAGCCCGTACCGGGAGACCAGCCCGTAGGTGGGTTTGATGCCGACGACGCCGCAGAAGGCGGCTGGACAGCGTACCGAGCCACCCGTATCGGTACCGAGTGCGAGATCGGCCTCGCCGGCGGCGACGGCGGCTGCGCTCCCGCCCGAGGAGCCACCCGGCACCCGTTCCTCGTCGATGGGATTCGTCGTCGGGCCGAAGTGGGAGCTCTCGGTCGTGGTTCCCATCCCGAACTCGTCCATGTTCGTCTTCCCGACGATCGTCGCTCCCGCTCGCTTGAGGCGCTCGATCACGGTCGCGTCGTAGGGTGGGACGTACTCGGCGAGCATCGCCGAGCCGCAGGTCGTGCGGGTTCCGTCCGTACTGATGTTGTCCTTGACGGCAATCCGTTGGTCATCGAGGGGGCCATCGGCGTCGCCGTCGATCTCCGTCCGGGTGATGAAGGCGTCGCTCATCCGACCGGCGGCCCCTCGAAGTAGCCGTCCTCGGTTTCCGGTGCGTTTCGAAGCGCTTCGTCCTGCGAGAGGCTCTCGCGTGCCTCGTCGGTCCGCAGGACGTTGACGAGCTCCGGCTCGGTATCGATTTCCGGCACCTCGTCGAGCGTCTCGAAGTAGTCGAGCACGTCGGCGAACTGCGCGGCGAACGCCTCGGCCTCGTCCTCGTCGAGGTCGACCCGTGCGAGGTCGGCGACGTGGGCCACCGTCGCCGGGTCGACGCTCGCATCGCTCATACGGAGAAGGGGCGAGCGCCACCACTAAGCGTTTCGAAAGTGGACTCCGCAATACCGAAAGCCACCGGCCGTTTTCGTTCCGCATGGAGACGACCCGGCATTTCACTGCGACGGTCTATCTCGTCAACGACGGTGCGACGGCGCTCCACCAACATCCGACACTCGGCATTCGCCTCCCACCCGGCGGGCACGTCGATCGCGACGAGCTGCCCCACGAGGCCGGTCTGCGTGAGGTGCGCGAGGAGACGGGGCTGGATGCCGACCTCCTCGGCAGCGCGCCGGCAATCGACGCGCCGGCCGGCCGCGCGCTCCCACAACCCCGCTATCAGATGCTCTACGACATCGACGTCCATCCGGATGGCCAAGTGAGCCACCAGCACATCGACTTCGTCTATTTCGCGCGCGTCGGGAGTCGCACGATCGCTCCCAAGGGCGACGACGAACCCGGATCAGATGCGTGGCAGTGGTACACGCCAGCCGCACTCCGTGGAAGCGACATCGATGCCGACACGGTGGAGATCGGCCGTGAGGCGATCACGGCGGCCGAGTAGTTACCGTCCGACGACGGCGGGCGCTTCGAGATCGAACTGCCAGTACAGCACGAACAGGCCCGTATACATCCCGGTCCACGCGTACCATCCGGCTGGCTCCTGACGGACGACCGGATCGATCGCCCAGAACGCGAACAGCACTGCCGCGAATCCGATCCAGCTCAGGCGGCTCTCGTCGCGGTTCCGGATATCACGGAGGTAGTCGACCACGCCGACGATGCCGAGCACTCCCCAGAACAGCCCTCGTCGTTTCGGCATCGAGCGATCCTCCGCTTTCGCCTCTCGATAGGCGTACTGGCCGACGAGCGTCCAGAAAAACAGGAAGGTGACGCTTGCCGTGAGGAGTCGCCCGCCGAGTGCGCCGAACCACTCCATACGGGCTCTACGACTACCCTCGGAATAACTGCTCGGGACTACAGCAGGCTCGCGAGTCGGTTCTTGATGCGGCGTTTGACGCCGCCGGCCGCCTGTCGGAAGCTGATATGCCACGGCGTGCGTTTGCCGGTGGTTTCGGTGCGTCCGTTCCGTATCCCGTCGAGAACGCCGGCGACTGTGTGGTCGGTCGCGTCGACGTGCGTCACGGCCTGGCCGACCATCTCGGCGATGTGGGCGTCGCTGCCGGCAGTCATCGGGAGATCGTGCGAGCGCGCAAACCGGCCGGCGCGGCGGTTCGAGCGGCCGGTCAGCAGCCGGGAGTTGTAGATCTCGATGGCGTCGGCGCTGGCCAGCTCCTCGCTCGTGATGTGCGGGGCGACGNGGTCAGCAGCCGGGAGTTGTAGATCTCGATGGCGTCGGCGCTGGCCAGCTCCTCGCTCGTGATGTGCGGGGCGACGCCGCTGCGCGAGCGCTGGAAGGGGTGGGGGACGACCGCGATGCCGCCCTGATCGTGGATCCGATCGATCGTCTCGATGAAGGGGAGGCCGGCCGACACGCGCTCGGTGATGCCGAGCGCGAGAACGTGGCCGGCGGCGCTCGTCACCTCGGAGCCGGGAATGCCGATCAGTCCGTAGTCGGCGGCGCGGTCGGCGGCCGCGAGGCTCGCGTCGATCTCGTCGTGGTCGGTCACCGCGAGCGCGTCGAGCCCGACGGCGTCGGCCTGCGAGAGCAGCAGTTCGACGGGATCGCGGCCGTCGAAGGACAGTTCGGAGTGGCAGTGAAGCTCGGCCGACAGCACGGCACGGGCTCCGGGCGCTGGCACGAAAAGCCCCCCGGTATCGCCAGCGTATCCGTGTCGGTCGAGTCGTCCGTCCGGTCGCTTCGCGAAGCCGCCCGCCTCATCGCAAGCGATTTGGCTGGGGTCCCGAACGGAGAGATATGTCCCTCTCCACGCCCGATCGTGAACGCGTCGTTGAGAAACTCGGCCGCGAACCGACGCGTGCCGAGACCGCGCTGTTCGAAAACCTCTGGAGCGAACACTGTGCCTATCGCTCCTCGCGCCCGCTGCTGTCGGCGTTCGAGAGCGAGGGCGAGCAGGTCGTCGTCGGTCCGGGCGACGATGCCGCCGTGGTCGCGTTACCGGACGAGGAACTGTACGTCACGTTCGGCATCGAGAGCCACAACCACCCCTCCTATGTCGATCCCTACGACGGTGCGGCCACGGGCGTCGGTGGGATTGTCCGCGACACGCTCTCGATGGGCGCGTACCCGATCGCGCTGCTCGATTCGCTGTATTTCGGCGAGTTCGATCGCGAACACTCGCAGTATCTCTTCGACGGTGTCGTCGAGGGGATCGCCGACTACGGCAACGCGATCGGCGTGCCGACGGTCGGCGGCAGCCTCGCCTTCCACGAGGGCTACGAGGGCAACCCGCTCGTCAACGTCGCCTGCGTCGGCCTCCTCCCGCCCGATCGACTGCTCACTGCCGAGGCCCAGCGCGCGGGCAACGAGCTCGTCCTCGTCGGCAACGCGACGGGGCGGGATGGACTCGGCGGGGCGAGCTTCGCGAGCGAGGATCTCGGCGAGGACGCCGAGACCGAGGATCGCCCGGCGGTCCAGGTCGGCGATCCCTACGCGGAAAAACGACTGATCGAGGCGAACGAGGCCCTCGTCGACGAATCGCTCGTCGAGTCGGCCCGCGATCTCGGTGCGGCGGGACTCGGTGGGGCCTCCTCGGAGCTCGTCGCCAAGGGCGAGCACGGCGCGCGGATCGACCTCGAAGCCGTCCACCAGCGTGAGCCCGGGATGAATGCCCTCGAAATCCTGCTCGCCGAATCACAGGAGCGGATGTGCTACTGTCTCTTATACACATCTCTGAGCGGGCTGNATCAGAGATGTGTATAAGAGACAGCACCTGCACCTTCGACGGGGAGACCGTCGTCGACGTTCCCGCTGAATTCCTCGCCGACGGCGCGCCGGCAAACGACCTCCCCGCCGAGCAGCCACCGGAGCCGACCCGTGACCTCCCCGAGACGGCACTCGACACGGCGTTCGAGCGCGTCATCGGCGATCCGAATACCGCCAGCCGCGAGTGGATCTACCGCCAGTACGATCACGAGGTCGGTCTCCGCACCGCCCGCGGTCCCGGCGACGACAGCGCCGTGCTGGCGATCCAGGAGACAGGAACCGGGCTCGCGCTGTCGGCGGGCGCGGAGCCGAACTGGACGGCCGCCGATCCTCACGCGGGTGCGCGCGCGATCGCGCTCGAAAACGCCACCAATCTCGCCGCGAAGGGTGCGACGCCGCTCGCCGCGGTGGACTGTCTCAACGGAGGCAATCCCGAAAAGCCGGACGTCTACGGCGGGTTCTCGGCCATCGTTGACGGACTCGCGGGGATGTGCGAAACGCTTTCCGTACCGGTCGTCGGCGGCAACGTCTCGCTCTACAACGACTCGGCGGCGGGCGCGATCCCGCCGACGCCGACGATCGCGATGCTCGGCGCGCGCGACGGCTACGATGCGCCGCCGACCGAGCTCGCGGGCGACGGAACGCTGCTGGTGATCGGCGATCGCGCCCTCGCCGGCCACGAAGCGAGACTCGGCGGTTCAGCTTATCTCGACACCACGGGTGGGAGCGATCGGTTCCCGACGTTGCCCGAAGAGCCACACGCGCTGATCGAGACGCTCGCCGACGTGGCGAACCAGGAGGGGACACTCGCGGTCCACGACGTGAGCCACGGCGGGCTTGCGGTGACGCTCGCCGAGATGGTTTCGCCGGCTGCGGGCGCGGACGTGGCACTCGACGGCCCGGCGAGCGCTGCCGAACAGCTCTTCCACGAACAGCCGGGGCGGGCGGTCGTCGAGACGACGACACCCGATGCGATCCGGGAGGCGTTCGCCGATGTCGCTCCCGTCCACGAGATCGGTACGGCGACCGACAGGGGCCGGCTCGATCTCACGACCGACGATGGCGACCTGTCGATCGCGGCCGAAACGATCGCCGAGCGACGGGCGGTGCTCGATCGCGCGATGGACTGATCACTCGCCGGCGATCGCCCGTTCGATGGCCGCATCGAGCGGCGTGTGCGCGACCGAGACGAGATCGTCGAGCCCGCCGTTTCTGACGACGACCGTGTTGTCGAGGCCGGCCATCAGGGGCGCGACGACGGTCTCGGGGATGCCGGTGAACAGGGCGAGCCAATGTGCCACGAACCGTTCATTCAGCCACGGAACGGCGGCGACGAACAGTCGATGGCCGTACGCCTGCGCCATGTGCCGCAGCAGATCGGCGTAAGTGAGTACCGACGGTCCGCCGATATCGAACGATCGCCCACGGGTATCCGGTGCGTCGAGCACTGCGGCGAGATAGCCGACGACGTCGTCGATCGCGATCGGTTGACAGTTCGTCCGTGCCGCCGTCGGGAGCGGGAGGACGAACACGCGCGGGAGATGGGCGACGAACCGGCGCACCATCTCGAAGCTCGCCCCGCCAGCGCCGACGATGACCGCCGCCCGAAGCACGGTAAGATCGTAGTCGCCGGCGGCGAGCAGCCGCTCGACCTCGTGGCGCGAGCGGAGATGTGGCGAGAGTGCGTCGGAATCCCGACCGAGACCGCCGAGATAGATCACCCGCGAACAGTCGGCGGCACTCGCCGCGCGGGCGAAGTTGCGTGCCGCCCGCCGGTCGCGCGCGACGAAATCGGTTGCGTCCATCGAATGGACGAGATAGTACGCCGCCTCGCAGCCCTCGAACGCCGCCTCGAAACTGCCCGCATCGAGTAGATCGCCCTCGACGACGCGCGCCGGCGGGCCGTCGTAGCGATCGGCGTCGCGGGTGAGCACGGTGAGGTCGTGACCGGCCGCGGCGAGAGCGGGGAGCAGCCGTCCGCCGACGAACCCCGTCGCACCGGTCACTAGAACGCGCATGTCTCACCGAGCATGTCCGTCCGCATAGCTCCTCTCACTCGCGGTGCTAGCGGCAACGGAAAGCGGGGACGAAGGTGGAGAGGGGTGTGATGATGCCAGGCAACGGAGTCGTCCCCGCTGGCGCGGAGCCGTGTTGGCTCCATTCCGAACTGATTCGGGTGTTGTAATAAGTTTTGTGTGCATACGAACCGCGCTCACGCCTGCTCCGGCCCGTCGAGCACGAACTCGATGCGCTCGGTGTCGGCACCCTTCGAGCTCCGATCGACGATCGTCAGCTCGCCGAGTTCGCCGAGGCGATCGACGTGCGTGCCGCCGCAGGGACAGACGTCGACGTCGCCGATCGTGACCGCTCGCAGCGGATCGACGTCGTCGGGGATCAGATCGAGATTCGACCGGCCATCGGGCGTTTCGGCTTCGAGCGCCGCCCGGGGGCGATTTTCCTTCTCGACGGAGAGGTCACGTTCGATCAGGGCGTTCGCGCGCTCCTCGATGGCGCGGGGATCGTCCTCGTCGAACGCCGCCGGTGTGAAGTCGATGCGCGCACGATCGTCGTGGATCTGATTGCCGGCGGTGCTCGCGCCGTACTCGTCGAGAACGACCTTCGAGACGACGTGCTGGGCGGTGTGGTAGCGCATGTGTGCGTAGCGCCGCTCCCAGTCGAGTTCGCCGTGGACGGTCGCGCCTTCTTTCGGGAGATTCCCCTCAACTGTGTGCCTGATCTCGCCGTGATCCTTCCTGACGTCGACGACGCGGCCCTCACCGCTCTCGAACGAGAGGCGGCCGTGATCGGGTGGCTGTCCCCCGCCTTCCTTGTAGAACAGCGTTCGGTCGAGTACGACCGTTCCGTTCGATTCGTCGACGGCCTCGACGCGCGCGTCGAACTCGCGGCGATAGTCGTCGTCCGGTAGATAGAGCTGTTCGGTCACAGGGGTGTCAACGGCACGCACGAATATGGATCTGTTTGCCGGACGACGCCGGTAGCTGACGAGCGTCTGACGGGGTATTATATAGCTGGATTCATATCCGGAACTATGTCGCGTCGCCACCGCCGCCTCGACTCCTCGGGGACACTCGCCGGTGTGAATCGTCTACGCGAGCGCATGGACGCGGTCGACCGCGCCAGCGTTGTCGGCAGCGCGCCGATCATCGCCGGCACGGGGTTCGTGTTGAGCCGCGCGGTCGCCATCGTTCTCGCCGGTGCGTCCGGAATCACCTTCCTCTGGGGACTGGTCATCGGTCTCGCCTTCGCCACCGCCGGCATCGTCGTGCTCGCATCGACAGAAACCGACTCCGGACTGGGCCGCTCCACCCAGCACGCCGAACGGATCCCGTTCGAGACGGCCGGCGGCGTCATGCTGCTCTCGCTGCTCACCGGCGTCGTTCTCGGCGCGGTTCTGTAACTCCGCGCTCGATCGGCCATCCATCGGCCTTCGGTCGACTATTCATCGGACTCGATCGGTGTTCGATAGTTCGTTTTCGCTTCGCTCACGGCCGCGGCGAGCCGAACGGATAGACTTTTGTGGCTTGCCGTGACGTCACATACAGGACGAACCTGATCGACGATAACGAATGAATGCGACGAGACAGGTCGGCGAGTAATGACTGCGGTGTTCTTCAAGCGGTCGACGGACGGGCTGGCGGTCGTGGACCCGATCGAGCGCCGCCAGTACGAGTTGGCGACGAGCGCGGTACGACCGACGTCGGTCGAACTATCGCGCTTTCGCTTTCCGATCGAGAGCGCGGTGGCGATCCGGACAGACGGGATCACGCTGCCGAGCGTGGTGTCGGTCCACGTCCGTGACGGGTCGGGCGTGGTGATCGACCGTGCCGAGCATCACGCGGACGAACGGTTCCCGGCCGGCGAATACATCCTGGAGGTGAGCGCGCCGATCAAGCTCTATCTGCGGGTCGAAAGCCCGCTCCGGATCAGTGCCGACGCGGAGGGAATGGCGATCGAATTCGATGGCGAGCGCGAAGTGCTGGTCGGCGCGCGATCGCATCACGAGCGACCGGCGGCGACGGTGCAAACGCCGGCCGAGCCCGAGGCGATGATGACGGCGATCTCGACGTTCGGGTCGGCGCTGAAGACGACCAGTCCGGAACGGTCGTATCCGACCCTGCGGGGCCATCCGCCGANGATGATGACGGCGATCTCGACGTTCGGGTCGGCGCTGAAGACGACCAGTCCGGAACGGTCGTATCCGACCCTGCGGGGCCATCCGCCGATGGTGGAGTTGGGAGATTCCTTGGATCTGGCGGGACTCGAACCACCCGAAACGGGTGTGACGATCGAGATTCCTCCTGAATACGAATCGATCTACGCGGTTGCGCCGCTCGCGTACTATCTTGGTGCGACGATCAAACCGGATTCCGAGCCGCTGTTACGGACCGATCGCGGGTTCGAGCAGTCGCTCGCCGGTCCGCAGGGGTTCGAGCAAACGGTCGCGCGGACGCTCAAGCAAGCGTTCTTCATGGACTGTCTCACTCGGACCGAGGGCTGGACGCCGATTGACCTCCGCGAACGGCGACTGTTGGAGGACGATCTGGAGTTCGATTTTCCGGAACTCTACGAGCAACCGCTGGCCGCGCAGCTCGAAACGTATCTCTCGATTCCCTACCGGACGATCGCCGAGCACGTGCCGGCGTGGAAGCTCACGGCCACCGTCACGGCGACGGCCGACAGCATCGAACATCTACCCTTCGTCGTGTCCGATCTCGCCGTCGTTCGGTCCGCGCGGACGCGCGAAGTCTCGGTGCCGAACGTTCGATCGGCCGCGCTCGACACGTTCCTGCGCGACGACACGCGGAGTACGGGCACCCAGCCGGGCGGCGAGAACACGTACGTCAAACCGCTCCGATCGGATTCGCTGGAACAGACGTGGATCGGTGAGGGAACGCCGCTGGGGGCGAGCAAGGCGTCGCTGGCGGCCTATCGCAACCGATTGGAACGGACGCCCGCCGAGGGCGACATCGAGATCACGGTCGTCTGTAACGNAAGGCGTCGCTGGCGGCCTATCGCAACCGATTGGAACGGACGCCCGCCGAGGGCGACATCGAGATCACGGTCGTCTGTAACGACGCGGCGATGGACGACGAGCGCGTCGTCGAGGCGAGCTATGGCGAGCGGGCCGATCTTGCCTTCGACGTGACCGTCGCCCACGACCTGACGACCGACGAGCTGGCGGACGTACTCGCCACCCGGACGGACTTCCTCCACTACATCGGCCACGTCGATAGCGACGGGTTCGCGTGCGCGGATGGCCGTCTCGACGCCAGAGAGGTCGATTCAGTGGGTGTCGATGCGTTCCTGCTCAACGCCTGTCAGTCGTATCGACAGGGGATGGCGTTGATCGAGGCCGGTGCAATCGGCGGGATCGTCACGATTTCAGATATTTTGAACAGCGAGGGCGTCAAGATGGGTCGTGCGCTCGCGCGATTGCTGAATGCTGGGTTTCCACTGGGCTCTGCACTCGAAATCGCACGTGGCGAAAGCATCATGGGCGACGAGTATCTCGTGGTCGGGGATGGCAGGTTAGCGATCACGCAGGCTGCTCACCTGCAACCGAACCTGTGTGCAATCGAGCGTATCGACGGTGCATTCGAGGTAACGTACAAGACTTTTCTCACGTCGCGAGCCGGTATCGGAACCGCTGTACGACCGGAAATCGGTGACAACACGAGCCATTATATCTCGTCCGGTGACGTACACTCCTTCGATCTTTCCGAGGAGGAACTCGCCGAGTTTCTTTCGCTCGAAAACATCCCGGTGACGGTGCAGGGAAAATTGGATTGGAGTCGGCGTATCGATGTCGGATCCGTCTGATTCAGGGGCCGGCTATTCCAGTGTGATTGGCCGCCACGGCCCCCATCTGTGACAGCAGCACGGTCAGGCTGAACAGCGCGGCGAGCGTTTTCGGATGGCGGTGCAGATACGTCCGGAGTTGGTCATCGGACATGACATTCTCACCCATGCTCGCCCCGAATATGAATATTTTCGAATGTATCATACAAAAATAATAAAAATATTATTTCTTCGTCTATATACTAAATACAATTCAATTTCCGGATTCGGCCGAAAGTACCGGTGAGCAGTCGTGACAACGGCTTCGAGGGGATGGCGTATTTACGTTGTTACCAGTTACCGATGCAGGTCGTAGCGAGGACGAACAGCGCAGTCATCGCTCGCGCGGCTGTCGGGAGGGTGGAGCGACGCGGCAAAGAACGCTTACGAGAGTTTCGTACGCAGATCGTCCCAGCAGTCGGGACAGACCTGCCGATCGACGCAGTAGCGTTTGATATCGGCTTCGTCGCCCATGAACTGCTTCGTCGACCGCGTCGTGTCCTCGATTTCGAGGGTGACGCAGTGGCGGGGTCGTTCCTCGGAGACGCCCGCGCCACAGAGTGGACACGCTGCCATACAGTATCCCTTTGTGATACGAGCAGATAAATCTATCTAGCTATCAGCGAAGATATCGTTCCGCCGGACGAACCTCGATCGTTCTATCCGCTGTCGGCGAGCGGACCGGCGAAGTCGTCGACCGGCATCACCGAATAGTCGACGGTGAGGGTGTTCTTCGTCGCCCGGATCTGCCCGACGAACGCCGAAATCGACTCCAGCGAGCCGTCGAGGATGAACAGTTCCATGCAGTAGCGGTTGCCGACGTGGCTGTGGAAGTTCGCGGCGACGAGCCCCTCGTGTTCGTGGCGCAACCCCATCAACCGCTCCTCGACGCTCGTGGTCTCGTAGTTGAACAACACCGTGACGACGCCCATGAGTTCGCGATCCTCCAACCGGGCGTCCTCGAACTCGCCGAGGAGGTCGCGTGCGGCGTCACGAACCACCTCGCTGCGCCCGGTGTAGCCGTGATCGTCGGCGAACTCGTCGATCCGGTTCAGTAACTCCTCTGGCATCGAAACGCTGACGACGGTCATATGTCAATCCACGACGGCTGCACTACTAAACCTTAGCAACACGGCGCGATAACGGTGGCCGTGTTGTGAATCAGTCGTCGAGCGTCTGCCAGGACAGCCGCGGGTTCCGAGCGGCGTCGGCCTGATCGATACGACCCGCCGCGGTCCGCTCGGGCGCGGTTTCGAGCGCCTCGTCGTCATCGTCGGCCGCGTTGTTGAACGCGCGTGCGAGCTGATCAAGCGCCGCTTTGGTCTCGGCTTCGGTCGGCTCGGTCATCAGCGCCTCGTCGACGATCTCCGGCCACTTCGTCGTCGGTGGATGGACGCCGTAGTCGAGCATCCGTTTGGCGACGTCCGCCGCGTCGCGGTCGGCGCTCGCGACGAACTCGTGGTGGAACGGCGAGAACGGGATCTCGTACTCGATCTGACTGGCGAGGTAGTTCGCGTTCAGCACGGCTTTCGCACTCGTGTCCGTGAGCCCGCTGTCGCCGAGTCTGGCGATGTAGGCGTAGGTCTTGAGCAGCACGAGCCAGTTGCCCGCGAACCCGTGGACCTTGCCGATCGTGTGCTCCGGCTCGACCCGTTCGTACTCGCCGTCGCGCTCCTCGATCTGCGGTGACGGGAGATAGGGTGCGAACTCCTCGACGACGCCGACCGGTCCGGCGCCGGGGCCGCCACCGCCGTGAGGCGTCGCGAACGTCTTGTGGACGTTGTAGTGCATCACGTCGAAGCCCATGTCTCCTGGTCGCACGCGCCCGAGCAGCGCGTTGAGGTTCGCGCCGTCGTAGTAGAGCAGCCCGCCCGCCCCGTGGACGATCTCGGCGATCTCATCGATATCGCGCTCGAACAGACCCAGAGTATTGGGGTTGGTGAGCATCAGCGCCGCCGTGTCGTCGCTCACCGCCGCTTCGAGCGCGTCGACGTCGACGCGGCCGTCCTCGGCGCTCGGCAGCGAGACGACGTCGTAGCCAGCGAGCGCCGCGCTGGCGAAGTTCGTCCCGTGAGCGCTCTCGGGGACGATGATTTCTGACCTACTGTTGCCGTGCTCTTCGTGGTAGGCCTTCGCGACCAGAATGCCAGTGAACTCGCCGGCGGCCCCGGCGGGCGGCTGGAGCGTCACACTGTCCATCCCACCGATGCGCGCGAGATACGTCTGGAGGTGATGGCGGAGTTCGAGCGTCCCCTGCGTGCTCGCCGCCGAGCGCGCGGGATGGGTTCCCGCTCCCGGCAGCGCCGCCACGTCCTCGGTGAACTTCGGGTTGTACTTCATCGTACAGCTACCGAGCGGGAACGGACCGCTCTCCACGCCGTAGTTCATCTGCGAGAGGCGCGTGTAGTGGCGGGCGAGCTCCGGCTCCGAGGGATCCGGCAGTTCGACCGACTCACGAGTGAGGTCGTCCGGCAGCGGCGACTCGTCGACCGTGACCTCCGTCGAGCGTTTCTCGGCGAGCAGCGGTTCGTAGCTGCCCGCGTTCTCGTCGCCGTCCTCGCGCGTCCACGTGGCCTGATCGTATCTCATGCGACCACCTCGACGGCCGCGGCGAGATCCTCGATCTGCCCGGCGTTCGTCTCGGTGACACAGAACTGCAGGAGCTGGTCGTCGATGGCGTGGACCGCGAACCCCTCGTCTTCGAGCTCCTCGCGCATCTCCGCGGCCGGCCGGTCGGTTCGGACGGTGAACTCACGGAAGTGGTGACGGTCGTGGGCCGGTGCCTCGACGCCGTCGACGTCGTCGAGCCGGTCGGCGAGATCGCGCGCGTTCGTCACGCAGTCCTCGGCGAGCCCGACGAGCCCGTCGGCACCGAGCCACGCGGCGTGCATCGCGGCCCTGAGCGCGACCCACGCCTGGTTCGTACAGATGTTGGACGTCGCGCGCTCGCGGCGGATGTGCTGTTCTCTGGTCTGGAGGGTGAGCGTGTACGCCCGGTTCTCGTCGCTGTCTTCCCCCACGCCGACCAGCCGTCCCGGCACCTGCCGGAGGAAGTCCTCGTGTGTCGCGAACAGACCGAGGCCGAGCCCGCCGCTCGCACCGAGTCCGAGCGCCGCGTCGCCGACCACCACGTCGGCCCCGACGCTTGCGGGTTTTTCGAGCAGCGACAGCGCGACTCCGTCCGTGCCGAGACAGAACAGCGCGCCGTGCTCGTCGGCGAGTTCGCCGATCTCGCTCAGCCCTTCCTCGATGGTGCCCCTGACGGTGGGGTTCTCGGCGTACACCATCGCGCAGTCGTCGTCGAGCGCGTCGGCCAGCGCCTCGCGGTCGGCGTTGCCGTCGGCCATCGGATAGCGCTCGATCGTCGCGTCGGTGCCGGCGAGATAGTTCTCGAGCACCGCGCGCCGCCCATCGGCGAGCAGTTCGGGGATTAGCACGCGAGTGCCGTCGACCGAGCGTGCCCGGAGCGCGAGCGTCGCGGCCTCGCCGAGCGCGCTCGCACCGTCGTACATCGAACAGTTCGCGATCTCCAACCCCGTGAGCTCGACCAGCATCGACTGATACTCGAACAGCGCCTGGAGGAACCCCTGTGCGATCTCGGGCTGGTACTGCGTGTACGAGGAGAGGAACTCCGACCGGTCCGCGAGGTGGTCGACCATCGACGGTACGTAGTGGTCGTAGTGACCCCGCCCGAGAAACGCCGTGAGATCGTCGTCGCGGTCGAGGTGGAGCTGTATCTCGTGGCGGATCTCGCGCTCGCTGCGCGGTGCGATGCCGAACTCACCGTCGAAGCGAACATCTTCCGGAATGTCGAACAGCTCTTCCTGACTCTCGACGCCGATCGCGTCCAGCATCGCCGCCGTCTCGGCGTCGGTATGTGGCGCGAACGGGCTTCCACGGCCGGTGTCGCTCATCGCCGCCCTCCCGTGTCATGTGGGGACATTCGATACCGGGCGTCCGGACGCGGTCCATATCAGACCGTCGGTCTCGGTGACGCGTTACTCGACCTGGTCGCGGTACTCGTCGGCGCTCAGCAGTTCGTCGAGACCGCTCTCGTCGGCGAGATCGACCTCGACGAGCCAGCCCTCGCCGTAGGGGTCGTCGTTGAGCAGTTCGGGCGCGTCGAGCAGTTCGTCGTTTGTCGCCGTCACGGTGCCCGACACCGGCGAGTAGAGATCGGAGACGGCCTTGATCGACTCGACGACGCCGAGCTGTTCGTCGTGGGCGATCTCCTCGCCTTCGTCGGGGAACTCGACGAAGACGATGTCGCCGAGTTCGTCCTGGGCGAAGTCGGAGATCCCCACCCGTGCGGTGCCGCCGTCCTCGCTTGCCCATTCGTGGCTCTCCATGTAACCGCGGTCGTCGGGAACGTCGAAGCTCATCGTTCGTAGAACGGGAGCGCCGTGATATGTGCATCTTTCGCCTCGCCGCGGACGACGATGCCGATCTCGGTTCCCGGCTCGGCGTACTCGGCGGGCACGTAGCCGAGCCCGATCGGCGTTCCGAGGGTGGGGGCCATCGTCCCGCTCGTCACCGTGCCGATCGTCTCCCCGTCGCTGCTTTGAATATCGTAGCCGTGGCGGGGCACCGCGCGCTCGTCGAGTTCGAAGCCGACGAGTCGTTCGTCGGGCCCGGACTCCTCGACCGCGGCGAGCGCGTCCCGACCGACGAATTCAGTACTGGTATCGACCGCGAAGCTGATACCCGCCTCGTAGGGATTCCGGGGATTCGCCTCGCTATCGAAGTCCTGGCCGGCGAGCAGGAGGCCGGCCTCCATGCGCAGCGTGTCGCGCGCGCCGAGCCCACAGGGCTGGCAGTCGAACGCCTCCCAGACCGCCTCGGCGTCCGTCGACGGGAAGATCACTTCGAAGCCGTCCTCGCCGGTGTAGCCCGTGCGCGCGAGGAGGCCCTCGCTCCCGGCGATCGTCGCGTCGGTCGCCGCAAAATTCGGGAGCTCCGCGAGCGCATCGTCGCCGGTCGCCTCGGCGACGAGATCGGCGGAGTCGGGTCCCTGAACCGCGATCATCGCGTACTCCTCGGTGCGGTTCTCGACCGTGGCGTCGAGATTCCACTCGTCGCGGTGGGACTCCCAGCGCTCCTCCATCGCGACGTCGTTGCCCGCGTTCGGGACGAACAGGAACTCCTCGTCGCGACTTTCGGGCAATCGGTACAGCATCGTGTCGTCGAGGATCACTCCCTCGGAATCGGTGATCGCCGCGTACTGTGCCGTGCCGGCGTCGACCGTGCGGACGTCGTTGCTGGTGAGTCGGTTCATCAGTTCGTCGGCGTCGGGGCCGGAGACAACGATCTCGCCCATGTGCGAGACGTCGAACTTGCCGACTGCCTCGCGAACGCTCTCGTGCTCGCTGCGGATCGAGTCGAACTCGACGGGCATCTCCCAGCCGCCGAACTCGGTCGTTTTCGCGCCACGATCCTCGTGGGCCGCGCCCAGCGGTGGTGTGCGAAGCGCCATACCGCCACCTCACGCCGCGGGCTCTAATGGCTTGCTTCCGGCGACCGATTTTTACACCCCGGCGTCGTCGCGTTCGTCATGACAGAGACCCGGGCCGAGCGCGCGGCACGAGCGGCCGACGTCGGCGCGAGCGTCGCGCTCAACTCGTTCCGCGGCGAGCTCGCCGTCGAGACCAAGTCGACGAAGACCGATCTCGTCACCGAAACCGATCGCGCCGCCCAGCGCCGCACGGTCGAGTGCATCCACGAGGCGTTCCCCGACGACGCCATCGTCGGCGAGGAGGCGGACACCAGAAAGACCGTGCCCGAATCGGGTGCGGCCTGGATCGTCGATCCCATCGACGGGACGAACAACTTCGTGCGCGGGCTCGGCATCTGGGGCACGGTCGTCGCCGCCGTCGAGGACGGCGAACCGGTCGCCGCGGCCACGGTTCTGCCCGTCCTCGGCGACAGCTATCTCGCCGACGAGAACGAAGCGACGCTCAACGGCGAACCGATCCGCGTGAGCGCGCGCGAGGATCCGGAGACGTTCGCAGTCACGCCGATCCTCCTCGGCGGCGAGTTCGGAGCCACCGTGGGCGCGCTCGCCGAGCGCTTCGGCGACATCCGCCGGTTCGGCTGCGCACAGGCGACGCTCGCGGCGGTCGCCAGCGGCTCGCTCGACGCTGCCGTCGCTACTGCACAGTTGAGTCCGTGGGATACGGTCGCTGGCGCGCACATGATTCGGTGTGCCGGCGGGACGGTGACCGATCTCGCTGGCGAGCCCTGGCAGCACGACAGCGACGAACTGATCGCCTCGAACGGCGAGGCACACGAGGAACTCCTCGCCACGCTGCGTGACGCTGCGGAAAAATCGTAGCAACCGTGCCGCCCGCGCCGGGTTGTTAGCTGCTGTGCGGCGGTTCGTCGCGGTGGTTGTCCGGGTTTGCGGTCTCACGAGCGGCCGCCTCGCGTTGCTCCGACTCGACGTCGACCTCGCCCTCGGCGGCCTCCTCACGGGCCTGCTCCGCTTCCTCCTCGCGTTTCTGCTTGGCTTCCTCGCTCGTTTCGTCCTCGTTGTCTTCTTTCTCCTTTGCGAGCGTGACGTCGCGTTCGTGGGGGTTGTCCTCGCTCATACGTGGCTGTCGGTTCGTTGCGCCCTTCAGTCCCCGCCCTGCCTGTGATGGGTCGTGAAGCCGACACCGCCACGGCTTTGTCCGTCCTCACGGAAATCGGTGCATGCGCGAGCGGCTTCGTGAGGCGGTGTCGGGATCGAGCGACGAGCCAGCGGTCGGCCTGTTCGTCGACGGTCCGAACGTCCTCAGAAACGAGTTCGACGTCGATCTCGACGACGTCCGCGCGCTCGCCGCCGAGCGTGGTCGCCTCTCGGTCGCCCGGCTCTATCTCGACGAGCACGCCACCCCGGGACTGATCCAGGCCGCCGAGGCGCGCGGGTTCGAGGTCTGCATCACGAGCGGCGACGTCGACGTCAAACTCGCCGTCGACGCGACCGCCGCGATCGACGACCTCTCGCTGCTGACGATCGCCTCACGTGATACGGATTTCAAACCGGTGCTCGAACACGCCGCCCGCCGGGGCGTCGAGACGTTCGCCATCGCACCCGGCGAGCATGGACGGTCGGACGCGCTGCGCAACGCCGCCCACGACGCCGTGACGCTCGAATGAACAACCGCTTTGGGCCGGCGCGCGCGTAGAGTGGACATGGAGTTCGACACGCCGGTTCTCGACAACCATCTCCATCTCGACCCCGAGCATGGGCGGGGGATGGAAGCGGTGCAGGACTTCGCTCGATCGGGTGGGACGCATCTGCTCGTCGTCAACAAACCCTCCTGGACGCTCGGGATCGGCGTCGACGAACCCGAGGAGTTCCGGGAGGTCTTCGAGACCACCATCGAAATCGTCGACGAAGCGAGCGAGATCCTGGATGGCCGCGCGTGGCCCGTCCTCGGGGTGCATCCGGGACTCGTCAGTCACCTCATCGAGCGCGGATTCACCCCCGACGAGGCCGGCGAACTGATGCAAGCCGGGCTCGACGTCGCCGCCGAGTACGTCCCCTCGGAGGCGCTCGCGCTGAAATCCGGCCGCCCGCACTACGACGTTTCGGCGGACGTCTGGGACGCGTCGAATCGGGTCCTGCAACACGCGCTCGCGCTCGGGGCCGAGAACGACTGTGCCGTCCAGCTTCACACCGAAGCGAGCGAGGACCTCACCGAGATCGCCGACTGGGCCATCGAGCGCGATCTACCTACTCACCGCGTCGTCAAACACTACGCGGGCGGGCGACTCGCCGGGCCGATGCCGAGCGTGATGAGCGAGAAGGATCGGTTGGAGGAGGCCGCCGAGCGAGACGAGCCCTTCCTGATGGAGACCGATTTCATCGACGATCCCGAACGCCCGGGGGCCGTGCTGGGGCCGAAGACGGTGCCGCGGCGCGTCCGGTGGCTGCTCGACGAGGGGTTCGACGACGCCGTGCGAACCGCCCACGTCGAGACGCCTCGTCGAGTGTACGGGATCGAGACGCTCGGCTAACGAAAAGGCCTATCAACAGCAAAGCGCTCGAAGCGGGTATGAGCAGCAGTACACCCCCCGACGAGTTCTACACGGAGGAGCGCTGGCAGAACTGGCTCGATCGCCTGCGCGAGACCGATCTCGATCCCGACGACGAGGACGCCGCCCGACTGCTCTGGAACCTTCAGGAGGACGCCGCCATCGCCGTCACGAAGATCATCACCGCCTTCGACGACGAGGAGCTCAACGAGGAGATGGCGCTCAAGGAACTCGCCGACGCTCGCGAGATCGTCCTCGACGACGTCGACATCGAGGACGAGGAGACGCTGCTGCTGGTCGACGGCGTGCAGACGTCGCTCGTCTGTGTCTTCTACACCGCCGAACTGTACGTCGTCGAGGGCCCCGACGACGAGGATATCGAAACCCATCTCGAAGCGGCGAGCGATGCCGAGGCCGACGAGGAGTTCGACGACGCGCTCGACCACTGTGCCCGCGCCGGCACGCGCATCGTCGACGGTGCGACGATCGATCCCACCCTCGTCGAGGACGTCGGCTACGGGCCCGTCGCCGAGTGGATCAACGGGCTCGGCAGCCTCGAAAGCGCGCTGAGCGATCCCGAACTCATCGAAGAGGACGAGGACGTCGCCTGAGCATGGTCGACCGGGACGACCAGCGTCGCTCCCGCCGAGCGGCGCTGCGTGCACTCGGTGCTGGCGCGCTCGTGGCGAGCGCCGGCTGCGCGTTCGACGGTGGATCGAACGGTTCCGACACCGAGAACGACTCCGAAACAGTCCCCGAGACGACTGCGGACGGCGAGCGAACGCGCCGCCCGACGCAGGAGCAGTCGATCATCACGACCGCACCGGCGGCGACACCGCCGAAAACCAACGCGTCGGAGCGGATGACGGATGGGCAGATGACGGACGAACGGACGACGAACGGACGAGCGACGAATCGCACCGCAACCGGTGCGACGGCCGATCGAACGGCGAACACGACGCGGACCGAATCGGCGAGCACGAACCGTACGTCGGAGTCGGCGGAAACCACCGCGGAAGCAGCGGATCTCGACGCCGGTTGGACCGAGCGCGCTCCGCTGCCGGTCGTGGGAAGCGACGCGGGCGGCGGCGTGCTCGACGGCAAACTCCATTTTTTCGGCGGCATCGAGACCGGCGTTCGGCTCGAAGCGGTCGCACGGACCTTCGCGTACGACCCGAGCGCGGGATCGGAGGGTGACTGGGAGCGCCTGCCCGATCTCCCGCGAAAACTGTGGGGGCTCTGTGGCGTCGCGACCGACGACGCGCTGTACAGTTTCGGCGGCGCACCCACCAACGCGCCCTACGAGGGCGGTCCGCCGTCGGACGCGATCTTCCGCTATCGGCCCGGCGACGGCTGGACGGAGCTCGCGGCCAGCTGTCCGTACCCGAACTGGGTGATGGGCGGGCTCTACAACCCACAGGACGGACTGATCTACTGCGTGGGCGGCGGTACTGGCGATCACGACGCCCCCACGGCGACCGATCACGGCTTCGACGGCGAGGGCGTTCCGGGAACCTACGACGAGCGACGGCTCTGGACGTTCGATCCCGAGGCGGATCGGGTGGCCGACCCGGATCTCGCACGGATGCCGAACGCCAAGCGCTGGCCGACGGTCGCGCTGTTCTCGGTCGATGGCGACCAGTATCTCCACGCCATCGGCGGGCTGTCGGGGACGACCGGGCCGATCGACTCGAACTTCAGATACGATATCACGGCCGGCGAGTTCGAGCGCGCGCAGCCGTTACCGCGAGCGGGCACTTACGCGACCCACTCGAACCCGGTGATCGACGGCCAGGCCTACCTCACCCACGGCATGTTCTGGGAGGGCGAATCGACGATCGACCGCTACAAGCCGATCGCCCACCGCTACGATCCCACCGCCGATCGCTTCACGACGGATCTCCCGAAGCCGACACACCTCCGCGGCGGGGCGACCTCCGGCGTCGTCGACGGTACGCTCTACGTCGTCGGCGGCCACATCAAGCGCTTCGACGAGAACGACCTCCACGACTGCGTCGACTACAACGAGGCGTACACGCCGGCCCGCGAGTAGCGATTGTCGCACAATATCGACCTCTACTGACGTCCCGACCGATCGGAGCGACCGACGAAACGGGCTGTTATTTCGTTCGCTCCGCCCGTGCAATCGTGAT
>NZ_AOMF01000144.1 GCF_000336715.1 Halococcus thailandensis JCM 13552
GATGATCGGCATCGGTGCGATGATCGGTGCCGGCGTGTTCGCGCTGACGGGCTTTGCGGCCGGACTCGCCGGGCCCGCGCTCCTGATCGCCTTCCTGCTCAACGGGGTCATCGCCGCCTTCACCGCTGCGTCCTACGCTGAACTCGGGGCAGCCTTTCCCGAGGCCGGTGGCGCGTACAGCTGGGTGCGGGAGGCGTTGCCGAGCCCGTATGGCTTCTACACCGGCTGGGCGAACTGGTTCGCGCAGGCGGTGACGTGTGCGCTGTACGCGGCGACGTTCGGCAGTTTCTTCGTGACGCTCGTCACCGAATACTCCGATATCGGCCTCGATTTCGCCCTGCTTGGCTTTCTGACGCCGGCGAAGATCGTCACCGCGCTCGTCGTGATCCTCTTCGGCTACATCAACTACCGCGGGGCCGAGGAGACGGGGTCGATCGGCGTGATCGTGACCTCGATCAAGATCGTGATCCTCGCGATCTTCGTGATCTTCGGCGTGATCGCAACGCTCGGCCACGCCGACTGGGCGTCGAACTACACGTCGATCTCCGAGTTCGCGCCGAACGGCGTCACCGGCATTCTCGGCGCGATGGGGTTCGTCTACGTGGCCTTCGAGGGCTACGACATCATCGTCCAGTCCGGCGAGGAGATCAAGAATCCGGGGCGCAACATCCCGCGAGCGATCTTCTACTCGCTGCTCGTCGCCGTCCCGATCTACCTGTTCGTCTCCTTTGCGGCCATCGGCGGGATCGACGTCACTCCACGGCTGCTCGAGTTCGCCGGGATGGAGGGTGCATCGACCTCGATCGAGACGTGGAAACTCCTCGGTGATCTCGGCGAACTTGGCATCATCCGGGCGGCGGCGCAGTTCGTCCCCTTCGGCTTTTTCCTCCTCATCATCGCGGGGCTGGCCGCGACCGTGAGCGCGCTCAACGCGACGCTGTTCGCCTCCAGCCGGATCGCCTTCTCGATGAGTCGGGATCGGCTCCTGCCGACCGGACTCTCCGAACTCAGCGAGAAGACGCGCTCGCCCTATCTGTCGATCATCGCCTCGACGACGATCGTCGGGATCATGGCGATCGCACTACCCATCGAGATCGTCGCCTCCTCTTCGGCCGTCATGTTTCTCCTGCTGTTCTCGATGGTCAACGTCGCGGCGATCGCCATGCGGCGCAACCGTCCGGACCTCGAACGGCCGTTCAAAATTCCGTATATGCCGGTGATTCCGATCCTCGGGATCGTCTTCCAGCTGATCCTCGCGCCGTTCTTGCTCGAATCACAGGGGCTCGCGATCGGTTTCGGCGAGGAGTCGAAGGGGTTCGTCGCGCTGGTGACGATCGTGCTGTGGTTCGCGCTCGGCGGCGTCGTCTATCTCGGCTATTCGAGCGAGCGCGAAGAGGAGGTGCGCGAGGAGGAGACGCCGACCGTGGTCGCCGAGCGAGCGACCGAATCACGCGACGCACAGCTGCTCGTGCCGATCGCCGATCCCGAGAGCGCCGACCAGCTCATGCGGGCCGCCGTTGACGTCGCCCGCGAGCGGAACGCGGAGATCCACGTCATCAGCGTCGTCACCGTCGCGCCCCAGACGCCCCTGGCGGAGGGTCGCCAACACGTCGGCGAACGCCGCGAGCTACTCTCGCGGGCGATGGCGATCGGGGAGGAGGCCGGCGTCCCGACGCAGGGAACGGTGCGGCTCGGTCACGATCCCGCCGCGGCGATCATCAACACCGTCGAGCAGTACGACAGCGATACCGTGCTGATGGGCTGGCACGGTCAGGGCCGTCGTCGTCGGGATATCGTGCTCGGCAGCAACGTCGACGACGTCGTCAGGGACGCACGCTGTGACGTCCTCGTCGAGCGCATCGGCGAACCCGGCGACGTCGAATCGATTCTCGTGCCGACGGCGGGTGGCCCCCACGCGGAGTACGCCGCCGAGATCGCCGGCTCGATCGCACGGGCGAACGACGCGCACGTCGAAATCGCCTACGTCGTCGGGGGCGATGCCGACAGCGACGCCCGCGCGGAGGCAGAGGAGTTGCTTGCACAGGCGGCGGAGTCGGTCGGCGAGCACGACTCGATCTCCTCGCAGCTGCTCGCTGGCGACCACGTCGTCGAGGCGATCGTCGACCGCTCGAGCGGCCACGACCTGACGATCGTCGGCGCGACGCGGGAGAGCTTGCTCCAGCAGCTCGTCTTCGGTGCGATCCCCGAGGAGGTCGCCCGTCGCGCGGACGGGACGATCATCATGGCCAAGCGAAACCTCGGGATCACCGGCTGGCTCCGTCGATATCTCGGTTTCGGTGACTGAGAAGCAGGATCGTTCTGGTGGCAGTGTCGTCCGGCGAATCGAGGCCGAATCATCGTTCGCGGAACGATCCGCGAGAGCTACTGTTCGTGGCTTGTAACAGTAATCGATCGCGTTACGGCCACAGTCCGCGCGCATCGTACGCGGCACCGATGCGCGAGAGCGCGACGATGTAGGCGGCGTCACGCCACGAGACGGATCGCTGCTCGAACTCCGTTCGGACGTCGTCCCACGCCGCGAGCATCTCCTGATCGAGTTCGNTGTAGGCGGCGTCACGCCACGAGACGGATCGCTGCTCGAACTCCGTTCGGACGTCGTCCCACGCCGCGAGCATCTCCTGATCGAGTTCGTTGTTGACGCGCTCGCTCGACCACGCCCGCCGATTGATGTCCTGTAGCCACTCGAAGTAGCTCACCGTCACCCCGCCGGCGTTCGCCAGAATGTCAGGGAGTACGGGGATATCGCGCTCTTCGAGGATCGCATCGGCCGCGTGGGTCGTTGGTCCGTTTGCCCCCTCGACGATGAGATCGGCCTTGATGTCGTGGACGTTCTGTTTCGTGATGACGTTCCCGATCGCTGCCGGAACGAGCATGTCGACATCGAGTTCGAACAGCTTCTCGGGTGCCA
>NZ_AOMF01000145.1 GCF_000336715.1 Halococcus thailandensis JCM 13552
CGTCCCTCGCTGCCACCGATCGACATCGGCTTGCCGGTCACGACACCCGGCTTGGTTTCGCCGACGTTGGTACTGTACGCGTCCATGATCCACGCCATCGTCTGGGCGTCGGTCCCCATGTCCGGGGCGGGGATGTCCGTCATCGGCCCGATGATGTCGCCGATCTCGTGGGTGAACCGTCGGGTGAGCCGTTCGTGTTCGCGCTCGCTCAGATCCTTCGGGTTGGCCTGCACGCCACCTTTCGCCCCGCCGAACGGGATATCCATCACTGCACACTTCCACGTCATCGCCATCGAGAGGGCCACGCACTCGTCTCTCGTGATCGACGGGTTGTAGCGCACCCCGCCCTTGTACGGACCGCGAACGCTGTCGTGCTGTGCCCGATAGCCGGTGAACACCTCGATCGAGCCGTCGTCTCGCTCGATCGGAACCGTGACCTCGTAGACGCTGTTCGGGTGGGACAGTCGCTCGACGACGTTCGGGTCGAGATCGATCTGCTCTGCCACCTCCGAAAGCTGATCGACGANCTCGTAGACGCTGTTCGGGTGGGACAGTCGCTCGACGACGTTCGGGTCGAGATCGATCTGCTCTGCCACCTCCGAAAGCTGATCGACGACCGTCTGCAGGGACGATTCGGCGTCGTCGGACTGGTCACTCGATTCGGCGCGATCGGTCTGGGATGGTGTGTCTGAAGACATTGACTGATGCGGTGTGCTGAGGGGCGTATGCTGGTGGGCGATCCTCCCGACGGCGATGCCGGTCGAAGCGACCGCGAACGGACGACATCGACCACGGTCGCCGCGATCCGTGTCGTCCGTTCGCGTTCACTCACCAGTCATACGACCGAACACGTCTCCGTCTCCGCTTCCAGTATTAATAATACTTATGTTGAATTGCTGTATTACCACATAATACGTCTCGGCGGCTACATCCCGCCATCCCTTCTTTCCGCATCCTGCTCTCGATTCGATGGGCATCTCGCGTCTTCATCGGCGCGTGATCGACGTTGCGAGCGCTGACGGCCGCGATTTCGTGGTCCCGGTGGTTGTCCTGGGTCGAGAGCCGAACGGCTATTCAGTCGTGAGAGGGTAACCATCGCATGGAGCTGTCGATCGTCAGCCTCGGGACGGTTCCCGAAGGTGGCACGGCGACGGATGCGTACGACAACACCATCGAACTGGCTCAGCGGGCCGAAGAACTCGGCTACTCACGCTTCTGGGTGGCCGAGCACCACGGCGGCGGTGACTCGACGGCGAGCACGACCCCGGAGGTGCTGATCGCCCATCTCGCGGCCAAGACCAGCGACATTCGCCTCGGCTCGGGGACGGTGCTGCTCAACCACTACAGCCCGTACAAGGTGGCCGAGACGTTCAGCGCGCTCGACGCACTCGCGCCCGGGCGGATCGATATGGGGCTCGGTCGAGCATCGGGGCAGCCAGCCGCCGATCACGCGCTCCAGTACAATCAAAACCAGCAGCAGGACGACCACGCCGACAAGATCGAGGAAGCCGTCAAACATCTCTACAATGGCTTTCCGGACGATCATCCCTACAGCCAACTGCAGCTCGCTCGCTCGGGCGAGGCCGTCCCCCAGACGTGGGTGCTCGGCTCCAGCCCGAACAGCGCCGCGATCGCCGGCCGGTTGGGGCTTCCCTACTGCTTTGCCGCGTTCATTCGGCCCGACGTCGCCCCACAGGCGTTCGAGGCCTATCGGGAGAACTTCGACCCCGCCCCGTTCGCGGCCGCCCCGGACGAACCTGAAGGAATGATCGGGGTGAACGTCAGCTGTGGCGACACCGACGAGGAAGCCGCCCGCCTCCGCGCCTCGGTCGAGGCGTACTACCAGCGACTCGAGCGTGGCGAGGTCGGCACGCCCCCGGCCGTCGACGACGCGATCGACGAACTCGGTGGCGTTCCCGATCCGACACCGCACTCGGTCGAACCGGGCGACTGGCCACAGCAGATCTCCGGCAGTCCCGCGACAGTGCGAGATCTCCTCGAACAGATGACCGAGCAGGTCGGCGTCGACGAGGTCGTCGTTCAGAACATGATTCCGGATCCCGACGACCGGGTTCGCTCGTACGAACTGATCGCCGACGGTGTCGGGCTCGCCGCCGAAGACTCGTGATTCACCGCCAGCTGCCCGACAGTCGACGATCCTTCATAGGCCGGTCGACGCACACGGCCAGTCGGTGATCAGGGGACGATCGCGGTGAGCACCGCCGCCTCGATCTTGCGGAGATGTTCGCCGACGGTGCCGCCGGTCCGATCGAGGCGCTCGGCGATGTCGGCGTGTGTCGCCCGGCGGGGCACCTCGTAGTAGCCCGCCTCGATGGCCGCCTTGAGCGTTTCCTGCTGGCGGGTGGTGAGCCTGGCGAACAGCCGCTGGGCGCTCGGTTCGTACTCACCGGTCTCTTCGAGTTTGAGACCGATCCCGTCGGGGACGGTGCCGATCGTCTCGCGGATCGTCGTCTCCTCGCCGACGACGGTTATCCGGAGCCCGCCGCGAGGGGTGAACTCGATCGGTGTGTCGAGGATGATCCCGTGGGCGTGGGGCACCGCGAGCAGCCCCGCGACGACGTCGTTGGTCTCGAAGTGGACGTAGGCATGGACGCTGTCGCCGGTCGCCGAGACGTTGTGTGCGAGGACGTCCGCGCAGTCGTCGAGGATCGTTTCGATGCGCTCGACGGTGCCGTCGAGTCGGTAGAGCGTGACGGCGGTGCCGTCGTCGAGGCGATTGATGTCGTGTAGCGCCGTGCGCGTCACGTCCGACTCCTCGGCCAGTCGCCGGTCGGAGGGGTGGAGGCCGCCGTCGGGCGGGATGAGAACGAAGGTGACGTACCGCATAGCCGGGATGGGCGGAGCGGGCGCATATACCTTTCCCGCACCGCGACGCGGCGTATAAATGACCGCGGATACGCCGATGAACGTTCATTGGTGTGGCTGCGAATCGTTAGTCGGTGTCATACAATGGCTGACGTCGATTACGAGCCGGACCCGCTGTTCTTTCCGAGTCAGGCGTGGTTCGCCGAATACGAAGAAGAGATCAACAACGACGAGGAGTACGCCGACGTGAGCGAGGGCTGGGGCGTCGATTTCAACGGCCACTTCGTCTTCGAGATGACCGAGATGCCCGTCGACGAACTCGACGTGGAGGCGATGCCCGACTACCTCCAGGAGGAGCTCGACACGTATCTCGACGAGACCGACGATCGGGGCTACGTCGGCCACGCCTTCTGTGGGCTCGAAGACGGGAAGTGTACCGGTGCGTATCTCATCGAAAGCCCCGACGAGGTCGACGAGGGCTTTCTGCTCTCGGCGACCACCGAGAACTGGAAGGCGCTGCTGGAGCAGGAGATGGGTGTCATCGACGGGCTGATGGGCGGCGACTTCGAGCTCGACGGTGACATGCAGAAGATCCTCCAGTACTCCGACGCCGCCGTCAGGCTGACCGAGCTCGCTGGCGAGCCGGATCACGAGTTCGCCGACGAGAAGTACGCGAACTGACCCCGACTTTTAGAACGAGAAGAGATCGATGCCGCCGGTGACGCCGACGACCTGGCCGGTGATGTAGCTCGATTGCTCGCTCGACAGGTAGGCGACGAGGTTGGCGACGTCCTCCTCGCGGCCGAGCTGTCGCATCGGCGTGGCCTTGGCGATGCGCGCGAAGTGTTCGTCGACCTCTTCCAACTGCTCGGGCGGGAGGTCGGCGAGCGCGCCGACGACGATGCTCGGCGCGACGACGTTCGAGGTGACGCCGGACTGTGCACCCTCCAGCGCGAGCGTCTTGCCGAAGCCGATGAGCGCGGCCTTGGTCGCCGAGTAGGAAATCTGGCCGAAGCCGCCCTGCCAGCCGGCCATCGAGGACATGGTGACGATCCGTCCCCAACCGCGTTCGCACATCGCGGGGAACACCTCGCGGGTGACGTTGTACGAGCCCGTGAGATTCACCGCGATATCGCGCTCCCAGATGTCGTCCTCGAAGTTCTCGACCCGTGCGCGCGCGTCAACCATCCCGGCGTTGTTCACGAGTACGTCGATCCCGCCCGTCTCCTCGCGGATCGCCTCGATCGTCGTGGCGACGTCCTCGCGGTCGGTCAGATCGCACTCGACGGCGTGGGCCGTACCGCCATCGTCCTCGATCCCGTCGGCGATGGTCTCCGCGCCGTCTTCGTCCACGTCGAGGACGACGATCTCGGCACCCTCCGCCGCGAGC
Source organism: Halococcus thailandensis JCM 13552 (assembly GCF_000336715.1). Taxonomy (GTDB): domain Archaea; phylum Halobacteriota; class Halobacteria; order Halobacteriales; family Halococcaceae; genus Halococcus; species Halococcus thailandensis. The sequence goes on from NZ_AOMF01000145.1 coordinate 4,217, forward strand.
GTCTCGCAGTCCTCGCTGCCGATGCGTCCGCCGCCACCAGTGACGAGCGCCGTCTTGTCGTCGAGTCCCAGATCCATGCCGGTGTGATCGCCTCCCGCCGACAAATCCCTTCGTCCCCGGATGCGCGGCCGTTTATCAGCGATCGTGATGGCCGATGGACTGGAGTACGTCGAGGCCCACCTTCCGTCGATGGAAGAGCCAAGCGACACGACGCCGAACCCCGGTCGCGAGACCGAGAGCGCGACCTGTGAGAACTGTGGCGCGCGCCTCGATCCGCTCGAATGGGAGACCCTCGGCGACGAGCCGGAAGCCAACGAGGACCTGCATTTCTGTGACGAAGAGTGCATCGAGGAGTGGCGAGGCGAGCAGTGAAAGGATGAAACGTATTCTGTTTGGCGGTCGGCGCGCGCTCACGGTCGTGTGCGAGCCGAGCGGGACCGAAGGTCCCGCTGGCCGTGCGAACGGGCCGATGGCCCGTGAGCAGACAACGCGAGCACCGAGCGCGAACATTGNTCGTGTGCGAGCCGAGCGGGACCGAAGGTCCCGCTGGCCGTGCGAACGGGCCGATGGCCCGTGAGCAGACAACGCGAGCACCGAGCGCGAACATTGTGCGAGGTCTGCACGAGCACGGCGAGTACAGGCTCGTCAGAACGGAGTTCTGGCGGTGGATGAGCGAGTGAGTGAAACGAACGAGCGAATCGGTTGGGGAGGAGTGTGGGCTGTTGTGGTGCTGTGCGGNAACGGAGTTCTGGCGGTGGATGAGCGAGTGAGTGAAACGAACGAGCGAATCGGTTGGGGAGGAGTGTGGGCTGTTGTGGTGCTGTGCGGTGGTTGCGGTAAGCGTCAGCATCCGCGCGAGTGGAACGAGCGCAGTTCGCCGCTCGCGCGGTTTGTGAGCGGGTGTTTTTAGTCCAGGTTTTTTGCGAGGAGCGGTAGCCGACCGCAGGGAGGACACCCGACGAGTAAAAAAGTGGGCCGTGAGTAGTTCTCTCCATGAACTGCACCAAGTGCGACCGCGACGCGGTGGTTCACGCGGCGTACTCGGGGGCGCATCTCTGCGAGTACCACCTCCGGGCGTCGGTCGAAAAGCGCGTTCGTCGGCGGATCAGACAGGACGGGCTGGTGGGCGACGACGCGACCCCCGAGAGCCCCGAGACGTGGCTCATCGGGCTCTCGGGCGGAAAAGACAGCATCGTGCTCACCTCGATTCTCGAAGAAACGTTCGCCGAGGACCCGCGCATCGAGCTGGTCGCGCTCACCATCCACGAGGGGATCGAGGGCTATCGTGACGAGAGTCTCGACGCCGCGAGCGAACTCGCCGACGGGCTGGACATCCACCACGAGGTCGTGAGTTACACCGACGAGTTCGATCTGGAGATGGACGACGTCGTCGAGAAGGACCCCGAGGGGATGGCCGCGTGTGCGTACTGTGGCGTCTTCCGGCGCGATCTGCTCGCCGACTACGCCGAGGCGTTCGGCGCGGACAAACTGTTGACGGGCCACAACCTCGACGACGAGGCCCAGACCGCACTGATGAACTTCTTCGAGGGTGACGTCGCCCAGATGGCCAAACATTTCGACGCGAGCCTCGGGCCGTTCGACGAGCGCGCCGAGACCGACGAGTTCGTCCCGCGGGCGAAGCCGCTGCGGGACGTCCCCGAAAAGGAGGTCGCGCTCTACGCCCATCTCGCCGATCTACCCGTCCACATGGCCGAATGCCCACATTCGACGGAGGCCTATCGTGGCGAGATCCAGGAACTCCTGCTCGACATGGAGGAGCGCCATCCCGGTACGCGCCACTCGATCATGGCCGGCTACGAGGAACTGGCGAAACTGGCCGCCAGCGCCTACGGCGAGGATGGTGCCGATCTCGGCGAGTGCGAGCGCTGTGGCAACGCCACCACGCGCGACGTCTGCCGGACGTGCCAGCTCACCGAGGCGGTGCACGCGGTCTGACAACGGGATACCCGGCGGGATCCATGGCTTCCGCTGTCTGATCGGAGATATGACGATTGCTGCGGTCGTCGGTCGAGTGGGAGAAGAACAGCGGTCGGTCGAACGGCGATGTGGAGGGCCGAAAGCGGGACCTAGCGGATGACGTCGAGATCGGTCTGTCGATCGGGTTCGTCGCGACCGCCGTCGCTCTGGGCGGGAATCTCGAACTCCTCGTCGAGCGCCGCGCGCGAGCGGTCGGCCTGTCCCTGGGCGTCGGGACCGAGCACCTGCGCGCTCTGGACGCCGGTCATGATCGCCATCACGCGGACCTTCCCCTTGTACTCCTCGCGGATGCGCGAGCCCCAGATGACGTTCGCGCTCGGGTCGAGCCGGTCGGTGATGCGCTCGGCGATCTCCTCGGCCTCCTTCAGGGTGAGATCCGGGCCGCCGGTGATGTGGACCAGTCCGCCCGAGGCACCACGGTAATCGACGTCGAGGAGGGGGTGAGTCATCGCGTCCTTGACGACCTCCTCGGTCTTGTTCTTGTCCTGCGTCTCGCCGACGAGCATCACCGCGACGCCACCCTGGTTCATGATGGAGGTCATGTCGGCGTAGTCGAGGTTGATGAGCGACGGCTGGGTGATCGTCTCGGAGATACCCTTGACCGTCTCGGCGATCAGCTGATCCATCACCGAGAACGCCTTGCCGACGGGGAGGTTGGGGACGTAGTCGAGCAGGCGGTTGTTGTCGAGGACGATGATCGAGTCGGCCGCGTTGCGGAGTTCTTCGAGCCCCTCCTCGGCCTTGACAGTTCTGGCGCGCTCGACGTTGAACGGTGTGGAGACCATCCCGACGACGATCGCGCCCTCGTCGCTGGCGATCTCCGAGACGACCGGTGCTGCTCCCGTGCCCGTTCCGCCACCCATCCCCGCGGTGACGAACACGAGATCGGCTCCGGTGAGCACCTCCTTGATGGTGCTCTGGGCCATCTCGGTCGCACGCTGACCCATCTCCGGATCGCCGCCCGCGCCGAGCCCCTGCGTGAGGGACTTGCCGACGAGCACGCGCGTGTCGGCCTCGATCATCTGGAGATGCTGTTTGTCGGTGTTGATGGCGATGGTCTCGGCACCCTCGACGCCGATGTTGTAGAGCCTGTTGACGGTGTTGTTGCCGGCACCGCCACAGCCGACGACGACGATCCGCGGATCGCCGAACTCCTCCAGTTCGGCCTCGTCGCGCCGCTGTTTCTCGAGTTCGGCGTTTTCGAGCGCCGACTCGACGATATCCTGCATCTCAGGCCCTCGCGAACGGTCGTTCCGTCGGACGATCGTCCGACCGTTCCTCGGCGACCATCTCCCTGACCGCCGCCCGGATCGCCTCGCTCCGGTTCGGATAGTCGCCGAGTTCGACCATCCGTTCGACCTCCTCGATCTGCTGTTTCGGAATTCGCAGTGTCACACGCTCCATGTTGTTGCTCCCTTTTGCGACGCGTCTTACACACCGAAATCGCGTGACGGGAGCCATATCGCTCCCGCCCACGACGTCTGTAAGACGGTCGTCTTACGCAAAGTATGCAATTACTGCATTTGTAATAAAACTACCGGCTCGCGTAAGACATACGACGTGAGACGCCGGATGCCCGCGTATGCAACGGGGAGTGCTCTTCTACGGTCGATCCAGGACGTCGGCTGCGGGTGTGCGGCGACCACAGCTCGGACAGAACCCCCAGTCCGAGCGGAGTTCGTCGCCGCAGTCACAGAACACGCGATGGGACGCTTTTTCGCCGCAGTTCGGGCAGTAGACGCTCTCGTCGTCGATTTCCTCGCCACACTGCGCGCACGTTTTACGCGCGTCCGACGGCGTTTGCGCCGTCGCGTCGTTCGTCTTACGCTGGGTCGCGTCGTCCGCAGTCGCCCGCTCGGAAACACCATCGAGCGTGATGTTTACGTTCACGTCCTGTGGCTCTGACGGCGTAAACGTATCCAGTCGCTCGTCGACAAGCGCATCGACGCGGTCGGCGACGACGGCGTCGAGGCTGTCGGTCGTCGCCGACTCGTTCCGTGCGAGATAGGATCGGAGCGCTTCCCGCATCGCCTCGCTCTTGGAGAGCTCCAGGGTTTCGAGCTCCTCGATGAGCTCGTCGTCGGCACGGAACGTGATCTTGCTCATCCTCGCTCGGGGCGACGTGATCACAACACTTCATACTGTCGGGTCGCCGCTCACGGGCCGAGAACACCGTCCAATCGGCGATCCAGGATCGGTCGATTGTTCGACAGGGCGTTGTCGGACAGCCATCACACCAGTCGACGATCGAATGGCAACCGTTAAGTTCGATAGTCCGATTGTTCGTACTGTCCGCCCTTAGCTCAGCCTGGTAGAGCAGCCGACTGTAGATCGGCTTGTCCCCCGTTCAATTCGGGGAGGGCGGATTTCCTCGCCGAACGAATCGGAGCTGAGTCGGACGACTGACGAGTGCGGGTTGCAGTTGCCGGTGACATACTTTTTCCGCCGGGCGTCGTACGCCGCGTATGCCCGACGAAGGACGCAACACCGACCGTGCACGGGAGCGCCAGCGCGACCGCGCCGATCACGTCGAGAACATCCTCGACGACGTCGAAGCCGACGTCAGCGAGCGGCAGTATCCCGTCAGAAGCGAGGAGCTCGCCACCGAGTACGCCGATCAGCCGATCGACATGCCGAACGAAACCGAGTCGATGGGGAGCGTCTTCGATCGGCTCGACGACGAGTACGACACGCCCGAGGAGGTTCGCGAGGCACTCCACGGCGAACTCACCGGCGAAGCGGGCGAGCCGAACGAGTACAACGAAGAACGTGATCTGGAGGCGCTCGACGAGGCCACGGAGTCGGATCGAGCGTAGTCGATCGATCGTTGCCGGGTTACGATTCGAAACAGCCAGTAGCCGTCGGTTCGCCGCCAGCGGGACAACGCTCATGATCGTTCCGACCCGCAGATAGGTCGTGAATCGCGACGCGCTCGCCGTCGTGGTGCTCGCCGTTCTGGCGATCCTCGCCATCGCCGTCGGGGCCGCCGCCATCGACGCACCGACACAGGCGGCCGGGAGCGCCACGGGAAGCGGTGGCGGGAGCGGCGGTCTCCTCGGCGAGGGGCAGACGTTCGACCTCGGCCAGCCGGCACCGATCGAGACGTCGGACGGTTCGGGGCTGATCGAGGCCCTCCTCCAGCTACTCGTCGTCGTGCTCGTCGGTGGATTTCTCGTCGGTCTGTACGTCCTGCGCGACGAACTCGATCGCCGCGATCTCGGGATCGTCGCACTCGGATCGGTCGTTCTGGCTGGCCTGCTGTTCGGGCTATATCGCCTTCTCGGTGCCCTCGGTGGCAACGATGCGGCAAACGGGAATGGCATCGCTGGCAGGCGGACACCCGTGTTCCCGGGTGGTGGCAGCGACGGAGCGGTCGACAGCGTGGCGCGAACCGTTTCGGCCGAGCCGCTGCTCGTGCTCGCCGTCGCCACCGTGCTCCTCGTCGGGATCGGGCTGCTCGTTCGCTCCGGACGGACGGCCGACGAGGAGAAAGATGATGGAGAACCGACATCGGCAGCGTCGAACTCACCGTCCCCCAGTGCGGCCGAACTCGGTCGCGCGGCTGGGACCGCGGCCGACCGCATCGCCGACGACAGGAGCGCCGACAACAAGATCTACCGCGCGTGGCGGGAGATGATCGAGCAGTTGGAGATGGGAAACCCGCGCTCGCGGACGCCGGAGGAGTTCGCCCGCGCCGCGACCGACGCCGGCATGGATCGCGAAAACGTCACCGAACTCACCGACGTGTTCAGAGCCGTGCGCTACGGCGGGACCGATGCCACTGACGAACGCGAAGCGCGGGCGGTGGCCGCACTGCGGCGCATCGAGGACGACGCGGAGGAGCGATGAGTCGCGGACGATCGCTGGCCATCGCGGTCGGCGTCGCGCTCGTTCTCTGGGGGTTGGCCGTCGCGAGCGTGCCGGGGTTCGTCGGCGGCGTCACGCTGACGACCGAACTACTCGGGGCGGTCGCGGTCGTCGCGCTCGCCGGTGGCGCTGTGGCCATCCGCTCACGACTCCGGGCCGAGGAGACGGAAAGCGATCTGCCGACGCCCGAGTCCGCGGGCGAGTTCTCGACGCCCGGGGAAGAGTTCGACGAGAAAGTCGCCGCGCTCGCGCCCGGCAGGCGGATGCGGGGAGCCAGCGAGCGCCGCACGATAAGCGATCGACTGGACGCACTCGCCGTCAGGGTGCTGGTCCGGCAGGGAGCCAGCGAGCAGGCCGCTCGCGAGCAGCTCGCGGAAGGGACGTGGACTGACGACCCCTACGCGGCGGCGTTTTTCGCCGAGGCACTCGCTTCGGACATCCCCCTCGAAGAACGCCTGCGTGCGGCGTTCAGCGGCGAGCCGAGCGAGCGCCGGCGGGCACGCCACGCGGCCGACGCGCTCGCCACCATCGCGAGTCGGGAGCGCGAGCAGTGAGTCGTTCCGGAGAGAACCGACCGACGAGCGCGGACGACGAACGAGTGCATCGAACGGGCCGCTGGCGAGGGGTGAGCGCGCTCGCGCTGGTCGCCAGTGCGGTCGGCATCCTCGCCGACAGCGCCGGCCTCGTGCTCGTCGGCGTCGTCGGCGTCGTCTTCGCCGGGTTCGCACGGGCCGCACGGCCACCGACCGTCGATCTCGCCATCGAGCGATCGGTGAACGACGCCGAACCGGCTTCCGGACAAGAAGTGACGGTGACAGTGACGATCGAGAACACCGGCGATTCTTTCCTGTCCGATCTCCGGATCGTCGACGGTGTGCCGCCCGCGCTCGCCGTCGCGTCGGGATCGCCACGGCTGGCGACTGCACTCAGGCCGGGTGAAACGACGACGCTCTCCTACGACGTGGGGGCTGCTCGCGGACGGCACGCCTTCGAGCCGGCGCTCGCCATCGCCCGCGACGCGAGCGGGGCGACCGAACGCCGATGTGAGGTGGCGGCGACCGACGAGACGCCGATCACTTGCGTGCCGGCGCTCGATGCACAGATGGCGATCGGGCTTCGCCAGCAGACGATCGGCCAGCCCGGGCGCGTGCTCACGGACATCGGCGGCTCGGGCGTCGCCTTCCACACCACCCGCGAGTACCGGCCGGGCGATCCGCTCTCGCGCATCGACTGGAACCGGAAGGCGAAGACCGGCGATCTCTCCACCGTGGACTTCCGCGAGGAACGCGCCGCCGCGGTCGTGCTGCTCGTCGACGCGCGCGAGGGAGCCTATCGTGCTCCGGACGGCGATCGCGACAGCGCGGTCGAGCGAAGCGTCGGCGCGGCCGGGGCGCTGTACGTCGCGCTGACCGACGCGGAGAACCCGGTCGGGATCGCCGCGCTCGCGCCCGAATCCTGTTGGCTCGCGCCGGGACTCGGCGCGAGCCATCGCGCCCGTGCCCGCGAACTGCTCGCCACCCATCCGGCGCTCGCGCCGACACCGCCCGACGACCCCTTCTTCCCGTCGATACGGCTGCGACGACTGCGCCGCCGACTGCCGTCCGAGGCGCAGTTGGTGGTCTGCTCGCCGCTGTGCGACGATTACATCGTGGGGCTCCTCCAGCGACTCGACGCCAGCGGTCATCGCGTGACCGTTCTCAGTCCCGATCCCACGAACGACGAAACGCCCGGCCAGCGGGTGGCCCGCACCGAGCGCACCCTCCGCCTGTCGACGCTGCGCGCGGCAGGGATCCCGGTCGTCGACTGGGGAGCCGAATCGCTCGCCGTCGCGCTCGCCCGGGCGGGAGGAACACGATGAGTGGATCGGCGATCGATCACGCACCGCCACGGACGAGCACCGCCATCGGGATCGGCGTCGCAGTCGTCGGCACGCTATCGCTGGCACTCTCGGGACCCGCGGCCGTCGTCGGCGCGGTCGGCGTCGTCGGTTTCGCCGTCGGACTGCGCTCGTCGTCGCGGGCGGCCGTCACGCTCGGGGCAGCAGGACTGTTCTGCGGAACGGTGCTCGCAGGGCTCGCCGGCGCGCCATCCCCACTCCTGCTGGCGGCGACCGCCGCCACAGTCGTCGCGTGGGACGTCGCGGAGTTCGGCATCGATCTCGGCGAGACGGTCGGGAGGGCAGCCACGACGCGCCGGGCGGAGTTCGTCCACGCGGGCACGAGCGGTGCGCTGGCACTGGTCGGAGCCGGCGGCGGGTCGATCGTCTATCGGCTGGCTGGCGGCGGGCCAGCACTCGTTCCGATCGCGCTACTGTTCGGCGCGGTGGTGCTCGTCCTCACGCTCCGGCCCTGAGTGTAGTCATGTGGGTACGAAGCGATCTTTAGTCTCGACATGTCTCGTACCACGAGATCATGAATCAGTATGAAGGTGTGTGAGCCGGAACGGACCGTTCCTTCCCTGATATTTATTCCCACAGCGCTCCGAGAATGGACGCAATGTCGGAATCAGAAACCATGCCGGACGAATCGGGTGCACCGTATCTCGCCTTCGGCGCGCTCGGCTCCGTGGCGCTCGCACTGTACGAATACTACGCCCGCGACAACCAGCAGCGCGGAATGTTCATCGGGCTCTGGCCGCCGACGATGATCGGCTTCGCGATCTACCAGAAGCTCCAGGACGAGGAGTAGCTCAGACCGTCGGCACCGGCACCTCGTCGAGCACGCTCGCGACGATCGACTGCTTTTCGACGTTCTCGACGGCGGCATCGGGCGTGAGTACTAGCCGATGGGCGAGCACCGCCGGCGCGATGCCGTTCACGTCCTCGGGCGTGACGAACGCACGCCCCGACAGCACCGCACGGGCGCGGGCGGCCTCGAACAGTCGCTGCGTACCCCGCGGCGAGACGCCGACCGAACACGCCGAGCGCTCGCGAGTGGCCCGCGCGATGGCGACCGCGTAGGTCAGCAGATCCTCGTCGACGCGCACCGACTCAGGCACGTCCTGCAGCGCACGCACCCGATCGGTCGAGAGCACCCGCTCCGTTCGCGGGCTCCGCTCGTCGCGTTCGGCGCGCCGCCGGAGGAGTTCGATCTCGCCGCTCTCGTCGGGATAGCCGATCGCCGTCTCGACGAGGAAGCGATCGACCTGCGCCTCGGGGAGTTCGAAGGTGCCCGCCATCTCGACGGGGTTCTGGGTTGCGATAACGACGAAGGGGTCGGGAAGGTCGTGGGTCTCGCCGTCGACGGTGACCTGGCGCTCCTCCATCGCCTCTAGGAGAGCGGCCTGCGTCTTCGGCGGTGCACGATTGATCTCGTCGGCGAGCACGACGTTCGCGAAGACGGGCCCGCGCGAGAACGAGAACTCACCGGTGCTCTCGTCGTAGACATGCGTGCCGGTCACGTCCGACGGCAGGAGGTCGGGTGTGAACTGCACGCGCGAAAAGGAGAGGCCGAGCGCGCGGGCGACGTTGCGGGCGATGAGCGTCTTGCCCGTGCCAGGAACGTCCTCGATGAGCACGTGACCACGCGCGAGCACCCCCATGAGGATCGTTTCGAGCAGCGAGCGCTCGGCGATCACGGTCGCGTCGAGCGCGTCGAGAACCCGCTCGATCTCGCCGTGGGCCGCGTCGATCTCCATGATCGTTCGGGTGTGTCGAGGCGCTTAGGTGTGGCGATGGCGATCGAAATCCATAAAGTGGTCTCGGGCGAACGGACTGATGGAGCCGGGGTAGCCTAGCCTGGCCAAGGCGGTTGCCTCGAAAGCAACTGTCCTCACGGACTCGTGAGTTCAAATCTCACCCCCGGCGCTTTTCCGAAAACGATGATGGCGAGAGGATTCCTCATCGCTTGCAGTTGAGCAGCCGTATGGTAATTTCCGGTCCGGTGGCTCCCGAGCGGCGGCTCAGGCTACGTCGTCCCGATCGTCGATGCGGCTGTTGATGAATCCGCCGCGGAAGGCGACCCACGCGAGTGCGCTCACGAACAGGATCGGCGGAAGAACGGCGAGCCCCATGATCGGTTTGAGACCCCAGAGCACGACGAACGCGACGTCGGCCAGTCCGAGTACGAGAAACGGCAGCACGGCGAGCGCCGCGCGCTTGCGGTTCGGCCTCTCGTCGTCGCCCTCGGAGTTACCCATACGTCGTCCTGGAGTCCGATGGGCAAAAACAGTCCGCTCGTCTCAGAGCGAGCTCTGCCGGCCCGCGCATCGGACACCACCAGCGCGCTGGCCGCCGACGAGATAGCCGTCGACCCCGCTCGTATCGTGCGGGGCAGCGTCCTGCACCCACACTCCGACGCGGCGCTGGCTCGCCCACTCGCGTGCGAGCGCCTTCGATTCGAACAGTCGTCGCGGCCCCTCCTCGTGGACCCACTCGCCGGCCCGCGAGCTCTGTCGCCGCGCCGAGGGTTTGATCTCCAGGACGTATCCCTCGCTCACGACTCGACGAACGTGCTCGGCGCTCTTTTGATTGTGGGTCGCGGTCGCCCGGTGACGGCGTTGTGGCTGCGGACGCGACGAGACTGCGGCGTCAACGGCGACGAGGCTGCGGTGGCGGACGCGTCGTCACCCCGCGATCGCTACCAGCGGTTCGTGACGTCCGTGCTCCCGCAGTCCGGACACTGCGTGAGAACGCCGAGCGGCGGCGATTCGACCGTCTCCCACTGGTCGTCGCCGGGCATGGCCTCGAAGCCACAGTTCAGACACAGCGACGGCCGCTCGGTCGATTCACTCATCGACACGCGAAGCCGCCGTCCGCAGACGTTCCCGCGATGCCGTACTCGCCGGTCCCGAGCCGCCGTTGCCGTGGACTGCTCGTGGCATACTACCGGCTACCACGGGCGGCACCGTAACTGTTTCCACGACCTGCGGTCGGGCGGCCGTCAGGTGAGGAGGAAGACGAGCACGCTGATCGTGAAGAGCGCGAGCGTGACCGCGCCGGCGAGCGCGCCACCCATCGTCACCATCGCGTTGGCGTGGCTGGCGAGCGTCTCGGTCCGGTCGTTGCCGAAGACGTTCACGCGGGCACGCTCGGTCGCCATCCCTGCCTCGACCGGCTCACAGTCGGCTCGCGCGTCCTGGACCAGCGACACGATCCGATCGATCAGCTCGTCGTGGGCGATCGCGCCGCCGACCTGGTTCGTCGATTCGAGCGTGTTCACGACGTGCGTGTCGCTCGTCATCACCTCGGCGGTGTCGACGGCGTCGAGCCGGCCGACGATCGCCTCGCGCAGACCGGGCTCCATGTTGTTGCCGTCGACGAGCACGTAGGCGGTGGTTTCGTCACCGGCGGCGAACACCGCGACGCGGATGCCGAGCGGGCCGATCCCTTCCGCCGGCGTCCACGGCGTCTCGTCCCACGCGACGCCGAGCGAGAGCGGTTCGCGCTGCGCGCCCGTGAGATCGCCGGCCACCTCGCCGACAGCCTCGATGAGATCGAACGAGCGCTGACTGCCCGGCACGACGTGGCCCAGATCGGGACCGTCGAGCCCGTTGTTCGAGTTGTGTGCATCGACGAGCATCGCGTTGGAGAGTCCGTGTGCACGCGCCTCGGCGGCCGCCGACAGCCCGACCGAGTAATCGATGTCGTCGGCGAAGTTCGGCGCGTAGGTCGCCACGAACAGCGCGCCGTCGCCGACGGCATGGCCCGTAACCGTGGCCTCGCCGACGGTCGTACGCCGACTCGCCGAGCCCGTCTCGGTGTACTCGATGCGCTCGCTCGCCCGCGCGACCGCGTCGAGGACGGTGTCGACCTCCCGTTCGGTGACGAGATTGAAGTCGTGGCCGGCGGTCGCGTGCGGCGGGAATCCGAGCCCGTCGGTGCTTTCGGCGACGCGCTTGGGGAGGTCGCCGCCGCCGATCTCACCCATCGGGCCAGGATGGATCATCGGGAGGACGAACCGTGCCTTTTCGGTGCCGTCGGGGCGACGCGCCGCGAGCACGGTGACGGGAACGAGCGCCTCCTCGCCGAGCGACGCGAAGAACTCCTCGATCTCGCGCGTCCCGTCGGCGATGTGACCGATGAACCCCCGGAGGAAGTCGAGCACGCTCACGCCGAGGCTCCGCCGCCACGGCTGGTCGATGACGGTCACGAACGCCCAGACGCCGCCGGCGTAGAGCAGACAGAGGAGTACGAGCAGGGCGAAATCGAGCGGTTCGACGGCGGCGAACTCCGCCGGCCCACGGTTCGGCCGCGAGAGAAAGGAGAGCAGGAGCGGGCCGCCGACCTCGAAGAAGCGCATCATCCCGCTGTAGACGAAGACGAGCAGCGCGACCGACGCAGTCTGGATCCCCGCCGGTATCGCCGCGACGAACAGTGACTTTCGGGAGACGGCGAGCACGACGAGCAGCCGCAGCGCGAACACCGACGCCAGCCCCACGGTGAGTACGTCGAAGACGAACCGCTGGGCGAGCGGTGTGAACACGGCAACGATGCCCGCGCCGACGAGGAAGGCGACGAGGATCAGTTCGCTGACGAGCGCGAGCAGCGAGGCGCGGTTCGGCGTGAGCTGGCCGTCGAGGGCCCGATCGACCGGCGGGGTGACGACGCTCGCGACGATCGTGGGAACCCCGATGAAGAAGACCCCCTCCCAGGCGTCTTCGAGGATGAACCGCGAGTCGAAGGCGGCGACGCCGGCGACGGCAGCGACCAGCAGCGCGAAGCCGAGGCTCGCGTACCACTGGGGCGCGCGGAAGATGAACCGCGAGAGGGCTGCGAGATCGCCCTGCGTGGTGCTCATTGTTGCTCCGACAACCCGAGCGCGGTTAAATCCACCTCACTCCTCGCTCTCGCAGATCGCCCGGAAGTTCGCGAACAGCTCCTCGCCCCGTTCGGTGTGGGCGACCTCGGGATGCCACTGGACGCCGTACAGATCACGCTCGGCGTCGCTCATCGCCTCGATCCCGCAGACGTCGCTCGTGGCGGTGCGATCGAACCCGTCGGGCAGCGCCGTCACCTGGTCGGCGTGGCTCGCCCAGACGCGTGTCTCCGGCGCGAGCGAGCCGACGAGCGGATCCGTTACGTCGTCGATATCGACCGTGACGTCGGCATAGCCCCCGTACTCGCCAGCGCCGACCGCGCCGCCGTACTCGTCGGCGATGATCTGCATGCCGAGACAGATGCCCAGAACGGGAACGTCCCTGTCGAGATACTCGCCGGAGCGCCCGCGCTCGTCGATCTCCGGCCCGCCCGAGAGCACGATCCCGTCGGCATCGATTTCGTCGGGCGGCGTCGAGTTCTCGACGATGTCGGTCTCGACGCCGATGTCGTCCAGCGCGCGACCCTCCAGATGGGTGAACTGGCCGCCGTTGTCGACGACGACGATTGTGGTCATGCCGGAACGTGGCGACGAACCGGCTAAAGACTCCCGAAAACGCGATCGACCGCCTCAGCCGTCGTCCCGGCGCTCGGCGGCCGACGAGAAATCGAGTTCGGCGTGTTCACGGCTCCGCCGCCCCTCCCTGGCGGCGAGCGCCTCGGTGTCGGGGCTCGCGTCGTCGTCGATGCGCGCCCACGACTCGTGGATCTTCGCGTGACACCACCGACAGAGGAAGACGGTGATCTCGTGGCTCGTGCGCTCGTCGTCGGCGTAGGAGAGATGATGTTCTTCGAGCAGCGGTCGGTCGTCCGAATGGGCCTGTCGGCGCTCGTCGAGCCCGCAGCGGACGCACTCGCGCGAACGGTTCCGCGCCCGGAAGTGGGGGCAGTCGGCCCAATCCCAGTCCGAGCCGGCGTCGGTGACGACCGGGCAGGCGAACTCGTCGGCGCGGCGCTCGCGGGCGAACGCTGGATCGTGATGGTCGTGTTCGAGCGCGTACCGACACCGCCCGTCGTCGGTGAGATGATCGCACCGCTCGACGAACGCGTAGGGGTCCTCGACGCCGACCGAGCTGCCGGCGGGCGTCTTCTCCATACCCGACACTCGTCTCGAAACGATGTCAATGCCAGCCTTTCAGCAGCACTGCGCCCACGAACCCCGCCAATCCGGCGATCGTGGCGGTGCCGAGTCTGGATACGATTCCTGTCGATGGTGCTGCCATGAGCCACGCGCCGATCGCGAGTCCCACCGCGACGGCGATCGTGCCCCGATTGTACGTATCCATAGCTGAGTCAAATCGGCTGGACCACAAATAGACACGTATCCGAAACGATCGGCCGTATCCGATTAGGTATCTCAATCTGAGAGAGCAGCCGATTCAGTCGTGGCGATTACTGACACAAATGAGAACCGCAACAGTCCACAGACCTCCCCAGCCGACTGCGCTCCTCGCTCGCGTTGCTCGCTGTGGGGCTCATCCCTCGCACAATGTTCGCGCTCGGTGCTCGCGTTGTCTGCTCACGGGCCATCGGCCCGTTCGCACGGCCAGCGGACCTTCGGTCCCGCTCGGCTCGCACACGACCGCGAGCGCGCGCCACCGCTGACCGCAACTAAAACGTCGAGTCGCAACATCTGTCGGAACGCACTCTTTTAAATACCGCCCGCGCTGCGCTGCGAGTGGCTATCATGACCGGTGAACGTTTTATTCGGGGGCTCCCCCGAAACTACCCCGCTGTCTGACACTGACGTACAGTTTCTCGATACGACGCTCCGCGACGGCGAGCAAGCCCCCGGCGTGTCGCTCACGCCGAGCGAGAAGGTCGACATCGCCCGCAAACTCGACACGGCCGGCGTCTCGACGATCGAGGCCGGCAGCGCCTGCACCGGCGCTGGCGAGCGCGAGACCATCTCGCGGGTGACGAGCGAGGGGCTCGACGCGCGGGTGACGAGCTTCTGTCGCGGCATCAGGGGCGACATCGATCTCGCGCTCGACTGCGACGTCGACGGGATCAACCTCGTCGTACCCGCCAGCGAGCGCCACATCGAACGCAAGGTCGGCACGAGCCGCGGCGGCGTCGTCGAGACCACCGTCGAGTTGGTCGAGTACGCCCGCGAGCACGGGCTCTGGGTCGAGGTGCTCGGCGAGGACGGCAGCCGGGCCGATCCCGAGTTCCTCACCGAACTCATGGGCGCGGCCGTCGACGCCGGCGCGGATCGGATCTGTTACTGTGATACCGTCGGCTACGCCACGCCCGAGCACACGGGTGCGGTGGTCTCGCGACTCGCCGAGCTCGGCCCGACGAGCACCCACACCCACGACGATCTCGGGCTGGCGGTGGCGAACGCGTTCGCGTCGATCCGGGCGGGTGCGGATCTCGTCCACGCCACGATCAACGGGATCGGCGAGCGCGCGGGCAACGTCGCGCTCGAAGAGGTCGCCATCGCGCTCGCCGAGGGCTACGACAACGAGACCGTCGACACCAGCGGGCTCTACGATCTCGGACGGACCGTCGCCGACGCGACCGGCATCGCACTCGCGCCGAACAAAGCAGTCGTGGGCGAGAACGCCTTCACCCACGAATCGGGCATCCACACCGACGGCCAGCTGAAGGACGACGCGATGTACGAACCCTACCCGCCCGAGCGGGTGGGTCGCGAACGCCGACTCGCCCTCGGCAAGCACACCGGGCGCGCGGGCGTAGCGGCGACGCTCGCCGAGCACGATGTCGACGCGAGCGACGCCGACGTCGCCGAGATCACCGATCGCGTGACCGATCTCGGCGATCAGGGCAAGCGCGTGACCGACGCGGACGTGCTCGCGCTCGCCGAGACGGTCCAGGGCCGCGAGCGCGAACGCCGGGTCGAACTCGAAGATCTCACGGCGGCCAGCGGCAACGCCACCCCGACGGCGAGCGTCAGACTTCGGGTCGACGGCGACGAACGCACCGCCAGCGGCACCGGCAGCGGGCCCGTCGACGCCGCCGTGGCGGCCGTCCGGGAGGCACTCGGTCCCGGTCGCGACGCGACGCTGGATTCCTACCACGTCGACGCGATCACCGGCGGAACCGACGCGCTCGTCACCGTCGAGGTCGAGATGAGTCGCGACGCGCAGTCGGTCTCGGTCGCCGCGAGCCACGCCGACATCACCCGGGCGAGCGTCGAGGCGATGGTCGACGCGCTCGATCGGCTGCTCGCGAACTGAGACCTGCCCTCGTTCCTCCATCAGTATCGCTACCGCAACACCCAGTAGGCTTACGACCGCGCCAGAGCGAGTCGAAGCATGCGCGAACTCGATGCGATCGAACGGGTGGGCGTCGTCGGCGCGGGAACGATGGGCAACGGCATCGCACAGGTCGCCGCGACCGCGGGCTACGCCGTCGTCATGCGCGACATCGAGACGTCGTTCGTCGAGAACGGGCTCGACGCGATCGACGACAGTCTGGATCGACTCGTCGATAGCGAGAAACTCACCGAGGACGAGGCCGGGGCGGCACGCGACCGGATCACGGGTACCACCGATCTCGACGAGCTCGCCGACTGCGATCTCGTCGTCGAGGCGGCCGTCGAGGAGATGGAGATCAAACAGGAGATCTTCGCCGATCTCGACGAAACGGTGCCGGAGGACGTCGTACTCGCGACCAACACCAGCACGCTCTCGGTCACGTCGATCGCGAGCGCGACCGAGCGCCCGGAACTCGTCGTCGGACTGCACTTCATGAACCCCGTCCCCGTCATGAAGGGCGTCGAACTGGTCGTCGGCGAACACACCGCCGACGAAACCACGGCGCTCGCCCACGACTTCGCCGCGGAACTGGGCAAAGAAACCTGGGAGTCCGACGACAAACCCGGGTTCGTCTCGAACCGCATCCTGATGCCGTGGATCAACGAGGGAATCAGGACCTTCGACGAAGGTGTGGCGACGAAGGACGACATCGATCGTGGGATGAAACTCGGCACCAACGTGCCGATGGGCCCGCTCGAACTCGCCGATCACATCGGGCTGGACATCTGTCTCGACGCCACCCGAACCCTCCACGAGGAGCTCGGCGATCGCTACACGCCGGCGTATCTCCTGAAGCGAAAGGTCGAGGCGGGCGATCTCGGCAAGAAGACGGGTGCCGGCTTCTACGACTACGACTGAGTCCGAACCGCAAGACACAGTATTCGCGCTCGAATCCGGTCGGACATGGCATTCAGCGTTCTCACGGTGCTCCGCCAGTCGCTCCGACGGCTGGCGACGGGGCCCGCGTTGCTCGTATTGGTGGCACTCGCCGTCGTCCAGGCGATCGCGGCGTTCGTCCCCGGCGAGTTCGTCCGCACCACGCCCGGCGTCATCGGTGCCGGCGGCGGTGCGATGCCGGTCGTGATCACCGGAAACCCGCTGCCGCTGCTCGCGAGCTTCGTCGTCGCCGTCGTCGGCGTCTATCTCGCGCTCGTCACCATCCGCGTCTTCGCCGGCCAGTGGGGGATCGTCGAGCGCGATCATCTCACCCATCGTGTGGGCTTCGGCGTGGCGAACCTGCTCGGCGTCTCCGTCGTGCTCGCGATCGGACTGGGCGCTGGCGCGTTCCTCGCCATCGCCCTCGGGCTCGTCGGGATCGCGCTCTGGGTCGTCCTCTTTCTCGTGCTGCTGGCGGCGTCGTTCTTCGCCCCGGCGTTCGTCGCCGTCGAGGACGACGACATCCTCACGGCGTTCCGGAAGAGCTTCGGTGTGCTGCGGCGCTCGCCGGGACGGGTCGCCGCGCTCCTGCTCGCGCTCGTCATCGTGAACGCACTGCTACAGGCGCTCGGCGGGGTCGTCACCGACGCGGTCGCCTCGGTTGGCGTCGTCGGCCCGCTCGTCGTCACGATCGTCAGCGGGCTCGGCAGCGTCTTCCTCTGGATCGCGATCGCCCGCGCCTACGACCATCTCGAACTGACGGCCGTCTGAGCGCGGCCCATTCGTCGTGATTACAGAACGGTATCGTAGACGTCGGCAAGCGAATCGACCGAGTGCTCGACGCTCATCGACTCGCGACGCGAACGACAGGTCGCCGAGAGCCCGTCGTCGGCGAGCGCGCGCCCGAGCGCGTCCCGAAACGCATCGATATCGCCTCGTTCGTAGTGATAGCCCGTCTCGCCGTCCTCGATCGTCTCGGTGAGCGCACCGCTGTCGACGCCGACGACGGGCGTCCCACAGGCCATCGCTTCGAGCGCGACCAGCCCCTCCGTTTCGATGGGGCTCGGAAAGCCGAAGACGTCGAGCGCCGAGTAGAAGGCGGGGAGCTCTTCGCGATCGAGAAAACCGAGAAAGCGGACGTCCGCGTCGCTCTCGTCGGCCTCCTCCTGAAGCGTCTTGTTCGCGGGACCGTCGCCAGCCAGCACGAACGTGGCGTCCATCCCTTCGGCGGCCGCCACGAGATCGGCGAGTTCCTTCTCGAAACCGTGTCGGCCGGTGTAGCCGACGAGCGGCCCGTCCGGGAGGTCGTGGCGGGCGCGAAAGTCAGCAGCGTCGGTCGGCGCGAACCGATCGGTGTCGACGCCGTTCGAGACGACCGACACCGGCTCGATGCCACGGTCCACGAGCGCCGTGCGGACCGTCTCGCTCGGCACGACGATATGATCGGCGCGGCCGAGAAACCAGCGTTCGTAGGCGTTTCCCACGCGAGCGACCGCGTCGAGCAGCCAGCCCTCGGCGAGATAGCCGGCGTACTCCGCCGTCGGCGTGTGGTAGGAGGCGACGAGCGGCTGGTCGATATCGCGCGCGAGGCGCAGGCCGCCGAGACCGAGCCCGAACGGCGTGTGCGCGTGGACGATATCGGCGTTCGCGACCGCATCGGGCACCGATGGCACGCCGACGTGGAAGTTCTCGTAGAACGGAAACGGGAGACTCCGGACGGGATACTCGTCCGGTGCGGGATCGTGTCCGTCGGCACCCGGATAGACGATATCCATCCGTCCGTCACGGCGCTGCCAGCGCTCGTGCCACGTCCGGATGGTGTAGGTGACGCCGTTCACCGTCGGCAGATAGGTGTCGGTGAAGGCGGCGACGTGTGGCGGCATCGTCCGTGGTTTCAGCAGCGAGGATTAATCGGTTGTGACTTCGCGATGGTTCGTCGATGACCGCTGATCGACCCGGCTTGGTCGTCGTTCTCGTCGTTTTGCAACCGGGGCAAAGAGTAATGAAAAGATGAAAACGTCAGGCTTCGACGACACCGTTCGAGTTCGTCTCGTCGTTCGTCGTCAGTTCCAACTCGACGGCGATCTCGTCGTACCAGACGCTCGGCTGCTTCGAGCGCCCGTCGTCGTCGAACTCGACGAGCCCGAGCTCTTCGAGCTCCGTCAGATTGCGATGCACCTGTCGAACGTCACGGTCGACGAGCCGGGCCGTCTCACGGATGCTCTCGGGTTGCTCGTTGGCGAGCGTTCGGAGCAGTTCGAGGTTTCGCGGGCGCGTCACGCGATGCAGGTTCTCCTCGTCGCGGTAGACGCGCTCGAAATAGGGATCGGGCGTCTCGCCACGATCCAGAACCTTCAGCGTCTCCTCGACGCGGTCGGCGTTCCCACGCCCGAAGCGAATGTGCATCGTGCGCGTCAGTTCGTCGTCGTTAGGGCCAGTGTTCGCCATGAGTGCGTACCTCCTGTTTGAATCGCCGGAAGAGCGAGGACAGCCCACGAAACTCGACGTCTTCGACCTCTTCCTCGCCGACGTGTTTGTGGTGCTTCGCCGCACCGGGGTGATCCGGGAAATTGTCGTACCGGATGATCGTTTTGCCCCCGATCTGACCGTACTGCATGGAGTAGCGCACCCCGTTGGGATAGCGATCGGAGTCGGGCACACGCCACGCGGTGACGGCAGCGAGCGTCCCGTTTTCCGGAAATCGCTCTTTCACGTCGAGGACCTGCGTCGCTCCGTCCTCCCCGTCCATCGTCCGTTGTTATAGACTACAACGAAATAAGTGTGTTGCTGTTCCCTCCAACAGACGCTGGTCGCACCGCCGAACAGCGAGTTGGACTGTTCGTTCGATGACGATGGAGATCGGCAAGGCATACATGAACAGGTCTCGCCGCTTCGACGAGTGAAGTTAGACGGTGACGTCGCGATAGATGCGCGAAAGCTCGTCACCCACCCGTTCGAGACCGTGCTCGGCCGCCGTTTCGCGCGCGTTCCGTCCCAACCGCTCGCGGAGGCCGGGATCGTCCGATAGCCGGTCGAGCGCCTCGCGGAACTCGGCGCGGCTGGAACATTTCAGACAGTCCTCGCCGTGGGTGAAGAACTCCTCGAACACTGGAATGTCGCTGAGGACTACGGCTTTCCCGCAGGCCATCGCTTCGAGCACCGCGATCCCCTGGTTCTCGTTTTTCGTCGGGAACAGGTAGACGTCGCCAGCCCCGAACGCGCCGCGCTTGTCGTCGATCCACCCGGTGAAGGTGACGTTCTGCGGTGGGTTCTGCGTCCAGCGCTTCACCACCGGGGAGGCCTGCGGGCCGGTGTCGTAGGGGCCGAACCAGGCGAAATCGTAGTCCGTGCTCTCGGCGAGCCGACAGAAATCGGTGAGGCCCTTGCGCTCGAAGACGTTGCCGAGCGCGAAGACGACCATCCCGTCGAGATCGTAGCGGTCGCGATACTCCTCGCGAAGCGCCTCGTGGCCCGCGAGCGAGTCGATATCCACGCCGTTGGTGATCGTTTCGATCGGTGCATCGACGGGATAGGCTTCGAGCACGTTCTTCGTATACGTGCTCGGACAGAGCACGAGATCGGCCTGCGAGTAGAACCACCGGAGATAGCGCTCGAGCAGCGGCGCGATCTCCGACGAAAAGCGAAACGATTCGCCGAAGTCCTCGGCGGTCATGTGGGCGTGGAGCACGAGCGGGATGTCGTTTTGATGGGCGTGGCGCGCGACCGCCAGACTGCCGGGTCCGGGCGCGTTGCAGTGGGCGAGATCGAAATCCCGAAACGCGCCGTCGCCCGCCGCGATCGAGCGAGCAGTCGAGAGGAGGTCGTCGCGCCACGGCGAGGTCACGACGTCGATATCGGTGTCGGCGAGCGCCGCGCGCTGCTGGGCGGCGGCGGTGCCCCAGCCGCTGCGCTGGAGGGGGCCTTCGAGTTCGAGGTAGTTGAGCGCGCGCACACCGAGAGCGCGTCGGCCGGGAGAAAAAGCCCACCGAAACGGAAGACAAAACGCATACCGCTCGCCGGTGAAGGTCTCATACTCCGCCATGACGCTCGCCGACGAACGCATCGATCGCCTGCACGCTCTCGCCCGAGAGGCGGCGCGTGCGGGCCACGACGACCGCGCCCGCGAGTGCGTCAGGCTCGCCCGCCGGATCGCCGAGCGCAATCGTCGGTCGCTCCCGCGGCGGTTCGAACGGTTCACCTGTGACGCCTGCGACAGCTATCTCCGACCGGGCCGGAACTGCCGAGTCCGTACGCAGGACGGCCACGTCGTGATCACCTGCGGGTGTGGCACGCAGGCGCGCTATCCGTATGAATAGTCTTACCTGCGCCGCGCGAGGACGACTGGCCATGACCGACGACCGATCGCACAGGGAGCGCGCCCACGGCGTCGACGCCACGCTGCGCGTTGGAAAGGGCGGTATCGAAAGCGTCGCCGACGAACTCGACAGCCAGCTCGACGACCGCGAGCTGGTGAAGGTGAAGTTCCTCCGGGCGGCCCGCGGCGGAACGACGACCGACGAACTCGCCAGCTCGCTCGGCGAGCGGGTCGGCGCGGAACTCGTAGAAACGCGCGGGAACACGGCGACCTATCACTGATGGCCGTCGGCTACTCCGGCTGGGTCGCCCAGCAGGTGCCGGTGGAGACGCCGAACGGCTCGAACGTCTCCGAGGTCATCTCGAACCCCGAACAGGGACCCATCGGCGAACTGCTCCACGAGTTCGGCATCCCCTACTCCGACGTTTTCGGCGCGATCATCACGTTCGTCATTGCCCTGTTCGTGCTCTATTCGCTCGGACGGGCGACGATCGTCCCGTTCGTGAGTCGGCTGTTGAACCGCCGCGATCTGGACAAACACGAGAAGACGCCGCTGCTCCGGCTGACGAAGCTGGTCATGGGCTTTCTCGCGCTCGCCGCATCACTGAACATCGCGGGCTACGGGCAGCTACTCACCTCGCTCGCGGCCATCGGTGCCGCGGCGACGCTCGCGATCGGTCTCGCGCTGCAGGACAGCCTCTCGAACTTCGTCGCCGGCATGTTCATCTACATCGATCGGCCGTTCCGCATCGGCGACTGGATCGAGTGGGACGAGGGCACCTACGCCGGCATCGTCGAAGACATCACCTTCCGGGTGACGCGAGTGCGCACCTTCGACAACGAACTGCTCACGGTGCCGAACTCGGTACTCACCGACGACGTCATCAAGAACCCCGTCGCGAAGGACGAGCTCCGCTTGCAGTTCAACTTCGGCATCGGCTACGACGACGACATCGAGGAGGCGACCGACATCATCCTCGAAGAGGCCGAAAAACACGAGGATATCCTCGACGACCCCGCACCGACGGTACGGATGACCGAATCGTCGGAATCCGACCGTGGCGCGCTCGCCGACTCGTACGTCGGACTGACCTCGCGCTACTGGATCGCCGACCCGAACCGGGGCGACTACCTGAAAACGCGCGGTGAGTACGTGACGGCCGTCAAGAACCGCTTCGACGCCGCGGGGATCGACATGCCCGACCCGCAGATCGATCTCGCGGGGCAGTACGGCCAGAACCCGGCGGTCAGGATCGATTCGGTCGATCGATAGTCGGCGAGACGGTCGGCAACGAACGGTTCGTACTGGGCTCAGTCGTCGGCGAGTGCGTCGGTCTCGCCCTCGACGGTCGGCGCGGCCGTGATCTCGTAGAGGTTTTGACGGGCGTCGGCGAAGTAGACGTCCTCGTCGATGACCTCGATCTCCTCCAGCCGTTCGAGCGCGTAGCGGACCGTTCGTGCCGACAGCATCGACTCCTCGACGATCCCCTTCTGGGTGAGCGTGCCGTTGTATTCGAGCACCTTGAACACGAGTTTCGCGCTCGGCGGCAGGTCCACGAGGCGCTCTTCGTCGGAGTCACTCATCGTCCGAGTAGATGTGCGCGAGGGGCATAAAACCGTGGTCTGCCCCTGCACGCTCGGCCGTCTGTGGGCGTGTCGGGACGGCGGCAGGCGGGCGTCCGAGCGGTCAGCGAGGCGGGGCCAGCGCCGAGAGCGAACGGCTTTTGAGCGCGTGGTCGGTAGCGTTCGTATGGCGACCGAGACAGCCGACGCGCGGGCCGACCATCTCCGGAGTCTGACGGTCTCCTCGGTCACGTCGCTTTCGGGCATTGCGGCCGGGCTCATCTCCGCAGTGGTCGCGAGCGGGGCGACCGACACCGCCGGCCTCTACCCGCTCGCCGGCGCGATCCTCGTCCAGCTGCCGCTCCTCGGGCTGCTGGGGGTCGACGTCGACGACTTCTCGATCAAGGACAACGTCTACATCGCGTTCATGACGTTCGCGCTCTGGTTCGTGACCTGGACGATCCTCCTCACCACCGGCACCACTTTCTGATGGCCGACGATTCCATCGCGGTCGTCGATCTCGACCGCTGTCAACCCGATCGCTGTAACTACGAGTGTGCGAACTTCTGCCCGCCCAATCGGACGGGCGAGGAATGCATCGTCACTCGCGAGGAGCGCTACGACGACGACCGCTACGACGGCGATCCGGACCAGATCTCGATCTCCGAGGAGCTCTGTCTGGGCGAGACCTGCGGTATCTGCGTCGAGAAATGTCCGTTCGACGCCATCGAGATCATCAACCTCCCGCAGGAGCTCGACGAGGAACCCGTCCACCGCTACGGCGAGAACGCCTTCTCGCTCTACGGCCTCCCGGCACCGGAAGCCGGGAAGGTGACGGGCATCCTCGGCCCGAACGGCATCGGCAAGACGACCGCCGTCAGGATCCTCGCCAACGAGATCACGCCGAACCTCGGCGACTGGGACGGCGCGGCCGGCTGGGAACCCGTGCTCGACGAGTTCCGCGGCACGGAGCTTCAGAGCTTCCTCGAAGGGCTCCAGGAGGAGGCGATCACGGTCGCACGAAAGCCCCAGTACGTCGACCAGATCCCGAAACGGTTCGACGGCAATACCCGAGAACTGCTCGCCCAGACCGACGAGCGCGGCGTGCTCGACGAACTGATCGAGCGGCTCTCGATCGGCCCGGTGATGGACCAGCCGATCGACTCGATCTCCGGCGGCGAGCTCCAGCGCGTGGCGCTGGCGGCGACGCTCGCCCGCGACGCCGACTTCTACTTCCTCGACGAGATCACGCCCTACCTCGACATCGGCCAGCGCATGACCGCCGCACGGCTCATCGGCGAGCTCACGGGCGACGACCGCTCGATGCTCGTCGTCGAACACGATCTGGCGATCCTCGATCTGCTCGCCGACAGCCTCCACGTCGCCTACGGCGAACCCGGCGCGTACGGCGTGATCACGCCGCCGAAATCGGTCAAAAACGGCATCAACGAGTATCTCTCGGGCTATCTCGAAAACGAGAACATGCGTATCCGGCCGAACGCCATCGAGTTCGAGGAACACGCCCCGCGGAGCGTCTCCGCGGGCGACGCGCTCGTCGAGTATCCCGCCATCGAGAAGTCCTACGGCGACGGCGAGTTTTCCTTGACTGTGGAGGGCGGCACCATCCACGAGAACGAGGTGCTCGGCGTCGTCGGCCCGAACGGCATCGGGAAGTCGACGTTCGCCGAACTACTGGCGGGCAATCTCGACCCCGATTCCGGCAGTCTCGACGCGAACCTCGACGTCTCGTACAAACCCCAGTACATCGAGATCGACCAGCCGATGCGCGTCGACGCGTTCCTCTCGTCAATCACGAACGATTTCGGTTCGTCGTACTGGGACACCGAGATCGCCCAGCCGCTCCAGCTCGATTCGGTGATGGAACAGAACCTGACCGATCTCTCGGGCGGCGAGCGCCAGCGCGTCGCCATCGCAGCCTGTCTCTCCGAGGACGCCGACCTCTACGTGCTCGACGAGCCATCGGCCCACATCGACGTCGAACAGCGCGTCCGGGCCACCACGGCGATCCGCCGGTACGCCGAGAACCACGACGCGACGGCGCTGGTCATCGATCACGATACGTACATGATCGACCTGCTCGCCGACCGCCTGCTGGTGTTCGACGGCGAACCAGCCCGCTCGGGCCACGCGAGCCCGCCCGTCGGCATGCGCGAGGGGATGAACCGCTTCCTCGCGGATCTCGACGTGACCTTCCGCCGCGACGAGCGCGTCGGTCGGCCCCGCATCAACAAACCCGGCAGCCAGCTCGATCGCGAGCAGAAGCGCGCCGGCGAATACTACTACACGGCCTGACGTGCGACCCTTCTCACGGCTCCGCAGGCGACTCGAAACCCCCTCGAAGCGACGCGCCGCGGCTCTCGCCGCGCTCAGTCTGGTGCTGGTCACGCTCGCGCTCGTCGGGTTCGTGAGCGCGAACGAGTCGACGGTGACGATCGACGAGCACCCGCCGGAGCGGAACACGCTCGTCGGGCTGCAGGGCTATCACGACGAGGGACGGGCACTGGAACTCGCACCCAACGGGACCGTCGTCTGGGAGTACGCGGCCGTCGAGAACGTCTTCGACGTCGAGGCGCTCGGACCGGATCGCGTGCAGATCGCCGGTGCGGACGCCGTCCCGGACGAGCAGTGTCCCGCACGCTATCGGGACGACGGCACCCGGGGCTGTGTCCACAACACCGTCCGCATCGTGAACCAGGCAACCAACGAGACGGGGTGGCAATACGGCTGGTACGACGTCGAACGTCACGAACACGAACTCCACGACGTCGATCGGTACACGACCGACGGCGAGGCACGCTGGGTGCTCGCCGACATGGGCAACGACCGCGTGTTCGCCATCGACCGCGACGGGACGATCCAGTGGCAGTGGAACGCGAATTCGACCTACGATCCACCCGCCGACGTGGGACCGGAGGACGACTGGACGCATCTGAACGACGTCGACAGAGTCGGTGAGGGACGATTTCAGGTGAGTCTGCGGAACTTCGATACGGTCGTCGAGTTACGCGTCGCGAACGACAGCATAGCGGTCGAGCCGCTCGTCGGCCCGAACCGCTTCACGCCGAACGGCAGCGCGGGATCGCTGTTCGCCCAGCACAACCCCGACCGCCTCGCCGACGACCATCTCCTCGTTGCGGATTCGGAGAGCGATCGCATCGTGGAGTTCGAGAACGGTACCCCGGTATGGACGGCCGGCGGGAGCGCCCGCCTCGACTGGCCACGGGACGCCGACCGCCTCACGACCGGCAACACGCTCGTCGTCGATTCGTACAACGACCGCATCGTCGAACTCGACGGCTCGGGCGAAGCTGTCTGGGCGGTCGAGACCGGACGACTTCCCTACGACGCCGATCGGATTCCTCAAGATGAATCGGGCGAGGGCAGTCGCAGCGAACCGACCGCCGACGCGCAAAGGTTCGATTCAGGAACGAACGAGACGAGTTCCCTGCGCGATACGGTCGCCTACGGGCTGACGCTGCTTCGCTACTCGATCCCGAACTGGGTCGACACGTGGGGGCTGCTCGTCGGCGGACTGCTCTGTGGCTTTGGTGCGGTCGTCGAAGGTCGGCGACTGGGTAGGTAGCGCTGGGCGCGCTGGACGATGCAAATCTCGGGCAGCCGGATCAGACGAGCGTCGAACAGTCGGCGCAGAGCTGCTGGTTCTTGACGTCGACCTCGCGCACGGTCGGCGAGAAGTTCATCACGCAGCGCTCGTCGTCGCAGTGTTCGAGGCCGAGGGTGTGGCCGATCTCGTGGACGACCTCCTTGCGGACGCGCTCGGAGAACACGTCGTGCTCGGAGCGGTCGAGGCTGCCGCCGTCGGCGGCGGTCTGGAGGCGATAGGTCGAGACGACGCTGCCGTTGCCGGAGAGGTAGGCCAGCCCGAAGACGTAGTTGCGGCGGCGGTAGAAGAGATCCTCGGTCGTGAGGGCGATGTTCTTCTCCGCGGAGCCGACGTGGCCGGCGAGCTCGATGAACGCCTCGGCGCGGTACTGGCCGCGACCCTCGTCGTAGGCGTCGTCCGGGAGCGCACTGGCATCGTGGAGCATGACGTCGCAGTCGTAGACCGATCGCAGTCCGGCCGAGGCCGCCCGCTTGATCGGAGCGGGGACGTCGCCGACCGGCACGATGTCGACATGCATGCGAAGGGGTTAGGACGCCCCAATCATAAACGTCCCGACGTGAACCCCCGAAATCGGCCCCCGAGCGTGGCCCGTGCGGACGCGCTCGCCGATCGCCTCGCCGACTTCGCCTCGCCCGTCGAGGTCGGCATCGGCGCACGGACCGATGTCGCCGCCCGTCTCGCCGACGAGACAGCCGTGACGGCGACCGACGTTCGCCCCTGCACCGTACCCGATGACGTCACCTTCGTCCAGGACGATATCACCGATCCCGCGATGGACGTCTACGCCGACGCCGACGCACTCTACGCGCTGAACCTCCCGCGGGAGCTCCACCGTCCGACACGGGCGGTCGCACGCGCGGTCGGGGCCGTGTTTCGATTCACGACCCTCGGGAGCGAGTTCCCCGCCGTGACGACCGAAGCGGAAACGCTGCCGGCCGGCGAAACGCTCTTTCGCGCCACGGATCGAGGAGGCGAACCCGCGTGACGGACGCGGTCGTGCTCGACATCGACGGCGTGCTCGTCGACGTCGCCGACTCCTACCGGCGGGCGATCGTCGAAACCCTCGAAACGGTCCACGAGGGAGCGCTGGATCGGAGTGACATACAGTTGTTCAAGGAGGCCGGCGGGTTCAACGACGACTGGGAGCTCACGAGCGCGGCGGCACTGTATCTGCTCGCCAGGGGCGAAGGGCTCGATCACACTGTCGAGCGGTTCACCGACGAGATCACGGCGACCGGCGGCGGGCTCGCCGGAGCCGAAACGGTCGTCAGAAACGCGCTCGCACCCGACGAGTTCGAACGCGCGTTCGCGGCCTGGGACCGCGAGCGACTGCGCGACGTCTTTCAGCAGCGCTATCTCGGTGCCGACCTGTACGCGGATCTCGAAGATGGCGAGCCCGATCCCGCCATCGCGGGCGACGGCTTCATTCATGACGAGCAAGTGCTCGCCGACCGATCGACGCTCGATTTCCTCGTCGAGAATCACTCCATCGGCGTCGTGACCGGCCGGCCGGCCGCCGAGGCCGACATCGCCCTCTCGCGAGTGGGGCTCGACGTCCCCGACGAGCATCGGTTCACAATGGACAGCCCCGTTCCGGGCAAGCCCGATCCGGCGGCGCTCGTGACGCTCGCCGACCGCCTCGACGCGACGAGCGTCGTCTTCGCCGGCGACACGCTCGACGACGTTCGCACGGCGCGCAACGCCGCCGACGCCGATCCCGACCGCGAGTATCGCGGGATCGGGGTCCTCACCGGCGGTCTCGGTGGCGACGACGGCCGCGAGAAGTTCGCCAGTGTCGGCGCGGACGCAGTGCTCGACGACGTCAACGCCCTCCCCGAAACCCTGGCCGACGAGTGACGGGACACGAACGTTTATTCGACGTTCGGACGAGCATCGGGTATGCGCATCGCACTCTGTGGCGGCACGGGCGATATCGGGCGAGGGCTCGCCCTCCGGCTGACCCGCGACACCGATCACGAGGTCGTCGTCGGCTCGCGCGATCCCGAGAAGGCCCGCGAGCACGCGGCCGAGTACGAGGACGAACTCGGTCGTCACGACGTCGAGAGTGAGATCAACGGGTTCGACAACGCGATGGCCGCCGATCGCGCCGACGTCGTCGTCCTCTGCGTGCCGGCCTACCACCTTTCGGATACGATCGATACGATCGAGGACAATCTCGACGACACAGTGCTCGTGAGCCCCGCCGTCGGCATGCGCCGCGAGGAGGGCACGATGAACTACAACCCACCCAGCGCGGGCAGCGTGACCGCGCTCGCCGCCGCGGCCGCCCCCGACGACACGCCCGTGGTCGGAGCCTTCCACAACCTCGCGGCCGGCCGCCTCGCTGACCTCGACGCCTCTCTCGACTGGGACGTGCTCGTCGTCGGCGACAATGCCGACGCGAAGGCCACCATCGAACGCCTCGCCGACGGCATCGACGGCATCCGCGCGCTCGACGCCGGCCCGCTCGCGGCCGCCAGCGAGGTCGAGAGTCTGACGCCGCTGCTCATCAACGTCGCGACGAACAACGATTCCCTCGCCGATCTCGGCGTATCCTTCAAGTGAAGGGCCTCCACTTTTTTACGACTCGGGTTCGCCTCCGGCGAACACTCGTCGCAAAAACCTGGACTAAAAACTCCTGCTCACTCGCTCCGCTCGTTCGCAGTGTTCTCGTGAACGACCGTAGGGAGTGAACGAGAGCCAGAGAGACGCTTCGCGTCTCTCGTGAACCGCGCTCGCTGCTCACGGCTCACTGCGTTCTCCGTTCGCTTTCGAGGTTCTCCCTTCGGTCGAACCTCGCTACACTCGCGCGGACACGCCGTTTCCGCACAGCACCGCAGAAGCCCTCAGCCGCTCGTTCCACTCGCGGCTTCGCCCTTCATCCACCAGGCAAGCGTCCATTCCTGTGTCTGTGCTCGCCCCCGCGACCGCAGACCGCAAACCGCGCCGCACCGCGGCCAGCGGCCGCCGACTTCCAACCGACCGGACGACTTTTTGCACACTGCGCCGACGTGCGCGACATGGACGCACTGCTCCATCTGGGGTTCAGTCACGCACAGCCGATCGTGCTCGTCGTCGCCGCGATCGCCACCTTCGCCATCGGCCTCTGGATCGGAATGCGCCGCCAAACCGACGACCGTACGAGCACGCACTTCGACGAGGAGAGCGACCAGTAGATCAGACCCGTTCGGGCCGCCAGCCGCCGTCGACCGCGACGTTCTGACCGCTTAGATAATCGCTGTCCTCGTCGAGGAAGAACCGCATCGCCTGCGCCATGTCGTCGAAGTTCGCCGGCCGTCCGCGCGGGAGGTCGTCGGGAAACACCTCCGAATTCTCGACGACGTACGGCGAGACCGCGTTCACCGTGATCCCGTCGTCCTGCGTGTCGGCCGCGAGCATCCGCGTGAACATTATCACCCCGGCTTTGGCGACGAAGTAGGGGAAGTTCTTCGGGCTGACGAGCAGGCGATCGGCGCTCGCGTAGCCGACGTTGACGATGCGCCCCCACTCGCGTTCACGCATACCCGGCAGCGCGCGCTTCGAACAGAGGTAGGTTCCATTCAGATTGGTTTCGAGCACACGATTCCACGTCCCGAAGGAGATCTCCTCCCAGTGACTGGGCGCGAACGCGCCGACGTTGTTCACGAGGATATCGACGTCACCCAGCTCGTCTTCCACTGCATCGAACAGCTCGTCGACCGCGACGGGATCGGTCACGTCGCCCTGGACGATCGTGACCTCGACGCCCAGTTCGGCGGCCTGCTCGGCGACCGACTGCGCTTCCTCGTCGCTCGTATTGTAGTGGACGGCGACCGACGCGCCACAGTCGGCCAGCGAAAGTAGGAGTTCGCGACCGACGCCCTTCGCGCTGCCCGTCACCAGCGCCGTCCGCCCCGAGAGATCCGGTGTTATCACGCGCTCGCTTCGCATCCCGGGGATTTAGCATCGCCGCCCGCGGCGCGCGCGAATCAGGGCGACTAAGCCGACGGCCACAGTTGTGCGTGTATGGCGACCTACGCCGGCGTCGACCTCGGCGGGACGAACGTCCGGGCGGTCGTCGGCGACGCCGACGGCAACGTACTGGGTAGTCACCGGCAGGCAGCCCCGCGCGGCCCGAACGGACTGGCCGTCACCGAGGCGATCCTGGACTGCCTCCGCGAGGCGTCGGCGGCGGCAGGCGTCGAGCCCTCCGAGACGACTGCGGCCGCCATCGCCGCCGCCGGACGGCTCGACCTCACCGAAGGACTGGTCGAACCGACGAACATTCCCGTCGGCGAGGTGCCGCTGCGCGGACCCGTCTCGAATCTCCTCGAAACCGACGAGATCCGTCTCCACAAGGACGTCGCCGCCGGCGTCATCGGCGAGCGCTATCACGCCGAACGCAACCCCGACGACATGGCCTACCTCACGATCTCGTCGGGCATCGGCGCGGGCATCGCCGTCGACGGCTCGATCCTCTCGGGCTGGGACGGCAACGCCGGCGAGGTCGGCCATCTGACGGTCGATCCGGCCGGCGAGATGACCTGTGGCTGCGGCCACGACGGCCACTGGGAGGCCTACTGCTCGGGCGCGAACATCCCCGCCTACGCCCGCCGCCTCTGGACGACAGCCGACCGCCCCGCCACCGCCGTCCCGATCGAGAGCGATGGGTTCGACGCCGCCGACGTGTTCGCCCACGCCGAGGGCGACTCGTTCGCCGAGCACGTCGTCGAGCGCCTCGCCGACTGGAACGCGCTCGGGGTGGCGAACCTCGTCCACGCCTACGCGCCGCTGGTGATCTCGATCGGCGGCGCGGTCGCGCTCAACAACGAGACGCTCGTCGTCGATCCGATCCGCGAGCGACTCGACGGGCTGGTGATGACGAACGTCCCCGAGATCCGCCTCACCGAGTTCGGCGACGACGTGGTCGTCCAGGGGGCGCTCGCGAGCGCGCTCACCGGCGGCACCGGCGACATCGACCGCCACGAGTGAGTCTCTGCGGTTCGCACCCTCTTCCCTGATTCAGTCCGGCGTGTAGCGCTGCCCGCCGACGTAGAGCGCGTCGCCGTAGGTGATAATCGATCCCGAGTCGGCGTCGAACGCCGTCGGGGCGTCGATCGTGCAGTTGGCCGCCAGTCGGTGGGTACCCGGTCCGTTGGCCTTGATCGCGACCTCGCCCGCAATGAGATCGCAGTCGACCAATCCGTAGGACTCCATCAGCGTGCTCCAGATCGCGTAGCGGTCCTCCGAGGATCCAATCCGACAGCGCTTGGCGAAGACGTGGCCGTTCTTCCCGCTGATCGCCGCGTCGCCGTTGCCGCTGAACACACAGTCCCGGAGATCGACCGGGCCGGCGAACTGCGAGAGCCCGTCGAAGGCGATCCCCCTGATGGTGTAGTGGAGCTGTTTGCCCTGGTAGGTCGAGTTGATGCCCGAGCGCACGTCGACGCGTTCCGGCTCCTCCACGTCGCCCACGAGCCGGAGCGTGCACTGGGCCTTCTGGACGATCGGCCCGGTGTGGATCGCTGGCCCCTCGTCGGTGTAGCTACCTGGCCGTACGCGGATCGTCGTGTCGTGCTGGACGAAGATCGGCAGCCGATTGAACGCCTCCTGGATCGTCGCCAGCGGCTCGTCCTCGGTTCCTGGATCGTCGTCGTTGCCGTCCGGACCGACGACGATCTCGCGCGAGCGCCGGGTCGTCAGCGGGCGATTCACGAGCCCCCAGCGCGGGACCTCCTCGTCGATCCGGACCCACTGACGGTTCGAGTCGGTGGGTGAGTCGCTCACCGCAGCGTCTCGCGATCGGCGGCGAAGCGCACGCGGCCGTCGACCGTGGGACCGAGCGAGAGTTCGACGACCTCCTCGGAGAGCACGCGCCCGCCCTCGACCGGAACGCCCCACGTGTCGAAGCGGAGGTAGCCCCGGATGTCGTCGGCGTGGGTGAACAGATCGAGATAGTCGACAGTGTGCTCGGGGAACTCGCTCGCGCTGTGGGCTCGATCCATG
The DNA here is from genome assembly GCF_000336715.1 of Halococcus thailandensis JCM 13552. Classification (GTDB taxonomy): domain Archaea; phylum Halobacteriota; class Halobacteria; order Halobacteriales; family Halococcaceae; genus Halococcus; species Halococcus thailandensis. The sequence continues at coordinate 36,565 of NZ_AOMF01000145.1, forward strand.
TCGGAGTACACGGTATCGAGCCCGGCGAAGAATTCCTCCAGGCGGTCGGCGTCGCGATCGGTCGCTTCGACCACGGCGTCCGAAACCGCCGCGATCTCGTCGGTCGAGAGCCCTGCCTCCGAAAGCGCGCGCTGCGTCCGTTGGTCGAAGTGCATGTTCGCAGTTGGCGGCTCGCAGTCGAAAACCCACCGATCGCGGGGTTCGACTACAGTCGCTGTTCGGCGCTGCTGACCTCGTGTTCGATCCGATCGCGCTCGAAGTAGAGCAGCTCGACGGCGATCACGCCGACGGCGAGCGCGCACACGACGACGAACGTGTCGAACTCGCTGGTGAAGAGGTGATAGAGCAGCGCGGTGGCGGCCGCCCCCGCACCGATCGCGCCGACCGCGGGGACGACCGTCGTCAGCACCGATTCGCGCTGTGTCACCGCGAGCGCGCTGATCGAGCCGAAGATGACGATGAACGAGAGCGACGCGAACGAGCTGATGGCGTTCAGGCTGCCGAGAACCGCCAGCCCCGCCGTGAGTACGCCGACGACCAGCAGCGGGCGGATCGGTTCGCCGTCCGCATCGCCCCGGAGCTGGTTCGGGAGGAAGTCGTCGGCGACCATCTTCTTCGAGAGGCGCGCAGTGCTGAACAGCGTCGCGTTGAGCGCGCTCCCCGTCGAGAACAGCGCCGCAACCGAGATCAACACGAAGCCGGCCGCCCCGAAGAAGGGCCTGGCGGCGATCGCCAGCGCCGTGTCCGGCTGCTGTTGGATCGTCGCGGCGGGCACGAGGTTGGTGGTGACGATCGCGACCAGCACGTACAGCAGCGTCGCCCCGACGATCGAGACGTAGATCGCGTTACGGACGGTCTTTTCGGGGTTCGCAATGCTCTCCTGATCGAACAGCAGCAGCTCCCAGCCCTCGAAGGCGACGAACGCCACGCCGGCGGCGATGACCGGTCCGGCACCGATATTCTCGAACCCGGCGCTGAGCTCGCCGTTGACGAACCCGTAGTAGATGCCGCCGACGCCGAACACCAGGAGGATCAGTACCTTGAGCCCGACGAGCAGCTCCTCGGAGCGCCCGGAGGCGTGCGCGCCGGCGGTGTTCAGCCCGACGAAGACCGCGATCGCCGCGAGCGTGATCAGCGGCCGTAGCGGCACGCCGAAGATCGCCTCGATGCCGACGAGATCGGCGAAATAGCCGCCAAAGGAGTAGGAATAGAGCGACATCGTGCCGACGTAGCCGATGACGAACGTCCAGCCGAGCATCCCCGCGAGCGTCGTGTTGCCGGTGAACTGCTCGACGTAGGTCATCGGCCCCGCGTGGCCGTCGGTGAGACTGTTCAGCCGAACGAACGAGTAGCCGGCACAGAGCGCGATGATCCCCGCGACGACGAACGCGAGCCACGCGAGGGTGTCGGCCGTGATCGCGACGACGCCGAGCGCTGCGAAGATGCCGCCGCCGACCATGCCGCCGACCGCCATCGATAGCGACTCGACGAACCCGATCTCGTCTGCCATGCCGGACGGTGGCAGGCAGCGCGCTTGTCGGTTTGGATCGATGCGTCCGACGTCCTGCTCGATCGCCTACCGGTCGGCCGAATCGTCGATTCAGGGCAGTTCGGGCTCGTACCCCACCATCTCGACCGCCGAATCGAGCAGCTCCTCGATCCCCTCGTCGTCTTCGACGCTCAGGTAGTGATCGGCGTCGAGATCGCGCGAGCGATCGGCCTTCGTACAGACGGTCGCGACCGGCGTGTCGAAGCGCTCGCGGACGGCGTCGCGGAGCGCGAGCTGGTCGTCGAGCGGGTAGCCACAGGCCCCGCTCGCGTCGACGAAGACGAGCACGGTGTCGGCAGCGTGAGCCAGCGCGCTCTCGGCCTGGAGCTCGATCTCGTTGCGCTCCTCGTGCTCGCGATCGAGCAACCCTGGAGTGTCGACCAGCTGATACCGGATGTGCTCGCGCGTGAAGTGGCCGACGCCGATCCGCGTCGTGGTGAACGGGTACGAGGCGGTCTCGTGGCGTGCGTTCGTGACGTGGTTGACGAACGTCGACTTTCCGACGTTCGGAAAGCCCGCGACGACGATCGTCGGCTCGTCGGGTCTGATGTCGGGGAGCACTTTGAGCTCGTCGCGGGCCGCGCCGAGCCGTTCGAGATCCTCGCTCACCTCCTCGACGACGTCCGCGAGCCGGGCAAACGCCTGTTTCCTGAGTTTGCGCGCCGTCTCGACGTCACCACGTAGTCGGCCCTGGTACTCGCGCTTGATCTCGTCGGTCTGATTGCTCGCCCAGCCGACGTTCGAGAGACTCTTTCGTACTGCGTCGACGTCGACGATCGCGTCGGCGAGTTCGTAGTAGAACGGATCGAGCGTGTCGAAATCCGGCCAGCTCGTCACGACGTTTTCGAGGTTGTCCGAGAGGATGTTGCCCGCGGTCTGGAGCATCGACTCCTGGGCGTCGAGTCCGGACTGGGCCCGCCCGGCGCGGGTCGCCCGCGAGAACGCCCGGTCGACCAGCTCCTCGTCGGTGGGCGTGGTCGGGATGTCTTCGAAAATCATGAAGGCCGTACTGCGCACGTACGTAAAAGCGCGTCAGTCGGCCGCCGACAGACCCGCCACGGCTTTACTGTCGCCCTGCGTAGCGATCGCATGACGAACTGGCGCGCCGTGGGAATCGGCTTCCTCATCGAACTCGTGCTCAGCATCATCGGCGGGATCGTCCCGGTCATCGGCCAGCTGTTCGCCGCACTCGTCGGCGGGTTCGCTGCAGGCTACGTCGCCGGCGGCGGGTTCGGGAGCGGGTTCTGGCACGGCCTGCTCGCGGGTGCGCTCGGCGGGATCATCGTCGCGGTGCTCGTGACGGCGCTCGTCGGCGTGTTCGACGCCACGCTCGGCTTCGCCGGTCTGCTCGGTGGCAGCGTGCTCGTCATCGGCGTGACGCTCGCGCTCGTGCTCGCCCTCCCGAGCGCGATCGCGGGGGCGATCGGCGGCGCGCTCTGAGTCTCAGCGCCGTTCGCGCAGTTCTGCACGCAACTCGTCGAGACTGATGTCCTTCATCGCCAGCAGAACGAGCAGATGGTAGACGAGATCGGCGCTCTCGGCGACGAGCGCGTCGTCATCGTCCTTCGCCGCGAGCACGACCTCCGTGCTCTCCTCGCCGATCTTTTCGAGCACGGCGTTCTCACCCTTTTCGTGAGTGAACAGCGACGCGGTGTAGGAGTCCTCCGGCAGTTCCTCCTGTCGGTCGGCGATGACCGCCGCGAGTTCGTCGAGGACGGTCTCCGATCGCTGTTCGGCAGGTTTTTCGCTCACAGGTCGGCCACCTCGCGGATGTCGTCGAGCTCGTCGAACGCCTCGCGCTCGCGGCGGCCCTCCTCGAAGACGGCGGGATCGAGCTCGATCGGGGTGTTCGTGCGGGCGGCGAGCGCGAGCGAGTCGCTCGGTCGTGCGTCGATGACGCGCTCGCCGCGGGGCGTCTCGACGTGGAGGTCGGCAGTGTACGTTCCGCCCTCGTCGTTCTCCTCGATGGCGTCGACGACCACACTGTCGACCCGGCCGCCGAGCTCCTCGACGACGTCGAGCAGGAGATCGTGGGTGAGCGGCCGGCCGATGTCGACGGCGTCCATCCCGCGGGCGATGGCCGACGCCTCGTCGAAGCCGATGAAGATCGGCAGATAGTCGGCCTCGCCGTCCACAGCGAGGAGCACCACCGGGACGGGACCGGAGGGCGTGCCCGCGATGCGGACAGCGTCGATGTGGGCGTTCATACCCGCTGGAGGGCGCGAGCGATCAAAAGCCCTGTCACTACCCGTTCGTCCGATCGAAGAAGGCCGTCCCGTGAACCCGTGCGTCGTCGGTGAGTTCGGGATGGAACGCCGTTCCGACAACGGGACCATCGCGCACCGCGACCGGTTGACCATCGAACGTCGCGAGCACCTCACAGTCGCCCGCCTCGTCGATGCGCGGCGCGCGGATGAACACCGCCGGGAACGGTTCGTCGAGATTCCCGATGTCGAGGTCGGTCTCGAAACTGTCGCGCTGGCGGCCGAAGGCGTTGCGCTCGACGGTCGCATCGATGAGATCCAGATTCTCGACGCGCTCGTCGCCAGCGTCCGCACAGGCCACGATGAGACCGGCACAGGTCGCGAGCAGCGGCTTGCCCGCGTCGACGTGGGCGACGATCTCGTCGGCGAGCCCCTCGCGCTGGAGATGAGTCGAGATCGCCGTCGATTCGCCGCCGGGCAACAGGAGAAGATCGCAGTCGGGGATCGTTCCCGATGAGCGAATCTCGATCGGATCGACGCGCTCGCCGTGGGCACGGGCCGCCCGCTCGATGGCCGCCGCGTGCTCCCTGAAATCGCCCTGGACAGCGACGACGCCGGCGGTGAAGCTCATGTCGTGGCTACGCCGCCCGGCGAAAAAAGCGCGGTGTTACAGTGCGATGCGGAGCACGATGATCATGATACCGAACGCGACGCCGAAGGCCACGATCGTTTTCGGGTCGAGTCGGATGGCGTTCTGATCCTCGGCGTCGAAATATCGCACCAGTCCGGCGCTCGACATCAGTCCGCCGGAGTTGTCGCCGCTGCTCATGGCTCCTGTGTGGCTGCTGCAGGCCTAAACCTTTCGTCGTGGCTACGGGGTGGGAAACGCTTATCAGCGCCACGCGCCTACTTCTGGCCGGAACATGAGTGTTCGACTGAAAGACTTCTACGCGGATTGGTGCGGTCCCTGCAAGACCCAAGACCCCATTCTCGAGGAGCTGGAAGAGGACATGGACGGCAGCGTCGAGTTCGAGAAGATCGACGTCGACGAGGAGCAGGAGATCGCCAACGAGTACCAGGTGCGATCGATCCCCACGCTCGTCGTCGAGAACGACGACGGCGTCGTCGAGCGGTTCATCGGTGTCACCCAGCGCGAGGAGATCGAGAGCGCGCTCGAACAGGCCGGCGCGTAACTCGGGACACGACTCGGTGCGGGATCGGCAGTCGTCGGCCCGGTTTCATCACACAGCAGCTATTTTACGACCACGACCGAGAGCCGTTGGTGACGCACATATCACCACCGGAAACCGAACGAGACGGCCTAGCGGAGGCGCTGATAGATCCGGATGAGCGCCTCGGCGACGATGCCGACGATGCTCCAGCGATAGGAGAGGGCGGCCGCACCCAGGAGAAGCGCAGCGATCTTCTTCTCGCCACGGTAGAGCGCGAGCCCGGCCTCGACGAGCATCGAGATGGCGCTGATCTGTCCTGCCTGTTTCGATTTGAGCGCTTTCGCGAGTCCCATGCCCGCGCGAAGGGAGCAGGACGGATAAGCACGCGGGCGGCGACCGCCGGGAGCTACGCCGCGCCCCGAGAATCGAGCGCAGCGAGCCCCTCGTCGGCGAGCCAGTCGAGAAATCGCGTCACGGAGTCGGGATCCTCGATGCGGTAGTCCGCCGCCGTCTCCGGGTTCGTGCCGACGTGGATGCCGAGCCCGATCTCCGAGAGTTCGCGAAAGGCCGCCTCGTCGGTCGTGTCGTCGCCGACGTAGATCGGGAGCCAGCCGTCGTGATCGGCCACGAGCAGCGAGACGGCGTCGCCCTTGTCCCAGGCGACCGTCGGCGTGAGCTCGACGATCTCCTTGCCCGTCGAGAGCTCGAACCCGCCCTCCGCGACCCGCTCGACGGCCGTCTCGACGACGTCGTGGACCTCGTTCTCGCGCTCGGGAGCCGTCCGGTAGTGGACGGTCGCACTTACGGATTTGTCCTCGACGAAACAGTCCGTGTCGTCGAGGCGCTCCTCGATGTCGGCGACGATCGTGTCGAGATCGCGCCGTCGACGTCTGGCGATCGGGTGGGTCGTGCTCTCGCCATCTCTGTGGAGTTCGAGCCCGTGATTGCCGGCGTAGTCGATCCCGTCGATACCGACACGCTCGCGGAGATCGGCGAGTTCACGCCCGCTGATGACGGCCACGTCCACCCGGTCGTGATCGCGGAGGCGTTCGAGCGCGGTCAGGTTGTCCTCGCCGAGCGCCGGTGCGTCCGGATCGATCTCGATACCGGCGAGCGTGCCGTCGAAATCCGTACAGAACAGGAGTCCGTTCGCGTCCGCCAGGCGATCGCGGAGCGCCGGAAGCGAGTCCCACAGCGCCGGCGGGATGTCAGTCGTCATCGGTGTCTTTCGCCCTGAGTTCGTCGATCGTATCGAAGACGCTCTCCATCCACGCGTAGAGGTCGTGTGATTCTACCTGTTCACGCAGGGCGACCATTCGTTCGGCACGTTCATCCATCTCCATCGTCAGCGCGCGCTCGATCGTGTCGGCGAAGGCGTCGGTGTCGTAGGGGTTGATGGTGAGCGCCCGATCGCCGAGCTCCTCGTGGGCACCGGCCTGATCCGAGAGCACGAGCACGCCGTCGTCGTCGACCTGCGCGGCGACGTATTCCTTGGAGACGAGGTTCATCCCGTCGCGGACGGCGCTCACGAGCATCACGTCGGCGTAGCGATAGAGCCCGCAGAGCTCGCGCTGGGGGATGAACTCGTTGATGTAGATGACCGGCTGCCAGTCGTCGGTGCCGAAGCGGTCGTTGATGCGGTCGATCGACTCCTGAACCTCGGTCTGGAGATCCTGATAGTCGGGGATGAGCGAGCGGCTCTCGTTTGCCTTCTGGACGTAACAGACCTCGCCGCGGTATTCGGGGCGGGTCTCCAGGAGGCGTTCGAGCGCGTCGAGGCGCTCGACGATCCCCTTCGTGTAGTCGAGTCGGTCGACGCCGACGATGACGTTCGTCGACGGATCGATCCCGTGTGACGACTGGAACTCCCGCCAGAAGTCGTCGTCGGCGGCCTCGGCGTGCTCTCGGATCGAATCGGCGTCGATCCCCATCGGAAAGGCCTTGACGACCGTCGTGTGGCCCTCGTAGCTGACCCGCCCGCCCTCGGGATCGATGAAGGCGTCGTCGAGCGCCTCGTCGACACAGTCGAGGAAGTTCCGACAGTAGCGCTCGACGTGAAAGCCGAGGAGGTCGTTACCGAGTAGCCCTTCGAGCAGTTGCTCGTGCTGGGGACAGGCCCGGAAGGTGTCCCAGCCGGGCCAGGTGATATGCCAGAAATGCGTGAGAAAGGCGCTGTCGGGCAGCGCATCGCGCACCCAGCGCGGCGCGAGTGTGAAGTGGTAGTCCTGAAACCAGATCAGCGAGTCCGCGCCGGCGGTCTCGACGACCGCATCGGCGAAAGTCTCGTTGACCTGCTGGTAGCGCTGCCAGTAGCGCTCGACGTAGTCGGTCTTCATCGTCCCGCCGTGACAGAGCGGCCAGAGAACGCGATTGGAGTAGCCGTAGTAGTAGCCCTCGACCTCCTCGTCGGTGAGCCAGAGCCGTTTGAGCGTGTAGGCCTCCGATTCGGGCGGCATCCGGACGGTGCCATCGTCGCCTGTCACGTCGGCATCGGCTTCGCCATCGCCCCACGCGATCCACGTCCCGTCGGTTTCCTGCATCACCGGATCGAGTCCCGCCGTCAGTCCGCCGGCCGGCCGGTTGACGGTGATCGAGCGCTCGCCGTCGCCGTGGTCGTAGCTGTGCGTGTACGGCTGGCGGTTCGAGACGACGATCAGTTCGCCGTCGTCGACTGCCGGCACGATTCCGTCGTCCGTTGCGCTGTTGTCAGCTCCCATAGAGAGTGCTCGCTGTGGCTATCAGCCGTGTCTCCCCATTCAGTCGCATCTCTTATAATTCATGGGCTTGAGTGGGGTGTGTCCCCGGCTTGCCGTCGCCGGCTTTTATCACTACTGGTCGCCGCAATCGGGAGCCGTGTCGCGATCGCAGTATCGTTGGAGGATGATAATTGCTGTAACCGGATGGCCGAGCACACCATCCTGGTGGATGAAGGGCGAGCATCCCGAAGGGATACGAGGGCTTCGGCGGAGGCGGTGCGGTTGCGGAAAGGTCGATGTCCGCGCGAACGCAGTGAGCGCGGTTCACCGTGAGCGAGCGAAGCGAGTGAACGGCTCTTTTTAGTCCAGGTTTTGCACGGGGTTCGAGCGAGCGCCGGAGGCGCGAGCGAGGACTCCGTGTAAAAAAGTGGGGAATCGACAGGGTTTCACGGCCCGCGCTCCCGACTATGGAGCAATGAGTAAGGACGAGATCGAGGTCCGAGGCGCCGAAGAACACAACTTGAAAGACCTCGACGTCACCGTTCCGCGCGAGGCGTTCACCGTCGTCACAGGGTTGTCGGGATCGGGGAAATCCTCGCTGGCCTTCGAGACGATCTACGCCGAGGGCCAGCGCCGCTACATCGAGAGCCTGTCGGCCTACGCCAGGAACTTCCTCGGCCAGATGGACAAGCCACAGGTCGAGACCGTCGAGGGGCTCTCGCCGGCGATCTCGATCGATCAGAAGAACGCCGCCAACAACCCCCGTTCCACTGTGGGAACGGTCACGGAGCTTCACGACTACCTCAGACTGCTCTATGCGCGCGTCGGCACACCGCACTGCCCCAAGTGCGGCCGTGAGGTCGGCGAGCAGTCCGCCCAGCAGATGGTCCGTCGAATCCTGGAACTGCCCGAGGGAACGAGAGCGAAGATCGCCGCACCCGTGGTGCGCGACCAGAAAGGGGCCTTCGAGGAGCTGTTCGACGACCTCGTGAGCGAGGGCTACTCGCGCGTCGAGGTCGACGGCGAGCGATTCGATCTGGCGACCGACCGACCCGAACTCGACGAGAACTACGATCATACTGTGGACGTGGTGGTCGATCGTGTGAAGATCGCCGACGACGCCCGCTCGCGCATCACCGACAGCGTCGAGACCGCTCTGGAGGAGGCCGACGGCGTGCTCAAACTGATCCTTCCCGATCCGCCCGCGGACGCCGATCTCGGCGGTGCGACCGCGCGTGCGACGGGCGATCTGGCCGGCGAGGAGACCGACCGCGCGGTCGTCGAATTTTCCGAGGCGCTCGCGTGCACCCACTGTGGCATCGACATCTCCGAAATCGAGACCCGCTCGTTCTCGTTCAACAGCCCGCACGGAGCCTGCCCGGAGTGTGAGGGGATCGGCGAGACGAAGGAGATCGACGAGGAGCTCGTGGTTCAGGACCCCGGCAAGCCGCTCCGCGAGGTGTTCGAGCCGTGGAGCTACTCGCGATCGTACTATCAGACCCGGCTCGACGCCGTGGCGGCCCACTTCGACGTCTCGCTCGATACGCCGTTCGAGGAACTCGACGACGATGTCCAGGAGGCGTTTCTCTACGGGACGAGAGAGCAGGTCGTCTTCGAGCGCCGGACGAAGAACGGCACCCGTCGGAAGGAGAAGCGCTTCGAGGGCGTGATTCCCAATCTCGAACGTCGCCACGTCGAGACCGAGAGCCAGAGCACGCGCGACCACATCGAGAAGTTCATGGCCGTCACCACCTGTCCGGCCTGTGACGGGACGCGTCTGAAGCCCGAGAGTCGCGCGGTGCTCGTCGACGACACCGCCATCACCGCCGTCAACCGGATGTCGATCGGCGACGCGCTCGCGCATTTCGAGGGGATGGAAGAGGGGATGAGCGAGCGCGACCTGACGATCGCCGAAGAGATCCTCAAGGAGATCCGCGCCCGGCTCGGCTTCATGTGTGAAGTCGGTCTCGAATATCTGACGCTCGACCGACAGGCGGCGACGCTGTCGGGTGGCGAGAGCCAGCGCATCCGGCTCGCCACCCAGATCGGCTCCGGCCTCGTCGGCGTGCTCTACGTGCTCGACGAGCCCTCGATCGGGCTCCACCAGCGCGACAACGACCGACTGCTGAACACGCTCGAAGAGCTGCGCGACCTCGGCAACACCCTCCTCGTCGTCGAACACGACGAGGCGACGATGCGCCGCGCCGACGAGGTCATCGACATGGGGCCCGGCCCCGGCAAGCGTGGCGGTGAGGTCGTCGCACAGGGCACAGTTGACGAAATCGAACGCAGCGAGGAATCGATCACGGGCGCGTATCTCAGCGGCCGGAAGGAAATTCCCGTCCCCGAGACGCGACGCGAACCGGACGGCGAGCTCACGATCCGAGGAGCGCGCCAGCACAACCTCGCCGATCTCGACGTGTCGATCCCGCTGGGCTGTTTCACTGCTATAACAGGTGTGTCGGGCTCGGGCAAATCCACCCTGATGCACGACGTGCTCTACAAGGGACTGGTCCGCGAGATGAACGACAATCGGACAGTCGATCCGGGTGAGCACGACGCCATCGAACACGAGGGGATCGAAACAGTCAGATTGATCGACCAGTCGCCAATCGGTCGCACGCCACGATCGAACCCTGCGACCTACACGGGAGTGTTCGATCACGTTCGGGAGCTGTTCGCCGAGACGAAGCTCGCCAAACAGCGTGGCTACGAGAAGGGGCGCTTCTCGTTCAACGTGAAGGGCGGGCGCTGTGAGGCCTGTGGCGGGCAGGGCACAGTCAAAATCGAGATGAACTTCCTCTCGGACGTGCACGTCCCCTGTGAGGAGTGTGGTGGCGCGCGCTACAACGACGAAACCCTCGACGTGACCTACAAGGGCGAGACGATCGCCGACGTACTCGACATGAGCATCGAGGAGGCCTACGACTTTTTCGAGGCCGACACCCGACTGAAGCGCCGTCTCCAGCTCCTGCGCGACGTCGGACTCGACTACATGCGACTCGGCCAGCCGTCGACCACCCTCTCGGGCGGGGAGGCCCAGCGCGTCAAACTCGCCGAGGAACTGGGGAAGAAACAGACCGGTGATACCCTGTATCTGCTCGACGAGCCGACCACCGGGCTCCACTCGGCCGACGAACGCAAACTCATCTCGGTGCTCCAGCGCCTCGTCGACGACGGCAACACCGTCGTGGTCGTCGAACACGAACTCGATCTCGTGAAGAACGCCGACCACGTCGTCGACCTCGGTCCCGAGGGCGGCGAGAACGGCGGCGAGATCGTCGCGGCCGACACGCCCGAAGCGGTCGCCGGCATCGAGGAGTCACACACGGGGCGCTATCTCCGAGATCTCCTCCCGAAAATCGAACTGGAGGGACCCCGGACCGACCGGCGCGTCGCCGCCGACGACGACTGACGCGGCGCGTCGCATCGATCACAGTACTGTTGTCGGATGACGGAAGGCAAGGGACATCATCTCCGGCCGTCACTCCTCGAACTCGGTGCGTTCGACGGGGACGAGCGCCCCGTCCTGACGAGTGGCGCGGTACTGTCGCCGGTAGCGCGCGAGCTTTCGATAGAGGAAGTAGCCGAAGAAGCTGTCGTAGATGACGACGAACGCCAGGAGGGTGACGAAGTTCGGGATGCCGAGCACGAAGGCCGCGGCGGCAGGGATGAACGTGAGCGTGTTGTAGGACGCGTGGATGAGCGCTGCGATCAGGAGTCCCTTGACGATGATCGGGCCGGCACGATCGCGGTTGAACTTCGCCAGGCCGAGATAGTAGCCCGAGAAGGCGGAGTAGATGACGTGGCCGGGGCCGGCGATCGCCCGCGCGGGGGTGACACCCCCACCAGCACCGAGCACGTTGCCGATGACGGGGTTGGCCACCGCGTCGGTGATGTAGATGGCGTTCTCGATGGTGGCGAAACCGAGCCCCGCGACCGCGCCGTAGACGGCCCCGTCGATGACCGCGTCGAATCGCGGGCTGCGGTAGGCGTAGATCCGGACGGCGAGCCACTTCATCGTCTCCTCGATCGGACCGACGACGAGATAGAAGAACCAGACCGGGCCGACGATCGGGACGAGCTGGAGAACGCTGCCGAACCCGTTGATGATCGCGGCGAAGCTCGCGAAGAGCACGCCGAGGGCGAACGTCACCGCGAGCAAGGATAGCGGTTCGGTGGTCGTGCTGTCGGTCCACCAGACGTAGGCGACGAGCGCGAGCGCCGGTACGAGCGACAGCACCGTGAACGCGCTCACGACGGGATCGAGGATGCGTGGCAGGTCGCTGGTCACGACGATCGCCACGAGGATCCCGAACGCGAGCAGCACCAGCACCCAGCGCGCGACCACGTCCAACACCCAGTAGAGCCAGCTCGCCACCCTGTCGAGCGGCGTCCGCACCTCCCACGTCGTAACGTCGTAGCGGTCGCGGGACCCGTCGTCGCGGGACTGGATCGGGTCCTGACTGCGCGCCATACCCGACTCTCGACCGCCGGGACCTAACCGTTGTCCCCTCACCCGACGACAGGTGTTGATATGTAATTATACACCATTACCTGGATTAGGCATAGCTTGATAGGTTCCCACGAACGACCGTCACAGCATGGCACGCAGCACGACGCGCGGACTGCTGTACACAGCACCGCCGACCGACGAGGAGGAACGAGCGGACGAGCGACCCAGTAGGACTGCATCGGCGATGACGGCGGATTCGGACGGAACGAATCACGCCAACGCCGTCGCGGACGACTAGTCAGGTAGTCACGCGATCGAACGGGGAGTCACGGTTACGCGGTTTCCATCTCGACGTAGCGAATGCGTACTTCGACATCGTTCGGCGAGCCGAGCGGTTCGGGCAGCGCGAGATCGCCGAGCGCCTCGTCGATGCGGCGTTCGAGCGGCCGGGCGAGGGTGGGGTTGCTACCGGCGGCCGGTCGCCCGGCGACGACGGTGACGCGTGTCGGCTGGCGCGGCGGAACGGGATCGTCGTAGCGAAAGCGCACGTCGAGCAGCGTGAGCTGGTCGTGAGACGGCTGCTCGAGCAGCGCATCGACGTCGCCACGGACCTCCTGCTCGAACGACGCCGTCCGGTAGGAGTCGTAGGTGACGACGCCGAGAAACGCCGACAACACGAGGATGGCGGCGGCGAGTGCGACGACGCGCTGTCGCGTCGCCAACCGAGCGTCGTCCTCGCGAAACCAGTGATCGGGCCGATAGCCCATATACCACAGGACGATGAGCGCCGTGAGGTTGATCGAGAGCGTGTTCACGAGCACGAGCACCGACGCACTGAGCACCGGAGCCGGTCGCCCCCAGGCGATGGCGATGCCGATGACCCCCAATGGCGGGACGAGCGCGGCCGCGATCATCACGCCGACGAGCGTCGCCGAGACGCCGGTGGCGAGGCTCACCCCACCGGCGACGCCTGCCCCGAGCGCCACCATCAAGGCCAGGAAGTCGGGCGCGAGTCTGATGTTGACCTGATCGATCAGAAATACGTCGGTGCCCGGCGGCACCGTGTTCGTCACGCGCATGAGGGCAGCAAAGAGCGTCGCGGCGACGACCGCGATCCCGAGGCCGAGCGCCTGGAGTTTCACCCCACGACGGAACATCCCCTGATCGTCGACGACCGTTCCCACGGAGGTCGCCATCGCCGGTCCGATCAACGGAGCGATGACCATCGATCCGACGACGACGGCCGCGTCGTCGAGGAGGAGTCCGGCGGTGGCGACGACCGCGCTCACGACCGTCATGACGAGATACGGCCAGAAATCCGGCGCGAGCTCCTGGGCACGGGCGTGGACCTCCTCGCGGGCGATGCGCTTGTCGGTCTCCTCGTCCTCGTCGTACCGCTCTTCCAACTGCTCGAAACGCCGTGAAACGACGGTCNGTCTCGGCGTCGACGACGATCGTGTAGGCGTCCTCGTCGATCCCGGTCTCGCGCAGGCGATCGAGCACCGGCTCGACGGCGCTCGTCGGCAGCGGGAACGAGACGACGCCCGTGAACTCCCGACCGCTCGTCTCCTCGGTCAGCACGTAGTCGATCCCCTCGTCGTCGAGCTCCGAGAGCACCGTCTCGCGCTTGCCCGCCGGGATCGTCACCTGAACGAGTCGCACATCCGACGGTCTCGGTCGCCGGTCAAATACCCCGCGATCGGTCGTCGGACGGCAACGTTCGCCGTCGGACAGTATAAACCCGTTCGCCCGAGAGGGCATCCATGTTCGATGGACGTCCCGACCGGGACGCGGAAGTCGTCTTCTGTGGCCGCTCGAACGTGGGGAAATCGACCATCCTTCGGGAACTCACCGGCCACGATTTCGAGACCGGCAAGAAACCGGGCGTGACGCGCTCGCCGGGCCACTACGACTGGGTGGCCGAGGACTTCGTCCTCACCGACCTGCCGGGCTTCGGCTTCATGTCCGGCGTCGAGGAGGAGCGCCGCGAGGCGATCAAAACCGACATCGTCCGCTATCTCGAAACGAACAGCGAGCAGATCCTCGTCGGCGTGCTCGTCGTCGACGGAAACAGCGCCGTCGACATCATCGACCGCCACACCGAACGCGACGAGATCCCCCACGACGTCGAACTGTTCGGCTTCCTCGCCGACATCGACATCCCCACCGTGGTCGCGGTCAACAAGATGGACAAGGTCGACGACCGCGACGAGCGCCTCGACGCACTCTGCGACCGCCTCGGTCTCCCCTCACCGTGGCAGCAGTGGCAGGACACCGTCGCCCCCATCAGCGCCAAACGCGGCTCGATCGGCCCGCTGACCGACGCCGTTCGCACCCACCTCCACGAGCAAAACCGCGACGACCTGTTCAAATTCTTCTGACGCACCTTTTTACTGCGGAGGGTGCGCTTCCTCGCGGTGCTCGGTCGCGCACCCCCGCTTGCAAAAATCTGCACCAAAAACTCCCGCTCGCTCCCTCGCTACGCTCGGTCGCTCACGGTGAACCGCACTCGCTGCGCTCGCGCGGACACCGCCCGTCTCCACCGCACCGCCAAAGCCCTCGCTCACTCTGTTCGCTCGCCCTTCATCCACCAAGGACAGCAACCGCATACCGCACCGCCGCACAGCGGCCGCCACCGTAGACCGCTATTCATCGGCAAACAGTTCGTCGACGGCCGATTCGGCCGCCAGCACGGCCTCGTCGGCGACGATCTCCGGGTCGGGATCGTCCGGCGCGTTCAGATAGATATCGAGATCGAGCACGCCGTCCTCGAAACTCACAGTGACGTCGAGATCCTCGATCTCGGAACGCTTGTAGCGCGAGAAAACGAGGCCTTCGGCCGCCTCGCTCGCCGTTTCGACGACTTCCTCGTCGGTCGGCATCTACCCGCCGGCGCTCGGGCCGCCCGGTCCCATACCGCCCGGGCCGCCGGCACCGCCGGGACCGCCGGGACCGCCACCGCCGCCGCTCAGCATCTCCTGCAGCTCGCTCTGGAGCTCCTCGAACTGCTCCTGAACGCGACTCTCCTGCTTTTCGAGCGTCTCGACGCGCACCTCGAGGCTCGACACCTTCTCTTCGAGATCGTCTTTGGCCTCGTCGTACTCGGTCTCGATCAGGAGCTCGCCGACCTCACGGTACATCGTCGTCTCCGTGTCGATCTCGTCGAGCTCGTCGAGCGCGGTCTGCGAGTCGGTGAGCTGACTCTCGGCCTGCTGCTTCTGGGCAGCGACCTGCTGAGCGCTGTCCTGGAGATCCTGAAGCTCCTCGATTTTCTCTTGGGCTTCCGGCGGAAGATTTCCCTGCATACCCGCGTTCTTGGTGTCCGCAGGGAAAAACCCCCGTTTCTCTCCCGAGTCCGCCGATCACCGAACCCGCATCAGGCCGGCACGATCGGGGTTCGTCCCATCGCGTTCGTCGGCGACCGGATCGCATCGGTCCGGGCAGCATCGACGAACCGTGCCTCGACGGTCACGTTGCGCCCGGTGGTCCGGCTGAGGCGACGATCGAGCGCCGCGGCGAACCGGGGCTGGGTAGTGCCCGCCGGTCGATCGAGCGTCACCGAGACGTTGATCGGCCCGCCGGCGGCGAGCCCGGCCTCGTCGAAGGCGATCGCCGTCTCGCTCGGCCCGGCCGACGTGTCGAGCAGTTCGAGAGCCGCGTAAGGCTGTTCGTCGATCATCCCCTGGACCTCTGTTTCGACCTGCTGATCGAACTGTGCCGACTGGTAGCTGAGGTAGGTGACGCCACCGAGAAAGACCGAGAGCACGACGAGCGCGAGCACGAGCACGCCGATACGTTTGCGGATCCGTTCGCGCACCAGATCGAGTTCGAGCGCGTCCTGTGGACGGTAGCCGACGACCCAGAGGACGATCAGCGCGGCGAGGTTGATCGAGAGCACGTTCACGAGCACCAGCACCCCAGCGCCGAGGCTCAGGAGCGGTTGGCCCCACGCGAGGCCGAGCCCGACCGTCGCAGCCGGCGGGATGAGCGCGACCGCGATCATCACGCCGACGAGCGCCGCTCCGGCCCCGGTCGCGAGGCTGATTGCTCCGGCGATGCCCGCCCCGAGCGCCACCATCAGCGAGAGGAAATCAGGTGCGAGACGGCTCTGGACCTCCGGAATCGTGGCGATATCGGTCCCCGGCGGCACCAGTCCGACGAACCGCATGGCCGCGGCGAAGATCGCCGCGCTCGCCACCGCGAGTCCGAGCCCGAGCACCTGCAGCGCGACGCCACGAGTCGTCAGTTCACGGTCGTCGACGACCGTCCCGGTGGCCGCGGCCATCGCCGGCCCGATCAAGGGGGCGATGACCATCGAGCCGACGACGACCGCCGCCGAGTCCTGGAGCAGGCCGACGACGGCGACGGCGGCGCTGACGATCGTCATCGCCACGTACGACCAGCGCTCGCTGCGATCGGGCGCGAGATCGGCGGCCGCCGCCCGGAGTTCGTCGCGCGCGATCCGTCCTCGTCGCTCGGGTCCCTCCTCGTCAGCGTCCTCCTCGGCGTCGAACCGGTCCGAGACGACCGTCCGGGCGTCGAGTACGACCGTCCAGGCGTCCTCGCTGACGCCCTGATCGCGGAGGCGATCGAGCAATCCCTCGACGTCGTCCTGTGCGAGCGGGAACGACGCCACCGCCGCGTAGCGCTCGTCGTCGGAAGCGTCGGTGATCGCGTAGTCGATCCCCTCGTCGTCGAGGATCCCGAGGATCGCCTGGCGCTTCGCCGCGGGGACGGACAGTTCGACGAATCGCATACACGCACCTCAGCGCACTGACTGATAAACGCCCGCCATTCGAAACCCGCGTGACGCGCTATCCGTCGATGGTGTCCGACGGATCGGTTGTATCCGTCTCATCGGCTGCGTCCACTCCGGCAGTCAGCACCCGCTCGGCCACGCCGGCCAGCGAGAGCCAGGTGTTCTGGCCCGCGCGCAGCGCGACGAGGTCCGCTGCCGCGACGTCGATCCCGACCGTGGCTCCATCGCGCGATAGCGTCGCCGCCGTGCGATCGCCCTCGATGTCGCCGATCTCGGGCCGGAGGCTGCGCTCGACGGCGGCCGCGGCGCTCTCGGTTCCGTATTCGAGCGCGAAGGAACTCTCGTGGCGCACTACTCGACGTCGATCTCTTTGACGTCGCGGCTGCGCTCCTTGAGCAGCACGCGGTGGCCACAGTACGGACAGCGCACGCCGCCGTACTCGTCGAGTTCGACGTCGCGCTTACACCGCGAGCATTTGTAGCTCACTGTTCGTCGCCGTCCTCCGCGAGCGCCGCCCGGATCGAGCGCTCGACGGTGCGCCCGCCGGGCGTCTCGGGCTGGTACGCGCCGCCAGCGAAGGTGTGACCGCAGTTGCCACACTCCCAGATGCCCGTGTCCGTCCGGTCGACGGCCGGTTCGTCGCATTCGGGGCAGGTGTGGTCGTCCTGCATGTCGTCCTCGATCTCGGCGACGCGTCGGCGGGCGACACGACCGTAGCGTGCGCCGAACCGCCCGGCGCTGCCGACCTCTTGATTACCCATAGTACGCCTGCTATGCCAGCGGGCGAGTAAAACCCTTCGTGTTGTTACTCCCGGAACCCCTCCTCGTCGAGCGCACGATTGAGGTCCTCGCGGACGCGCTCGCCCTGCCCGCGATCGGCAGCGGTCGTCACGACCCGCACCTCCTGGACACTCGATCCGTCGCGCACCAGCAATCTGACGTTGCCTCGTCCGTCCGCGCGGGTCGCCTTCGCCCGCACACCCGTCCGGGAGCCCCGCCCACCGGACTCGATCGGCCCCGGGATCACCTTCTTCACGTGCGGGTGATCGGTCGCGATCGCTACGATCTCCCGGCCCGCGCGCCCGCCGACGAGCGTCGAGTGACTGCCACCGAGTTTCTCCCGCGGCGGCGTCTCGACGACCGCGAGCGGTGACTCCTCGCTTCTGGCGAGCACCGTCTCGACGGCGTCCTCGCCCGGGTTCGCGACCCGACGGAGATCGTAGTGGAGCTGCCCGCGAAGCGTCCCGAGTACGTCGCGCTCGCCGGTTGCGTACACTTCCTCGGGGCGTTTGCGATGGATCTCGTCGGCGACCCTCCCCGCGAAGTTCCGGCGCTCGCGCTTCTCGTCTTCGCCCTCCTCCTGGACCGTCGTCACCGTCCACGTCCCGACGCGCTCGCCCTCGAACAACCCGGTGACGCTCGCGCGCTCGCGACCCAGTTCGCAGACAACGGTGTCGACGTTCGGATGGCGACAGACGAGACAGAAATCGCCGGCCCGATCGAGGCGCGATCCACACCGCCGACACTCCATGCCCCGATTCGAGCGTGCCGGCGGATAAGCCGGTCGATTCAGCCCAGCTCGACGGGATCGGACTTCAGATATTCGCGAAGAAGCACGGTCGCGTACGATCCCTTCGGTAGCCGGAAGGCGAACGTGAGCGGGTCGTCCTCGATCGACAGACCGGTCGTGAGCAGTATCGCCCGTCGGGTGCCCGTCGAGTGAAATTCTCCGGGTAGATCGAACATCGACGGGTCGATCCCTTCCTCGTCGAGAATCGCGCGCTCGATGTCACCCGGCTCGCCGTCGGCGAGTTCCGTCTCGGTGCCGACCAGCGGCGCGGTGACGAACGCCCGTCCGCGTGCAGCGTGTCGATTGACCGTCTCGACACGATTGTCTCCGACCCGCTGGCTCCGGTCGGGATCGGGCAGGGGAAGTCCATCAGGAGCCTCGCTATCGGCGAAACAGACCACGTCGCCCGCGACTGCCCGATCGAACGGCAGTCCTCGATCGAGGCGTACGGAGAGGATTCGGTTGAACAAGTAGGACTGAGCGGCATTGACGAACAGCCGCTGGAGGTTCGACGGGACGGTTTCGAGCGCCGCACGGAAGTCGTCCGAGCGCTCGCCGCCGTTCTCGACCAGTCGGTGGAGCATCGAGCGCTCGAAGCCCAGCTGCCGCGGATAGCGCTCGAGCGCTGTCACCCAGTCCGCCGTCCCCGCTGCGTCGGCCTCGCGATCGACGAACGCGCGCGCCTCGCGGGTCGCGTCCGGCTCCGACTCGTGTGGCTGACCGACGTAGGCGAGCACCGCTTCCCGCCAGTCGCCACGGACGACCGCGAGCCCAACCTCGTGTGTCACCGGGCGATAGGAACCGAACCGCTGCTGGCCGAAGTAGTTCGGTACGCCCACCATCGTACCATCCCTACCGCTTGCGCCGTCCGCGTTTTCGTCCTCGTTGCCTGCGAACGCCAGGAGTGATTCCGTTATTCGCTCGATGGAGTCGGTGTCGGCCTCACGGACGACGATCTCGAAAGCGTTGCCAGCGAGATCGCCGAAGCGTAGTCCACGTCCGGCGCGCCCGATCGGATCGATCGTTGCTCCCCGGAGGTCGATGTCGTCGAGTGCGTCGCTTCCAGCACGCACGGAGAACAGTTGAGTGCTGACGGCACGCTTGTCCTTCGTGCCCGCCCAGTCGATGCGCTCGCGGCTCATTTCCAACTGGCTGGAGAGCGCGCTCACGAAATCGTTCGTGTCCCAGTTCTCGAGCGTCGCCCGGAAGACCAGATGAGGATAGGCGTCCGAGTCGGCGTCGAGCGGTTCGAACTCACCCGTCTCGATCTCGCGCACGCGGAAGTCCGCCGGGCGCGTACGGAATTTCCCACCCGTACCGTCGCCGTCGCTGACGTAGTGATCGATACCGACCGACCGTTCGCTCGGATGGGCCTCGCGCATCAGTGGGCCTCGCCAGCCATCGATTCGCGGTCGTGACTGCCGTTCACAGCGCCGCCGCGACCTCGTCCAGCGCGTCCGTATCGACGAACGCCACGACGTGGTCGCCGACCTGGACGACGGTACCGCCGCGAGGCGTCTTGAGCGAACCGTCGCGGACGACCGCGCCGACGACGAACCCGTCGGGCAGGTCGTGTGCCACGTCGACGATGGACTCGCCGGCGAGAACGCTCTCGCCGTCGACGGTGATCTCGAGCACTTCGGCGCTGTCGCGTTCGAGCGTCGCGGCCTCGTCGGCGTAGTCCAGGGTCGCGCGCGTCGTCTCGTTGGCGACGACCGCCCGCGGCTCGACGGTCACGTCGACGCCGGCCGCCTCGAACAGATCGACGTACTCCGAGTCGTTCACGACGGCGGCGGTGTGGCCAGTACCGACGTTCTTCGCGAGCAGCGCCAGCACGTAGTTCGTCTCGTCGTCGAGCGTCCCGACGAGCAGGTCGGCCTCGTCGATGCTCGTCTCGGTGAGGAAGCCAGCGGTCGTCACGTCGCCCTCGATGACCGTCGTCTCGGGGAGTTCCTCGTCGAGCGTGGCGACGCGCTCGGGATCGTGTTCGACCAGTCGGGGTGTGTAGCCACCCTGTTCGAGCAGTTCGGCGATACGTGTGCCGACCGTCCCGCCGCCGACGATCACCACGTCGTCGTCCGGATCGAGCGCTGCACCCGGTGTGAGCCGTCGCGCGAACCGCCTGACGCTGGAGGGGCTGCCGATGACCACGACCCGATCGTCGGCCGCAAAGACCGTCTCGCCGCTCGGGATCTGGACCGTGCCGTCGCGGATCACGCCGGCGAACGTCAGCGAGGGGAACTCGTCGGCCTCGGCGACGCTCTTGCCGACGAGATCGGCGTCGGCGGCGAGGTCGAACTCCGCCATCTCGACCTCGCCGTCGACGAACGTGCTGACCGCGAGCGCGCCGGGCAGCGCGACCGTCCGGACGAGCGCCGCGGCGGTCAGTCGATCGACCGGCAGCAGCAGGTCGATACCGAGCGCGTCGTCGAACGTCTCCCAGGTCTCGTAGAGATCGGCCGACTTCGCCCGCGCGATCGTGTAGGCGTCCGTGCTGTTCCTGACCGCGCCACAGACCATGACGTTGACCGCGTCGTCGTCCGTGCTGGCGATAACGATCTCGGCCTCGTCGATGCCCGCCGCCTCCAGCGCGTCGAGTGAGCGCCCGTCGCCCTCGATGGCCGTCACACCGAGCGTGGATTCGAGTTCGGCGACGCGCTCGCCGTCCGTGTCGACGACCGCGATCTCGTGGCTCTCGGCGAGATCCTCGGCGATGTACGTGCCGACGTCGCCCGCCCCGACGATGACTACCCGCATCGGCGAATCCTCCTCATGCCGGCGTTCCGACGGGTGTCAGTAAGTGCGTTGTGGTCGCCAGAGAATCGACAGCTTTCGATGGGAATCGCCGGACAGAACCGGATCGGAGGCAATGGCGCGCGGTGAATCCGGCCGAAGGCCGGAGAGCGCGCGAGGTCTGCACGAACGAAGTGAGTGCAGGCTCGTCAGAACGAAGTTCTGACGGTGGATGAGCGGAGCGAGTGAAACGAGCGGAGCGAATCGGTTGGGGAGGTGTATGGGCGTCGCGGGGCGGTAGCGGAGGGATAGTCGTCGCACCGCGAGCGAGGCGAAGCCGAGCGAGCGGCTCTTTTCAGTCCAGGTTTTTTGCGAGTAGTGAGGGACCTTCGGTCCCTCGTACCATGCGAGCGGGCCTTCGGCCCGCGAGCAGAGAGCGGTGTGCGCGGAGCGCGCACCCGACGAGTGAAAAAGTGGTCTAGAACAGTGGGAGGTCGCCAGTAACTCGGTCGACGGTTTCCTCGGAGCCGGGGCCGACCGCGAGCGCCGTCACCGTGCCGGGATCGAGCTGCGTGTGGCCCGCGTCGCGGATGATGGCGTGGGGGAGGCCCTCGCGCTCGGCGCGATCGGCGAGTTCGAACAGCGTTCGCTCGCTATCGCCCTTGAGAACGACTTTCTTCTGACCCGATCCCTTCCACTCGGTTCGCGTGCGCGAGCCGGTGTCCTCGTAGGCCGATAGCGAGGCGTGGGCGACCTGCGCGGCGAGTTTGCCCGTGCCCATCCCGATGTCGGTTCGCGCGACGATGGCCTGTTTCATGGCCGAGTGCGGTCTGGCGTGGATAAATGGTTGACTACTCCGCCGGTGCGCCCGCAATCGTCAGTCCTGCTCGTTTTCCAACCCGAACTCCTCAGCGAGTTGCTCGACCATCCGCTCTTGAGAGATGTTGCCCTTCACGTCCGTCTCCGAAGCCAGCGACTGCAGCTCACGATACGAGAGTTCCTCCAACTCCTCGCGTGTGTCCGGCACTCCGTCTGGGCCAGTGTCCTCGTCGGCCGATTCGTCGTCTTCCTCGTCGGTGGCTTCGTCGGCTGATTCGTCGTCTTCCTCATCAGTGCCCTCGTCGGACGACTCCGCCGACGTGTCGAGCCCCGTCGCGAGTTTCCGGCCGAGTGTCGCACCCATCTCGCGCCCGGCGGCCGCACCGAACGCGCCGAGTATCGATTCGAGCTGTACCTGTCTGAGTAGATCCCGCAGGTCAACCTGCTGGAACAGTTCTTCGACGTTGATCTCTTCGAGTAGCTCCGCCGTATCGACGCCGTCGGACGTGGATTCCTCACTCATGATTACTGTGACCACCGACTGTCTGATCTGCTGTGATTACCTTCCTTCGTCATTCGTGTCGCGGATTTCGTACGTTCTCTCACGGTGTTAACTCCCCGACGGTTCGTCGCTGTCGGAATCGTTGCCGAGCGCTCCGGTAATCATCTCGCCGAGTCGCCGCCCGAGAATCTCGCCGAGCTGCTGGCCCGCCGTGCCCGGCGACGACTCGTCGGCTTCCTCTCCTTCGGCCACCTCGTCAGCGTCCGGCCCGCCCGACAGTTCGTCCAGAACGCTCGTGGTCGCACGCGTGAGTCGGTCCGCATCCGGCATCGCGCCCGAAATCCGGCTCCCGATGCCGGTTGACTGACTCCCGTTGGAGTCTTCCTCGTCTGAGTCTCCTTCCTCGTCTGAGTCCTCTTCAGTAGAGCCGTCGTCTTCGGACTCGTCGCTGCTGTCTCTGTCACGAAGCCAACGTACCGGCGCTGTCAGTACCCGCCAGACACGGCTTGCAGCGCCTCGCAGTGCGTTTATCGGGGCGGTCAGTACGCTCCAGATACCGCTTGCGAGACTCCCCAGCGCACTGAGCGGTGACGTCACCACGTTCCAGACGCGGCGTGCAGCACGGCCCAGCCAGTCGATCGGTGCACCGAGCGTGTTGCCGAGATTGCCCGCGGCGTTTCGCAGCCAGTCGAGTGGTTTCGTGACGAAATCCCATACACGACTCGCCAGACCCCGCAGCGCACTGAGCGGCGACGTCAGCCAATTCAGTAGCTTCGAGACGGAGTTGAGCAGTCGATTGAGTATCGCCGACAGCGGTCCACCGCTGAGCAGACCCGCGACCGCGGAGAGGAGATTCCCGAGGAGGTTCCCGCCACCGGGAATCGCTCGAATATCGAGGACGACCTCGTGCAGATCGACCTCCAGGCCGAGCAGGTCCAAAAACAGCCCTTCGAGGTCGAGATAGAGGACCGTGGTTCCGCGATCGGTCCCGTGACTCGCGGATTCGTCCTCCGAGACCTCGCCCTCGGCCTCCTTCGGCCCGCGGCGTCCTTCCTCTTCTTCTGCCTCCCCCTCTTCTCCCTCCTCGTCGTCCTCGATATCGACGGTCAGCGTGACGTCCTCGTCCTCGCCGTCGATGTCGACCGTCCGTTCGAGCTGCTCTCCCTCGACCTCGGCTTCGACGGTGTATGTGGCGTCTTCCAGTTCGAAGGTGGCTTCGCCGCTCGAATCGGTTCCCTGCCGTTCGGGGTCGTCGAGCAGCCCCTCGACGATGCCCATGTCGTTGCTCTCGACCGTGAGATCCGCCTGTGAGAGCGGATCACCATCGCTGCTCTCGACGGCGACCGTCAGTTCGTACTCGTCCGGCTCTTCGGCTGCTTCGTCCGTGACGAGGGTGAGCGTGCGCTCCTCGTCTGCACCATCGACCGCGATCTGTTCTTCGGCACGGTCGCCGTCGGCGTCGGCTTCGACGACGTAATCGCCGTCCGCGAGGCGGAACGTGACGTCGCCGTCACTCCCGGTCTCCTGCTCTTCGGGGCTTTCGAGCCGACCACTACCCATGTCGTCGGCCGTCACAGTAGCATTCTGGACGTAGCTCCCGTCCTCGTTCTCGACGGTTATCGCCAACTCGTACGTATCGGTTTCCTCACTCTCCGTTTCCTCACTCTCCGTTTCCTCACTCTCCGTTTCCTC
Source organism: Halococcus thailandensis JCM 13552 (assembly GCF_000336715.1). GTDB lineage: Archaea > Halobacteriota > Halobacteria > Halobacteriales > Halococcaceae > Halococcus > Halococcus thailandensis. The sequence continues at coordinate 60,717 of NZ_AOMF01000145.1, forward strand.
ACTCTCCGTTTCCTCACTCTCCGTTTCCTCACTCTCCGTTTCCTCACTCTCCGTTTCCTCACTCTCCGTTTCCTCGGAGTCGTCGTTATCGTCGTCGCTCGACTCCTCGCTTTCTTCTTGCTCGTCGGACGAATCCGACGATTCGTCCTGCTCCGAGTCCTGTGCTTCCTCGTCGTCCGTGTCCTCATCGGACTCGTTCTCGTCCTCACCACCATCCGTAACTATCGTACGCACCCGTGGGTTTTCGGGGAGCGTTCTATCGTCTCCACTATTGGAATTCATTGATCATACTCTGGTCACGCCTCAGTTAAATAGCTACAGCTTGCACATACCGACTCAGAGGGCCACGAGCGTGCCATCACGACGAACGAAACGGACGCCGTCGGCGATGCTTCCGGTGAAGCCTACTGATCGCTCCGCTCTTCGAGCTCGTCGCTGATCTCCTCGGCCGTCGACTGGAGTTCGTCGTCCGACATCTCGTCGACGTCCGGCGTCCCGTCGTCCGCATCATCGCTTCCCGACTCGTCCGCATCGTCGCTTCCCGTCTCGTCGTCCGCATCGTCGCTTCCCGTCTCGTCGTCCGTGTCGTCATCGCTGCCGTTTTCGGTCAGTTGCTGGACCTGTTCGTCGAGTTTCTTCCCGAGGAGTTCGCCGAGCAGCCGGCCGACCTGTTCGCCGACCTCGCGCCCGACGGCCTCGAAGCCGCCGTCGCCATCACCGAGGCTGTCGAGTAATCCATCGCTGACCCCGCTCTGGAGGCTCTCGACGAACTCCGACGAATCGCTCCCGGACTGGTCGTCCGTTCCGCTCCCGGCCGTGTCCGATTCCGAGGTGCTCATCGTTGTCCGTTGCGGGCTTCGGTACTTATAGATGCGGCCGGCAAACGCACGGCAGTACCGAACGGACGACCGCTCGAAACGAGTCTCGGAACACGGACCTCACTCTTCGGGGTTCGAGTCGTCGAGCGCGCGCTGGCGGTGCGCTCGATCCCACTCCTCGAAGATGCCGTATTCGGTCATCGTCGCCATGCCGGCCAGCGCCGCCCGGAGTTTCAGCCCGACCAGCGGGATGTCGGCGACGCTAATGATCGCGTCGGCCTCGATGACCGCCCCGTCCCGCAGGATGACGTCGATCAGATCGACGATGACGTCGTCATCCGCCCGTTTCGGTTCCATCCTCACCCCCGATCGCCGGCACGAACGAGTACGGCGGCCACGGCCCGGTGAACCGGACCTCGACGCCCGTCTCGGCCGCAACCTCGTCGAGCATTTCACCCATCCCCTCCTCGTCGTCCTCGGTCGCGAGCACGGTGAACCGCGCCTGGGTCTCCATTCCGTCGTCGTCGCCATCCTCGTCGTCGAGCGTCGTCCGTTCACCGAGTTCGTTCACGTCGAGAACGAACTCGTCGAGTCGGTCACGCAGCGCCGCCGCGCGATCGGTGCGGCGCTCGCGGCGCAGTTCGCGAAGACGCTGGTCGTACTGCTTTTCGAGCATGAACGCCGTCCCCGAGCCCGCCGCCTCGATCTCCTCGTCGAGTTCGGCGAGTCGGTCGTCGCTCGCGACGAGATCCTCGCGCAGTGCCTCTTCCTCGCGCCGGAGCTCGACGCGGTACTCCCAGTGGCCCGCGAGTCGATCGAGATAGTCGCCGAGCGTCCCGCGCTCCTCGGCGACCCACTCGCGCACGCGATCGTCGTCGCCCGTGAGAACGGTGTCGAACTGGAACGGGATCGGCGTGCCGAACGCCTCGCCCGCCGCGTCGACGACGTTCTGATGCTGGAGCACCCACTTGCGGAGCTCGTCCATATCGGCGGTGTCGTACAGCGATTCGCAGTCGTGGAGCACGACGCCGATGTCGTCGACCGCGAGCAGTCTGACGGGCTCGTCGTCGACACCGTCGGTGTCCAGATCGGTCCCGTCGTCGACGGTGACCGCACAGTAGAGATAGCGTCCCTCCTCGAACTCGGTCTCTCCCTCGGTGTCGGTATCGTCGGCCATTATTCGATCACTCCTCTGTCGTCGCGTTGGGGTTTGTCGGCACGTTCGACGAGATCGCGGACCAGTCCGTCGAGATCACCACGGAGATCGTCGACCGGCTCCTCGATCCCCTCGTCCTGCTTGATCCCCTCGATCTCGTCTTCGAGCGCGGCGAGCTGCGAGCCGAGCCGCTCGATCTCCTCGTCGGTGAGCTCGCCCGACTCCATCCGGCGGATGGCCTCGCGCTCCATCGCGTCGACCAGCAGCTCGACGACCGTGACGACGAGCGTCATCAGCCCGTCGCGCGCCTCGTCGCCGTCGACGTCAATCGTCGTCATCTGCCTCCTCCGCCGCGGCGTCGCTCTCCGCGGCCTGTTCCGTGTTCGACGCCGATTCTCCGTCGGCGTCCTCGTCGCTGGCATCCTCGTCACCGCCTTCGTCGCCGTCGGCCTCGTCGCCACCGCCCCCCGCCGATTCCGCACGCGCGCCGTCGTTGGGCCGCGTGCCGAGCTCCGGTGCGGACTGGCGCTCGGTGTCGGACTGCTCCTCGTCGTCGAGCGCCGCGTCGTCCTCACCACCCTCGACGGTGACGGTGTCGTCGTCTTCGAGCTCGCTCCGACCCGATGCCTGCTCGACGCGGCGCATGTCGGTGCCATCCGGGAACTCGAGCCCGTACTCGGCGGCCGTCTCGAACGAGGCGATCGCCGCCCGGAGCTGCACGCCGAGGAGTTCGGTGTCGCCGATCGAGACGACGATGTCGGCGTTGATCACGACGCCCTTGTCGAGCAGCATCTCGACGACGTCGGCGAGGCTGTCGGACTGGCGCGTCGGCCCGCCGCTGTTACTCATCGTTCCCCTCCCGCTCGTCGAACCGCCGACCGTAGATGCGGTAGTGGCCGGGCGCGCTCGAATGCTGTGTCTGCTTCGGCACGGTCGAGAAACTCGCCGACGACCAGCCACCCGCCTTCCAGCCGGATACCATCGTCGAGTAGGCCGTCGGGTTCCGCGAGGAGGGTTGGCCCGTCCCGCCGCCGGTCTTCTCCTCGACTTTCTCCTGGGCCGTGTCGCGCGCCTCCTTCAGCTGATCGCGAGCGTCGAGGGCGCTCTCGCGGAACTCCTCGACGGCATCGCGGAGCTGTGACTGGATGGCGAGCTGTTTGGCCTGTCCGTCGTCGAGGATCGACTCCTCGCCACCGTTCGCGTCGCCCGAACCGGACATGTCGAACGAGTCCATGAGACCGGAATCGTCGCCGCTCTCGCCGTTTCCGCCGTTGTCGTCCTCGTCATCGGTGACGTCGGCGGTCGCTTCTTCGAGTTCGTCCTTGTTCTGCATGAACGAGCGCACGTCCACGGCGTCCCAGAGCTCGCTGAACTCGACGAGCGACGCCAGCTGTGTGAGATCGACCGCGCGCCGCGGCTCGGCGTTCGCGATCGCTTCGGGCACGTCCTCGCCCTCGATGGCACTCGGCAGTTCGCTCAGCTCCACTGCCTCGGGCAGCTCCGAGAGATCGACCGTGTCGAGCAGTTCCTCGGTCTCCTCGATGACGTCGACGAGGTCTTCGATCTCCTCCTTGGCGTCCCCGTAGCTCTCTTCGCCGCTCAGCACGCCGAGCAGCGAGTCGATGTCGCCCTCGGCGCGGTCGAGCAGCGCCGCCATCTCGTCGTCGGAGTCGACGAGCCCGCTACCCTCCTCGCCATCGCCGTCGGCTCCGTCACTGCCGTCGCCACCGTTCTCGTCCTCCGCGGCGGATTGTGAGCTTTCGAGCGCCGAATCGAGCTTCTCGGCGGCTTCGGCCATCGGTTCGCTATCGTCACTCATTCCGTTCATCCTCCAGCCACACGTCCAAAACTCCGTTGTTGAACGACGCGTCGGCGACGATGAGCCCCGTCTGCGGGAGCGGGACGCGCTCGACGACGCCCTCGTCGTCGGCGACCAGAAGCGTCCGTCCATTCCCGCCGACGCCCGCAGAGAGTTCGTGCGGATCGACGTCGGACAGATCGATCGTCACGACCTGCCCCGTCTCGGTCTGGCTGACGGTCGCAGCGTGATCGGTTCCCGAGATGAGTTCGGCGCTTTCGTCGTCCCCGACCTCGGTTCCGTCGCGCCCGTCGATCCCGGACTGCGGACCGATGCCGACGCTGAGACCGTAGTCGAGTCGTTTCCGCCCGCTGCGTGCGCTCCCGGTTCTCGATCGCTGGCGCCGGTCGTCCTCGTCCATCTCGGCGAGGGTCTCGAACAACCCCGAGAGGATCGTCCGAACGACGCCGGTGTCCTTCTTGTCTGTCATTGTTTGACCTCCACTTTGTTCGTCAGCGTCTCGCGCGCCTCGCGCGCCACGTCCAGTTGCGTCCTGAGTTCCTCGCGGCGACGCTCGTACTCCTCTTCCGAGCGATCGCCGATCTCGAACAGCAGTCGATTTTCCTTGATCTCGTCACGGATCGCTTCGACGTCGTACAGCTCCTCGACGGCCATCGAGTGGATGACGTTGCCGACCGCGACGATCGGCCGGAGCAGTAGATCGTCGATGATGAACATTACTGTTGGGTGCCGATCTCGATGTCCACGAAGTTGTACGGCGGCCACGGCCCCGTGTACTGGACCGTGAGGACATCGCCGTAGTCGTCGGTGACGGCGTCGACCGCCTCGTCGAAGGCGGCCCGTTCGTCGCGGTCGACGAGATACGAGCGGTTCATCACGAGGCGATCGCTGAAGCGATCGTTCTCCTCTTCCTGGACGCTCGCGGCGGCGAAGCGTTCGCCCGCCGCTTCGCGGATCTCGTCGGCGTCGACCGTCGCGTCCTCGTCGACGACGAGTTTGACGCCGAACTCGGCCAGTCCTTCGATCTCGCGCAACGACTTCGTGAACGCGCGCCGCCCGCCCCGGAGGACGTTCTTCAGCGTGCGCGCGTTCTTGAACACCGAGCCGAACTGCATCGGGACCACGGTTCGGCCGCCCGCATCGAGCAGCACGTCCTGGAGCACGTCGTCGTGCGCGCGGGCGTTCTCGTCGGTGAGCTCGGGGTCGAGCGTGTCGATATCGGTCACGACGGCCGCGAGCGGCCCGTGGCTCACCGTGTATGCTTGCGTCGCTCCGGCGACACCGTCGATGTCGAGTTCGAAATCGGCGTCCTCAACGACGCCGTAGGCGTAGAGATGATCACTCATGATCTGAGTATGGACGTACTGCGCGTCGTGGCCCGGGTTCGGCGGTCGCGCTAATAGGCGTGTCGCCGGCACATGCAGCCACCCCCACCCCGACCGCCCCGCTCTCCAACCCACACTCGGGTTGCCTGCCCCTGCTGGCCCAAAGGATATTATACCGGGCGGAGTTGTGCTGGTACGATGAGCGCACGACCCTCAAGCGACAGTCTGGCCGAAGTGCTCGATCGGATCCTCGACAAGGGGATCGTCATCGACGTCTGGGCACGGGTGTCCGTCGTCGGGATCGAGATCCTCACCGTCGAGGCACGGATCGTCGCCGCGTCCGTCGACACGTTCCTCCACTACGCGAAGGAGATATCGAAGTTGGAGATGGCGACCGAATCGGGCGATCTGGAGGACCTCAAGGACCTCGACCTCGGCACGTCGCCGATGACCCAGCCCGAGCCCGACGAGCCGGAGGTCCGCATCGAAGAGGACGCCGAGCAGTAGACGCGACCGGGGCACCGAGCGGTAATTTATTCACGACGCCGAATACGTAGGACATCATGGCCGACCTCGATCCAGGCGAGCACACGATAGACGAACTGCGCGACGAACTCGACGACATCGACGACCGCGAGACGCTCGAAGAGCTTCGCGAGGCCGAAACCGACGGCGAGGACCGGACCGGCGCGAAAGAAGCCATCAACGAGCGCCTCGATACCGTCACCGACGACGAAGGCGACGGTGACGACGAAGACGGAAGCGAGAGCGGTGGCGACGGGGACGACGAGGACGAAGAAAGCGAAGAGGAGAGTGACGACGAGGAAGACGGTGACGACGAAGAGAGCGATAGCGACGAGAGTGCAGGGAGCAGTCAGGACGGCGATGCGGTCGGCATCGTCGAGGTTCGCGATCACGTTCGGCAGAGCGCGAGCGATCTCATCGGTCGCCCGCTCGACGGCATCGTCGAAATCGAGCGCACCGACGATGGCTGGCGCGCGCTGACCGAGATCATCGAGCGGCGCTCGGTGCCCGACACCCAGGACATCCTGGGGCGCTACGCGCTCGATCTCGACGATGCGGGGCGCATCATCGGCTATCGTCGGCTGGAGCGCTACCGGCGCGGCGACACCAAACGCGACGAGGAAGCACCCGCCGGCGGCTGACGGCCGGAAACGGAGAGGACTTTAGGAGCCACGTCGGTACGAACGGGTATGATACTCGCCGATGGGGACATCCGGCGGCGACTCGACACGGGCAAGCTCGTCATCGAGCCGCTCGCCGACCCCGAGCTCCAGATCCAGCCCGCGAGCGTCGATCTCCGGCTCGGCCACGAATTCCTCGAGTTCCAGCGGACGAACATCCCCTGCATCCATCCCGATTCGGAGAACGAGGTCGACGAATACGTCACCGAGACGGTGGTCGACGATGGCGGGGAGTTCATTCTGCATCCCGGTGATTTCGTGCTCGGGACGACCGTCGAGCACATCGGGGTGCCAGACGATCTCATCGCACGCGTCGAGGGCCGGTCGTCGCTCGGGCGGCTCGCGATCGTCATCCACGCGACGGCGGGCATCGTCGATCCAGGCTATCAGGGCCAGGTCACGCTCGAACTCTCGAATCTGGGTACTGCGCCCGTCGCGCTCACACCCGGGATGCGCATCTCACAGGTCATCTTCACCGAACTCAAAAACGCCGCCGAGGTGCCCTACGGCGACGAGCGCGGCTCGAAATATCAGGGCCAGGTCGGCCCGCAGGCCTCGAAGATCGGCAACGACGACGAGTTCGGCGGCAGCCAGCGGCCCGGACGAGAAAATCGTGACCGGCGAGCGAGCGAGGTGGATGGGGCGAACGAGATGGGGGGCGAGCGATGAGGTTCATCGAGGAGATCGTCGTCGACGAGTTCCTGCCGACGTTCCGCTCGCTGCTGGCCGAGCGCCTGCGCGAGCGCGATCTCACCCAGAGCGAGGTCGCCGAGATCCTCGGCATCAGCCAGTCGGCGGTGTCGAAGTACGCCCACGGCGAAGTCGCGCGCAACGAGCGCGTGCTCGACGACGAGCGCGTCGCCGGGCTCGCTGAAGATCTCGCCGAGGGGCTCGCCAACGACGAACTGACGAGCGTCGGCGCGCTCGTCGAGAGCGAGATCCTGATCCGCCAGCTCGAACGGGACGATCTACTCTCGGAGCTTCACGCGGCGGCGATGCCCGGGCTCGCCGAGTACGACGGGTTCGACGTCCACGATCCGGAGAGCAGCCTCCGGGCGGCCGAACGCGCCCGCTCGTCCGTGCGCCGCGGGATCGGCACGCTCGAAGCCACGAGCGGGTTCGCCGGACTGATCCCGAACGTCGGCTCGAACCTCGTCGAGTGCGTTCCCGACGCCACCGACATCGACGACGTGGCGGGCGTCCCCGGTCGCATCTTCGACGTCAAGGGGCGCACGACGGTTCCCGGCGACCCCGAGTTCGGCGTCTCTGGCCACGTCGCCGGCGTCCTGCTCGCCGCGCGCGACAACGGCAACGACGCGCTCGCCGCGCTCAACCTCGCCTACGACGCCGATCTCGTCGACCGACTCGAATCACAGGACTTCTCGACGGTGGAGTTCGACGGCGAACGCGACACCGACGAGGCGATCGCCGCCGTCGACGCCGCCGCTGCCGACGCACTCTACCACACCGGCGGCTTCGGCGTCGAGGCCAACGTCTACCTGCTCGCATCGAGTGCCGCCGACGCCGCTGCCCGCGTCCGCGATCTCCTCTGACGATGAGCGATGGGCGCGCCAGCGGGGAGGGAGGGGATGGCACGAGCGAAGCACAGGACTTCTACGGCCGCTGGGCGCGTCTCTACGACATCATCGCCACCCTTCCCGGGATCGGCTCGTGGCGCGAGCGCGCCGTCGAGAGTCTGGCACTCTCGCCCGGCGACACGGTCGTCGAGATGGGCTGTGGCACGGGCGCGAACCTCCCGTATCTGCGCGAGGCGGTCGGGCCGTCGGGCACGGTCGTCGGCATCGATTTCACGCACGGGATGCTCGGTCGTGCTCGCCGACACGTCGCGACCGCCGGCTGGACGAACGTCCATCTCGTCCGCGGCGACGCCACCGCGCCGCCGATCGAACGCGCCGACGCGGTGCTCGCGAGCTTCGTCGTCGGCATGCTCGGCGATCCGGCCGCAGTCGTCGAGGACTGGCTCGCGCTCGTGCGCTCGGGTGGGCGCGTCGCGCTGCTCGACGCCACGCGCAGTACCCGGACGAGCGCGAAACCGCTCGACGCCGCCTTTCGGTTTTTCGTCGCCGCGAGCGCGCCGCCGACCCGGAAGTTGCGCTATCCGACCCCACCGTGGAAACCGCTCGACGAGCGCGTCACCGCTGCTCGCCAACCGCTCGAAGAGCATACTGAAGAGTACGACAGTACGGAGTTCGCGCTCGGCTTCGTCCGTCTGGCGAGTGGGCGCGTTCCCTGACATTCCATACCCGCCAGTTCTCGGTCGGCTTCGTCCCGCTTTGATCGTGGTTAGCGCACGGTTCCCGACTCGTCGATCGGGCCGAATCGCACGTATCGAGCGAGCGACCGCCAGCCGAGCGCGAGCAGACAGGCCCCGATCGCATCGGCGAGCGCGTCGGCGACGCTCGCGGTCCGGTAGGCGATCGGCCACTGGACGATCTCGATACCGATGCCGAAGGCGACGGCCAGGCCGACCGCGAGCGCCAACCGGGCACGACCGTTCTCGATCGAGGCGTACGCGAGCGTTGCCGTCAGACCTGCATACGCGAGCGCGTGCGACCACTTGTCCATCCCGACGAGCCCGAACGGCCCGACGCTCGGCGTTCCGCTCGCCTCGACGACCGAGGCGACGAGGACGACGCCGGCGACCAGCACGACGAGTGCGTAGCGAACCCGGCGATCGACGAGCGGGACGGACGGCGACGCCATGTTACGGACTCCGCGACCGGCGGCAAAAGCGGTGCGATGGCGGTCGAGTCGTGTGATCGGACATCCAAAGGTGTATAACGGATGTTCTCGGAAAAATCAACGGATGGAGTACGGTCTCGTCGCGCTGTGGTGGCTGACGTACGTCGGTCTCGCGCTGTTCGGTCTGCCGGTGGCCGCGCGGCTGTGCTCGTCGCTACCGGGCCGCGGTGCGGGCTTTTCGTTCGCCATCTCGCTGACGATCATGACCCTCGTCGCCTTCTGGGTCGGCTTCCTCTCGCTCGGCTGGGTCGCCCTGTTCGCGGGGCTCGTCGCGCTCGCGATCTGTGCGGTGCTCGCGGCCCGGTCGGACGTCGAGATCGATCGCCGGGCGACCGTCGAGGCGGTGGCGGTGTTCACGCTCGTCTACCTGTTCGTCATCGCGCTGCGATCGGTCGAGCCGGGTATCACGCCGGGCGGCGAGAAGTTCCTCGATTTCGGGCTCGTGGCGTCGCTGTACCGTGCCGGAAGCCTCCCGCTCGAGGACTTCTGGTTCGCCGGCGAGTCGATGATCTACTACTACGGCGGCCACTTCGTCGTCACGCTGCTGGCCCGTCTGACCGACACGGTCCCGTGGACGGCGTTCAACCTCGGGATGGCGGGACTGTTCGGCTCGCTCGGGGCTGGCGCGTACGAACTCGCCGGTGCGGTCGCGGTCGGGCGACGTGCCCGCCGGACGGTTCGCTCGTACAGTAGTCGAACGCGCCGGATCGCCGGCGCGACGGCGGTCTTCTTCACGATATTCGCGAGCAACCCCTCGACGGCAGTGCGCCTCCTCATCAAGCGACTACCGGCGTCGATCGGCGAAGGAGCCGCCGACGCGTTCGCGGCGGCACACTCCAAGCTGCCGGACTATCAGGTGCTCCGGCCGATCCCGAGGGACTACCAGTACAAGGTCGCCGGGCGCATCATCCCCGAAACGTACGACCCGTTCCCGCTGTTCGGCGCGGTCCGGGGCGACATCCGCCCGTACTTCACGAGCACGCCGTTCCTGCTCTGTGTGGTCGGGCTGTGTTACGCCTACTACCGCACGCCCGCCGCGTCGATCCGTCGCCGGCGTGCGCTCGTCTTCGGTGCCGTGCCTGTCGTCGGCGGGTTCATGGCGCTCGTCAACACCTGGAGCCTGGCCATCGTGCTCGGCGTGACGTGGCTGACGCTGACGTTCGCCCCCACCGACCTGCGCTCGCTCGTCCCGACCCGACTCGCCGCCCGCATCGACCGTATCGTGGGCGACCCACCGACCAGCAGGCCGCGAGGGGCGTTCGTACGGACGGCCGGCGCGGCCGGACTCTCGGCGGTCGTGGGCGTGATCGGCGTTCTCGCCGCACTCCCCTTCTTCCTCGGACCGGTGCAGGCCGGACCGAGCACGTCGTTGAGGGTGCTCGACGCCGCCGCGCGCAGTTCGATCGGTTCGCTGCTGCTCGTCCACGGAGCCTTCCTCGCGATCTTCCTTTCCCTCCTGCTCGCCCGCAGTCGCCGGCGCTGGTCGTCGACCGTCGCCGTCGCCGGCGGGCTCGGGTTCGTCGCCCTCGTCGCGTTCGTCCCGAGCGCACTCGCGCCGATCGCACTGTTCGCGGTGCCGCTCGTGCTCTGCTGGTATCTCCTCGCGACCGACCGCATCGGCTTCGTCGGCGTCCTCGTCGTCGCCGGGTTCGGACTGCTCGTGCTGCCCGAGCTCGGCTTTCTCGCCGAGGGTGGCGACGGCCGGTTCAACACCGTCGTGAAGACGTACATGCCGACGTGGATCCTCTGGGCGAGCGCCGCCGGCGTCGTCCTGCCGCGACTCGTCCGCGGTCACGGCCCGTGGAACTGGACGCGCCGCCAGCAGGTCGGCAGCGCTCTCGCCGCCGTGCTCGTGCTCTCGACGGCCGCGTTCGGCGGCGTCGCCGTCCAGCGCCATTTCGCCGATCCGAACGTCGAGGAGCCGACGCTCGACGGGCTGGCGGCCGCCGAGGAGAACGTTCCGGGTCAGGTCGCGGCGATCCGCTGGCTCGACAACCGGTCCGGCCGGCCGACGATCGTCTCGGCACCCAGCCGCTACGTCTATCGCTGGAGTGCGAGCCCGGCCGCCAGCCTCACGGGCGTCCCGACGGTCGTCGGCGTCTCTCACGAGGCGCAGTATCGCGGCCGGCAGACGTATCTCGACCGTGTGTACGCCGTCAACACCATCTATCTCGGCTCGGCCGAGCGCCGTGCCGCGCTGCTCGAACGATACGACGCGCAGTACGTCTACGTGGGGCCGACCGAGCGCGATCGGTACGGCGACATCCGCCCGTTCTCCGATCTGGAGGGCGTCTCGGTGGCGTTCCAGGAGGACAACGTGACGATCTATGCGGTCGATCAGGAGCGGCTGGAAGCGCCCCCGGAAGAGACGTGAGCCGGTTCAGGCGTTGGCGGCCGACAGCCACGGGATGGCACGCGCGCCGAGGCGACGGAGCAGTGCCGAGGAGCCGTAGCCGAGCACGCCGACCGCGATCATCCCGACGACGATGTTCGGATACTCGCCGGCGGTGAAGGCGTTCCAGATGAAGTAGCCGAGCCCGCTGCTCGACAGCAGTTCGGCGGCGACGAGGCTCACCCACGCGAGCCCCATCGCGTTGACGAGCCCGGTGTAGATCGACGGCAGCGCGCCGGGCAACACCACGTGTCGCATCGTCTGGAACTGGGTGGCTCCGAGCGAGCGCGCCGCCTGCGGATACTCCTCCTCGACGCCGCGAACGCCCTCGATCGTGTTGAGCAGGATCGGGAAGAACGCCGCCAGGAAGATGATGAACCGGACGATGTTCGCGGGCGTCAGCAGGATGATCGTCAGCGCTGGATACCAGGCGATCGGTGGGATCGGACGCAGCACTTCGAGCGCCGGGAAGGTCAGATCGGAGAAGATTTCGCTCCGGCCGATGAGCAGCCCGAGCGGGATCGCGACGACCGTCGCGATGGCGAAGGAGAGATACACTCGGAACGTGCTCCGGCCGACCTCCTGCCAGAAGGAACTTCTCGCGGCCGCGTCGGCGAACGCGACCACCACCTCGACCGGCGAAGGAAGGCTCGGGATCGCTCCGACGAGCATCGTCACGACCGCCCAGATGGCCAGCAGCGCGAGCAGCGACGCCGACTGTTCGAGTCGCCGTGCGTACGCCATCAGACACGCCCCTCCGCCTGCTCCATCGCGCGCTCGGCCTCGTCGTGGATGCTCTCGCTGGCGCGGCGCTGGAGTTCGTTGAACCGATCGGTCGTGACGATGTCGGTGCTTCGCGGCCGTTCGAGATCGACGTCGATGACGTCCTTGACCTGCCCCGGGCGGGCGGTCATCACGACGACGCGGTCGGCGAGCAGGATGGCCTCCTCGACGTCGTGGGTGATGAAGAGCACGGTCCGATCGTCGTCCTCCCAGACGTCGAGCAGTTTCTCCTGCATCAGCTCCTTGGTCATCGCGTCGAGCCCGCTGAACGGCTCGTCCATCAGCATGATGTCCGGATCGTTCGCGAGCAGTCTGGCGAGCTCGGCACGCTGTTGCATCCCGCCGGAGAGCTCGTGCGGATACGCGTCCTCGAAGCCGGAGAGCCCCATCTGATCGAACAGCGACGCGACGCGGCTCTCGTCGACGTCGTCGCGCATCTGCGGGCCGAAACGGACGTTCTCGCTGATCGTCTTCCAGGGGAACAGCCGGTTTTCCTGGAAGACGACGCCGCGCGAGGGATCGGGCCCCTCGACCGGTTCGTCGTTGACCAGCACCTCGCCCTCGGTGGGATCGAGATAGCCCGCGATGCACTCCATCACGGTGGACTTGCCACAGCCCGAGGGACCGAGCACGGTGACGAACTCCTCGGCTTCGATGTGGAGATCCATCCCGTCGACGGCGACCAGTTCGTCCCCGTCGTCGCCGTAGACTTTCGTCAGATCCTGGATGTTGACCGTCCCGGAACCGCTCGATTCGGTCCACGAGCGGCGCTGTTCGGCGGACTGTTCGTCGGTGTCGGAACGCGTCGTAGTGTCTGTGTTGTGTTCACTCATGGATTACTCCGTCGACCAGGGCATCAGCCAGTTGCCGAGCGCCTCGACGAGCGCCGAGGTGGCGTAGCCGAGCGCGCCGACGGCGAGCATGCCGATGACGACGACCTGGTTCTGTAGCAGTCGCGACCCCTGGATGATGATGTAGCCGAGTCCGGGGCCGCCAGTGAGCAGTTCGGCGGCGACGACCGTGATCCAGCCGAGGCCGACGCCGAGCGACAATCCGGTGATGATCGAGGGGAGCGTCGCCGGCAGTACGACGTGCCGGAAGACGTCGCCCGAACCGGCCCCGAGCGAGCGGGCGGCCTGACCGTACTCCGTCTCGATGGTGCGTGCGCCCTCGATCGTGTTCGTGAAGATCGGGAAGAACGACCCGATGAACACGACGAACAGCGCGGGCAGCGGTACCGAGATCGATCCGAGCGCGAGCGCCGGGAAGACGATGATGGCGATCGGCAGCCACGAGATGGGCGGGATCGGACGCAGCGCTTCGAGCGCCGGGTAGAGCAGGTTCTCCCAGCGATCGCTCGTTCCGACGACGAGCCCGAGCGGAATGGCCAGCAGCGCCGCCGCGACGACGCCGACCGCGACCCGCGCGCCCGAGTAGACGGCGTGGAGATAGATCGTGTCGCCACCCTCGGTCAGCGGCTGGCCGGCGAGCGCGCCGGCGAACTCGACGATCGTCGTCACGGGGCTGACGAAATGCTCGAAGTTGAGCACGCCGAACTCGTAGAACAGCCACCAGACCGCGACGAAACCGACCAGCGAGACGAGCTTGCGAACGCCGCGCGTCGGCGACGGCAGGCCCCCGGCGAACCCCTCGACGAGCCGATCGCTTATCGAGCCGGTGCTCATCGTCCGCCTCCCGAGTCGTTGCCGGCCGAGCCGTTCGCCGCCGAACCGTCTCCACCGGAGCCGTTGCCCGCGCCGCCGGCCGAGCGCGGTGCCCATCCGACGCTGTCGCCGAGTTCGGCCGCCGCCTCGTCGAGGATCTCTGGTTTATAGCGGTCAGCCGGTGGCGGCGATTCGAGCGCACCCTGGCGCGTGAGGAACTTCGGTCCGGTCTCCTTCATCAGCTTGCCCGGCTCTTTGGCTCGCTCATAGTCGGTCGCGAACTTGAGCCGCTGGACGTCCTCGCCGATCGGCGGATCGCGGTAGGCTCCCCAGCGCAGCGTCGAGCGGTCGAAGTAGCGCAGGTCCTGTTCCTGTTCGACCAGATCGAGCGTTCGCTCACGGTCGCGCGCGAAGACGCGCGTCGCCTCGAGCTCGGCCTTCAGGATGGCCTTCGCCGCCTCGCGGTGGTTCTCGATGAGATTGTCGGTCATCGGGAGGCCGCCGGCGTCGATGATGTCGTACTCCGCACCGGTCGAGACGTACTTGGTGAGATCGTCTTCGAAGACCGACTTCGCGATCGAGGGCTCCCAGCCGAGTCCCGCCGCGATGCGTCCCTCCCGGAGGTTCGCGAGGATGGTCGAGATCCCCGTATCGACCATCTCGACCGTGCTCGTGTCGATCCCCTCGGCGTCGAGCAGCCGGAGGAGATAGCGGTGTGTGCACGACCCCTTGGTGACGCCGACGGATTTGCCGGCGATATCGGAGATCTGCTGGATATTCGAGTCTTTCGGGACGATGAGGAGGTTACACTGCTGGCCGTGTGACCAGTTGGCGAGCCCGACGAGGCTCGCCGGGGTTTCGGTCTGGGCGATCGTCGTCAGCGCGGGCATGTCGCCCATCCAGCCGGCCTGGTTCTTGCCGACGCTGATGCGGTTGCCGATGACCGCTCCCTGGAGCGCCGACTGCCACTCAAGCGAGTAGCCGTCCGGGAGGTATTTCTCGGGGATATCGCTGTGTTTCATCACCAGTGCCTCCCAGGCGTGCGCCGAGAACGGCTGATAGCCCATCGTCAACGTCGTCGTGGTGCCGCTGGCCGAACCGAGACAGCCGGCCAGCAGCCCGGTAGTGCCGATGGCCGCCGCCCCGAGGAACCGCCGCCGAGAGCTGGTCGTCGATGCCTCTGGTCGTCGTCGCTGTTGGTGCCGATTCATGATTCATCGTCGTCGTTCGCGTCCCGATACGCCGCTGCCGGCGCCGTGCCGGCTGTGTCGAGTGGGTGAAAACTACCCACCGCGCCTCGTAAGTTACCTATGGGATACTGTTCGGCTGATCGTTCCTGAAGCTGTTGCTTTCGTGTGCAAGATTTCAAAAACGATGGCGACCGCTCAGTCGAGTTCGCCGGAACGGATCGCCGCTTCCGCCGCGTCGAGCGCCGCCTCGCGGTCGAACGCGTCGATCGCCTGTTCGCGTTCGTCGTCAGGGCGGTCGGCGAGATCGCGGGCGTGGGCGGTGATGTTCGGGATCGCGCGGACGAGGTTGTCGACGACGGGGACGGCGGCGACCTGCGGCGAGCGCGAGAGCGGGTTGAGATCGACGACGATCTCGGTCTTGCCCATCGCGCCGAGCGCCTCGGCCCGGTCGCCGTCCTCCAAGGGAACGAGTACGACGTCGGCGGCGTGGATGCCGTCGGCGGCGACTTTCGCGCGCTCGCTCGTGAGCCCCGGAATCCGTTCGTCGGCCGTCCGACCCTTGACGTCCGTGGCCCCGTGGTCCTGGAGATGATCGGCGATGGCGGCGATCCGCTCGTCGGTCCGGTTGAACAGGTTGACCTCGATGGTCGCCCCGGTCGCGTCGGCGAGGGCGACGATCTCGTCGGGGACGAGCGCTGCGGCGTTGCCGTTGATCGAGAGCACGGGGTGGTCGGCGCGGAGGAGGTGGGCGGCGGCGGCGCGTTCGGCACGGTCGGCGCTCGGGAGCGTTCGCTCGCCCAGCAGATAGTCGAAGGCCTCGCCGCGACCCTCGGCGATGAGCCCCTGCTTGTGGGTGAGCCCGGCATCGACGCCGTCCTCGATCCGATGGCGGGTGTGGAGGGACTCGCTGCGAGGGTGATCGTCTGGCACCTCGATCGTCATGGCCCCACTGTGCAGCCACTCGGGAAAAACCTTACACCAGTCGCGCGCCCGCACGATCGATCTCGCAGCTCGCGGGTTCGTAGCCGGCCCGCGTCAACCCGTCACCGAGGGCGATCACCGTCTCGCCGAGCATCGCCATCGCCGCCTCACCGCCCGCGTCTCGAACGTCGTCGATGGCGCGCTCGACGGATGGGGTGAGTAGATCGGCGTCTTTGGCGAACGCCCGTGAGCAAGCGAACAGGTGCGGGAGCGTCGGTGCGTCGCGCAGCGCCGCGAGCGCCCGCTCGCCGGCCTGCGTGAGCGTCTCGACGTCGCCGCCGATGATCTCGCCCGTCGAGCGCCCGCCGAAGGAGACGTACTCGACGCGGGTCGGTGGGGTAGCGATCCCGTTGAGTTCCCCGTGGCCGGGTGCGCCCGGCTCGCATCTGAGCGGTGCCCCGCCGCGAGCCTGTGCGACCACGTCGCCGAGACCGGTCCCCGCCGCGACCTCCGCGGCGTGGGCGACGCTCACGAGTTCGTTTTCCGTCCGTTCGAGATCGAATCGCTCGTTCGCTACGAGTACCGCGCCGAGCGCCGCCCCACCCGAGACGCCGAAGCCGGCGCTCACCGGAAGGTCGCTCTCCACGCGCACTGCAGCACTCACGTCGAGCCGATCGAGCGTGCCCGTGACGGCCTCCATCTCGACCGTCTCGCCGTCGAGTTCGACGGTCGTCTCGTCGGCCGGCACGACCGTCACCGTCACCCCCGCCGACAGCGCGAGCCCCGCGCCCCGCGATCCCGCCTTCCGGGGATCGTCGGCCGGATGGACGCTGAACAGCCCCGTGACGTGGCCCGGAACGAACGCCTGCGGCGGCTCGTCCGTGGGCGATTCTCGGTGGGACTCCGCGACCGTCATACGATCGCCTCGGCAGCCGCAGGGATAAATACGCCCGTTCGTCGTGCGCGATGTGGGAATCCCCACCTGCAGATGCCGGCGATAACGCTTTTTGTGGGTCGTCACCACAGCCAGTCTGCGAATGAGTGACGAGGAGCCGATACGCGAATCGACCGACCACGCCGCCTCGGGTGCGCCGGATGCCGGCTGGGCGGTCGGCGACCGGTTCTCTTCCGAGGAGATATTTCAGCGTGTGCTCGCCACCGCCGACGAGGAAGTTTCGACCGGCACCCGCGAACTGCTCTTCAGCGGACTCGCCGCGGGGTTCGCCATCGTCCTCTCGTTCGTGGGCCACGCCGTCGTGAGCGCGTACTTTCCCGAAAACACGCTGCTCGGCTCGCTGCTCTATCCGATCGGCTTCATCTACATCATCCTCGGCCGATATCAGCTCTACACCGAGAACACGCTGCCGCCGGTGGCGCTCGTTCTCGCACGCCTCGCCAGCCTCCCGCTCATGCTGCGCATCTGGCTGGTCGTGCTGGTCGGGAACGTCGTCGGGGCCGCACTCGGCGTGTTCGTCCTCGCCAACAGTCACGTGCTCTCGACGGCAGCCATGAGCGCCGGTGCGGAGTTCACCCGGACGGGACTCGAAACCGCGTGGTGGGACGTCTTCTTCAAGGCGCTGTTCGCCGGATGGCTCGTCGCCGGCGTGGTGTGGCTCAGTCACGCCGTGCATGACTCGATCGCGCGCCTGCTCCTCATCTATCTCGTCTTTTATACCATCGCCGCGGCCGAGCTCTACCACGTCGTCACGACCGCCGCCGACGCACTCTTCTCGGTGTTCATCGGCGACGTCGGTCTCGTCACCGTCAGCTACGAGTTCTGGCTTCCGGTGCTGCTCGGCAACACCATCGGTGGCGTCTTTCTGGTGGCGCTCGTGAACTACGGGCAGACCGAACGTCAGCGCTTCCCCGAGGTCCGCGAACTCTCGACGCGCGAGTGGCTGTTCGGATGGCGCGGCGGCCGGGACCGCGACCCGATCGACGTCGAGGAAGCCGGCCCCAGGGACGACTGAGTTCCACGGTTCGTCGGCTCGCTCCCCGCACTACCGGCCGCCCCGACGAACGATCGGTCAGAACAGTTGAATGAGGGTTATCAGTCCGTAGCCGAGCGCGAGCGCGAGTGCGAGCGAGCCGATCCACGCGAGCACCGTGTTCGCCATCTTGCGCGTGCTGACGCCGGCCCCGCCGGCCGCGAACCCGCTGCCGACGACCGCGCTGACGATGATCTCGTTGAACGAGACGGGAATGCCGAAGACGACCGCGGTCTGTGCGATGGCGAACGACGGGATGAGCGCCGCGATCGAGCGCCGCGGACCGAGCGAGGAGTAGTCCTGTGCGATCGCCTTGATCATCCGCGGCGCGCCCATCCACGAGCCCGCGAGCAAGCCGATCCCGCCGAAGACGAGCAGCGCGAACAGCGATATCGTGATCGGCAGCGGGGTCCCGTTGACCGCCGCGAGCAGCGGCCCGACGGCCAGCCCGACCTGACTCCCGCCGGCCGAGAACGCCACGAGACCGCCGAGCGCGAGCAGGAAGTGGCGCTCGGCCCCCTCGATATCCGAATTCAGATCCCAGACGAGTGCGCCCGCGACCGCCACGGCGACGAGCAGCGAGACGAGCGCTTGCCCGATCGCTGGCGAGAGTGGTAGCTCCGCCGTCGCGGCCGCGGCGATCGATGCGCCGCTCGAATCCGACCCGAGCAGCGTGAACGGGATGTTGGCGACGATGAGCCCGATGATGGCCCCCAGCGCCGGGATGGTGTATCGCTCGGGGATCGACTCGTGGCGAAGCACGCGCGCGGTGACGTAGGCGATACCGCCGCCGACGAACGGGACGAGTATCCACAGCGTGCCGATTTCGACGTATTTCGGCCAGACCGGGCTGCCGCCGAGTCCGAGCCCGACGCCGACGACCGCGCCCGTCACCGTGAACGCCGTCGCGATCGGATAGCCGGTGAAGATGCCGACTGCGACCAGCCCCGCAGCGAGCAGCAGCAACACCGTGGCTGCCGTCGGCGAGAGCGTGAGCCCGCCCACGAGTCCCGTCCCCACTGCGTCGGCGACGTTCGCGCCCTGTAATATCGCTCCGAGCAGTCCGAGGATGCCGACGAGAAAGCCCGCGCGCATCACCGAGATCGCGCGCGCACCGACGGCGGGCGCGAAGGGGGTCGATCCCGACGAGCCGGCACCGATCGTCCACGCCATGAACAGGCTCGCGAGCGTCGCCACGGCGAGGATCGCGAGCGTTCCGAACGCGACCATCAGNGCCCGCTCAGAGATGTGTATAAGAGACAGGCAATCCACCGCCCGCGACACGTTTTCCTTCGTCGATACGACTGCGTCCCACCGACGTACGTGGTACTCATACCATCCCTCCACGACGCCAGCGGATAAACGGTTGCGTCCGGCACTCGCCTGCTCTCGATCGAAACGGGTCCGTTTCCCGCGACCGTTCGACAGAAACGCCGTCGCCTACGGCGACAGACGTTGGCGATCCCGCGGGAACAGAACAGCCTCACGGATGTTCGGCAGATCGAGCATCGTCATCACGAGACGCTCGCCGCCGATCGCCCAGCCCGCGTGGGGCGGCATCCCGTATCTGAACATCTTCGTGTAGTAATCGAACGCCTCGGGATCGAGCCCCTGGGCCTCGAACCCCTCGACGAGCTGGTCGTAGCGGTGCTCACGCTGGCCGCCCGAGACGAGCTCCATGTCGGGGGCCATCAGGTCGAACCCCGTCGAGAGCTCCGCATCGTCGTCGTAGTCCTTGATGTAGAACGGCTTGATCTCGCTCGGCCAGTCGGTGACGAAGTAGTGGCCGCCGACGTCGTCACCGAGCGCTTTCTCGCCCTCGGTCGGCAGGTCGTCGCCCCAGACGAGCTGGGTGTCGAGCTCGCCGGTCGCGTTGATGCGCTCGATCGCCTCCTCGTAGGTGAGTCGCGGGAACGCCTCGTCGGGCACTTCGAAGTCGTCGTAGCCGAGAGTGTCGAGCTGGTCGGCGCAGTTTTCGGCGACGCCCTCGTAGGCCGCCCGGACGACCTGCTCGCAGGCGTCCATCGCCTCCTCGTGGTCGATGAACGCGCTCTCGAAGTCGATCGAGGTCGCCTCGTTCAGGTGGCGGGGCGTGTTGTGCTCCTCGGCACGGAAGATCGGCCCGATCTCGAAGACGCGTTCGAGCCCGCTGCCGACCATCAGCTGCTTGAACAGCTGTGGCGACTGGTTCATGAACGCCTCCTGGCCGAAGTAGGTGATCGGGAACAGTTCAGTACCGCCCTCGGTGCCCGTGGCGACGATCTTCGGCGTCGTGATCTCCGTCGATCCGAGTTCGCGGAACGCCTCGCGCGCGCTCCGGAGGACCTCGGCACGGATCTCGAAGATCGCCTTCGCCTCCTCGCGCCGGAGATCGAGCGTACGGTTGTCGAGCCGGGTCGGGAGTTCGGCGTCGACCTTGCCGGAGGGATCGAGCGGGAGTTCGGGATCGGCGGGCGCGATCACCTCGACAGAATCAGGAACGATCTCGACGCCGGTCGGCGCGCGCTCCTCCTCCTCGACGGCACCGGAGACCGAGACGACGCTCTCGCGGGCCACTTCGGTGCCGGTTTCGACGAGGTCGTCGTCCATCGCGTCCTTCTCGAATTTGACCTGGATCTTCCCAGTCCTGTCGCGGACGATGAGGAAGGCGATGCCACCGAGATCGCGGATCTCGTGTGCCCAGCCGGCGACCGTGACGTCGTCGCCCGGTTCGGCGCTCGCAGTGGTCGTGCGATCGTTCATACACGACGATGCAGAGCGGCGGTCTTAAACGCCGTCGTTTCGCGCGTCGGCGACTCAGTTAGCGTCCGTCGCGCCGCGAACGGTCTCGCGGACCGCATCGACGCCCTCGTCGTGGACGAGATCGCCGACGACGACCGTGTCCGCCCGTTCGCCCATCTCGTGGGCTGAGTCGTAGTCGTGGATGCCGCCACCGTAGAAGAGGGTCGCGTCGTCGAGTGCGTCGCCGGCAGCGGCCACGATCTCGGGATCGCCGAACGTGCCCGAGTATTCGACGTAGACGATCTCCTGGCCGAACATCCGCTCGGCGATCGTGGCGTAGGCCGCGACGTCCTCGGCGTCGAGATCGCAGTTCGCCTGCGTGTACGTCGCCACCGACGAATCGGGGTTGAGAACGATGTACGCCTCGGTGTTGGTGCGCGCCCAGTCGATGCCGTCGTCGAGCCGGACCCATTCCTTGTGTGCGCCGGTCATCCAGGAGACGTCGCCGGCGTTGAACACGATCGGGATGAGATAGCCGTCGAGCGAGTCCGTATGGACGACGGTCGCGTCGACGCCGGGTTCGATGTAGAGCGGGACGTCGTGCTCGCTACACGCCTCGACGACCGCCTGCATCTTCTCCTCGGTCATCCCGGTCGTCCCGCCAACCTCGATGGCGTCCGTACCCGTCCGGCAGACATCTTCGTAGCTCTCGCCGTCGACGAGGCTTTTGTCCGGGTCGATTTTCACGATGTGATCCCACTCGGTCCACGGCGCGCTCATAGCAACAGGAATCCGAGCGCCGCCTAAACGTCTTCCGTAATCGGTCGATTCCCGTCAGTCGGCCTTCGCTTGCCAGCTGCGCACGTTCTCCGCGCTCACGCCCTGGACCGACTCGGCGATCGAATCGGCCTCGCTCTCCCGGAGGTCGTCGAGGCTCTCGATACCGACCGCCGCCAGTTTCTCGACGGTCTTCTCGCCCACCCCGTCGAGATCAACGAGATCGCCGACCGACTGCCGGGCCTGATACTCGTGGTAGTTGCAGATCGGACAGCCGAGCTCCCACGGCTCGTCACCGCTGTGGACGACGAGTTCGGGAAGGTCGTGCTCGTCGCAGAACTCGTCGGTGACCTCGATCTCGCCGCGCCGCGGGAGGGGGAGCGAATACTCGCAGTCGGGATAGCGCGTGCAGCCGACGAGCCGCGAACCGGTTCGCAGGGTCTTGATCGCGAGTTCGCCACCGTGCTCGTCACCACACTCGGGGCACTCGCCGATGATCCGGTCGGCCTCGGCGTCGGCCTCCTCGGCGGCACAGAGCGGACAGCCGTGCACGAACGTGCTCCGGCCGTCGAGCATCTTCACTTTCCGGAGATCGTGCTCGTCGCAGGTCTCGTCGAGGATCAGCGGCTCGCCCGCCGAGGGGAGGGGAAGCGTGAACTCGCAGTCGGGATAGCCGTCACAGCCAACAAAGGAAGACCCGTGACGGCTCTTTCGCACGAGCAGGTCCGCGCCGCAGTCGGGGCACGGACCCAACGTTTTGTCGGCCTTGAGCGATTTTCTGAGGTGTTCGCCAATCTCCTCGCGCGAGTCGCGGAGCGCGTCGAAGACGGTCGACAGCATCTCGCGCGACTCTTGGGTCACGTCCTCCAGGCCCGTCTCGCCGTCGGCGATGGCCGCCATGTCGGTTTCGAGCTGGCTCGTCATCTCCTCGCTCACCACGCGGTCGGCGAACTGCTCGGCTGCCTCGACGACCGCCTCGGCGAGTTTCGTCGGGCGGGGCGGATCGCTCTCGATATATCCTCTATCGTAGAGCTTCTCGATCGTATTGTGGCGGGTGGCCTTCGTACCGATACCCATCTGCTCCATGCGCTCGATGAGTCTGGACTGGCCGCGCCGGCGCGGTGGCTGGGTCTCCTTCTCCTCGGAGCGCACGTCCTCGATCGGGAGCTCCTCGCCCTCGTCGAGTTCCGGTACGTGGTTCTCGGAGGTGTTGAAATACGGATAGACGGCGTGATAGCCCGGTTCGACGAGTCGCTTGCCGTTGGCCTTCAGATGGTGCTCGTCGATGGCGGCGGTCACACGGAGATGCTCCCACTCGGCGGGATCGGCGACGGTGGCGAAGAATCGCCTGACGACCAGCTCGTAGATCTCGCGTTCGTCGTCACCGAGTTCTGACGCCGATGGGAGTTCGCCCGTGGGGTGGATCGGCGGGTGGTCGGTCGTCTCCTCGTCGCCCTCGGTCGGAACGATCTCCTCGCTCTCCAGCAGCGCCTCTGCATCCTCGCCGAACTCGCGATGGTTCGTGAACCCCTCCAGCAGCTCCTCGATGTCGAGATCGTCGGGGTACACAGTGTTATCGGTTCGCGGATAGGTGATGTAGCCCGCCGTGTAGAGCTCCTCGGCGAGGCTCATCGCGCGCTGAGCCGAGTAGCCGAGCGAACCCGCCGCGCGGATGTACTGGGTGGTGTTCATGGGACTCGGCGGGTCGTCGGTACGGGTGCGACGACTGACCTCTTGAACTGTCGCCGCGCTCGCCTCATCGAGTGCGTCGTAGACCTCCGCCGCGACCGACTCGTCCCAGAGGCGATCGGTGCCGCGACCCGCCTCGCGGTCGAAATACTGGACCTCGAAAGTTGTTTGGTCCTTGCGAAGGTCGCTGAACAGCTCCCAGTAGGTCTCGGGATCGAACGCCTGGATCTTCCGCTCGCGATCGACGATGAGTTTGAGGGTCGGCGACTGGACCCGGCCGACGCTGATGAAGTCGTTGCCGCGCTGTTTGGCGGTCAGCGAGAGGAATCGGGTCAGCGCCGCGCCCCACACGAGATCGATCTCCTGGCGTGCTTCGCCCGCCGCCGCGAGATCGTAATCGAGGTCGTCGAGATTGTCGAACGCCTCGCGCACCTCGCGCTCGGCGAACGAGGAGAACCGTGCGCGCTTGATCGGCGCGTCGGAGACCTCGCGAACGATATCGGCGGCCTCCTTGCCGATCAGTTCGCCCTCGCGGTCGTAGTCTGTGGCGATGATCACGCCGTCCGCGTCTCTGGCGAGCAGCCTGAGCGTGCGGACGATGTTCTCGCGGCTCTCGTGTGGCTCGACCACCACGTCGGCGTCGAGCAGTTCGACCGGTTCGACGTCGCGCCAGTTCGCGTACTCTGGCGGGAAGTCGTTCTCGACGACGTGGCCCGAGAGGCCGACGCAGCGCCGCCCGCCCCACTTATAGACGTTGACGCCGTTTCGGCGCTCGACGTCGGCGCTCCCCTCGCTCAGGATTGTGGCGATGTTGCTCGCGGCGGTCTCCTTCTCGGTTATCAGCAGCTCCACCGGACACCACCCATCATTGACCGCGGTAGGTCGATACGGCTTCTAAACCTTTCGCAGCCGTGCTGGCCTCAGCCGAGGTCGAACTGCTCGGCCGCCGTTCGCATGTCCTTGTCGCCACGCCCGCTCAGATTCACCAGGATCGAATCGTGGTCGTCGGCGATCTCCTTCGTCAGCGCGAGCGCGTGAGCGGTTTCGAGCGCCGGAATGATGCCTTCGGTCTCACTCAGTTCGCGGAAGGCCGCGAGCGCGTCCTCGTCGGGGATCGCGCGATACTCGCAGCGCCCGACAGCGCGGAACATCGCGTGTTCGGGGCCGACACCGGGGTAGTCGAGCCCGGCGGAGATCGAGTGGACTTCCGTCTCGTCGTCGAGTATTCTCGTCTCCATTCCGTGGAGCGAACCGTCGGTGCCCGCCGCCAGCGGCGCGGCGTGACGGGTCGAGTCACCACCCTCGCCGCCACCTTCCGCACCGTAGAACTGTACGGGATCGTCCCGGAAGGCGTCGAACAGCCCCATCGCGTTCGACCCGCCACCGACGCAGGCGACCGCCGCATCGGGCAGTTCGCCCGTTCGCTCGCGGAACTGGTCGCGCGCCTCGCGGCCGATGACCGACTGGAACTCCCGCACCAGTCTGGGGAACGGATCCGGGCCGACGACCGACCCAACCAGATAGTGAGTGTCGTCGACGTTCGCGGCGAAATCCTCCAGGGCAGCGTCGACCGCCTCCGCGAGACCAGCCCCGCCGCGCGTGACCTCGTTGACCTCCGCGCCCATCAGCCGCATCCTGAAGACGTTCATCCGCTGGCGCTCGATATCCTTTGCGCCCATGTAGATCTCGGTGTCCATGTCGAACAGCGCGCCGACCATCGCGGTCGCGGTGCCGTGCTGGCCCGCACCGGTCTCGGCGATCAATCGAGATTTGCCCGCCCGCTCGGCGAGCAGCGCCTGACCGACGGCGTTGTTGATCTTGTGCGCACCGCCGTGCAGAAGGTCCTCACGCTTGAGATAGATCTCGGCCCCGTAGCGCTCCGAGAGGCGCTCGGCGTGGAAGAGCGGTGTCGGTCGTCCCGCGAACTGTTCGAGGATCGAGCGGAACTCCGCGCGAAAGTCGTCGGTCGTGGCGATCCCGTCGAACGCGTCGGCGAGCTCCTGGA
This sequence comes from Halococcus thailandensis JCM 13552, assembly GCF_000336715.1. Lineage (GTDB taxonomy): Archaea > Halobacteriota > Halobacteria > Halobacteriales > Halococcaceae > Halococcus > Halococcus thailandensis. The sequence continues at coordinate 85,933 of NZ_AOMF01000145.1, forward strand.
GCGGCTCCACGAGCGGGTCGGGCACGTGCCGGCCCCCGTAGCCCTCGAACTCGCCGGCGTGCTCCGCGTCATCGTTGCTCATCGTATCTCGATAGTGGGCAGTACCGCACAAATGTGTACCGACTGTTCGGCGGCCGGCGAGCGCCGGTCAGCCGTCGAGTTCCGCCCGGAGCAGTTCGTTCACCGTTCCGGGGTCGGCGCTGCCGCCCGTGGACTGCATGACCTGTCCGACGAGGAAGTTGAGCGCGCCGTCCTCGCCAGTATGGTAATCCTCGACCGCGTCCGGGTTCTCGTCGATCGCGGTCGCGACCGCGCTCTTGATCTCGTCCTCGTCGGTGGTGCCGAGCCCCTCGCGCTCGACCACCGCGTCCGGCGAGCGTCCCTCGTCGAGCATCGCGCGCAGAACGATCTCCTCGGCGTTTTTCTCGGTGATCTCGTCCGTCTCGGCGAGTTCGATGAGATGGAGGAACTCGTCGAGTCGACTTTCGACATCCGCGATGGCCATGTCGCGGTAGTTGAGTTCGCCGAGGAGGCTGTCGGCGACCCACGACGCCGCCACGTCGGGATCGAACCGATCGGCCACCTGCTCGTAGAAATCCGCGACCTCGCGAGTGGAGGTGAGTTTGCGGGCTTCGGACGAACTCAATCCGTACTCTTCGGCGAAGCGCTCGCGACGGGCGTCGGGGAGTTCGGGGATCTCGATTGCCTCGGCCCAGTCGCTGACGCGGAGCACGGGGAGATCGGCCTCGGAGAAGTAGCGGTAGTCTTTCTCCTCTTCCTTCGAGCGCATCGAGACGGTCACGCCACGTGATTCGTCCCAGTGGCGGGTCTCCTGTTCGATCGTCCGATCGCGCTGGAGGGCGTTCTTCTGTCGCGTCACCTCGTAGGCGAGTGCCTGCTCGGCCCCCTTGTGACTGGAGATGTTCTTCACCTCGGTGCGGTTGGCAGCCGCGAGCGCGTCCGGGCCGATCCTCCCGTCGGCGTCGACTTCCGCCTCGGGCACGAGCGAGATGTTCGCGTCGATGCGCAGCGACCCATCTCGACTGCTGTCGAAGATACCGAGATAATCGAGCACCTCCTCCAGTTTGGCGAGGAAGGCGCGGACCTCGTCGGGACTCCTGAAGTCGGGCTCGGTGACGATCTCCATCAGCGGGACGCCAGCGCGGTTGTAGTCGACTCTGGTGTATTCGGCGCTGTCGATGCCGCCACCGCCGCCGGCGTGCTGGAGGCTCCCCGGGTCTTCCTCCAGATGGGCGCGCTCGATGGCGATGGTCCGTTCGTCGTCCTCGATCGTGACCGTGAGCTCGCCGTCCTGACAGATCGGTGAGTCGTACTGGGTGATCTGGAAGTTCTTCGGGAGATCGGGATAGTAGTAGTTCTTCCGGTGGAAGTAACTCTCGTCGGGGACGTCGGCGTCGATCGCCGCCGCGAGTTTGAGCGCGCCCTCGACGGCCGCCTCGTTCAGCGTCGGGAGCGCGCCCGGCAGGCCGAGACAGGTCGGACACGTGTGGGAGTTCGGTTCGCTGTCCTCGAAATCCGTACTACAGCCGCAGAACACCTTGGTCTCGGTTTCGAGCTGGACGTGGACCTCCAGCCCGATGACGACGCGGTGGTCGCTGGCACTGACGGCGCGGGCGCTCATTGTCGGTGCTATCCGGCCGCGACCGCTAAAACATGACGCCATCGCCGTCCGCGCGGTGTGGTGGCCACATCTACCAAATTTCGGAAATGTGTCTGACGCACGTTTATGCCCGCGGAACGTCGCCATCAGCCATGAGCGGCAACCGCGTCGAGGAGCTCGAATCGCGCGTCGAAGAACTCGAAGCCTCCCTCTCCGGCCTGACCGACGAACTGATGGAGACGAAAGCCCGACTCGCCGAGCTCGAAGACGAGTCTTCGGACGAATATATCGAGGCGGGCGTCGGAGCCGTCACCGACCACGGAACCGAGGAATCGAGCGCAAACGAAGAAGCTAACCCGGACGAGGGCGATTCTACTGACGATTCATCGGCCGACGACATCATCGTCGCGTAGGCCGTCCACGAGCACCCCATGCATATCAAATCGCTCGTCCTAGAGAACTTCAAGAGTTTCGGCCGTCGAACGGAGATCCCGTTTTACGAGGATTTCACGACCGTGAGCGGGCCGAACGGCTCCGGGAAGTCGAACATCATCGACGCGATCCTGTTCTGTCTCGGGCTCGCCCGCACGCGCGGGATCCGCGCCAGAAAGCTCACCGACCTCATCTACAACCCCGGTCACGAGGAGGGTGGCGAGTCGACCGGCGGCGGCGTCCGGGAGGCGAGCGTCGAGGTGGTGCTCGACAACGCCGAGCGGACGCTCCCGCGCGCCGAGATCGAGAGCGCCGCCGGCACCGAGAACGTCGGCGACGTCGACGAGATCGTCATCAAGCGCCGGGTCAAACAGACCGAGGACAACTACTACTCCTACTACTATCTCAACGAGCGCTCGGTCAACCTCTCGGATATTCAAGACTTGCTCGCGGGGGCGGGCGTCACGCCCGAGGGGTACAACGTCGTGATGCAGGGCGACGTCACGGGGATCATCAACATGACCGCGGGCGAGCGCCGCGAGATCATCGACGAGATCGCCGGCGTGGCCGCCTTCGACGCGAAGAAGGAGGACGCCTTCGAGGAGCTCGAAGTCGTCGAGGAGCGCATCGACGAGGCCGAACTCCGCATCGGGGAGAAAGAAGAACGCCTCGAACAGTTGAACGACGAGCGCGAGACGGCGCTCGAATATCAGTCGCTGCGTGAGGAGAAGGAGGAGTACGAGACCTACCGCAAGGCCGCCGAACTGGAGGACAAACGCACGAGCCTCACAGCGGCAGTCGAGAAGATCGACGAACTCGACGACGAACTCGACGAGCGCCAGCGCGAACTCAACGAGCGCCAAGGGAAGGTCTCGCGGCTCGAGAGCGATCTCGACGAACTCAACGACGAGATCGAGCGCAAAGGGGAGGACGAGCAGCTCGCGATCAAGCGCGAGATCGAGGAGATCAAAGGCAAGAAGAGTCGGCTCGAAGATAAGATCGAGAGCACCGAGGAGCGCATCGACGAGGCGGAAAACGAGCGCCGGCAGGCGTTCGTCGAGCTCGACAAGAAACAGGAGACCGTCGACGATCTCGACAGTGATGTTCGGAGCGTGAAAGTCGAGAAGTCCTCCATCGCTGCCGAGATCGAGGACAAAGAGGACGAACTGGCCGAGGTCGAGGCCGAGATCGAGGAAAGCGACACGGAGTACGACGAGGTGAAGGACGATCTCGAAGAGCGACGGGAGGCGCTCGAAGCCGAAAAGAGCGCGAAAAACGAGAAACAGCGCGAGCAGGACAGGCTGCTGGACGCGGCCCGGCGGCGCTCGACCGAACAGAGCGAGAAAGAGAGCGATCTCGACGAGACTCGCGAGCGGATTCCCGAGATCGAGGCCGCGATCGGCGATCTGGAGGACGAGTTGGCGAAGGCCGAGCAGAACGAGACGAACATCGAGGACGTCGTTGCGGATCTCAAGGCCGACAAGCGCGAGCGGACCGAGGAGCTCGACGAGATCGAGGAGGAGCTCCGCGCCGCGAAGGACGAGTACGCGAGCCTCGAAGCGAAGACCGACGACAGCGGCTCCTCCTATGGGCGAGCGGTCTCCACGATTTTGAACGCCGATCTCGACGGGGTGCACGGCACGATCGCGCAGTTGGGCGGCGTGGCGAGCGAGTACGCGACGGCGTGCGAGACGGCGGCGGGCGGCCGGCTCGCCCACGTCGTCGTCGGCGACGACGGGGTAGGCCAGCAGGCCATCGAGTATCTGAAATCCAGGAACGCGGGGCGGGCGACCTTCCTGCCGATGACGAAGATGCAGCGCCGGTCGGTGCCGAGCCGGCCGAACGAGGCGGGCGTCGTGGATTTCGCGTACAATCTCGTGGACTTCCCCGAGAAGTACGCGGGCGTCTTTTCGTACGTACTTGGGAGTACCTTGGTCGTCGAGGAGATGGAGACCGCCCGCGAGCTGATGGGTGACTACCGGCTCGTCACTCTGGAGGGCGAACTCGTCGAGAAGAGCGGCGCGATGACCGGCGGCTCGCGGGGCGGCTCGCGCTACTCCTTCGAGTCGAGCGCAGGCCAGTTGGAGCGCGTCGCCGACCGAATCACCGAACTCGAAGAGAATCGGCGCGAGACGCAGGAGGACGTCCGAGAGATCGAGGAGCGCCTCGACGACGCGCGCGAGCGCCGATCGGCGGCCGCCGAGCAGGTCCGCGACATCGAGAACGATATCGAGCAGAAGGAGCGCGAGCGCGAGGAGATCGACGAGCGCATCGACGAGCTCGAAGCGGATATCGCGGAGATCGAAGAGGCCCGCGAGGAGGTCGACGCGGAGATGCAGCACCTCGAAACGGAGATCGACGAGCACGACGACGAGATCACGGCGATCGAGGACGATATCGCGGAACTTGAGGACGAACTCGCGGACTCGGCCATCCCGGAGCTGACGAACGAGGCCGACGCGATTCAGGACGATATCGACGAACTCGACGATCGGCTGGACGAGCTCGACGGCGAGCTGAACGAACTCCAGCTCGAGAAGCAGTACGCCGAGGAGTCGATCGACGAGCTCCACGAGACGCTCGAAAGCGCTCAGAATCGGAAGGCCGAGGGCGAGGAGCGCATCGAGGAGCTCGAAGGGGAGATCGACGAACAGGAGGCGAAACTCGACGAGCGCGAGGCGGCCGTCGCCGATCTCGAGGACGAACTCGCCGATCTCAAGGACGAGCGGGTGGAGCTGAAGGAGGAGCTCGCCGACGCGAAGGAGTCACGCGACGAGCAGCGCGAGCGGGTGAACGAGACCGAAAGCGAACTGGAGAGCCGCCGCGAGCGCCGGGAGCGACTGGAGTGGGAGATCGACGAGCTCGAATCGGTCGTCGGCGAGTACGATCCCGACGAGATCCCCGATCACGACGAGGTCGAAAGCGAGATCTCGCGGTTAGAAGGGGAGATGGAGGAGCTGGAGCCGGTCAACATGCTCGCCATCGAGGAGTACGACACGGTCGAGGCGGATCTCGACGATCTCACCGACAAGCGGGCGACACTCGTCGACGAGCGCGACGGCATCGAGGAGCGCATCGACTCCTACGAGGCCCAGAAGCGGGAGACGTTCATGGACTCCTACGAGACGATCAACGACCAGTTCGAGACCATCTTCGAGCGACTCTCCGCGGGGTCGGGGACGCTCCATCTGGAGGACGAGGAAGACCCCTTCGACGGCGGGCTGACGATGAAGGCCCAGCCGGGCGACAAGCCGATCCAGCGGCTCGACGCGATGAGTGGGGGCGAGAAATCGCTGACGGCGCTCGCGTTCATCTTCGCCATCCAGCGCCACAACCCCGCGCCGTTCTACGCGCTCGACGAGGTGGACGCCTTCCTCGATGCGGCCAACGCCGAGCGAGTGGGTGAACTGGTCGACGAACTCGCCGCCGACGCGCAGTTCATCGTCGTCTCGCACCGCTCGGCGATGCTCGAACGCTCCGAGCGCGCGATCGGCGTGACGATGCAGGGCGACAACGTCTCGGCGGTGACGGGGATCGACCTCGGCGCACAGGAGGTGCCCGCCGATGACTGAGGCATCGGGTGGAGCAGCGGACAACGGGGAGGACGACGAGGTCGAGCCGGTCGAACTACTCGTGAGGCTCGCCGAGGAGGGCGAGATCGAGCCGTGGGACATCGATGTCGTCGACGTGACCGACGCCTTCCTCGAACGGCTCGACGCAGCGGATCTTCGCACCTCGGGTCGGGCACTGTTCTACGCGAGCGTGCTTCTCCGGATGAAGAGCGAGGCGCTGCTCGAACCGGACGAGGAGGACGAACCCGACCCCGAGCCGTGGGAGGACGGGTGGGCGGAGGAGCCGCCCGACGAGTTCGGACCGGACCCGGTGGCGGCGCTCGAAGACGAGATGGATCGCCGGCTCGATCGGAAGGGCGCACGCGGCACGCCGGAGACGCTCGACGAGCTCGTGCGCGAACTCCGGGAGGCCGAACGCGACTCGTGGTGGAAGGAGTCCAGGACCTACGACACGAGCGGCTCGCCGAAAGGGTTTCAACGAGGAACGCAGACCCTCGACTACCGGTCGGGTGACGATCTGCGCGTCGATGACGAACCGACCGAGGCCGACGTGACGGGGACTGCTCACGGCGAAGACATCGAGGCCATCATCGCGGACGTCCAGCGCGTCCTCCGCAAGCAGTACGACGCCGGGCGCGATGAGGTACTCTACGCCGAGATCGACACGGCGGGCGGCTCGCGCGTCGAGACCTTCCTGGCCGTGCTCTTCCTCTCACACCGTGGCCACGTCCGCCTCCAGCAGGACGAACTGTTCGGCGATCTCTGGGTGCAGAACCCGAACACGGAGTCGGCCTCGACCGAGGCGATCGCCGACTGAGATCGGTATATGCTACCGCGGTTCGGAGTAGCATTATTGCGCTCGGAACGAACGAAAGGACATGTCCGATCCGTTCGGCCGTGCGGTCCGCGACTTCCATCATGGCGAACAGGACAGTCCTCTTATTCAGCGCGATGGCGGGTGGGCACGCGAACACCCGATCGAGACGTTCTACTTCGGCGAGTTCGACCCCGACAGCGACCGCGGTGAGTTCCTGACGTCCTGGCTCGATGGCCCGCTGCTCGATATGGGTGCAGGCGCGGGACGCGACACGCTCTACTTCCAGGATCAGTTCGAGACGGTCGCCATCGAGGTGAGCGATCATCTCGTCGAGACGATGCGCGAGCGCGGCGTCCAGGACGCCCGCCACGTCGACATGTTCGCACTCCGCGAGTCGTTCGAGCGCGATCGGTTTCGGTCGGCGTTCGCGTGGGGGACACAGGTCGAACTCGCGGCCTCGATGCGGGGACTCCGGGAGTTCCTCGACGATCTCGCCTTCGTCACCGCTCCGGATGGAACGGCGACGCTCGACTGTCACGACCCGGAGCGGATCGTGGCGGACGAGATGCTCGGCTATCGGGCCGACCCGACGCCCGGACTCGCCCACCGCGTGATGCAGTTCGAATACGAGGGCGACGTCGGCGCGACGCTCCTGTTTCGACTGTTCGGCCCCGATCGACTGCGCGAGGCCGCAGCGGAGACCGGTTGGGAAGTCGTTGCCCACAGCTACGACTCCACGGAGTCGGCCCACTATCAGGCGACGCTGACGAAGGCGTAACTCCGGACCGCCGTGCGACGGTTCGTCGATGGCGGCCGCTTTCGCCGAAAGATTGATACCATGTCGTGGTGTATGGTATCTCGTATCATGACCCCGGAACGCATCAAGGAGCGGTTGAAAGAGACCGAAGGTCGAGTCGACGTCGAGGCGTTCGTCAGCGCGCTCGAATACGTCCGCGACGACGGGCGACGGTGAGACGATAGCCCGCGGCGTCCACGCGCGAGAGGTACGCGGGTCAGTATCGGTTCGGCGGATGCGAAGAGCCGTGCGCAAGAATAGTGTTTTTCGACCGTTTCGTTCGCGGCTCAGACGTCGTCGGTCTCGCGATCCTCGTGTTCGCCCTCCTCGATCTCCTCGACGACCTTGTCACAGAAGGCGTCGAGATCGTCGGGGTTGCGGCTGGTGACGAGCCCCTCGTCGACGACGACCGCCTCGTCAACCCAGTCACCGCCCGCGTTGCGGATGTCGGTCTCCAGGCTGTGATAGGAGGTCAGCTGCCGACCGTCGACGACGTCGGCCTCGACGAGCGTCCACGGACCGTGACAGATGACACAGAGCGGTTTCTCGGTCGCGAAGAAGTCGTGGACGAACTCCACCGCGTCGTCGTCGGCGCGGAGAATATCGGCACCGACGGTCCCGCCGGGAACGACGAATCCGTCGTACTCCTCGACACTGGCGTCGGCGAACGTTTTCTCGACCTCGTAACTCCCGGCCGAATCGAGATCGTTGTTTACCGTTTCGACCTCGCCGGTCTCGACGCCGATGACCTCGACGCTGGCCCCGGCCTCGGTCACGGCGTCGCGTGGCTCGGTGAATTCGGCTTCCTCGGAACCGCGCGGTGCGAGAACGATGCCGACCGTCTTGCCGTCGAGTTGATCGCTCATGGGACGCTCGGAACGCGGAGAGCGATCGCGGTAAGTCGATGGCTTGCTCTCGCAACGACTCAGTCGAGATAGTCGCCGGCGAGCAGCGCGAGGCGCTCGCGGGTCTCGTCGGGGATCGCCTCGGGTGCGGTGTTGATCGTCCCGTCGAGCGCGTGCGCGCAGTCACAGTCGCGCTCGTCGGGCATCGTCTCGATGGCACGCCGGATCGTCGCGTTGATGCGCTCCTCGTTCGCGGCGGCGTTATCGAGCACCTCCTGGAGACTTACCTCGCTGTCTTCCTTCCAGACGTCGTAGTCGGTGACGCCGGCGACGGTCGCGTAGCAGAGTTCGGCCTCGCGGGCGAGTTTCGCCTCCGGCACGGCGGTCATCCCGACGATATCCCAGCCCTGCGCGCGGTAGAACTCGCTCTCCGCTCGGGTGGAGTACTGTGGGCCCTCGATGCAGACGTAGGTGCCGCCCTCCTCGACACCCGCTTCTGCCTCGCTATCCGCTGCCGCCTCGTCGTCGACCGTCTCGGCCGCGGCGGCGAGATGGCTGGTCATATGGGGGCAGTACGGCTCGGCGAAGCCCATGTGGACGACCATCCCGTCACCGAAGAACGAGGTCGTCCGGTGGCGCGTCCGGTCGAACAGCTGGTCGGGGACGACGAGCGTCTGCGGCGGGAGTTCTTCGCGCAGGCTCCCGACCGCGTTGGTCGCGAGAACCCGATCGACGCCGAGTTCCTTCAGCGCGTAGATGTTCGCCCGGTAGGGCACTTCGGTCGGCGAGAGCTCGTGATCCGGCCCGTGTCGCGGGAGGAAGGCGATCTCCCGGCCATCGAGTTCGCCGACCGTGACGGAGCCGCTCGGCGCGCCGAACGGCGTCTCGACGCTCTCCTCGTGGCCCGTGTCGAGATCGAGCGCCTCGTAGATGCCGCTGCCGCCGATGAGACCGATCATGGTTCCTCCAGCAGCGTCCAGCCTTCGCCCTCGCGCGCGACGAGTTCCCGGCGTTCCATCTCCGCGAGCACCTCGTCCATCCGATCGGGCTGAGCGATCTCCATCTCGATGCGGTCGATACCGTGGTGTTCGGCGAGCAGATGGCGGATCTCCTCCATCCCCATCGCCGTGTCGGGTTCCAGGACGCCGCTCACGAGATCGGTCATGTCCTCGATGAAGTTCCACGGGTAGATCACCCAGGTCCAGCTGTCGAGATACTCGCCGACGTAATCGGGTTCGAACTCGCTCGATCCGAGCAGTTGGACGGTCGCAGTGCGGACGTCGTTCGGATCGCGGTCGGTGACGTACTCGTGGGCGCGCTCGATGCTCCCGCCGGTGTCGGCGATGTCGTCGATGATGAGGACGTCCTTGTCCTCGACGCTGCCCTCGGGCATCGGATAGCGGATCTCCGGCTCGCCGGTTTTGGCGGCGGTTCCAACGTAATGCTCCATCTTCAGGCTCGTGAGATCGTCGAGCCCGAGGAAATCACAGAGACAGCGCCCGGCGAACCAGCCGCCGCGCGCGAGCGCGACGACGACCTCCGGCTCGAACTCGGTGCGTCTGACCTGATCGGCGACCGACCGACAGCGGCCGTAGATGTACTCCCAGTTGGTGACGGTGCAGGTGAAATCGTCGCGCTCGGTCATGGCTCAGTTGAGTGGGACGGCGGCACGCGTTAAGTCGTTGTGTCTCTCCGATCGGCGGCGTAGTGATCAGTGAGAACGAGGAGTTATTTTCCGATCAGCGACCGGCCATGATGCCGCCGTCGACCGAGAGCGGCATACCGGTGACGTACGAGGCGTCGTCCGAACAGAGCCAGACGGCCGCGTTGGCCATCTCCTCGGGATCGCCGAGCCGCCGCATCGGAACGTTCGATTTGAGTTTCTCGCGCATCTCGTCGGGCATCTGGCTGTAGCCGGGCGTGTCGACCGGCCCGGGACAGACGGCGTTGATGCGGATGCCGTCCTCGGCGTATTCGAGCGCCGCGGTCCGTGTGAGGCCGACGACGCCGTGTTTGCCGGCCGAATAGGGTGCGACGTTGCGCTGGCCCTTCAGCCCCGCGCCGGAGGAGGTGTTGACGATCGCACCGCCGCCCTGTTCGAGCATCGCGTCGATCTCGTGGCGCATGCACCGCCACGTGGATTTGAGCGTGATGTCGAGCTCCTTGTCCCAGTCGTCCTCGGAGACTTCCGCCGTCGGCACCATCTCGCCCGCGGCACCAGCGGCGTTGTTGTGGGCGACGTCGAGGCCGCCGTAGCTGTCGACCGCTTCCTCGACCATCGCGGTGATGTCCGACTGGCTGGTGATGTCGACGGTGAGGAACAGCGCCTCGCCGCCGTCGTCCTCGATCAGTTCGACGGTTTCCCGGCCGGCATCCTCGTCGATGTCCGTGACGATGACGTTCGCTCCTTCCTCGGCGAACCGCAGCGCCGACGCACGGCCGATGCCCGCGCCGGCACCCGTAACGGCTACCGTTTTGTCGTTGAGTCCGTTCATAGTGGTTTTCCGTTCGTCGCGGGGCGAGACACTTGCCCCGTGCGAACACTGAATATTTGTTCAGCTCGACGGATAACCGTTTCGCTCCGAGCAGCGTTTCGACAAACGAAACCGCGTGATAGCGGTCGGTTTGATACGTCTGACTGTGACGCGATCGCACGAAGCTGGTCGGTTCGGAACCTTCTTTATTGACGTTCGTGATTATACGTCCACGATGGCTGTACTCTGGCTGGACGAGGTAGGCAAGGACGACATCGACGCCGTCGGCGGCAAGGGCGCGTCGTTGGGCGAACTCGCTGGTGCCGGCCTCCCCGTCCCGCCGGCGTTCGTCGTTACGGCCGGAACGTACCGCTCGTTCATCGAGGAAACCGGCATCGACGAGGCGCTGTTCGACGCCGTCGACGTCGACCCCGACGATTCGAGCGCGCTCGCCGCCGCCGAAGCCGAGGCCGAGGACCTCATCCTGGGGACGGAGATGCCCGACGAGCTGCGCGAGGAGATCCTGGAAACCTACGGGAATCTCGACGATGGCGAGGCGTTCGTCGCGGTGCGCTCGTCGGCGACCGCCGAGGACCTGCCGGACGCCTCGTTCGCCGGCCAACAGGAGACGTTCCTCAACATCACCGGCGACGATCTCGTCCAGCGCGTCAAGGAATGCTGGGCCTCGCTGTTCACCCAGCGAGCGATCTACTACCGCGAACAGCAGGGGTTCGACCACCGGAACGTCGACATCGCGGTCGTCGTCCAGCGGATGGTCGACGCCGAGAAGTCGGGCGTGATGTTCACCTCCCATCCCTCGACCGGCGCGCCCGAACTCATCGTCGAGGCCGCGTGGGGGCTCGGCGAGGCGGTCGTCGCCGGCGAGGTCTCGCCCGACAACTACGTCGTCGATCGCGACAGCCACGAGCTCGACTCCGTCACCGTGGCCGACAAGAAGACGATGTGCGTCAAGGACCCGGAGACGGGCGAGACGACGATGGTCGACGTCCCCAACGAAAAACGCGAGGCGCAGGTGCTCGACGAGGACGAACTCGACAGTCTGGTCGAGATCGGCGAGCAGGTCGAGGAGCACTACGGCGAACCGCAGGACGTCGAGTGGGCGATCTTCGAGGGCGACGTCTACATGCTCCAGTCGCGCCCCATCACGACGATCGCCGACGACGGGGGCGAGCAGGCGAGCGTCGCCAACGGCGGGGACGAATCCGGAGCGAGCGACGACGTGTTGCTCACGGGGCTCGGCGCGAGCCCGGGCATCGCCAGCGGTGCGGTGGCGATCGTCGGCAAGCTCGACCAGCTCGACAAGGTGGGCGAGGGCGACGTCATCGTCACCGAGATGACGACCCCCGACATGGTGCCGGCGATGAAGCGCGCGAGCGGTATCGTCACCGACGAGGGCGGGATGACCTCCCACGCGGCGATCGTCTCCAGAGAACTGGGCGTCCCGGCCGTGGTCGGTTCACAGAGCGCAACGAGCACGCTCTCCGACGGGCGGCACATCACCATCGATGGCGACAAGGGCACGATCCGCGAGGGCGAGGCCGACGACGGCGAGCGCGACGCCGTCGAGGAGGTCCGCCCGCAATCCCCCGTGAAGCCGATGACCGCCACCGAGGTGAAGGTCAACGTCTCGATCCCCGAGGCCGCCGAGCGCGCCGCCGCGACCGGCGCTGACGGCGTGGGTCTGCTCCGGATGGAGCACATGATCCTCTCGACGAACAAGACCCCCGAGAAGTACATCGACGACCACGGCGAGGACGCCTACATCGAGGAGATCGTCGAAGGGGTCAGGAACGTCGCCGAGGAGTTCTACCCACGACCGGTGCGCGTGCGCACGCTCGACGCCCCCACCGACGAGTTTCGCCAGCTGGAGGGCGGCGAGAGCGAACCCGACGAGCACAACCCGATGCTCGGCTATCGGGGCATCCGGCGCAGCCTCGATCGGCCCGACGTGTTCGTCCACGAGCTCGAAGCCTTCCGGCAGCTCTACGGGATGGGCTACGACAACGTCGAGATCATGCTCCCGCTCGTCAATGACGTCGAGGACGTCCTGCAGGCGAAAAATCTCATGCAGGACGCCGGCATCGACCCCGACAAGCGCTCCTGGGGCGTGATGGTCGAGACGCCCGCCTCGGCGCTGCGCATCGAGGAGATGGCCGACGCGGGCATCGACTTCGCCTCCTTCGGAACGAACGACCTCACCCAGTACACCCTGGCTGTGGACCGAAACAACGGCCAGGTCGCCGACCGTTTCGACGAACTCCACCCTGCCGTCCTCGAACTCATCGGCCGGACGATCGAAACCTGTCGCGAGAACGACGTCGCGACCAGCATCTGCGGGCAGGCCGGTTCGAAACCGCGGATGGTGCAGTTCCTCGTCAACGAGGGCGTCTCCTCGATCTCGGCGAACATCGACGCCGTGCGCGACGTCCAGCACGAGGTCAAGCGCGTCGAGCAGAAACTCGTCCTCGACACCGTCAGGTAGGGTTTCGATGGCCAGCCACGATCGCACGCGGACCGCGGCGAGATACACAACGGCTAACAGCGTGAGTGTCCAGTTCTGACCATGCAGCGGGCCACGCCACAGGAGTTCTCCCGCGTTCTCTCGTCGATGTGTACGGAGCCACATCCCGACGCACGTGCGGCCGCCGAGCGCTTTCTCGCGACCAACCCCGGCGATCCGGGCACCTACGAGACGATCGCCGGCATCGAGCGTGAGGTCGTCGCACAGCTGGGAGAGATGGTCTCGCTACCGGAACCAGCGGGCTACGTCACAAGCGGCGGCAGCGAGGCGAACATCCAGGCGCTGCGCATCGCGCGCAACCGCGCCGACACGGACGAGCCGAACGTGGTCGCACCCACGAGCGCCCACTTCAGTTTCCACAAGGCCGCCGGCATGCTCGGGCTCGAACTCCGCACCGCGCCGCTCGACGACGAGCACCGGGCGAACACGACGGCGATGGCCGAACTGGTGGATGGGAACACCGTCGCGGTCGTCGGCGTCGCCGGCACCACCGAACACGGCCGCGTCGACCCGATCCCCGAGATCGCCGCCATCGCCGATGAGGCAGGCGCGCTCTGTCACGTCGACGCCGCGTGGGGCGGCTTCCACCTGCCGTTCACCGATCACGAGTGGGACTTCGCCGACGCACCGATCGACACGATGACGATCGACCCGCACAAGCTCGGACGGGCGGTCGTGCCCGCCGGCGGACTGCTCGCGCGCTCGGACGAACTGCTCGACGCGCTCGCGGTCGAGACGCCGTATCTCGAATCACGCTCGCAGGCGACGCTGACGGGCACGCGAAGCGGTGCCGGCGTGGCGAGCGCCCGCGCCGCACTCGACGCGCTGTGGCCCGACGGCTACCGTGAACAGGCCGAACGTGGCCAGGCGAACGCCGACTGGCTCGCCGACGCGCTCGACGATCGTGGCTATTCGGTCGTCGAACCCGAACTCCCGCTCGTCGCCGCCGAGATCCCCGAGGAGACGTTCGAGGCGCTGCGGGAGATGGACTGGCGGATCTCCCGAACGGGGAACGGTGCGCTTCGCGTCGTCTGCATGCCACACGTCACCCGCGAGATGCTTCGAGCGTTCGTCGACGATCTCGACCGACTGAAATAGACAACACTTAGGCGTGTGACGCAGCGATTTCCGGCAGTGACGCCGCTTCTGTCGGCCCTCGTCGCGGGGACGGTCGGAACCGTGTCTGCGCCGCTGCAGATCGACGCGCTCGAACGTCTCGTCGAGACGGCGACCGGGCCGCTCGGGCTGCTCATCATCGCGGGCTACTCGTTTCTCATCGCGATCGCGCTACCGCTGCCGAGCGAGATCGTGCTCGTCGCGCCGCTGGATCTCGGAATCTCCGAAACGGGTGATTTCGTCCTGATCACGCTCGTCAGCGGCATCGGGAAGGCCGCCGGCAGCGTCGTCGCCTTCCGTCTCGGCCACGAGGCCAGAGACCGATCCGGGCGGCTCGTCGAGTGGCTGCGCGACTCGCGGTTCGACATCGTCGAGTGGTCCGAGCGACGGACGATACAGCTCGCGCGCCGATACGGCTACATCGGGCTGGCGATCGCGCTCTCGGTGCCGTTCTTCCCGGACACGCTGTCGATCTACGCCTTCACCATTCTGGAGGAGGACTACCTGAAGTTCGCCGCGGCGACGTTCGTCGGCAGCGCCGGGCGGCTGCTGGTCGTCGCGGGCGTCTTCGCGCCGATCACCTCGCTGTTCGGACTCTGACGGGTGGCCACCCGCGAGTGGAAAGCGGCGGGCTTTAGGCTCCCATCCCGGTAGCGATGGCCATGAGTCACGAGGAGTTCCCCACGGAGAACCCGGCGGTCGTCACCTGCGGGCTGCCGTACGCCAACGGCGACCTGCACGTGGGCCATCTCCGGACCTACGTCGGCGGCGACGCGTTCACGCGCGCGCTCCGCAAGCTCGGCCAGGAGACGGCGTTCGTCTCGGGGTCGGACATGCACGGCACGCCCGTCGCGGTCAACGCCTGGGAGGAGGGCGTCACGCCCGAGGAGTTCGCGTTGCGCCACCACGAGAAGTATAAAGAGACGTTCCCGACGTTCGACATCGAGTTCGACAACTACGGCCACACGGCCGAAGAGCAGAACGTCGAACTCACCCAGCAGTTCGTCCGCGAACTCGACGAGAAGGGCTACGTCTACGAGCAGGAGATCGAAGTCGCGTGGGACCCCGAAGAAGGCCAGGCCCTGCCCGACAGATACGTCGAGGGCACCTGTCCGTACTGTGGCGAGCACGCCCGCGGCGACGAGTGTGACGAGGGCTGTGGCCGCCACCTCGAACCGGGCGAGATCGAGGAGCCCACGAGCGTGATCACGGGCAACCCCGCCGAGTACCGCACCCGCGAGCACGAGTTCCTGCGCCTCTCTGAGTTCCAGGACTACCTCGGCGAGTTCATCGACCGGATGGACGGGACGGCGAACGCGCGCAACCAGCCCCGTGAGTGGATCGAGGGCGAACTCCAGGACTGGTGTATCACGCGAGACATGGACTGGGGGATCGAGTATCCCGGCGAAGAAGACCTCGTGCTCTACGTCTGGGTCGACGCGCCGATCGAGTACGTTTCGAGCACGAAGCAGTACAGCGAGCGCGTCGGACGGGAGAATTTCGACTGGGAGCAGGCGTGGCAGGAGTCGGGCGAACTCGTTCACGTCATCGGCCGGGACATCATCCAGCATCACACCGTGTTCTGGCCCGCAATGTTGCGCGGGGTGGACTACCAGGAGCCGCGGGCGGTGCTCGCGAGCGGGTTCGTCAACCTCGACGGCAAGGGGTTCTCGACCAGTCGCGATCGCGCGGTCTGGGTCGACGACTATCTCGACGAGGGGTTCGATCCGGACCTCTATCGCTACTACATCACGACGGGCACCGGCTTCCAGCAGGACATCGACTTCTCGTGGGAACGGTTCGCCGAGCGTGTCAACGGCGAGCTCGTCGGCACAGTAGGGAACTTCCTCTACCGATCACTGCTCTTTGCCCACCGCAACTACGGGGGAACGCCCGATGGAGAAGTCTCCGAAGAAGTGCGCGAGCGCATCGAGCAAGCGATCGACGAGTTCCGGGACGGCGTCAACGACTACTCCGTGCGGGCGGTCGGTGAGTCGGCCGTTGAGCTCGCCCAGTTCGGCAACGAGTATATCCAGCGCCACGAGCCCTGGAACGCCGAGGACCCAGAGCGGGCAGCGGTCATCCGCGACTGCGTGCAGCTCTCGAAGGCGGTCACGGTGCTTTCCGAGCCGATCATGCCCGGCATGGCCGAGCGGCTCTGGGAGCAACTCGACGAGGCGGGTTCGGTCCACGAGGCTTCCCTAAATGCTGCACTCGACGCGCCGTCCGCCGAGTTCGATGCGCCCGACGAACCGTTCGAGGGCATCGAGGACGAGCGTGTCGCCGAGTTGAACGAGAAACTGGAAGCGCAGATCGCTGCCGCAAGCGGGGACGAGGAGGGCGACGCAGCTGCGGAGGGTGACACTGCCGAGGCCGCGGAGGCGGAGCTCGAAGCACTGACCGACGACCGCATCGGCTTCGAGGAGTTCCAGGAGCTCGACGTGCGAGTGGGCGAAGTGCTCGCCGCCGAGGGGATCGAGGACGCGGACGATCTCGCGCGTCTGGAGGTCGATCTCGGCGTCGAGACGCGCCAGATCGTCGCCGGGATCAAACAGCTCCACGATCTCGACGACCTCCCGGGCGAGCGGGTGGTCGTGTTGGCGAACATCGAGAAAACGGAACTGTTCGGCGTCGAGAGCAACGGGATGGTGCTCGCAGCCGGCGAGGAGGCCGACCTGCTGACGACCCACGACGACAGCCAGCCGGGAACGAGAGTTCGCTGACCGAGCGGCAGCCATTTCTGACTCGACGCCCACGAGGGGGTATGGCGGACGACTGGAAATACGCCGTCGAGGATCTCGAGGACGACGGCGACGAGAGCGCGGACGACGCACGCGCGACCGACGTCTTCGGGGACGACGAGCCGGGCGACCTCGAACCGGGCTCGCCGTCGTTCGAGAACGTCGTCTTCGTGCTGCTCGGCGTCGCCATCGCGCTGGTGATCGTCCTCAGTGTCTAACACACCCAACAGTTAATCCCGCTGCAGGCTAACAACCGACCATGACGCTGGCACTCGGTGGCGCGCCGGTTGCGGCCGCGCTTCCGGTCCTCCAGATGAGCGATCTCCTGCTGGAGCAGCTCCCGCTGGTGCTCGTGGTCGCCGGGCTCGGACTGATGGGTGCCGAGGCGCTCGCGCCCGGCGCACACTTCATCGTGCTCGGGGTCGCGCTGCTGTTCGCCGGGCTGATCGGTCTGTTGATCGGGAGTTTTCTCGGCCCGATCGTGCTCGCGGTCGTCCTCTCGGTGCTCGTGCTCGCCAGCGGTGCGGGAACGCTCTACGCCTACCACCGGTTCGACATCTACGGCGGGAAGGGAGCCGGCAAGACGAGCGACTCGGCCTCGCTCAGGGGGACGACCGGACACGTCACCGAGCGCGTGACGCCGACGAACGGAAAGGTGAAACTCGACGGCGGCGGCTTCAATCCCAACTACAGCGCCCGCACACTCGACGGCGAAATTCCCGAAGACGAACCGATAATGGTGACCGACCCCGGCGGCGGCAACGTCCTCACCGTCGAGGCGCTCTCGGCGGTGGAGGACGACATCGATCGGGCGCTCGCTCGCGGGCGCGACACCGACGATCGCGAGCGCGAAACCGCGTGACGGCACCCGCTCGACCGAAGCCTTATGTTCCCAACATCCGAACTCTCGATAGATGACACTCGTTCCGCTTCAGGCGCTCGCGCTCGCGCCGGCCATCGTCGTGCTGTTGGTGCTGGCCGTCGCGATCATCACCGTCTATAGCGCCATCGAAATCGTCAACGCGTACGAGAAGCGTGCGCTCACCGTCTTCGGCGACTACCGCAAGCTGCTCGAACCGGGCATCAACTTCGTCCCGCCGTTCGTCAACAAGACCTACCCGTTCGACATGCGGACCCAGACGCTCGACGTCGCGCGTCAGGAGGCCATCACGCGTGACAACTCACCTGTGACGGCGGATGCAGTGGTCTACATCAAAGTGATGGACGCGAAAAAGGCGTTTCTGGAGGTCGACGACTACAAGCGCGCGGTCTCGAACCTCGCACAGACCACGCTCCGTGCCGTGCTCGGCGACATGGATCTCGACGACACGCTGAGCA
This sequence comes from Halococcus thailandensis JCM 13552, assembly GCF_000336715.1. Classification (GTDB taxonomy): domain Archaea; phylum Halobacteriota; class Halobacteria; order Halobacteriales; family Halococcaceae; genus Halococcus; species Halococcus thailandensis. Next base: position 104,227 of record NZ_AOMF01000145.1, read on the forward strand.
AACGGCAGGAGATAAACGAGCGCATCCGCAAGGAGCTCGACGAACCGACCGACGAGTGGGGGATCCGCGTCGAATCCGTCGAGGTCCGCGAGGTCAACCCCTCGCCCGACGTCCAGCAGGCGATGGAGCAGCAGACCTCCGCCGAGCGCAAACGCCGCGCGATGATCCTCGAAGCGCAGGGTGAACGGCGGAGCGCGGTCGAGGCAGCAGAGGGTGAGAAACGGTCGAACATCATCCGTGCACAGGGTGAAAAGCAGAGCCAGATCCTCGAATCGCAGGGTGACGCCGTTTCCACAGTGCTGCGAGCGAAATCCGCCGAGTCGATGGGCGAACGCGCGGTCATCGAGCGCGGGATGGACACGCTCGAATCCATCGGTCAGGGCGAGTCGACGACGTTCGTCCTCCCCCAGGAGCTGTCGTCGATGCTCGGCCGGTACGGCAAACACCTTACCGGCAGCGACATCAAGGAGGACGGCCACGACCTGGAAAGCCTCGATTTCGACGAGGAGACGCGCGAACTCATCGGGCTCGACAACATCGACGAGATCCTCGGCGAGATCGACGAGGAGGCCGAGATCGACGTCGAGGAGATGGAACAGGAGGCCGAAGCGATCAAGACCGGCGAGGCGACGACCGACATCCAGGATCCCGACGAGGTCATCTCCGAGATGGACGCCAACGAAAGCATCGAGGGGAGCACGTCGACGACGGGAACGTCGGCCACCGACGAAGAGGACGAGCTCGAACCGGAGACGAACTGAGCGAGCGACGACCCGAACGAGTGACGAACTGAACGGGTCGAAGGGGTTTTACCTGCGTTTCTCCGATGTGACCCAATGGGCGACCGCGGGGTCGACGAGGGACGGCGGGCGACACTCCGGCGAGTCGCCGCGCTGGGTGCCGTCGGACCGTTCGCCGGCCTGGCAGAGGACGACGGCGGAATCCGCGAGACGATCGCTGGCTATCTCGCGACGACGCCGGGCGCACACTTCTCGAAGATCCGTGACGATCTCGATCTGGCCACCGGCGAGACACAGCACCATCTCAAACGGCTCGAACGTGACGGCACGGTCGAGAGCCACCGCGACGGCGACTACCGACGCTACTTCCCGGCCCGCGAGTTCGACGCGTTCGAGCGCACGGCGCTCGGCTTTCTCCGGCGCGAGACACCGCGCGGAATGATCATCGCACTGTTGCGCGACGGCGACGCGACCGCGAGCGATCTCGCGGCAGCGGTGGACGTCTCACGGCCGACGATAAGCAATCACGCCGCCGATCTCGACGCGGCGGGGCTGCTCTCGCGTGAGGACGGCTACTCGCTCGTCCGCCCGGAACGACTGCTGACGCTGCTGGTGAGCTATGCCGACTCCTTCGACGCCGCGACGGTCCAGTTCGCCCGCGAGGCCGACCAGTTCATCAGCGTCGACGCCTGACTACTGGGTGACTTTCCACGTCGTGCTCGAAGAGTAGCCCCACTTCTCGACCGAGAGCACGCCGTCGGTCTTGCGGATGGCGTTCATGTTCGTGCCGACCTCCTTCGGCGACAGCCCGAGCGCGTCGCCGATGAGTCGGGATTTGAAGTAGGTCTTGCTGTCGGCGTGCTCGCGGAGATACGAGAGGATGCGGCGCTGTTTCTCACTGAGTGTCTGTATCGGTGCGCTGCGTGCGGCCATACACGATCCGAACGGAGCAACACACATAGCGGGTTTGGTGCGATGGGCTAATTCGGGCGCTATCGGTCGATTTCGGTCGCGTTCACGACGACGATATCGCCCGTCGTGGCCCGTCGACGCCCCTTCGAATCGAGGGTGGTACGGACGGGTACGGCGCGAGCGGGCGGTAGTTCTTTATTTCTCGGCCACGGTAGCGGCGGATGGAGGACTACGCGATGGAAATCTCTGATAAACTCCTGTGTCTGTTCAACGCCGACGTCACCGAATCCGAAGACAGCTACACCGTCGAGATACCGCGCCGCGAGGTCGAGAACGGGTCGATCGAGCCCGGCGAGACCTACCGTGTGGCACTCGTCTCGCGCGAACCGACCGAGGAATCGTCGAGCAGTTCGCGCTCGCGGTCGAGCACACCCTCCTCGGAGCCACAGCCGCCCGTCGACGTCGGCGAGATGCGCTACGTCGAGGTCGAGGACATCGGCAAGCAGGGCGATGGCATCGCCCGCGTCGAACGCGGCTACGTCATCATCGTCCCCGGTGCCGAGATCGGCGAACGCGTCAAAGTCGAAGTCACCGAGGTGAAATCGAACTTCGCCGTCGGCGAAATCATCGATTAGTACCTTTTTACTTCGTCGGGTGGCCTCCCTGCGGTCGGCCACCACTCCTCGCAAAAAGCTACGCTAAAAACTCCCCGCTCGCGCCTTCGGCGCTCGCGGCGAACCGCGCTCACTCTGTTCGCGCGGACTCTCCACTCTCTGCACCACAGAAGCCCTCGCTCCCTCCGGTCGTCTGCTCGCGGGCCGGAGGCCCGCTCGCATGGTACGAGGGACCTCCGGTCCCTCGCTACTCGCCCTTCATCCACCAGGAGAGTATAGCTCTCCTGAGCCTCGGCTCGCTTGACTCGCCGAGACACCAGGACCGCAAACCGTTGCCGCACCGCCGGCAGGGCCGGCAGCTACCCGTCGATCGGCGTTCCGTCCGGTCGTTTCGCACCCTCGGAGTCGTGGACGACGATCTCGCCGGAATCGGGATTTGCGGGTTCGTAGCGCTCACTGACGGCGATGGCTTCTTCGATCTCGCGGATCGCGCGCTCCTTGAGCGCACCAGCCAGTTCCTCGGCGTGCTCGCGGTCGATGTCGCGTCCGAGCCCCTCGCATTCGTGGGCGCGCACGTCGCCGACCTGATCGACCGCCGCACCCATCGGCTGGCTCGACCCGTCGAGAGCGACACTGAACGGATAGGTGCGGCAGATGAGCGGCCGATCCTCGTGGACGGTACACGCCCCGACACCGTCCTCCTCGGCATAGAAAGTGCAGTCGCCACAGCCGGTCGTTTCGAGCGCCCACTCGAAGGTCTCACCCTCCGGCCCATCCTCGCCCTCGCTGAGTCCGTATGGCATCGGCCGGGCAACGTCCCGGTGGTCGTACTCGGTGGCGTCCTGCAGCTCGCGTATCTCGTCGGGAAACACCGTCGCCGTGTGCTCCTCGCGCCCGTCCGGACCCGTCGCTGCCTTGCAACAGGCCCCACAGCGCGTACACTCGAAGCCGATCTCCTCGATGGCGTCGGCCAGCGCCCCGACGTCGAGATGGCGCGCACGGGCGAGTTCGTCCTCGAAACTCACATATCTCCTTTCGGCCGCCGCGCAAAAAGACCGTCGTCAGGGGCGGACCCGTTCACCGTCCCACTCGATCCGCCCCTCGACGGCGAGTTTGTCGAGATGGGCCGCCACCGTGCGCTCGGCCAGTCCTCGCACTCCCGAAAGCTCCTTCTCGTAGGCCGCGTCGGTCACCGCAGCGATCGTCCGCGCGCCATCGCGCACCGCCCGCAGGACCGCCCGTTCGCGGCGGAGTCGATGGGATAGCAGCCGCTCGATCACTGCCCGTAACTCCTCGACGGCCGGTCCGTGACCCGGATACAGCCGTGCCGGATTCCGGGCGTGAAGCCGCCGGAGCGCGGTGAGATAGCCACGCATGTCGCCGTCTTCGTTCCCCACGACGACGCTCCCGTTCGCGACGGCGAGATCGCCGACAAGCACCTCGTCGTCGATGGCGAGCACGACGTGGTCGGGGGCGTGTCCCGGCGTCGCGAGCAACTCGACGGTCCCTGCGTCGGTGTCGATGCGCGTTCCCGGGCCGAAGGTGCGATCGGGCGAGACGCCGGTCGCGCGTTCGAACCGGTCCGCGTAGCCGGCGTGCGCCCAGACGGTCGCCCGGTCGGCATACGCTTCGACACCGCCCACGTGATCGGGGTGGGTGTGGGTCACGAGCAGGTTTGCGACGCCGTCGATCGCCTCGTCGAGGCGGGGCGTCGCGGCTGCCGGATCGACGAGCAGCGCCCACTCGCTTCCGACGAGATAGGCGTTGGTCTCGCCGCCGGGTGCAGCCGTCTCGACAGGAATCGGAACACGGGTCGGACTCACGACGAGTGGTGGCGCTCGCAGCTGAAAAGGCCAGTTACTGGTTCAGGAAGTAGACCTGCTTTCTGGCGTCGCGGAAGCTGTAGCGCGAACCGACGAGATCGTCGTCTTCGAGGCGGTTCAGCGCGTAGCGGACGGTGCGATCGGGCAGCAGCGATTCGTCGGCGAGCTGGCCCTGCGAGAGCGGCGTCTCCGATTCGAGCACTTTGGCGACGAGCTTCGCGCTCGGAGGGAGTTCGCGCAGGCGGTCGCGGAACTCGGTCTCGGTCAACGGGTCGTCGGGCTGTGCGCGGTCCGTGGTGGCGCTCATGCTCACCACTCTTCGACGGGCTATGGTAAAACTTGCCCATATATGGGAATGTATACTACTACCGCATGAATGAATACCTTTGCCCTTATATTTCGTGGTGAGACGCGCACCGCACGGTCAGGATACGGATGGCGTGAGCAGTTGGATCGTGCCAGTCGGTTCGCTCGACGGTCGCCACCGACGGGCAGCGCGTCATATCCGTACGGTTTTATTCCTCGGCCGAAAACCACGGGTAGCGTGAAGGGACAGGAGTGGTACCAGACCGCCGAGGTCGCCGAGGAGTACGACACCAAGCGGTTCTCCGACGGCGGCCGGCTCATCGACGAGCGGGAGAAGGAGGCCGTGCTCTCGGCAGTCGGTCCCGTCGAGAACAAACGCATCCTCGAAATCGCCTGCGGAACGGGGCGATTCACGACGATGCTCGCCCAGCGCGGCGCTGATATCGTCGGCCTCGATATCTCGCCCGCGATGCTCCAGGAGGGTCGGAAAAAGGCGCGCGCGGCGGGCGTCGACGACCATCTGGAGTTCATGCGCGGCGACGCCGCCCGCCTGCCCTTCCCCGACGACCACTTCGAGACCGTCATCGCGATGCGGTTTTTCCATCTCGCCGATACACCCGCCTCGTTTCTCGCCGAGCTACGCCGCGTCGCCCGCAAGCAGGTCGTCTTCGACACCTTCCGTCGGTTCAGCACCCGCAGCATCTACAACTGGCTGCTGCCGATGGGCTCGCGGCTGTACGCCCGCGCCGAGATCGAGGAGCTGCTCGACGGGGCCGGACTCCAGCTGGCCGGCGAGGAACACGACTTCTTCTTCCCGTACGGCCTCTATCGCCAGCTCCCCGACGCGATGGCCACCCGCGTGCGCGAACTCGACGACATGATCATGGACTCGCCGATCGGCGAGTACGTGGCGTCGGTATCGTACTGGGACGCACGGTTGCAAGGGGAGTGAGAACCGATCGCCGTGCTGTCGGCTGGTGCGAACTTTCGTCGATAGTGGACTAGCTGGCACACGAGCGTCCGCGAGCGACCGCTTCGTCGGTCGTCGGGAGGATCGGCAGCGATCCGAAGATAAAGCGGTTGTTTTTATGTCGAGCGGCGCTATTCGGTCGGTATGCAGCTCTCGGTGGTCGTGCCGACTCTCAACGGCCGAACCCAACTCGTGGCGTGTCTCGACGCGCTCGCGGCGGTGGCCCCCGAGAGCGAGGTGGTCGTCGTCAACGGTCCCTCCGCGGATGGCACCACCGGGATGGTCAGCGAACGCGACGACGTCGACGTGCTCGTCGAGGTCGCCGACCGCAATCTGAACGTCGCGCGCAACGCCGGCATCGAACACACGACCGGCGAGCACGTCGCGTTCGTCGGCTACGACAAAACCATCGAGTCGGGCTGGAAGGACGCGCTCATGGCGGGCTTCGACACCGGCAGCCACGGCGACGGTCGTGCGCACACCATCGCCGAAGGGTATCCACCGCGGATGCGCCGGGACGTGGGGGTCGTCACCGGGCCGGCGCGATCGGCCGACGGACCGACGACACCCGAATCACGGACCATCACCGGCCGCGAGGTGACGTATTTCGACGGCTCGAACGTCGCGTTCACCCGCACGGCGCTCGAAGAAGTAGATGGATTCGACGAATATCTCCAGACGGGTGGTGCGCGCGATCTCGCCCACCGGCTCGCGGCCGCGGAGTACGACGTGCGCTGGGCGGCGGGGATGGCCGTCGGCGACGCGCTCGGCACCGAGACGACCCCGTCGGCCCCGCGAGCGATCTCCGACGGCGGCCGAACCGAGCGCGACTGGTACTGGAAGTATCGTGCGCTCGCCTACCGCCTCGTCAAGAACTACGGGCTGCGGCCGACGACCGCCCGACGACTGCTCTCGCACGCGGGCCGGGACGCCCTCACCGGACTCGAAGGCGTCGTGCGCGGCGAGGCGAGCCCGACCAACTGGGTCGGAAACGGGCGGGACGTGCTCGTCGGGAGTCTGCGCGGCAACGGCTCCGGGCTGGCCGCGCGCTGGCGCTCACGCGACCGCCGCAACCCGAACGGGCTCTCCGCACGATCCGAGCGGGCGGTCGCGGTCCACGACTGGCGCTGACGGCGATTGATAAGCGTTCGTTCCGATGTTCGTGTGCCAGAGCCTGCCGTTCGCGTCCGGCGTTTCCGCGACCCCGAGTAGCAATTTTTATATAGAACCGCAAACGACCCATTGACGAGGATTTCAAATCATGGCACAGCAACAGCGCATGGGTGGACAGCCGATGTTCATCCTCAGCGATGACAGCGAGCGCACGCGCGGTGAGGACGCACAGAGTTCGAACATCGAGGGCGGCAAGGCCGTCTCGGAGTCCGTCCGGACGACGCTCGGCCCGAAAGGGATGGACAAGATGCTCGTCTCCGATTCGGGCGACGTCGTCATCACCAACGACGGCGCGACGATCCTCGGCGAGATGGATATCGAGCATCCCGCCGCACAGATGATCGTCGAGGTCTCCGAGACACAGGAGGACGAAGTCGGCGACGGGACGACCACGGCGGCCGTCCTCACCGGCCAGCTGCTCGCCAAGGCCGAGAACCTCCTCGACGACGACGTCCATCCGACGACGATCGTCGAGGGCTATCACGAGGCCGCGGAGCTGGCCCACGAGGCCGTCGACGAGATCGTCGTCGACGAGACGGTCGACGACGACGTCCTCCGCAACGTCGCCGAAACGTCGATGACGGGCAAGGGCACCGGTGACGTCGGCGCCGAGGCGCTCGCCGAGACGATCGTCGAGGGGATCCGACGGGTCGAGAACGACGGCGTCGCACGCGAGGACATCACCGTCCGCACCCAGACGGGCGCGAGTTCGAGCGCGACGGAGCTCGTCGAGGGCGTCATCAGCGAGGAGGAGCCGGTCCGCGAGGACATGCCCGCGACCGTCGAGGACGCCTCGATCGCCGTCCTCGACGTCGAGTTCGACATCCGCGAGTCGAACGTCGACGCGGAGTACGACGTCGGGAGCGTCGAGGATCTCAACGCCGCCATCGACGCCGAGGAGAGCCAGTTCGAGCAGTACGCCGACGCACTCGCCGATCTCGACGTCGACGTGGCGTTCGTCACCGAGAGCGTCGACGACCGCGCGGCCGCCCATCTCGCCGACGAAGGGGTACTGGCCTTCGAGAGCGTCGATGACGACGAGGCGAAGGCGATCACGCAGGCGACCGGCGCGAGCCGCGTCGGTGCCATCGACGACCTCGAAGCGGACGATCTGGGCAACGCCGAGCGCGTCAGCGTCGAGTCGTTCGCCGACGACGATCTCGTCTTCGTCGAGGGCGGCGCGGCCGCCGAATCCGTGACGGTGTTCGCCCGGGGCGGCACCGATCACGTCACCGACGAGCTCGAACGCGCGCTCCACGACGGGCTCGACGTCGTGACCGCCGCGCTCGATGCGGGTGGTGTGGTACCCGGTGGCGGCGCGAGCGAGGTCGCCATCGCCGCCTACATCCGTGACCACGCGGCGAGCATCGAAGGGCGTCGCCAGCTCGCCGTCGAGGCGTTCGCCGACGCGACCGACGTGCTCCCGCGTACGCTCGCCGAGAACACCGGCATGGATCCGATCGACGCGCTCGTCGAGCTGCGCAGTCGCCACGACAGCGAGGGCCGAGCCGGCATCATCAGCGAAAGTCAGACCGGCACCGTCACCGACCCCGTCGAGGCCGGCGTGTTCGACCCCGCCGCCGTCAAACACGAGGCCATCGAGAGCGCGACCGAGGCCGCGACGATGATCGTCCGTATCGACGACGTCATCTCCGCGGACAACTAATCGACCCACCGTTTTTTTCGACCCGAGCGACGACCAGCGCGTCGCACGTCCGTCGACGGTCCTCAGATCGTCGGAAGCCGCCAGTCGTATCGCAGCGCCAGCAGGCGAAGGCCGAGCACGACGACTGCACAGCCGAGCGCCGCCCGACCGGACGCGACACCCGCCCGCACTGTGAGCCAGAACGCAACTCCGCCGATCACCGCCGGTGTCGCGTAGAAGTCCTCGTGGAGCACGCTCGGCACCCGACCGAGCAGCAGATCGGCGATGCTGCCGCCGCCGACGCCGGTGAGCGTCGCGAGAACGACGACGCCGAACGGCGAGAGTGCCGCTCGAACGCCGACGAGCGCGCCGGTGGCCGCGAACGCCGCGAGCCCGACGGCATCGGGGAGCTGGACCACCGCGTGGGTCCGGAGGCGACTGCCGAGCAGTCGTGCGAGCACGAGCGCGAGTGCGACGCCAGCGAGGGCGATGGCGACGTCGCCGGTCGTCCGCAGTGCGACCGGGACGCGGCCGACGAGCGTGTCGCGGAGAATGCCGCCGCCGAGCGCCGTGAGCATGCCGAGAACAGCGATGCCGAACAGATCGAGATCGGCGTCGGCACCCTTGAGCGAGCCGGCGAGCGCGAACGCCACGAGGCCGATCGCGTTCATCGCGCCGAAGGCATCGACCATCAGACGTCCGTCAGCACGACCGGATCGCCCACCGCGACGTCGAACGCCCGCTCGCCACGGCCACGATTGACCGCGAGTTCGACGTTCTCGTGGCTGCCGACAGTGACGAGGCGCTCGCCCGATGCGACGTGGGCGTACGACCGTTCGACCGGTGCCCCCTCGTCGTTGACGGTGATACTGTCGCCGAAGGAGCCGTCGAGCGCCTCGCCGGGAACGTTCGTGATGGCGTTGCCGAACCCGTCGACGACGAGCACTTCGCCCGCGATCGCGTCGTTGCGGTGTGTCGGTTCGGGAAAGGAGAGCTCCTCGATCCCGTCCGCCGGCGTGCAGCGATCGAGACTCTCGACACTGTCGATGCCCGCCTCGTGGACGGCGGCGGCTGCCGGCGCGAACACGTCCCGGCCGTGGAACGTCGAGCTCTCGGCCTCGTCGTCGGCGATCACGAACGCCTCGATGTCGTTGCCGTCGGCGAGTCGGCGAGCTGCGGGGACGAGAACGCCGTTGTCCGGCCCCACGAGGGCGTGGTCGCCCGCACGCACGACGAGCGCCGCGCGGTCGGTGCCGACGCCCGGATCGACCACGACGAGGTGGACGGCGGGCGGGAAATAGGGAAGTAGCTCGCGCAGCCAGAACGCCGCCGTGCGGACGTCCTGTCTGGGGAACTCGTGGCTGACGTCGACCAGTCGGGCATCGGTGTTCGAGAGGAGCACGCCCTTCATCGCCGCCGGGTAGGGTGTGCCGAAGTCGGAGCTCAGCGTGAGCATGCTATTCGGGATCGGCGGTGTTCGAGCGGTGCGGACGGTTGTCGGCCGCGCCGTCGGTGTCGCTCACCCGCTGGAGGCGCTCGATGCCGTCGATCTCGGTGACGACGTCGACGACGGCGCTCGGGACGAGCTCCTCCCAGCCCTCGTCGTCGATCATGCGCTCGCGGATCTCGGTGCCTTCGAGCTTCTCGCGCTCGAACATCGGCGACTGGCGCACCTCGACGCCGGCCTCCGAGAACAACTGGACGACGAGCGGGTTGTTCGAGTAGGCGACGTCGAACGCCGGCGACATGCTCCGAACGTGGGAGACCCAGACGGCGTTGCGATCGAGATCCTCGATCGGCACCGGATAGATGACGAGATCGGCGTCTTCGAGCGACTTGGTGATCATCATGATGCGCTCGCCGGCGGTGAACGGGTTGTGGCGCGTGTGTGAGTCGTCGGCGCTGCCGATACCGAGGACGAGCTCGTCGACCTCGTCGGCGATGCGTTCGACCATGTGGTGGTGGCCGTCGTGGTAGGGCTGGAAGCGACCGATGTAGAACCCCCGCGTCATATCCACACTCCCGCCCCACACGTATATAAAACCGGCCGGTCGTCCGTGAACGGCGAATCGTGCCAGAAACGCACTCACAGGGGCGGTTTCGACAGCGTGTGCACGACGTTCGAGGGGAGAAAGTATATCAGTAAACGTGCCCTCGTTTCTACTGTTAGAGACAGTCACATGAGCAACGACACCGACACCGACGACGCGTTCCCGACCGAGTCGGAGATCGACTCGGACTCGGAGTCGGGAGCCGAGACGACCGTGCCGTCAGGGGAGAAACTCGGCAGCGACGTCGACGACGAGGCCATCATCGAGGGGCAAGAGGACGACCTGCTCGGGGGGCTCGACATCGAATCGACCGCCGACATCGAGATCCCCGACCGACTCGTCGATCAGGTCATCGGACAGGATCACGCCCGTGACGTCGTGATGAAGGCGGCCAAGCAGCGCCGCCACGTCATGATGATCGGGACGCCCGGGACGGGCAAGTCGATGCTGGCTAAAGCGATGAGCCAGCTCCTGCCCAAGGAGGATCTCCAGGACGTTCTGGTCTATCACAACCCCGACGATGGCAACGCGCCGAAGGTCCGAACCGTGCCGGGCGGGAAGGGCAAACAGATCATCGAGGCGCACAAGGAGGAGGCCCAGAAGCGCAACCAGATGCGCCAGTTCCTGATGTGGATCATCATCGCCATCGTGCTGGGCTACTCGCTGCTGATCGCCGGGCAGGTGCTGCTCGGTATTCTCGCCGCCGGCGTCATCTACATCGCCTTCAAGTACAGCTCGCGCAGCACTGACGCGATGATCCCGAACCTCCTGATCGACTCCTCGGACACCCAGACCGCCCCGTTCAAGGACGCGACGGGTGCCCACGCCGGCGCGCTGCTCGGCGACGTCCGCCACGACCCGTTCCAGTCGGGTGGGATGGAGACGCCGAGCCACGACCGCGTCGAGTCGGGAGCGATCCACGAGGCCAACAAGGGCGTGCTGTTCCTCGACGAGATCAACACGCTCGACGTGCGCTCCCAGCAGAAGCTGATGACGGCGATCCAGGAGGGCGAGTTCTCCATTACGGGCCAGTCCGAGCGCTCCTCGGGCGCGATGGTCCAGACCGAACCCGTCCCGACGGACTTCGTCATGGTCGCCGCCGGGAACCTCGACGCGATGGAGAACATGCATCCGGCGCTGCGCTCGCGGATCAAGGGCTACGGCTACGAGGTGTACATGGACGACACCATCGAGGACGAGCCGGAGATGCGCCGCAAGTACGCCCGGTTCGTCGCCCAGGAGGTCGACAAGGACGGGCGGCTCCCGCACTTCACGCGCGATGCCATCGAGGAGATGATCCTCGAAGCCCAGCGCCGTGCGGGCCGGAAGGGGCACCTCTCGCTCAAGATGCGTGATCTCGGCGGACTCGTCCGCGTGGCGGGCGACATCGCCCGTGCGGAGGACGCCGAGTTCACCACCCGCGAGCACGTCCTGCAGGCGAAGAACCGCTCGCGCTCGATCGAACAGCAGCTCGCCGATACGTTCATCGAGCGCCGCAAGGACTACGAGATGACCGTCGCACAGGGCGACGTCGTCGGCCGAATCAACGGGCTCGCCGTGATGGGCGAGGACTCGGGGATCGTCCTCCCCGTGATGGCCGAGGTCACGCCCTCGCAGGGCCCCGGTGGCGTGATCGCCACCGGTCAGCTCAAGGAGATGGCCGAAGAGGCCGTCCAGAACGTCTCGGCGATCATCAAGAAGTTCTCCGACGAGAACATCTCGGAGAAGGATATCCACATCCAGTTCGTGCAAACCGGCCAGCAGGGTGTCGACGGCGACTCGGCCTCGATTACCGTGGCCGCCGCCGTCATCAGCGCGCTGGAGGACGTGCCGGTCGATCAGAACCTCGCGATGACCGGCTCGCTCTCCGTCCGGGGCGACGTGCTCCCGGTCGGCGGCGTGACCCACAAGATCGAGGCCGCGGCCAAGGCCGGACTCGAACGGGTCATCATCCCGGCGGCGAACGAACAGGACGTGATGATCGAGGACGAGTACAAGGACCAGATCGAGGTCGTCCCCGTCTCGCACATCAGCGAGGTGCTCGAAGTCGCCCTCGCCGGCGAGGGCGAGAAGGACGGACTGGTCGACCGCCTGAAGTCGATCACCGGCCAGGCGCTCGACCGGCAGCAGGTCGGCCAGCAGGGCACCGGCAGCCCCAGCCCGCAGTAACGTGGCCCGTTGGGCGGTCTTCGCGGGGCTGACCGCCCTCGTTCTCGTTTTGTTGCTCGCGCTCGCGCGCGTTTCCCAGGTGGCGAGCCACGAGGCCGCCCCGACGGATGAAACGCCGGCGAGTGTTCCCGAACACGCTGAACCAGAGCATCATCCGGAGGCAGCACCCCACCAGGAAGCGGAATCCCATCCGGACGCCGAACAGCGTCCGGAAGCGGAGCGTCCGAAACGCGAACCACAGGAACCCGCATCGCTGTCGACGGGGCTACTGCTCGCGAACGTCGCGCTCTCGCAGGGACTGTTTCTCGTCGTCCTGCTCGGCAGCGCGTGGTACACGCGGATCCCGCTCGGAGCGCTCGGTGCGTCACCGGCAACCAGTGGCCTCCGAGAACTCGCCATCGGCGTCGCGCTCGGCGTCGGACTGTATCTCGCCAACGAGGGAGGGTCGCGCGCGGCGAAGGCTGTCGGCATCGAGGTGCCCGAGCAGCTGCGCGGGTCGCTCGCGCCCGATTCGAGGGGCGGCTGGATCGTGCTGCTCGGCGTCGTCCTGCCGACGATCGCCGTCTTCGAGGAGTTCCTCTTCCGGGCGGCGCTCGTCGGCGCGTTCTCGACGGGCTTCTCGCTCTCACCGTGGCTGCTGGCGCTGCTCTCGTCGCTCGCGTTCGCGCTCGGTCACGGGGCGCAGGGCGCGCTCGGCATGGTCGTCACGGGAAGCCTCGGCTTCGTGCTCGCGGGTGCGTTCGTCGTGACCGGAAGCCTGCTCGTCGTGGTGGTTGCTCACTATCTCATCAACGCGCTGGAGTTCGCCGTCAACGAAAGTTCGCTCGGGTAATCAATCCTCGAATGGAGCCACGGCATCCGCGTCGATCAACTCCTGAATTTCTCCCGCGTCGTAGCCCGCCTCGTGGAGGAGGTCGCGGGTGTGTTCGCCGAGGCGGGGCGGATACTGGCGGATCGTCGTCGGTGTATCCGAGAAGTGCATCGGGCTGCCGGGCATCTCGACGGTACCGGCTGCCGGGTGGTCGATCTCGCGATGCATCCCGCGCGCCGCGACCTGCTCGTCGGCGAAGACGTCGGCCATGTCGTGGACGTCGCTCGCGGGCACGTCGTGCTCGTCGAATAGGGTGAGCAGTTCATCGGTGTCGTACTGCCGGAGCTCCTCGGCGAGCAGCGAATCGAGTGCTTCGCGGTTGGCCACCCGGTCCTCGTTGGTCGCGAACCGGTCGTCGTCGATGAGATCCTCGCGATCGAGCGCCGTACAGAAGTTCGGCCAGAGGTTTTCGGAGGCGACCGCCACCACGACGTGGCCGTCGTTCGTCGCGAACGCCTGATACGGCGCGATCGTCGGGTGTTTGCTGCCCATCCTGGTGGGCGGGTCGTCGGTCGCGAAGTAGTTCGACGCCATGTACGTCATCCAGGCCACCTGGCCGTCGAACAGGCTGATATCGAGTTTCTGTCCCTCCCCATCTCCGAGTTCGCGTTCGAGCAGCGCCGCCAGGATCCCCTGCGTGGCGTACATCCCCGCGCCGATATCGGCGATGGCGACGCCGACGCGGACGGGAGTCCGCCCCTCCTCGCCGGTGATGCTCATCAGCCCACCTTCGGCCTGCATGATGATGTCGTAGGCCGGGCGGTGGCTGTCGGGCCCCCACTCGCCGTAGCCAGTGATCGAACAGTAGACCAGTTCCGGGTTCGCCTCGCGGAGGTCGTCGTAACCGAGCCCCCACTCCTCCATCTTCCCCACTCGGAAGTTCTCGACGAGCACGTCGGCCTCGCGGGCGAGTTCGCGGAACACCTCGCGACCCTCTTTCGAGGCGAGGTTCAGCGCGATCGAGCGCTTGTTCCGGTTGATGCTCATGTAGTAGGCGCTTTCGTCGGAGTCGCCGTAGGAGGGCGGCTGCCAGCCGCGGGTCTGATCGCCGGTGTCGGGGCGCTCGACCTTGATCACTTCCGCACCGAGGTCGCCCAACTGCATCGTACAGAAGGGGCCGGCGAGAACGCGCGAGGCGTCGAGTACCGTCAGCCCGTCGAGCGGCCCACGATCGCCGTCGGCCGTGCGCGCTTCACCGGTCATGCTCCCTCCATGAACGCGCTCGCCTGTGGCTCGTCGGGATCCGTACGGACCTCGATCAGCACGGGTTCGTCGCGCGCGATGGCCTCGGAAACACGGTTTTCGAGGTCCGCGACGCCGTCGGCCCGGAACGCGGTCATGCCCATCCCCTCGGCGATCGTCGGGAAGTCGAGCGCGGCCGACGGCCAGCCGTAGGCCCCCGATTCGAGCCCGTAGCTTCGCTCGGCCTCCTCGCTGATGATCGCGTAGTCGTCGTTGTTGAACACGACCGTCGTGATCGGGAGCTCCTCGGCGACGGCAGTGTGGAGTTCGTGGACCGCCATCATCAGTCCGCCGTCGCCACAGAGTGCCAGCACGGGTTTCTCGGGGTTCGCCAGCTGCGCGCCGATGGCGGCGGGCAATCCGGTGCCCATCGTCGCCCACGAGCCCGGATTCACGTACCGCCGCGGGCCGGCAGCGCCGAAGACGTTGAGCGCCCACACCCGGAAGCCGCCCGCGTCGGCGCTGACGACCGTCTCGTCCGGGATCGCGCGACGAACTGCTCGAAGGCAGGCGACCGAGGTCGGCGGCTCGCGCTCGGCGTCCAGAAGGTCGGCGATGCGTTCGTCGTAGGCATCCCTGACCGCCGCGACCTCTTCGGTCCCATCCCACCCCGACGTACTTCCGTCGAGACGAGCCGATAGTGCATCGAGCGTCGCGCGCGCGTCGGCGACGATACCCACAGTAGGACTGTAGCCGGTACCGATGTCGTTCGCGTCGAGGGTGACATGGACGAGCTCGTCGGGCAGCGGTGCCGACCAGTTGCTCGTGGCGACCGCGTCGAGATCCGAGCCGACGACGAGCGCGGCGTCAGCGGCGGCCAGCGTCTCGTCGAGCTCCGGGCTGGCGCTACCGGAGAGCGTGCCNAGAGCGGGTGGTCACCACCGACGACGCCCTTTCCCTTGTACGTCGTCACGATCGGCGCACACAGGCTCTCGGCGATCGCGCTCAGTTCGGTGGCGGCTCCCGTGGTTCTGACGCCGCCGCCAGCGACGACGATCGGCTTTCGGGCTTCGTCGAGCAGTTCGGCCGCAGCGGTGACGTCGTCGGGTTCGGCAGGAGCCGACGGTTCGTGTTCGGCCGGCGATGCGACCGCCGCGTCCTGTTTGAGGAAGTTCTTCGGGATCCCGATCCTGACCGGTCCCTTCGGTGGCGTCTGCGCGATCGTGAGCGCGTGCTCGATCTCGGCGGCGGTCGCCTCCGGAGTCTCGACGAGGAGGTTCTCCTTCACGATCTCGTCGTAGATTCTGGGCGGCGTCTCGTGGATGGCGTCGCCGCCGCGGAGCTCCGGCTCGGTCTCGATGGCGATGTGGAGAAGGGGTGTACAGTCGTTTTTCGCGTTCTTCAGCCCGTTCATCGCGTTCATGTCGCCCGGGCCGGGCACGACGATCGTCGCCGCCGGCCGACCGCTGGTCTCGGCATAGCCCCACGCCGCCTGGCTGACGGCGGTCTCGTGGCGCGCGACGACGTAGCGGATGTCGTCCGCACGATCGATACCGTCGTTCAGCGGGAGCGACTGCTTGCCAGGAATGCCGAAGACGGTATCGATACCGTTCGCGCGAAGTCGCTCGACGACGGCGGTGCTGACGTGCATGATAAATCCACCACGTCGGAGGATAAAAAGCGTCCCGTAGCGATCCGTTCAGTCCTCGTGCACCGCGTGATGAGGGGTGATGTGCGGCCCGCGCTCGCCCTGCTCGACGGTCGCCGAAACGCCGAAGACGTCACGAAGGAGCCCCTCGGAGACGACTTCCGACGGCGGTCCATGGGCGTAGATCTCGCCGTCGACGAGTGCGAGCATGTGCTCGGCGTGGCGGGCGGCCTGATCGAGATCGTGGAGGACGAGCACGACCGTGACGTCGCTCTCGGCTCGCAGCGTCTCGACGATCGCCATCACCTCCAGCTGGTGGTGGAGATCGAGGAAGGTGGTCGGCTCGTCGAGCAGCAGCACCTCGGTGTCCTGGGCGAGTGCCATCGCGATCCACGCGAGCTGCTTCTGGCCGCCGCTGAGGCTGCCGAGGGTCCGCTCGCGGAGGTGGTCGACGCCCGCCAGCGAGAGTGCACGCTCGACGGCCGCCTCGTCGTCCTCGGTCGGCGAGTCGAACGCGCCGCGATGCGGGTAGCGCCCGTGCATGGCGAGGCTCTCGACGGTGAGACTCGCCGGGAGACTGCTCTCCTGGGAGAGCAAGCCGAGCTTGCGGGCGAGCTCCTTCGTCCCGAGCGACTGGATCTCCCGGCCGTCGAGCGTGACGACGCCCGAATCGGGATCGAGCTGGTTGGCGAGGCCCTGGAGAAGTGTACTCTTCCCCGATCCGTTCGGGCCGACGAGCGCCGTCACGCGGTTTTCGGGGATCGACACCGATTCGCCGTCGATGACCGGCTCACCGGTCGGATAGCCGAGCACCAACTCCTCGCCGACGAGGGCGCTGTCCGGCTCGGTCCGGCCGTCTGCCGACGACTCCCTCCCCTCTATCGTCGATCCGCCGGCGACGAGCGTACCGCCGTCCGGCGCGACCTCGCTGGAATCGGCCATCAGTCGTCACCACCGGCAGTCCGTCGTCGGTACATGTCGATTAGGCACGCCGAAAACGTCCTAAAGCCTTCCGATTTTGGCCTGCCTAAAGTCCGACGAACCGGGAAAAGGTCGGCGATGGCTACGCGGTCCCGTCGACGACGGCTGCGAGCTGCTGCCGGTCGAACAGCTGCTCGTCGGCCGGAATCTCGGGATATGGATCGCCGCTCGTGTAGTCTGGCCAGTCGCCGAACTGTTCGGGATAGAGCTGTTTGGCGGTCATCTCCAGCTGGAAGAGGTTCATGATCGGGCCCTGGTAGCGCATTCCGGCGGGATAGACGCGGTCGTTGCGGACGGCGGCGAGCTCTCGACCTGCCGGCTTGCTCGTGATGCGCTTGCGCACTTCGTCGATGTCGTGTTGTGGGGAGATGCTCCAGAGATGGAGGATCACGTCGGGATCGGCTTCGAGCATGGCTTCGTAGCCGACTTCGCCCCAGAGGCTCGACCAGTCCTTTTCGGCGAAGGCGTCGCGCGCCCCGAGCGGACGGGTGTCGGCCAGCCAGTAGCCGGGCCGGTTGAGATGGTAGGTGTAAAACGCGCTGTTGTCGTCGTTGAGCGTGACGCGGACGGCGGTCGGCCGCTCCTCCTTCGGTGGGAGCTTCGAGCGGATCGTCGAGAGCACGTTCGAATGCATCCGTTCGAGTTTCCGGTAGCGAGCGCGTTCCCGAAGCACGCGCGCGACCTTGCCAAACAGGTCCCAGAGCGAGTAGTACTGATAGCTCTCCCGGTAGGATTCCGGCGGCTCGTCGTGCGTGCCGCTGTAGAAGTTCCCGAACCAGGGGCCGACGTTGGTCGCGATCTCGTCGATATCGGCCCGTTTCCAGTTCTGCTGGGTCGAGACGTACGCCGGATCGAGGAAGTGGACGTCGCTGTCGAGTTCGTAGAGCGTCTCCTTGCTCAGCCCGTCGGCGAGCGGGTCGGTTAGGTCCTTCCAGCCCGGCGAGACGCCGTCCAGGCGTGCACAGTAGGAGCCCATGACGTCGCCGGCGAGCTCCGGACTGTAGATCGTGTTCACGGCGTCGCCGTGACCGAGCGCGACCGCCATGTCCGCGTACTGCGAGAACACGACGAACAGGGATTCGGGGGCACCCTCGAACGAAACGTCGCCCATCGGTGCCATCCCGACGGTGTACGAGTCGTCGTTCGCTGTGGTCGAGTCAGTCGACGAGTTGTTGTTCGTGCCCGACTGCGCTCCGCCGCCGGTACAGCCCGCGAGCACGCCACCGGCGAGCATCGCACTACCACCCTTGATCACGCCGCGTCGTGTGGGGTTCGCGTCGGTTCGTTCGGCCATATATTTTAGGTCCGCCAAAACAACGGTTATCCGTTTCGATCGATGCTCGACGAACCGATTTGGAACGGGCGACCGCACCGACCCGACACCACCCCGATCGACGACGGAGTCTCCACTTTCGACAGCGTTTGTTCGCTCTGTTGGGAACTGGTTTTTGGGATGCCGAAAATATATTTTCCGAACAGCAACAGTTAAGTGGGTTGTCCACCTACAATGGAGTGTAATGAGCTTCCAACAGTCCGATTCCGAGCTCCGACAGGAGTTCGGGTCCGTCGAGGAGTCACCCGCACTCCGCATCGAAGAGGAACGTGCAGAGCAGATCATCGACGCACTGAACGCCGATCTCGCCGCGTCGTACGTGCTCTACCACCAGCTCAAAAAACACCACTGGAACGTGGAGGGTGCGGAGTTCCTCGAACTCCACCGGTTCCTCGAAGAGGCCTACGAGGACGTCGAGGAACAGGCCGACGCCATCGCCGAGCGCGCGCAGGCGATCGGTGGCGTCCCGGTCGCCGGCCCGACGAACCACGCCGATCACAGCTACGTCGACTTCGAGGGCGAGGACGTCTACGACGTCCGTACCTCGCTGCGCAACGACATGGAGATCTTCGGCGACATCGTCGAGCGGTTCCGCGATCACATCGAGCTCGCCAACAGTCTCGGCGACTACGCCACCGAGGAGGTCCTCAGGGACGCCATCGACGACTACGAGGAACACGCCCACCACCTCGAACACTACCTCGAAGACGACACGCTGGTGGTCGACGAAGCGACCCACTAAAACCCGATTTTTTAGCGTTCGAGCGGAACGGTCGTATCGGTCGAGATCCAGCCATCGGCGTTGTCCGCCTCGATGAAGACGCTTCGTTCGAGAGAGGTCGAATGGATCGAGACATCGCTCTCAGCGGTCGTGGTGTCGTCGGCGCTCGTCAGTTCGGAGGGAACCGCCATACCGGTGTTAGGCGGGCCTAATTCTATAAGCGTTTTGGTCGGCCTAATTCCTCGCGATCAGTCGTCGGCGTGGGTCGCGGGCCGGTAGCCCCGGCTGATCGCCTTCCACTTCCCGGTCCAGAACCGGTAGTAGTTGACCGCGGCGGGGACGGCCATCAGCGTCACGATCGCGAGCGCCAGCCCGGCGAGGCCGAGTTGCGTCGTCGCGCCCGCGTAGGCCAGCGGCAGCGCGACCACGTAGCCGAGCACCTGCCCGTAGAACGGCCAGCGCGTATCGCCGCTCGCGCGCAGCGGGCCGGTCGCCGTCCGCGAGAGCCCCTTGAAGACGATGCCGACGCAGGTGGCGTAGATGAGCGTCACGGCGACCGGCAGTGTCCCTGCCGTCGGGTCGTCGACGAACACGCGCGCGATCGGGTCGGCGAAGACGGCGACGAGTATCGCCGAAACGAGATAGACGGCGACGCCGAACCGGATGACCTCCCGGCCGTAGGCCTCCGCGGTCGTCTCGTCGCCCGTACCGAGCTCCTGGCCGACGAGGCTGGAGGAGGCGAGGCCGAAGCCCCAGCCGGGCGTGTTGAGCAGATCGCGCACGCGCTGGGCGACGACGAACGCCGCGACGACCGCCGTCCCGAACAGATCGACGATCGCGAGCATCGGGAACTCGCCGAGCCGCCACGCGAGGTTCTTCCCAATCATCGGCATGCCGATGCGCAGCAGCCGCCGGATCGTTGCCCCGTCGAGATACGTGCCGAACGGGGCGACGGTGACGGGGAACGACCCGATCAGCGGGACCGAGCCGGTCGTGAAGCCGGTGGCAAAGGTCGTCGTGACGACAATGTTGGCGAGCACGGTGCCGATCGCCGCGCCGACGACGCCGTAGCCGAACCCGAAGATCAGGATCGCGTTGGCCGCGATGTTCAGTACGGCCCCGCCGGCGCGAACGACCATCGGCGTCCACGCGTCGTCGGTGCCGACGAGCGTGCGGCTGCCGATGAGATTCACTCCGGCGAAGGGGACGCCGAACGCGACGACTTCGAGGTAGTCGGCACCGAGCGCCACCACGTCCGGGTCGTCGCTGAGAACGCCGATGAGCGCGCTCGGATAGGTGTGAAAGAGGACGGCGACCGGGAGCGTCAGCACGATCACGCAGACGACGCTCGATCGGACTGCCTGACCCGCCGGCCTGTTCGCGCCGTAGGCCTGTGAGACGAGCGCGATGGTGCCGCTGGCGAGCCCGCCGCCGAGCGCGAACGCCATCCCCCAGTAGGGTGCAGCGAAGCCGACGCCGGCGATCGCGCCCGTCCCGATCGCCGCCCCGACCATCGCCACGTCGGCGGCGCTCTTGGACATCCTGGCCAGTCCGGTGACGATACGTGGCCACGCGAGCGTCGTCGCTCGGCGGGCACGCTCGCGTTCGATCAGGCCGGCGCGAACGAGCGCGAGTCCGACCCAGTAGACGACGAGTCGAACCGGATTCGGGAGCCGCTGCACTCTTTCGAGATCGGTGTGGCGGGATGAAATGGGTTCCGTCCTCGGCAGGAGCGACTGGCTTCGCCGACCCGATCACCGCGAGCACAGCACAGCCATCCGGTCATGGGATCCCAGCCTCAGACGGTGTCGACGTCCGTCCCGACCGAGCAGACGTACTCGCCGGTGGCGACCTGCGGCAGGCGGCGGGTACGCCAGAACACGCCGTCGACGTCGGCGGTCGTCTCGGCTTTCACGCGCCCGAAGGCGTCGGTCACGCGGAAGATACGATCGCCCTGCTCCACCGAGTCGCCGAGATCGAGCTCGAAATCGACGAGTCCGCCGGCGGGCGCGCCGTACTGCTCGAAGCCGGTCGCGCGCGTCTGCTCGCCGTTCGTGACCTCGCCGTCGAGGAAGCCGTAGGCGGTGAGGACGTTCATGACGCCCTCGACACCCGTGTCGATGCTCTCGGGATCGAGCCCGACAGCGCCGCCGAGTTCGGGGTCGATCGTGGGGATCCCTTCGTCGGGAGCGGCGCGGGCGAGCTGGCCGTCTGGCCCCTTCTGGTCGAGGACGTGCCCGCAGTCGAACGTCTTCGCGAGCGAGAGACACTCGTCGTGGAGATGGTGGCGCGGGCCACAGCGGACGCGCGTCTCGTGGATCATCCGACTGGTCGAGCCCTGATGGAGATCGAGCGCGAGATCCGCGCGCTGGACGGCCTCGAAGGTGGCCGCGGCGATGCGCTCGGAAGAAGTGCCGTGCTCGTCGCCGGGGTAGGCCCGGTTCATCTTCGTGTCGTCGATCGGGTTGCGGTGCTCGGCCACGCGGAAGCCGTAGACGTTGACGATGCCGACGACGAGGATCGTGCCCGACAGCTCCGTGGGATCGAGCTGGGGGACGAGTTCGCGGACGACGCCGACGCCGTTGAGCTCGTCGCCGTCGCTCGCGGCCTGGATGTAGAGCGTCTTGCCCGCCTCATCGCCGTTGATAACACAGACGGGCAGCCCCGCCCGAGCGCCGTCACGCGTCTCGCCGATCGGCAGTCGCCCGGTGTCGACCTCGCCGGGAGCGGCGCTCGCAGTTCCGAGGCTCGTCATTGGTTGATGGGACTCGCCGACCGACTTGAGCCGTTCGATATGCGAACCGAACCGACGCGGATTTGTCGATGCCGGCGATAGTCGAGGCGTGTCGAGCAACGCCCCCGAGCGACCACCGACCGCACAGTTCATTGCGGCGCTGTCGGTCGCCCGGAACGCGAAGATCGGGCTCGCCAGCGGCGTGGTCGTCGCGGTGCTCGCCTACGCCTACCGTGTCTTCGAGATCGCCGGCCCGTCGGTCGACACGCGCGGCTCGCCGCTGCTCTTCCTCTCGCTGGCGCTGACGCTCGTGCTCGCGGTCGCCGCACTCGTCACTGTCGGCCTGACGCTCGTTTCGGCCTACCGCCTCGCCCGCGAATCGTAACTGTAGTCGAACACAGCCCACACGATCACGGAATCGCCAAATCGATCTGCCAGATATCACCAGCCCAATAGTTATTGGCCGTCTCGACGGAGTGCAGTCGATGGATCAACATCGGTCGATGCCCCACTGGTGGCGGTACTGGAACTTCGGCGTCGGGCTGTTGCTACTCGTCGCCACCGGAGCGCTGTACGTTCTGTTCGACCCGCTGACGACAGGCGAACAGTTCGAGCTTCTCCTGTTCGTTCTGGCTGCACTCCTGTTTTTTCTCTCCGGACTGGAAATCCATTTCAGCGTCGGAGCACGACGAATACGGGAGCGACAGTTCGTCACCGCTGCACAGCTGCTACTCGGCGTCGCGCTTCTCTGGTCGCCAGCTGTTTCCGTCCTCGAACAGGCCGTCGAACCGTACGACGTCGTCGCCTTGGCCTCCGGACTGTTTATGCTACTGATTGGTGTCGGAACGGTGTACCGTCCGGCTGCGTTCGGACCGTACGACGGCGCTGATTGAGCGTCGATCAGTATCCTCGTTCACTGCTCCCCGGCGAGCGCGCCGAGTCGCTCGGCGGCCGTTCGCGGTCCCTTCGCGAGCAACACGTTGCCCGCACGGAGTTCGGTCTCGGGACCGGGCGAGATCTCCCACTCGTCGTGATCGCGCGTCACCGTCTCGGTCGTGACGGACTCGTCGGTGACGTCCGTCCGCCCCGCTCGCCGGACCGCGATGACGCGCATCCCCGTCTCGGTCTTGACCATCCGCCCGCCGAGGGTCGCGCCGTCGAGATCGCTGTCGCGGCCGACGGTCAGCCGGATGATCACCTCGTCCGATTCGCCGACGGCCTCGGCGATGACCGGATGCGAGCCGAGCCCTCTGAGGACGCCTTCACTGATCTCGACGGCCGCATCGGAGATGACCTCAGTGCTGCGTGCGAGATGGACGAGCCCGCGCAGCGAGACGGGATCGTCGACCCGGCTCGCCGCACGGAGCGTCCAGGCTTCGAAGCGCGACTGGAGCGCGTCGACCTCGGCCTCCAGGTCGACCACCTCGTCGGCGAGGTTCGTACTGTCGAACAGCACCGCACCGTAGCCCAGATCGACGGCGAGTTCACTCATGTTCTTCATCAACACCACCGAATCGGTCGCGCGTTCGAGATCCGAGATGGTCGGGTCGGGCGGCTCAGGCGGCGTGTAGGCCTCCCCAGTAGCGCTCTGATAGACGCCCTCCAGCGCTTCCTCCGGCCCGCGAAAGAGTACGACATCGTCGGCCTCCAGAGTGGTCTCAAGATCGGGATTGAGCACCCACTCGCCGGCCCGCCGGAGCGCGATCGCCCGCACGCCCGTCTCGCTCTCGAGATTGAGCTCGCCGAGAGTTTTCCCGGCGAAGCGCGCGTCGGGAGCGACCCGCGCGCGGACGATCGTCTCGACGGCGTCGGGCAGCGCCCCGCGGATCGCCTCTGGCAGACCGATCTCCTCCAAGACGACCTTGGCGATGTCGCCGGTCGCGTCGCTCACCTTCTCGGTCGCGCCGACGATCCCCACGACCGGCGCGAGCGCCTCGGCATCGTCGGGGCTGCGGGCGGCCATCAGCAGACTCATCCGTGTCTTGAGCTGGAGGACGTCCATCTCGGATTCGAGTTCGAGTACCTCGGCGGCGACCTCCCGGCTGTCGAGCAGCACCGCCGAGTACGAGAGGTCGATCATGAGCTCGGCGATGTCCTTCATCTCCGCGAGGAGCCGCTTGACGCTCCGTGGCTCGTAGCCGACCTCCCGTGACATACATCGCGTTCGACCGGGCCGATCAAAAGCTTGCCGTGGCGCAACGGTAATGCTTTTCCCGGAAGGTAGGGAAGCAGAGACATGGCCGACGACCTCCAGAAGGGCCTCGACGATGTGCTCGTTGCCGAATCATCGCTCAGCTATATCGACGGTGATGCCGGGCTGCTCGCCTATCGCGGCTACGACATCAAGGACCTGGCGCGCGAGGCGAGCTACGAGGAGGTCCTCTACTTGCTCTGGCGCGGCGAACTCCCCGACCGCGACGCGCTCGACGAGTTCGCCGACGAACTCGCCGCCGAACGCGCGATCGACGAGTCGGTCATCACGACGCTCGACGGTCTCGCTACCGCCGACGAACGTCCGATGGCCGCGC
Source organism: Halococcus thailandensis JCM 13552 (assembly GCF_000336715.1). GTDB lineage: Archaea > Halobacteriota > Halobacteria > Halobacteriales > Halococcaceae > Halococcus > Halococcus thailandensis. Next base: position 128,628 of record NZ_AOMF01000145.1, read on the forward strand.
TCCGAACCGCGGTCTCGATGCTCTCGGCGAGCGACGCCGAAGAGAACGATCCCGACGATCTCGACGCCTCCCTCCGGAAAGGCCGCCGCATCGCCGCGAAAGTGCCCACCGTGCTCGCGGCCTACGACCGCCTGCGCAACGGTCAGGAGCCCGTCGAACCCCGCGAGGACCTCGGCTACGCCGCGAACTTCCTCTACATGCTCGACGGCGAGGAGCCCGACGACGTGGCCGCCGAGACCTTCGACATGGCGCTCATCCTCCACGCCGATCACGGACTCAACGCATCGACCTTCACCGGGATGGTCATCGCCAGCACGCTCGCCGACACGTATAGTGCTGTGACCGGCGGCGTCAGCGCGCTCGCGGGCTCGCTCCACGGCGGCGCGAATCAGGACGTGATGGAAACCCTGCTCGAACTCGACGAGAGCGAGAAGGACCCCACCGACTGGATCCGCGACGCCATCGACAACGACCGCCGGATCCCCGGCTGGGGCCACCGCGTCTACAACGTCAAGGACCCGCGCGCGGAGATCCTCACCGAGAAATCGAAAGACCTCGGCGAGAGCTCCGGCGAGAAGAAGTGGTACGACTACGCCGCCACGATCGAGGAGTATCTCACCGAGGAAGAGAACTTCCCCGAGAAAGGGCTCGCACCCAACGTCGACTTCTACTCCGGTACTGTGTACTACCAGCTCGGCATCGATCTCGACATGTACACCCCGATCTTCGCGATGAGCCGCGTCGGCGGCTGGGTCGGCCACGTCCTCGAATACCAGGAGGACAATCGCCTCATCCGCCCGCGCGCACGCTACGTCGGCCCCGAGAACCGCGAGTTCGTCCCGATCGACGAACGGTAAACACCCCCACTTCATTTCCACTTTTTTAGACGGGGGCATCGCGCTCGCTCACTACGTTCGCTCACGCTCAACCCCCATCCAAAAACCTGGACTAAAAACTCCTGCTCACTCGCCTGTGGCTCGTTCGCAGTGAACCGCGCTCGCTCCGCTCGCGCGGACATCGACTGCCCCCGCAAACCGCACAGCACCACAGAAGCCCTCACTCGCTCCCGCCGGTCGCTCGTTCGCCCTTCATCCACCAGGCACCGCCACCGCAACCGCACCGCAGCCGCGCCGCAAGCGGCGCGAAACCACCGGGCTGGACCGTCAGGTACTGGTTCACGACGCGCGTTCGAGCGGTATGTCACCTGATCTCCAGTGTGTTGCCTGCGGCGCTCGCTATGCCGACCGCTGGCGGTGTGCGTGCGGGCAGCCCCTCGATTTCGTCGATCGACCGCTGCCCGAGGGTCCGTCGCCTGCACCGACCACCCTCGACACCCGCGAGGGTCTCTGGACGTTCGACGAGTTTCTCCCGATCGAGCGCCGCGTCACGCTCGGCGCGGGCTGGACACCGCTCGTCGACAGCGAGGGACGGAGTCTCTCGAAGAGCCGAACGGACTCCGGTGAAGCACCCTACTGGAACTGCGCGTTCAAGCTCGAATCCGTCTCACCCACCGGGAGTTTCAAGGACCGCGGCGCGGCGCTGACGGTCTCGCGAGCGCTCGCCTGCGGGGCCGAGCGACTCGTCGAGGACTCGTCGGGCAACGCCGGGACTGCGATCGCGACCTACGCCGCCCGCGCTGGCCTCGAAAGCGAGATCTACGTGCCGGCCGACGCGACCGCCGCGAAACTCCGCGCGATCGAGCGCACGGGGGCCGATGTCGTCCGCGTCGAGGGGTCGAGAGGAGACGTGACAGAGGCGGCCATCGACGCCGTCGAGACGGGCGCGGGCTGGTACGCGAGCCACGCGTGGCGACCGTCGTTCTACGTTGGCACCAGCACCATCGCCTTCGAGATCGCCGCCCAGCGCGACTGGCACGCCCCCGAGGCCGTCGTCTGCCCGCTCGGCCACGGCACGCTGTTCCTCGGCCTCTCCCGCGGCTTTCGCGCGCTCGCCGACGCCGGCTGGATCGACGACCCGCCACGGCTGCTCGCCGCTCAGGCTGCCGGCTACGCGCCGTTCGTCGAGGGTTCGGAGGACGACAACGACCGCGCCGACGGTATCCACATCCGTGAACCGGTCCGTACCGACGAAATCGAGGCGGCCATCACGGAAACGAACGGCGACGCGATCGCGATCGACGGCGCGGCGACCGATCGCGAACACGAACGCCTCCACGAAGCGGGCTTTCCCGTCGAGCCGACGAGCGCCGTCGCACCCGCCGCGCTCCGAAAATACCGCGAGCGCGGGGTGCTCGACACGGATGCCGACGTGGTAGTGCCGCTGACCGGGCGGGCGAAGAACTGACTCAGAGCAGCGCGTCGAGCCGTTCGACACTGGTCTCCATATAGCCCCAGTCGAGCGTGAACGCCTCGATCGAGAGCGTACCGGTCCAGTCGTCTCGAAGGGGGTCGAGGATCGTCCCGAAATCGAGCGTGCCGGCACCGAACGGGAGGTGTTCGTCGCTGGCTCGACGGGTATCGTTCAGATGGAGATGGGTGACGCGATCGCGATGGCTGTCGAGGAAGTCGGCCATGTCCGTCGAATCCAGTCCGTTCATCCGCGCGTGACCGGTGTCGAGGGTCATGCTCGCGCCGGTCGCGTCGAACAAACGCGGGAACCGTTCGGCAGGGAAGAACTCGCCAGGGATGTTCTCGACGCAGACCTCGAACCCGTGTTCGCCCGCAAACTCGTCGAGTTCGCGCACCGAATCGAGCAGCTGCTCGCGGAGCTCGTCGTGTTCCCACGCGGGCGACCAGGCCGACGTGCTCGCGTGGACGACGCCCTTCTCCGCGCCGCAGTCGGCGGCCGTCTCGATCGCCGCCAGGAGTTCGCGCAGCGCGCCCTCGCGGACGTGCTCGAACGGCGAGGCGATATCGAGCGCGAACGGGAGATGTACCGCGAGATCGATCCCGTTCTCGACGGCGCTCTCCCGGACCGCCTCGGCGTCAAGATGGTTTCGCACGTGTCGCCCGTCCATCATCAGTTCGACGAAATCCAGGCCGAACGCGTCGGCGCGTGCGAACGCGTCCCCGTACTCCATCCCGACCTGCGTGACGAACCCGCGTCGAATTCCCATGCACGCGCTCGGGGACGCGAACGCTTGAATCCGCGGCGTCAGCGCTCGGGATGGATCGGCGCGTCGAACCCGCCACGTACCAGCGGTTTGGCGATATGGCGGCGCGCACAGGGCGGCACTTCGTACCATCCATCTTCGAGATCGCGCTCGACCGATTCCTCGACTTTCCCCGGCGAGCCCGTCCCACACCGTCGACAGCGATAGCCCTGCCCGCGGCCCGCGCTCTCCATCGAGCGCCCGCAATCGGGACAGGTCGGGACCACGAGTTCGGTCGTCACGAGATCGCGGACGGCGAACTTCTCGAGTTTGAAAGTCCCCTCGGAGATCTCGCCACAGACGGTGAGCGCGTCGCCGACCCGGAGCGCGCGCACTCGATCACGGAATCGTTTCGTCGGCTCGAAGGCCGCACAGGCGAGCGTCGTGCTCCCGTCTTCGAGTTCGAAGAAGACGTGGCCACCCCGACGCGTTTCGGGCGACGTCGCCACCCGACCGTCGAGGCGATACGATCGACCGTCCTCACTGGCCTCGATCGTTCCGTCACGCAGGTGCGCGTCGGTACCCTGGTTAGTGACGAACAAAGCCGCTCGCTCAATCGGTTCGCTCTCGATACGCTCCGCGACGGCGCGCACGATCTCGGGATCGTCGCCACGCACCCCGTGAAGGATCGGGCCGGGCGCGTGCGGGACACAGACCATCGCGTTCTCGCCGTGATCGACCGTATCCCACGCGTCCGGGTAGCCCCAGTCGGCGGCCGCGAACAGCGAGTCGTGATCGACGTCACGGGGCGTGCCGCGCCGATCTGCTTCCCGATAGCTGATGTGCTCGTAGGTCGGGTCGTCGAACGCCTGCCACGCGCCGACCGCCGCGAGCGCACCGATGAGACCACGCGCGTTGCCCCACTCCGCGTGGCGATAGCCAGCGGCATCGATCCGCGCCTCGGCGTCGTCGAGCGCGAGATGCTCGCGAACCGCCTGGCGTGAGAACGCCACCACGGGCTCCGGGGCCGTCTCGCCCGGGGCGACCACGATCCCGGGGTTCGTCCGCGGATCGTCGGTCGCCGCGAACGCATCGACCGCCTCACGAGCGATCGAGAGAGCTTCGTCGGCAGCGAGATCGCAGTGCACACAGAGCGCGGCGTTACCGCGCGTCTTGTGCTCGACGGCGGGGTTCAGTCTGACGAGCACCAGTCGCTCGACCGTCCCCCCGGCCGCGCGCACCGCCGCGGCGACCCGCACGGCGAGATACGTCGTACACATCCCTCGCTCGCGCGAATCGCTGTCGTCGAGCCCGATGAGCGTCACACCGGTTCTGGGACGCCGGCGCTCAACGGCGTTCCGGCTCACATTTCATATATAACTCTTTTGCCGTGGAACAACGAACCGCCCGCCGAGAGGGTCTTCCGCCGGCACAACCACTATATACGATGCGCTACTTACGTACGGCCATGTCCCGGTCCGCGCTCGTCGGCAACGTGACGGCCATGCTCGAAGACGCGGGCTTTCTCGTCAGCGAGCGCTGTGCGGTCCGCCCGAAGAGCTTCGACGTGGCTGCACGTCGCGACGACACGGTACTGCTGCTCAAGATCCTCGGCAACATCGATGCCTTCGATGCCCGCACCGGCATCGAGATGCGGCGACTCGGCACGCATCTCGACGCCACGCCGATGGTCATCGGCCTGCGAACCCGCGACGAGGAGCTGAAACCCGGCGTGATGTATCTCCGACACGGCGTGCCGGTCTTGAGCCCCGACACCGCCCTCGATCTGTTCATCGAGGACGTCCCGCCGATGATCTACGCCGCACCCGGCGGGCTCTACGTCAACATCGACGGCAAGGTGCTCGCCGACGAACGCGAAGAGCGCGAATGGAGTCTCGGCCGCCTCGCATCGGAGCTCGGCGTCTCACGACGCACCGTCTCGAAATACGAGGACGGCATGAACGCCTCCGTCGAGGTCGCCGCCAAGATGGAGGACCTGCTCGACGCACCACTCGTCGATCCCGTCGACGTGCTCGACGGTGCCGAAGACCCCGACGACGAGGACGCAACCGACGACGAGACCGACGACGCGCTCGTCGCCGTGCTCACACGGGTCGGCTTCGACGTCCATCCGACGACGCGCGCACCGTTCAAAACCGTCAGCGAGGACGACGGCGACGAGGAGAACGTTCTGACCGGCCACTCGGCGTTCACACAGACCGCCGAGAAGCGCGCCCGCATCATGTCCTCGCTCGGCACCGTCACCCGCACGCGCTCGGTCTACGTCGTCGACGACGCCAGCCGCGACGCCGTCGAGGAAACCGCACTCATCGAACGCGAGGAGATCGACGCCATCGACGATCCCGACGCGCTGCGCGAACTGATCCGCGAACGCGCCGAGGGCTCCGCCTGAAGCCTGAACCTTTTTACTGCGGAGGGTCGCCTGCGGCGACCCCGCTTGCAAAAATTTCACCGGAGCGGCGGAGCCGCTCCGAGCCCTCGCTCGCTACGCTCGCGAGGACATGAAAAACTCCCGCTCACTCGCGACTACGGCGCTCGTTCACGGTGTTCTCGTAAACGACCGCATGGAGTGAACGAGAGCCAGAGAGACGCTTCGCGTCTCTCGCGAACCGCGCTCGTTGCACTCACGCGGATGCTAACGCGTTCCGCAAACCGCCACGGCACCGCAGAAGCCCTCGCTCACTTCGTTCGCTCACCCTTCATCCACCAGGCAAGCACCGCAACCATCGGCTGCCGCACCGCAACCGCCCGGCGGCCGCCGACCGCACCGCAGCCGCCATCGCGCCGGCTCAGTAACGACTTTCAGCACGCCGGTCGAAGACCGATTATGAACCACGAAACCTCGCGCGACCTCTACGATCGTGCACTCTCGGTGCTCCCCGGCGGCGTCAATTCCTCGGTGCGAGCGACCCAGCCCTACCCGGCGTTTATCGAGCGCGGCGACGGTGGCCACGTCATCGACGCCGACGGCAATCGCTACATCGACTACGTGATGGGCTACGGGCCGCTACTGCTCGGCCACGACCTACCCGAGTCGGTTCGGGCGGCGATCCAGTCGTCGATGAGTGACGGACCGATGTACGGCGCACCGACAGAGATCGAGGTCGAACTCGCCGAGTTCGTCGCCCGTCACGTCCCCTCGGTCGAGATGCTGCGGTTCGTCAACTCCGGTACCGAAGCGACCGTCTCGGCCGTCCGCCTCGCGCGCGGCTACACCGGCCGCGAGAAGATCGTCGTCATGCAGGGCGGCTACCACGGAGCCCAGGAGTCGACACTCGTCGCGGGCGACGCCGAGAACGCGCGCTCCTCCTCACCCGGCGTGCCACAGACGTTCGCCGAACACACCATCCCGGTGCCGTTCAACGACAGCGAAGCTATCGAAGACGTGTTCGAAACCCACGGTGAGGAGATCGCGGCAGTGCTGACCGAACCGCTGCTTGGTAACACGGCGGGCGTACCGCCTGTCGAGGGTTATCACGAGTTCCTGCGCGAACTCTGCGACGAGTCCGGCGCACTCCTGATCTTCGACGAGGTGATGACCGGCTTTCGAGTGGGGGGACTCCAGTGCGCACAGGGGAAACTCGGTGTGACGCCCGATCTCACGACCTTCGCCAAGATCATCGGCGGCGGTTTCCCGGCGGGTGCGGTCGGCGGCCCAGCGGAGATCGTCGAATCGTTCACGCCCGCCGGCGACGTCTTCCAGTCGGGCACCTTCTCCGGCCATCCGGTCGCGATGGCTGCCGGCCTCGAAACCCTGCGCTACGCCGCCGAAAACGACGTCTACGATCACGTGAACCGACTGGGCGAGACACTGAGAACGGGCATCGCCGACATCGTCTCCGACCGCGCACCGGGCTACACGATACTGGGCACCGACAGCATGTTCAAGCTCGTGTTCACACGCGACGGTGCGACCGACACCGACGAGGCCTGCATCGCGGGCTATCGCCAGTCACCCGACAGCGAGTGCTTCGACCACTGCCCGAAAACAGGGGCCGACGTCGAGAGCGCCGAAACCGATCGCTGGGACAGGCTGTTCCGTCCCGCGATGAAGGAAAAGGGGATCTTCCTCACCGCCAACCAGCTCGAATCACAGTTCGTCAGCGACGCCCACACCGACGAGGACGTCGAGCAAACCCTCGAAGCCTACAAGGAGTTCTTCGAGTAGCTCAGTCGTCGGCCGGAGCCGATTCGGCGATCGATTCGGGCGCGACGGGGGCGTAGCGGACGATCCCGTCGAAATGCTCGATGGCGAACCGATCCCCGTCCGCGATGCCGCGCGCGTCGGCCTCGCGCAGTCGCGTCTCGACGAANATGTGTATAAGAGACAGATCGAGTTCCGTCTGCGCCTCGGCGAGCAGCAGCGCCGCGGTATAGATGTCGAAGACGTATTCGGCGAGCTCCTTCGCCTGTAACTGTGCCTCGTCCGTGTCCGCCCCCGCGAGATGGACGAGCGCTTCCCGAAGGTCGGCGAGTGCGTCGTCGACCGTCTCAACGCAGTCGGCCAGCACCGGATGGTCGACCGTGTCGATATGGTCCCGGATCGCCGGCAGCAGCGCCTCGTGGGCGTCCTCGCGGTCGAGCGCGCGGAGCAGGTCCAGACTGAGGACGTTCGAGGTGCCCTCCCAGATCGGGAGGACCTGCGCGTCGCGGAGCAGCCGCGGCGTGACGTGCTCCCTGACGTAGCCGTTGCCGCCGAGGACCTCGCAGGCGTAGGAAGCGGTCTCGACGGCCATCCGTGCAGTCACCTGCTTCGCGATCGGGACGAGCGCGCGCATGAGCGTGAACGCCTCCCGATCTTCCTCCCGCCGATGGCGATCGAGCAGGCCAGCACACTCGAAAGTAAAGGCCGCGGCGGCCTCGTAGTCGACGCTCATGTCCACCAGATCACGGCGCATGAGTGGCTTCTCCTGGATCGGTTCGCCGAACGCCTCGCGGGTCGCCGCCTGGACCTTCGATTCGAGCAGAGCGCGACCCATGATCCCCACCGCCGCGCCGGCGTTCGAGAGCCGCTCGAAGTTGAGCATCGCGGTCATCTGCCGGAAACCGTTCTCGGGCTCGCCGACGAGGGAGGCCTCCGCACCGCGGAACTCGATCTCGCCCGTCGGCACCGAGAGCGTCCCCAGCTTGTCCTTCAGTCGGCGGAAGAGCGCGTCGTTGACCTCGCCGTTCGATTTCGTGCGCGGCACCAGAAACAACGAGAGCCCCGCCGTTCCCTCGGGCGCATCGGGTCGGCGAGCCAGCGCCAGCGCGCCTTCGGCGTCGATGTTGGAACAGAACCACTTCTCGCCGGTCAGTCGGTAGCTCCCGTCGTCCGCCCGCTCGGCGACGGTCTCGTTCGTCCCGACGTCGCTGCCGCCCTGCTTTTCGGTGAGGAACATCGCACCCTCGATGTGCTCGTCGGCGTCGCGACTGGTGAGGCGCTCGAAGTAGTCGTCGAGCGAGCCGTCGTCGAACTTTTCGAGCACGAGCGCGACGCCGTTCGTCATCGAAACCGGGCAGACGAACCCTGCGTCGGCGTACGAGAGCAGCGTCTGCTGGGTCAGCGTATGCGTCAACCCCATCGGCTCCTCGCGGTCCGGCGGCGCGTGGAAGGCGTCGTGCGTCAGGCCGAACTCCTCGTAGGCGATGCGCTCGTTTTCGTGCTGTGTGGGATGATATTCGACCTCGTTTCGGACTGCACCCTCTTCGTCGTACGTGTGGAGTTCGGGCTCGTGTCTGTCGATACGATCGGCGTTGTCGGCAATCGTCGATCCGACGACGTCCCCGAACTCCGACAGTCGGGACTCGGCCCACGCGAACTCGTCGTCGGGATAGACGCGCCGCGCCTCGAACTGGAGCGTCCGATCGAGCTCCCAGTAGTTCGCGTCGCGGCCCGCCTCGAACTGGCCGTAGTCGATCGCTTCGCGTGTCATACTCACCCATTACCCGCCATCGCAATAACCGCTGGGGCGAGTCGCTTTTTCCCCGTGAGCGACTTCCACCGGTAATGACCGCGTTCACCCGCGAGGAAGCCGTCGAGCGCGTCGAGCGCCTCGTCGAGACCGTCGAGGAGGAGCCGATGCCCGTCCCGGTGCGCGAGCTGTGGGTCTACGGCGATCTCGCGCTCGGGCTCGATCCCGTCGAGCGCCTCGACGTCTATCTCACGAAGGACCTGCTCTTCGGCGGCGACGAGGAGCGCGAGGCGGAGTTCCGCGAGACACACGGCGTCGAAGGGATCGGCAAGACCGTGAGCGCCGACTGGGCCGACGAGTATCCCGACCGGATCCGCGCCAGCGCCAACGGCTACGCCGCCCCCGAGAAGTGTCTCGCGGCCCAGCTCGTCGGCGACGACGAACCGATCCATCTGGAGGTCTGCAACGCGAGCTTCGAGGACAACGTGACCCAGCGCCTCAAGGGGGCGATGGCCCGCGAGAACTACACCGAGATCCTCGACCCGCGCGGGGTCTGTCTCTGGCTCGACGGCCAGCGATCCGCGGACGCGTTCGAGAAACTCGAAGAAGGCGAGTTCGTCTTCCCGACCCTCGCCGATTCGCTCGGAATGGTCGGGATGGACGAGGCCGAAGCCGAACGCGCCGCCGACGCGGTGCGGGAGTACCGCGATCGCCAGGAGGGCGCGAGCGTTCGCGGTGACGTGGTCTGAGCCGCCGCAGCGGAACACGAGAAGGGTTAACTCCCCACCGGTCGTCGGCCGGTTGCATGACCGAAGAGAACGAGAAGAGACGGCTGACTCGCCGACGAACACTCTCGCTATCGGCCGGTGCGCTCGCGGTCGGGCTCGCCGGCTGTTCCGATGTCGGCCTCGGTGGCGAGGGCGAAGAAGGAGAGGACGGCGGTGAGGGAGAGGAAGGTGGCGAAAACGGAGGCGGTGGGGGCGAAGGAGGAGAAGGCGGCGAGGACGGTGGTGGAGGCGGTGACGGTGGTGAAGAGGGCGGCGGTGGCGGGGAGCAGGAAGGCGGCGAAGGGGGAGAAGGCGGCGAGGAAGGATAGTCGCGAGACACGCTTCGAAAACTGACCGACCGATCGTATCCGGGATGCGGTGAAACGACGGCCTCAGTCGGCGCGCAGTTCGCGAACGCGGTCGATGTTCCAGGCGAACCCGCGGCCATCCTCGGTCGGCGTTTCGAGGACGAACGGGAGTTCGCGCAGCTCGTCGTGGGTCACGATCGCGCGCATGCCCGCGTCGCCGATCTCGCCCTCGCCGATGTGGGCGTGTTCGTCCTTGTTCGTCCCGCAGGCGTGTTTCGAGTCGTTGAGGTGGAAACAGTGGAGATCGTCGAGACCGACCGTATCGTCGAAGGCGGCGACAGTCTCGTCGACCGCGTCGGGCGACGAGAGATCGTAGCCCGCGGCGAAGGTGTGAGCGGTGTCGAGACAGAAGCCGATGTCCGTCTGGCTGCGGTCGCGAACGGCCGCGAGATGGGCGAACTCGTCGCCCAGTTTGGTGCCGCTGCCGGCGTCGCTCTCGACGAGCAGCGTGACGTCCGCGGGGATATCGAGCTCGTCGATGGCGCTCGCGGCGTTGTCGAGCCCGTTCTCGACGCCCGCGCCGGTGTGTGCGCCGAGATGGACGTTGACGTACTCGATGCCTAGCTGTGAGGCCGCGTCGCACTCGTCCTGGAGGCTCGCGATGGATTTCTCGCGGAGGTCGTCCTTCGGCGTGGCGAGGTTCACGAGATAGGAGGCGTGGATGACCCACGGGCCGAGATCACCCTCGCGAAAGCGGGCGGCCTCCTCGTTGTCGATATCGGGGCCGGCCCAGACCTGTGGCGAGGCCGTGAATATCTGTCCGCAGTTCCCGCCGACGTCCTCCTCGCGCCCGACGGCGTTGTCGACGCCGCCGGCGATCGAGACGTGTGCTCCGACGTGCATGTACGGACGTCGCCGGGGGTACTCATAGGGCCATCGAAGGGCCGCGACTACTCGGTCGAGTCCTCGCGATCGGCTACGGCTCGCGCTGCGGTGGGATCCTCGCGGTCGCGGTTCCAGGCATCGCTTGCAAATTTCTCGCGGGCGCGCTCGTGCGCTCGATCGAGTTCGTCGTCGGTCCACGTGCCGACTTCGGCGTCGGCCCAGTCGGCGAGCGCGTTTGCGAACGCCATCACGGCGCGCTCGCGATCCACGTTCGCCTGCTCACGGACGTTCGTCACCCGTTCGTCGAAGCGCTCGGCTGCTGGGGGGTCGGCGAAGCAGGACAGATGACGCTCGGTCGCGTCGTCGAACAGGATCGAGCCGTGCTGGATGACGCTGTCGCGGCGGCGGTACTGGGCGTTGCCGCTGATCTTCCGGCCGTCGGCGGCGATCACGTCGTGGGCCGGATGAAGCGCGCGGAGATAGCAAGCAGGCTCGTGGATCGCCGGGCGATCCTCGCTCGCGAACGAGACGGGAACGTCGAGGCGATCGAACCCGTCGAAAAGTGGCTCACAGAGCAGTTCGTAGGTATCCATCAGATCGCCGGGGAGCTCGGCGGCGGGCGCGACGATGGAGTAAGAGACGTCGCCGTGGCTGTCGTGATAGATGCCACCACCACCGGTCGGTCGGCGCGTCACCGAGATCCCCTCGCGATCGCAGAACTCCCAGTCGACGGTCGCCGGTTCCTGTCGGTAGCCGAGCGAGAGCGTCGATGGCTCCCAGCGATAGACGCGCACCGTCCGCGGGCCGCCTGCCGCGGCCGTCTCGGCGGCGATCTCGTCGAGCGCCATGTTCAGTGGCCCCGGTCTGACGTCCTCGCGGACGAGCCGCCACTCCCGATCCTCGATGTCGGCCATGCGGAGTGAAACGACCATCGACGCAAAGCCGTTGTGGAGCCGGCGGTCGGGCCAGGTGTTGGTTCCACGTTCCATCGATTGCACGAAAACGGACAGCACAGGCCGTGAGCGCTGCGATCAGCTCTCATGGCCACATATATCACAGAACGTTCATTTATTCACGACCCGAACATCCACGTACCAATGATTCATCCACCCGGAGCGGTCGCATCAGCGTTCATCTGGTCAGTAACCATACTGTTCGCCGTCGCGGGTCTCTTCTGGCTGTTCGAGACCCTCGTCCTCGCGCGGTATCGGGACGACCGAGAGACGGCGTACGGCCCGGAGGACGTCCAGGTACGCATCCTCACGATCGGTGCCGAGGACGTCGTCCAGCAGACGGTCGATTCGTTGCCGGCGTCGATCACCGATCGGCACGTGATCGCCGAGAAACCGATCGCGATCGACGGTGCGGAGGTCCACGTCGTCCCCGAATCGTTCTCCTGCGAGGCGGTCCGGAAGGGTCGCGCAATCGAGTGGGCGCGGCAGACTCTGTCGTGTGATCGGGAATACGTCCTCTATCTCGACGAGGACAGCATCGTCGAGGAGTTCGACGGGCTCCCCGACGCCGACATCGTCCAGTTCAGCGAACGGCCCCGCTACACGGGGTCGTGGCTGGCGTACTTCGCCGACGTGTTCCGCATGGGCGCGCAGATCGAACAGCACGCCTTCCATCGCTTTCGCATCCCGCTGTTCGCGTGGGGCGGCGGCATCGCCGTCCGGAAGTCGCTCGAGGATCGGGTGACGTGGGACTGGCCGACGCTCGTCGAGGACACCGCCTTCCTCTGGCGAGCCGCCGAATCGGAGTCGGTCTCGTACGCGCTCGATTCGGCCAGTTTCTCGAACCAGGCACCGCCGAGCCTCGGTGAGATCTTCCAGCAGCGCCGGCGCTGGGCCGCCGGCAACCATCAGGAAGCGTCGAACCTCCCGCTGCGGTACAAACTGCTCGCGAAAGGCCGGTCGTACGTCTGGGCGATCGCCCCGATCATGCCGCTCATCACCGTCGGCGTGACGCTCAGCGGCCTGCAACTGTTTTGCTCCGGGCTGTTGCAGGCTCTCTCGATATCGCTCGCGCTGTTGATGGTCGCCTGGTTCGCGCTCGGTCTCTTTCAGTACGACCGGCTGTCACTGCGATCGCTACCGATGTTCGCGCTCGTTCCGCTGGCCGTGCTCGTCCACTCCGTGGGGGCGACGGCCGGCCTGATCGCGCCGCCGGACGACTTCCACGTCACCGAGAAGACGACCGACTGAGACGAACCATCGTCAGGGACGAATCGCCGATCGGTCGGTGACATCTGATGGAAACAGCACGTGAGCCACGGTGCGTGATCGAGCTACCCGAACATGATGTCCGAGCGATCTTGGCTCTCGACCGCGTCGAGATGCTGGCTCAGTCCCTCGTAGTAGTTCCGTACCTCGTCGGCGAACGCCTCGAGCGGTTCGGTGTCGATGTCGAGCCCATAGATCGAACGGACGCCTTCGATGAGCCGGAGCGCCGCCTCGACGTCCGGCCCCTGGCTGTGGACCGGCGTCGTGAGGATCCCAGTCGCGAGGTCGGTCTCCAGTCCGCGCTGCATCAGGCTCGCGTTCACGCCGTCGAGGAACCCCTCGGTCATCGGCGGGAGCTCTGTCCCCGACAGCCGGCGTTCCTGATAGTCCTCGGAGGCGACGTAGAACACTCGATGGCCGTCCGGTCCGTGCGGGATCGGCACGCCCGAGAGCACCGTGACCTCCGCGACATCGTTTGCGGTCGTCCAGTCGAGCAGCGCCGTGCTGAACGCTTCGGTGGCGACGGGCGGGATGAACAGATTACCGACCAGAACGGTGACGGCGAGCCCCTCACGGGAGAACAGGCGCGTGTGATGGCGCGGCGTGCCGTTCTCGAAGGGTGTGATCGTCGGCAGCTGATCGACGGCGACGTGTCCGCACTCTTCGAGATCGAGGTGGTCGACGACGTAGTCGACGGCCGTGAGACCCGCGAGCCCGAACGTCGAGAAGCCGGCGATGAGCGTCTCCGACGTCGGCTCGGCCGCCTGTTCGACGTGAAACGACGGTGTCTGCGGTGCTGGCTGTCGCGACATGGACCGCCTTCGCCCGGCCGCGTGTTAACCGTTGGCGTCACGGAAGCACGACGCCGATCGACGACCACTCACTCGGCGTGGCGGGCGATGTAGACGTCGTAGTCGGGATCCTCGGCGACGGGCGTGCCGACACTGGTCGGCGGTGCGGTGACGCGGCCGGCGTTCTCGCTGCCGACGAAGACGACCGTCGCGTCGCGCTCGTGGGCGACCTCACGGATCGTCCGACTGATGTCGGTCTCGGTCGAGGCGAGCGAGCTCGTCGCTTCGGTCGTCTCGACGTGCACCTCGCTCTCGGGCGCGATCTCCCCCGCGGTCATCGCCAGCTCGTCGCCGGCACGCTGGGGATCGAACGGCTCGTCCGCCGTGATCCAGCCGCGTTCGCGGGCGAACGAGGCGTCGTCTGGGACGACGACGAGCACGAGCACGTCCTCGCCGAGCGCCGATCCGAACTCGCGGGCACGGGAGAGCGCCGTCTTCGCGAGCGCCGAACCGTCGAAGGGAACCAGCAGCATACCGTTCGTCACGGACGGTCATGTCATAAGCGTTGGCGCTGAACGCTCCGCTCTCGGCCCCCTGAGGACAGCCGCTCGCGTTCGTACTCGTCATGATCGGTATCTACACCACCGTGCGGCTCGGGTTCGCCGGGCGCGTGAGCCGGGACGTCGAGTCACTGCTCGGATGCGAACCGATCCCGCTCGAACGGTTCGTCGCCGACTACGCAGACGCCTTCGAGCGTTCGCAGGCCGAATAGCGCCGTTCCCAGACAGAACGGTTTTTCGCTCGTGACGGCTAGCTCGGCCATGATCTGTGTTCTCTCGGATACGCACGGCACGGACGGCCATCGCCTCGATGGCCACCTCCTGGATACCGTCCGCGAAGCCGAGCTGGTGGTCCACGCCGGCGATTTCACGACCGAGCGTGTGCTCGACGCCTTCGAGGCCGAATCACGGACGTTCCGCGCCGTCTACGGCAACAACGCCACGCCGGCCGTCCGCGAGCGCCTGCCGGGCGAGCGCGTCGTCGAGCACGAAGGAATTACCATCGCTCTCACTCACGGCGACGGCCGCGACGAGACGGAACTGGCACTGTTCGGCCGGCAGGCCGACGCCGACATCGTGATCTCGGGACATTCACACCAGCCGGGCGTCACCGACACGGGTGAGATCGTGCTTCTCAATCCCGGTAGTCACGCCGACCCGCGGTGGTATCGACCGGGCTACGCAGAACTCGACCTGGAGGAGGGGCGTGTCGAGGGACGACTCTTGGAACCCGACGGAGAGGTCTTCGAGGAGTTCGTGGTGGAACTGTGAACTGAAGCAGTGTCGATACCCACAGCACCGACAGACATTTGTAGATCGAATTACAAGAACGGTGCGACGCAGCAGCCGTCACTCAGAGAATGGCACCATCACCGAGCGATCCGGCCACGGCGGTCGTCGTCCCGGTTAGCATCATCGCGTTCCTGTTCGGGATCGTCCAGCTCGGAACCGGGACGCTCTTCGGCGTGCTCCCGATCCTCATCGGCGCTGTCGGTCTGCTCTATCTCGCTGGCGGCGGCGAGCGCATCGACGAGTGGCTCGACACACGCACCACAGCCGACACGACGGCGGACGATACCAGCGAGGACGCGTTGACGACCCTCCGGCAGCGGTACGCGCGCGGTGAGATCGACCACGCGGAGTTCGAGCGCCGCCTGAACGAGCTTCTGGAAACGGAGACGGTCAGCGACGTGGCCAGCCGAAACGACGAGCGACTCGTCGAGCGGTCGCAATGACGCTCACCAGCCACGGCCCGACCGCGCCACAGCAACGGCTGTGACGCCCGAAACGGATTTACGCGGCGGTCGGCTACGCGCCTCATGGCCCTCGGTCTCGATCCGGTGTTGCTCGTTCTCCTTGCAGTCATTCTCCTGGTGTTCTTCGGGTTCTACCTCCTCATCCGGCGCACCGCCACCGCCTTCCGCGAGGGGAGCAAGCGCGGTCGGCGCTAGTCCAGCGCGCGCTCGACGCGCTCGATCGCTTGCTCGATGTTGCTCTCGTCGACGTCCCAGTGAGTACACAGCCGAACGGTGTGCTCGCCGAACGCCGACGCACGGACTCCTTCCGCGGCGATGGCTTCGACGAACGCCTCGGCCGGGTCGTCGGTCTCGACGAGAACGATGTTCGTCTCGGGTGGTGCGGCGACGAGACCGTCGATGGCGTCGAGACCGGCCGCGAGCGTCCGGGCGTTGGCGTGATCCTCAGCGAGTCGGTCGACGTTGTCGAGCGCCTCTATCCCAGGAGCGGCGACGAGCCCTGCCTGACGCATCCCGCCACCGAACAGTTTCCGGTTGCGGTGTGCACGCTCGACGAACGCCTCGCTCCCGGCGAGCATCGAGCCGACGGGCGCGCCGAGCCCCTTCGAGAGACAGAACATCACCGAGTCGGCGCTGTCGAGCAGTCGTGAGGCGGGCGTGTCGAGCGCGACGCTCGCGTTGAACAGCCGTGCGCCGTCGACATGAGTTGGAACGTCGTGCTCGTCGGCGGCCGCAGCGGCCGCGTCGATCTCGTCGGCGGTGATGGCGATACCGCCCTTCTGGTTGTGCGTGTTTTCGATCGCCAGCAGGCCGGTGCCGGGCCGATGGTCGGTACGTTCGACGTACGCGTCGTGGACGGCGGCCGGAGTGATGACGCCGCGTGCGCCGCCGTCGATGGGACGTGCCTGAATCCCCGAAAGCTGAGCGAGACCGCCGACCTCCCAGTTGTAGATGTGGCTATCGCGCTCGCAGAGCAGTTCGTCGCCGCGGTCGGCGTGGGTGCGCGCGGCGATCTGGTTGCCCATCGTCCCCGTCGGAACGTAGAGGGCGGCCTGCATGCCGACGGCCTCGGCGGCACGAGCTTCGAGCTCGTTGACCGTGGGGTCCTCGTCGTAGACGTCGTCGCCGACGGCGGCCGTACTGGCCGCCTCGCGCATCGCTTCGTCGGGTCGCGTCACCGTGTCGCTACGGAGATCTATCACGGTTTTCGTACCGGATGCGAGCTGAAATACTCAACGTCATCGGGGTTCGCCACACGCGCCATGGCTTCGCTGCCAGCCACGGCAGGGACAAACGACATACCCCATCGACACGTAGCCGCACTTGATGGTGAATCTGGCTACCGAACTGCCAGACGAGTCCCTGTCCACGAGCGAGATCGAACGCCTCCGCGAGCGCCCAGCGGTGCGAAGCGTCATCGAGCTGCCGACGAGCTACGAACACAGCCACGACGTGACGAGCACTGCGACCGCTCTCGTCGACGGAACCGTCCTGTATCTCACGCTCGATCCCGACCACGAACAGTGGCAACAGCATGTACTGGCGCGCGATGCGAACGAGCGTGAGCTACTGGAAGCGACGCTCGATCAGTTCGAAGCTGGCTAGTTGCTAGCGACGTCCGCACACGCCTGCATCACGACCTTGCTCAGCGCGGGGTGGGCGTGAATCAGCGTGTTCGCGAGCTCGTCGGCCCCCAGCCCGTACCGGACGGCGGGCGTCACCTCGTGGAGCAACGTCGACGCCTCGTGGCCGAGGATATGACAGCCGAGGATCTCGTGGCTGTCGGGGTCGGCGAGCACCTTCACGAACCCGCGATCGAGTTTCAGCGCTCGGCTCATCGCCGTGTCGGTGAACTCGGCTCGTCCGACGACGTACTCTCGATCCTCGTCGTCGAGCGCCGCCTCGGTCTGCCCGACCGCACCGATCTGTGGCTCGGTGAACACCGCGTGCGGGAGAGCGCTGAAGTCGGCGGCCCGTTCCGCCCCGTGAACGACGTTGTCGATGACGATCTCGCCCTCGTAGTCGCCGGAGTGTTTGAACATCGCATTGTCGGCGATATCGCCCATCGCCCAGACGCCGTCGACGTTCGTCATCAGTTCCTCGTCGGTCGCGACGAACCCCGCGTCGGTCGTTTCGATGTCGGTCTCGTCCAAGCCGATCGAATCGGTGTTCGGACGGCGACCGAGCGCCACGAGCAGTTCGTCGCCGGTCACGTCGATCTCGTCGCCGTCCTCCGCTTCAGCGCTCACGACGATCCCGTCGTCCGACTCGGCGACGCCCGTGACGCGATGCCCAGTGTAGACGTCGTGGCGCTCGCGGGCGATCTCGGTGAACGCGTCCGCCACCTCGCCGTCCTCGCGGGGCACGAGGGACTCTTCCATCTCGACGAGCGCGACGTCCGTCCCGAACGAGCCGAAGAAGTAGCCGAGTTCGGCCGCGATGTAGCCGCCGCCGAGCACGACCAACCTGTCCGGCGGCGTTTCGAGCCGGATCGCGTCGTCGCTGGTGAGGAAGTCGACCTCGTCCAGCCCGTCGATCACGTCGGGCACCGTGGGTCTGGAACCGGCCGCGACGACGACCTTCTCGCCGGTGTGCGTTGCGCCGCTCTCGGTCTCGATGGTGTGATCGTCGACGAACCGTGCCTCCTCCTGGACAAGAGTCAGGTTCTCCTCGTCGCGTTTGTTCGACTCCTTTCCGCTCGCAGCGTCGGCTAGTTCGTCGTTCACCTCGCGGACGAACTCGCCGAAGTGGACATCGTCGACGGTGGCCTCGATGCCGAACTGCTCGGCCGCGCGGACGTCGTTGAGCGCGTTCGCGTGCTGGATGAGCATCTTCGAGGGGTTGCAGCCACGGTTGAGACAGGTCCCGCCGATCGGTCCCCGTTCGACGAGCGCCGTGTCGAGTCCCGCCGCGGCCGCTGCCGACGCGACCGTGTTGCCGGTACCGCCGCCGAAGACGACGAGGTCGAAGTTCGCCATATAGTCCGGAGACACCCGACGCATAAATCGGTTTAGCGCGGGGAGATGAGCGACGCTCGAAAGGGTTTTTCACGAAGCGCACAATACTTCCATCGAATGGCACTTCCGATCGATCCGACCCAGCTGGACGAGGACGACGTCGGCGTGAAGCGAACGACGCTGGAGATGGAGCACGAGGCGGCCGTCGAACACGTCCGCGAGACGTTCCTCGACGCGGGCTTCGGTATTCCCGTCGAGTTCTCGCCGTCGGAACTGCTCAACGAGAAAGTCGACGCCGACCGCGATCCCTACTACGTGCTCGGCGCGTGCAATCCCGCGGTCGCCGATCGCGCGCTCGACGCTACCGACAACCGCATGGGCGGACTGTTCCCCTGCAACGTCGTCGTCTGGGAGGAAGAACCCGGGACGCAGACCGTCTATCACGCCTCGATCATGCGCATCGCGCGCCTCGTCGGCCTGGCCCCCGACGACGAGGTGATGGCCGACATCGTCGCGGACACCGGCGCGCTCGCCGACGAGGCGTTCGAGGCGCTCTGATGGGCCATCACACCTTCGACGCCGACCGCGCGGACAAGCTGGAGGACGCCGGGCGTCGCTACCGGTACGTCTCCGGTGAGGAACTGCTCTGGGCGCTCGCGCCCGATTCGAGCGACACCGTCGCCGATCTCGGCAGCGGCACGGGCTTCTTCACCGACGTCGTCGCCCCACACGCCGACACGGTTTACGCGATCGACGTCCAGGAGGCGATGCACGACCACTACGCCGAGAAGGGGCTGCCCGACACCGTCGAGCCGGTGACGACCGGGATCGAGGAACTACCCTTCGAGGATGGCTCGATCGACGGTGCGTTCTCGACGATGACCTACCACGAGTTCGCGAGCGACGACGCACTCGGCGAACTCCGGCGAGTGCTCACCGGTTCCGGTCGTCTCGCGATCGTCGACTGGAGCGGCGAGGGTCTCGGCGAGCGCGGCCCACCGCTCGACGAGCGCTACACCGTTGAGACGGCATCCGGGAGCCTTCGCGAACACGGGTTCACGATCGAGCACACGTTCACGCGCCCCGAGACGTTTCTCCTGATCGCCGTGGTTGAGTAATCAGCCGAGCTGGTCGGCGACGACGGCGTCGGCGCGTTCGACGAACGCCTCCTCGTCGCCCTTCGGGATCGTGGCCCCCGCGGCGACGTCGTGGCCGCCGCCGTCGCCGCCGAGCGCCCGCGCGACCTCGCCCATCACCGCCGAGAGGTCGAGCCCCGATCGAACTAACCTGTGTGTCCCGCGCGCGGAGACCTTGCTCTCGGTGTCGTTTTTCGCTGCGAAGGCGATGACGGGTCGATCGCCGCGCAGCGCGTCGGTCCCGAGCGCCATCCCCGCGATGATGCCGACGATCGTCTCGCGGATCGCCTCGCCGGCGTCGAACCACTGGACGTGCTCGCCCTGCGTGACGCCCTCTTCTTTCACCCAGTCGAGCCCCGTCGCGAGGTTTTTGCGGTGGTTCGTGAGCAGCGTTCTGGCCTCGTCGAGTGCGTCGTCGCGATCGCCGCGACAGACCGCCAGCCCGACGTCGGCGCGATCGTAGCGCGCGGTCGCGTTGAGCAGCGTCGAGAACTCACTCGCGTCGCGCAGCTCGGTGCCTTCGGCTTCGTTCGTGAGCGTGTAGGTCGTCCCGACGAGATCGTCGATACGGTTCGCGGGCACGCCGCGGGCGACCGCGCGCTGCAACAGCGCGCTCGCGACCGTCTGTCGCTCGTCGGCCGTGAGATCGACCCACCGCCGCCACTCTCCATCCCGTTCGAGCTCGATGTCGAGATCGGAGAGGAAGCCGATCGCACCGCGCTCGCTGCCCGAGATGCCGGGGATCCGCACGTCGTTTGCGTATTCGAGGAGTTTCGGCAGCGGACGGCTCTGTTTACCGTAAAGCGCGAGATCGGTCGTCTCGGCGAGCACGCCCGCGTCGACACCCTCGGCGACGATCTCCCGGTTCGCGCCGACGAGCTCGCCCGACGAGTCCTGCATGTCGCCGACCGCACCGACGACCGCCAGCGCCGCCAGATCCCGGTTGTCCGCTTGCAGTTCGTCGCTTCGCTCCTCGCCGCTCGCCGTTCCCGAGGTGTTGCGCATCTCGCTACCCAGCGCCCGTGCAAGAACGTAGGTCGTGCCGGCCCCCGAGAGTTCGGTTGCACCGTTGAGACCCTCCAGCAGCGGGTTCAGATGGAACTCGGTCCCGGCGTCGGCCGGCTGGTGGTGGTCGGCGACGACCGGCGTGAACGCGCCCGCGGCCTCGTGGTCGGCGATGTCGTCAAGCTGACCGCTGCCGAAGTCCGTGAAGAGCACGGTTCGAAAATCGCGCTCGGCGATCCCCGCGATCGCGTCGGGATCGAGCTGTTTTGCGAAGACGGTCTCGAAGGGGATGGCGGCGCGATCGAGTGCCTCGGCGGCGATGGCCGCGCTCGTGAGTCCGTCGGCGTCGATGTGCGAGGCGAGCAGCACCCGCTCGGCGCGAGCGAGGCGCTCGGCGCACGATCTCGCGCGTGCGTCGAGTGCCGGAATCGGTCCACCCATCGGCGGCAGCTACGGCGCAATCGGGTTTAAACCTCCGGACCGCGCACTGTGAACGCGAAAAATCGGCCGATGGCTGTGGCGCGCGGGAGCGCCAAAGGCGCGACTCGTGCGAGGGATGAGCGAACGAGCGAAGCGAGTGAGTGAATCGGTTGGGGAGGGTGTGGCCGTCGCGGTGCGTAGCGGTCGTCTGCGGTTTCACTGCGGACGAAACGATAACAAGACCAATCCGCCGAATCGTCCGATACAGTCGGTCCCGTCGCTTACTCCGACAGCCGCCCGACGGTCTCGCGCGCGAGCGCCTCGAACGACGCCGATTCGGGAACGACGTCGACGCTGATGCCCTCGCGCTCGGCGGTCTTTCGCGTCGGTTCGCCGATGGCTCCCACGACCGCACCGTTCAGCCCGGCGACGGCGGCCTCGTGCACGCCCCGCTCGGCAGCGGCCGCGAGGAAGTTCTCGACCGTGAGCGACGAGGTGAACAGCGCGCCAGCGAGATCGCCGCTCGCCGCCAGCGCCGCCGATTCGCCCGATTCGGGCGGGCGGCGCAGTTCGTAGAGGATCGTCTCGTGGACGTACGCGCCGGCGCGTTCGAGTCCGTCGGTGAGCTTCGGCGAGCCGTGGGTGCTCCGGGCGACCTCACAGCGCGCACCCGCGATCTCGTCCTCCAGATCGGCCACGAGCCCCACGGAGGAGAACTCCGCCGGCACGCGATCGACATCGTAGCCCGCCGCGCGCAGCGCCGTCGCCGTGGCGTCGCCGATGGCACAGAGCACGCCGTCGGACTGCCAGCCCGCCTCGGTGGCGATCTCAACCCCTGTTTTGCTCGTGAGTACGGTGTAGTCGGCATCGGTCCGGGGCGTCTCTCCTGTGGCTTCGACCGCGAGCATCGGGTCGAGAACCGGATCGACACCGAGCGACGCGAGCAGTTCGCCGGCGCGTTCGAGACGCTCGTCGTCCGGCCGGAAGGCGGCGACGTTCATCGCTCGGCCTCCCGGGGCTGCTCGCGCTCGTCGACGACCTGGCCGATGACCGTGACCGCGGGCGGTTCGATACCCTCGCGCTCGGCGACGTCGACGATGGTGTCGAGCGTTCCCGTCGCCACCTGCTGGTCGGGACGACTCGCGCGTTCGACGAGCGCGACCGGAGTATTACTATTCATTCCGGCTTCCCGGAGCGCTGCGGTGTAGTCGGGGAGCTTGCCGACGCCCATCAGGACGACGATCGTCCCCCCGGTGGCGGCGAGCGCTTCCCAGTCGACGGCCGATTCGTCCTTCGTCGGGTCCTCGTGACCGGTGACGAACGACACGCTCGAAGCGTGCTCGCGGTGGGTGGTGGGAATCCCCGCGAGCGCGGGCGCGGCGAGCGCCGAGGAGATCCCCGGCACGACCTCGAAGTCGATCCCGTTGGCGGCGAGATGACTCGTCTCCTCGCCGCCGCGACCGAAGACGAACGGGTCGCCACCCTTCAGCCGGACGACGTTTTTGCCCTCGCGGGCGAGTTCGACCAGCCGCTCGTTGGTGTACTCCTGACTGGTGCGCTCGCCACCGGCGCGCTTGCCGACGTCCTCGCGCTTCGCTTCGGGGATGGTGTCGATGATCTCCGGGCCCGGAAGTTTGTCGTGGAGCACGATGTCGGCCGCGTCGATGCGCCGGCGTGCCTTCACGGTCAGCAGCTCCGGATCGCCCGGACCGCTGCCGACGAGGGACACAGTACCGTTCATTCGGCGCGCTTGGCCTCCCCGTCGGTCCCGCGGGCCTGTTCGATGAGCTCGGCTGCGCCCTGTTCGGCGAGGTCGACGGCGAGTTCGCTGGCCGCCTCGGGGTGGCGCTCGATCGGCAGATCGCGCGTCGCGCTCACTTCCTCGTCACCGTCCTCGCTCAGCACGCGCACCACGGTGTGGACGTACTCGCCCTGGACGACCGCGTACGCGCCCATCGGGGCGACACAGCCGCCGCCGAGCTCCTCCAGCACGACTCGCTCGACGGTCGTCTCAACGCGCGTGCGCGGGTGGTCGATCGCCTCGTTGACCGTCTCGGCGAACGGTCCGTCGGGGGCAGTCACCGCGAGCGCACCCTGGCCGGGAGCCGGGACGAACGTCTCGGGCGGGAGCTCCTGAATGTCGAGCCCACGACCGATCCCCGTCCGTTCGAGCCCCGCCGCCGCGAGCACGATGGCGTCGTACTCCGTATCGACCTCGCGTTCGAGTGATCGCCGCTCGATCTCGCGCAGATCGTCGAACCACTCCTGGGGCGTGCGCTCGAATTCGTCGTCATCCTCCTCGTCGGCCTCCATCCGTTCTTCGTGCTCGTGCTGACGATGCGGCGCGAGCAGTTTCTCGATGCGGGTGTCGACGTTGCCCCGGAGCGGTTCGACGTCCAGATCGGGGCGGGTGGCGAGTATCTCGGCCTTCCGGCGGAGGCTCGACGTGCCGACGGTCGCACCATCGGGCAGTTCGTCGAAGTCCGTCCCGTCGGGCGTGACGAGCACGTCGCCCGGGGTCGCCCGCTCGGGGACACCAGCGACGACCAGCCCGTCCATCCCCTCGGTTGGGACGTCCTTCATCGAGTGGACGGCGAGATCGCAGTCGCCGTCGAGGACCTCCTCGTCGAGCGCGCGGACGAACGCCCCGGTTTTTCCGAGGCGGTGGATGAGTTCGTCACGGATCTTGTCACCCCGCGTCTCGACCTCGACGAGTTCGACCGATCGGCGGCGTGATTCGAGGTGTTCCTGGACGCCAGCAGCCTGACGGCGCGCGAGGTCGGACCCCCGCGTCGCCAGCCTGATGGCTCCCTCGTGTGTGCTCATGCCCGCACTCGGACGGCTGGGTTGATACCCCCTTCGAGAGCGCCTCATCGCTGGATGATCGTCGAGGGTCGAGTGCCGGCGCTGCCGCCGCCGACCGGCGGCGGTCGCGGTGGCTGTGTGGTTGCGGTGCGGGCCTGGCGGATGAAGGGCGAGGCGCGAGTAGCGAGGGACCGGAGGTCCCTCGTACCGTGCGAGCGGGCCTCCGGCCCGCGAGCAGACGACCGAAGGGAGCGAGTAGCGAACGCAGTGAGCGCGCCGAGGGCTTCAGCGGAGCGGTGCTGTGCGGAAGTTATCGAATCCGCGCGAGTGGAACGAGCGCGGTTCGCCGCGAGCGACCATCGGGAGCGAGCGGAAGTTTTTAGCGTAGCTTTTTGCGAGGAGTGGTTCGCGCGGAGCGCGAACCCGACGAAGTAAAAAGGTACTACCACGGCTCGCTCTTCAATCCGGCCCCGTAGGCGATCACGTTGGTCGTGACGTGTAGGAGCGGCGTCAGCACGAGTGCCGCCGCGAGCACGGAGAGAGTGAAGGTCGTGGTGAACCACGTGGTGGCGGCCAGTGCGGTGAGCACGAGCGCGCCGACGAGGAAGTCGAGCTGATCGAGGCCCGGGAACGCCGCGCCGCGCGAGCGGCCGGTGCGCCGTTTGAGGAAGGAGGCGACAATGTCGCCGAGGATCGCGCCGAGCGGGAGCGCGAGGGCGGCAGCAGGGGGAAACGTCGGTAGTGCCAGCCCGATTGCGGTCCCGACGGTGGGGGCGAGCACGTTGAGCAGGGCAGCGACCTCCACACCGGCGAGCGTACCGGCGAGTGCGCCGCGCCAGGTCTTGCCGTCACCGAGGAGGCGTGCGCCGTCGAGCGTCCGACCGCCGTCGATGGGGCGACCACCGCCGAGAAGCACGGCGGCGTTGTTCGGGACGTACGCCGGTAACAGCGCCCAGATCGCCACGGCGACCGTCTCGACGAGAGTCACGGAGGCACTCGACCCGGGGCGCTCTTAACCGCCCGGATTCGGCGCGCGAGCGACAGTTCTTTGCCGCCGACGGCAAAACTTGCGACCATGATACCGCCGATCGCGGATCGGTTCGTCGCCGGCGAGACCGAACGCGATGTCATCAGCCACGCCCGCGTGCTCGACACCGAGGGTATCAACAGCATCTGTAATCTCCTCGGCGAACACTACGACAGCCCGGAGCCGGCCGCCGCCGACCGCGAGTCCTACTGCGCGCTCATCGAGGCGATCGGCGGGGAAGATATCGACGCCACGGTCTCGATCAAGCCCTCACAGCTCGGCCTCGGCATCGCCGAGGGATGCTTTCGCTCCAATCTCGAACTCGTCGTCGAGCGGGCGGCCGAGCAGGGGGTGTTCCTCTGGATCGACATGGAGGACCACGAGACGACCGACGCGACGCTCGACGCCTACACCCACCACGTCGAGGAGTACGACGGGATCGGCGTCTGCGTGCAGGCGAACCTCAAGCGGACGCCCGACGATCTTCACCGACTGGCCGACTACCCGGGAAAGGTCAGGCTGGTCAAGGGTGCTTACGACGAACCGAGCGACGTCGCCTACCGGGAGAAGTCGCGCGTCAACGAGGCCTATCGCGAGTGTCTAGAGATCATGTTCGCCGAGTTCGACGGCGGTATCGCGGTCGGCAGCCACGATCCCGCGATGATCGACTACGCCGAGGAACTCCACGACGAGCACGGAACGGCCTTCGAGATACAGATGCTGATGGGCGTTCGCGAGGACGCACAGCACGACCTCGCCGCCGAGCACGAGGTCTATCAGTACATTCCCTACGGCGACAGCTGGCTGTCGTACTTCTACCGGCGGATGATGGAGCGTCGGGAGAACCTGCTGTTCGGGCTGCGCGCGCTGATCGGTCGGTAGCGACCGCTCCAGTCGACGCCGACGGACCGACGCTCGACCCGGATTTCGCCGGCAGTATCATAACCTTCGGGAAATCATACGGGCCAATGGTCTCGTGGAAGCGCGATGGCACCCGTGGACTGGTCGTGCTCGTGCCCATCATCGTCACCCTCTACGTGCTCGCATTCGTCTACAACACGATCGCCAGCCTGCCCTTCATCGAGGCGATCCAGCCGGCGATCGTCCGGGTACCGCTCACGCTCGCGGTGTTCGCACTGCTGGTCTTCGGCGCTGGCTATCTGATGCGCACCGCGAGCGGCCCGTTGGTGGAGGGGGCGATCGACGACGTGATGAACAGCCTGCCGGGACTCCGGGTGGTCTACAACGCCTCGAAGATGGCCGTCGAGACGGCCGTCACGGGCACCGGTGATCTCCAGGCACCGGTGAAACTCGAGACGTGGGACGGCCTGCGGATGACGGCGTTCAAGACGGGCAAACGAACTGAGGACGGCCGCGATGTGCTCTTTCTCCCGACCGCGCCGAACATCACCACCGGGTTCGTCATCGAGGTCGCACCCGACCAGTACGAGGAGACCGACGAACGCGTCGAGGACGCACTCACACGGGTTCTCAGCGCCGGTTTCGGCGAGACAAACGACTCCGAGGTTCCCATCGACGTCCGCGAGGAACCGCTCTATCGTGAGTCGTAGGCAGCACCGGCGGATACTCTCACGTCGACTGCACCGACCGCCGTCGGGCGCTGTCGCGCCGTTTATACCCGCTGCGGTCGATCCGACGGCATGACCGACACGGAACTCATCGACGCGCTGCGACGGGCCGACGCGGTCGAATTCGGCGAGTTCGAACTCTCCCACGGCGGTACGAGCGACTACTACGTCGACAAATACCGCTTCGAGACCGATCCAGACTGTCTCTCGCTGATCGCCGACGCGTTCGCGACACGGCTCGACGACGAGACACTCGCGGGCGTCGCACTCGGCGGAGTGCCACTAGTGGCCGTGACGAGCGTCGAGACCGATTCGCCGTACGTCATCGCCAGAAAGCAGAAAAAGGAGTACGGAACGGGCAATCGGATCGAGGGCGAGCTGGCCGAGGGCGAGTCGGTCGTCGTCATCGAGGACATCGCCACGACGGGTCAGAGCGCGCTCGATGCGGTCGAAGCGCTGCGGGAGGCCGGCGCGCACGTCGAGCGCGTGCTCGTCGTCGTCGACCGCGAGGAAGGTGCCAGCGAAACCCTCGCCGAGGCCGACGTCGAACTCGACGCGCTGGTCACGGCGTCGGAGCTGCTCGCCGACGAGTAAACCGGCCGCCCGCGCGACGGCAATCGCAAGCGATTCAACCGCCGGGCTGCGCTGAACGCGTATGGCTTCGCTTCCGCCGCGGCGCTGGCTGCTCAGGGGCGCGCTCGCGCTCGTCGTGGGCGCACTGCTCCTCGCGGCAGCCGTCTCGGCGGCCACCTACGAGCCGACGAATCTCGGCCCCGGTACGATCGACGAGCCCGCCAACGGCTCGACGGTCGTGAGCGTGCAGGGGTTCCACTTCCAGGGCATCGGCAACGGCAAGAAGCCGGCCCGGCTCGTCTCCGCCGGCCCACGCGGCACGACCGAGTGGGTCCACAACGGCTCCCAGGAGGGGGCACGCTGGTTCTACGACGTCGATCCGCTCGCGAACGGCAACCTGCTCGTGACCTCTACGGTGCCGGGCGACACCGTGGTGTACGAACTCGATCCCGAGACCGACAGCCGCGTCTGGGAGGAGACGTTCGACGCCGAGGACACCCACGACGTGGACCTCATCAACGGCGATCAGCTGCTCGTGGCGAACATGCGGAAGACGAACGAATCCGGCGTCGCGAACGATCGGCTGTTCGTCTACGACCGCAGCGAAGGTGAGATCGTCTGGGAGTGGACGTTCAACGAGCACTTCCCGGAATCGACCGACGGCGGCTACTCGGAGGACTGGTCACACGTCAACGACGTCGACAAGATCGGCGACGGGAAGTATCTCGCCTCGCCGCGCAACTTCGATCAGGCGATCGTCGTCGATCGGAAGACGGGCAACATCACCATGCGCCTCGGCAGCGACGGCAACCACTCGCGGCTGTTCGAACAGCACAACCCCGACTATCTCGAAGGGCCGAACGGCACGCCGACGATACTGGTGGCCGACTCCGAGAACGACCGCGTGATCGAGTACGCCCGCGAGGGGCCCGGCGAGTGGAATCGGACGTGGGAGCTCTCCGGCGGGTTCAACTGGCCGCGCGACGCCGATCGCCTGCCCAACGGCAACACGCTCATCACGGACACGCTCAGCCATCGCGTCGTCGAGGTCACGCCCGACGGCGAGATCGTCTGGGAGTATTACGCACCGTGGGCACCCTACGACGCCGAACGACTGAGCGCCGCCGGATCGGCCGAGCGAAACGCCTCGGTCGGCGGGTCACACGGCCCGACCGCCACCGCAATGAACGCGTCGGGCAACCACACCCTCTCGGGCAGCGCCGCGAGCGGTCCCGGCGACCGGACGAGGTTTGCGTCGTGGGTCGCGGCCGCAGCGGCCGGCACGCCGGTCCAGGAGGTCGTCCAGTCCGCCGCCGAGCGCTACGCGCACGTGACGCCGTTCTTCCGCCCGGTCTGGCTGTCGAGCTGGGCTTTCGCCGCGCTCGTCGGGGCGCTGCTCGTCGTGCTCGTCTGGGCGATCGGTGAGATCGTCTATCAACGCCGGCGCATCCAACGACGGGTCGCGGGCGTGCTCTCCTGATCGGTGTTGTGCTCTGCGCGCAACATCGTGGCGTTCTTGTGGCTTGGTCCCGTACTGCTGGTGATGTCGAACCTCGAACTCTACGAACTGGATGGCTGTCCGTACTGTGCGAAAGTGAAAGACAAACTCGCCGATCTCGATCTCGACTACGAATCGCATATGGTGCCGAGCTCACACGACGAGCGCACCGAAGTCGAAGAGGTCAGCGGCCAGACCGGCGTCCCCGTCCTCGTCGATCCCGAGCACGACGTCGACGGCATGAGCGAATCCGACGACATCGTCGACTACCTCGACGAGACCTACGGCGACGCAGCGGCCTGAGAACGCGCTTTTTCGTGTCGATTACCGGCCGATAGCGACGCGTCTCAGTCGAAGTAGCCCTCGTCGTCGAGACCGGCCATGACGTCGTCGACGAGCGGATCGACGTCCTCGTAGGGGAAATCCTGCCGGCCGCCGGCCTGGGTGTTGAGCTCCATCGCCGTGAAGCTCACGTCGCCGGACTCGAAGGTGGTCGACGGCCCGTTCGGCAGCGCCGGCACGAGATCCATCGGACTCGATACGGGGTAGTCGGCATCCGCGAACCCGTCGTGGAGTTGCTGTCTGATGTCGTCTTTGTCTGACATCGCAGGTGGGGGATGGTGCCGTCGCGGCGTAGCTCTGTGGCCGCTCATACGGTGGAATTTAAGTGGCCAGTACCGACATATCGGCGATCGACCATCAGGAGAGCAGCTGTTCCATCAGTTTGGCTTCGGCCTTGCGGAGATGTTCGTCGATGGTTGATCCCGAGAGATCGAGCACGGTGGCGATGTCGGCATGCGTCGTTCGTCGCGGGATCTCGTAGTAGCCGAGATCGAAGGCCGTCTCGATCACCTCGCGCTGGCGGTCGGTGAGTGCGGCCACCAGCAGGCCATCGCTCTCGGCACCACCCAGTCGATCGACCGAGCAGGCGATCCCCGAGGGCAGGCGCTCCATCGCGCGTTTGATCATCGCGGGCGTCCCGATGACCTGCAGCCGGAGCCCACGACCGGTGATCGCGATCGGCGGATCGACGAGCACACCCTGTTCGAAGAAACAGCGCTCGAACACGGCGAGTTCGCCCTCGACACGGAGGTACAGCCCGAACGCGCCACCGTCGTCGTGGATGACGTCGTCGAGAAGGACATCCGATCGTTCGTCGAGCACTGCGGGAAGACGGCGTTCGTCACCCTCGATCCGGTAGCACAGCGTGCTCGTTTCCGGGTTGCTCTGGACGTGTCTCAACGACTGCCGGTCGAGCGCCGGTGCGGCCGCGAGTGCGTCGTCGACGGGATGGACGAGCCCCTCGTCCGGCCGAAGCGAGAGGGTGAACTGCCGGATATGCGCGCGCTCGTCGGTCGATCGCTCCACCGTCAACTGTACGCGCTGGCGTCGGTGAGTTCCTTCCCGACGATCAGCTTCTGGATCTCCGTGGTGCCGTCGGGAACGGTCATGACGCGGGCGTCACGGTAGTAGCGTTCGAGCCGGTTTTCGGTCTTCAGCCCCTCGCCGCCGAACACCTGGATCGCGTCGTCGGTCACGTCCTTGCAGGTCTCGCTGGTGTAGCCCTTCGCCAACGAGGACATCAGGCGGGCGTCCTCGCTACCGTCTTCGAGCAGTTCGGCTGCACGCCGCGAGAGCTGGCGCGAGGTTTCGAGCCCGGCCTTCATGTCGTAGAGCTGCTCGGTGACGAGCTGATGCTCGGCGATCGGCTTACCGAAGGTCTCGCGGTCGGTCGCCCGATCGAGCGCGGCGTCGAACGCCGCCTGCATGATGCCGACGGACATGAACGACATCCCCGTGCGCATGAACGAGAACGTCGCGTTGAGCGGTTTCTGGTCGAAGAACAGCTGCGTGACGCTCTCGGGGAACGGGACGATGTCGTTCATCTCGTTGCCCGCCATGATCGCGTTGGAGAACATGTTCGAGAGCCGGTTGCCCTCGGGCACGCGCACGTCGTCGAAGGAGATCCGGGCATTCGAGACACCTTTCCAGCCCATCTTGTCGATCTCTTGGGTCTCGAAGCTGTTGTTCGCGCGATCGACCATGAACATGTCCGACGCGCCCGTCGAGTCGTCGTGGGCGACCACGAGCACGCAGTCGGCGTAGTGGGCGTTGCCGACCCACGTCTTCTCGCCGTTCAGGACGAACTCGTCGCCGTCCTTCTCCGCGACAGTGTTCGGCCGTGCGGTGTCGCTCCCGCCCTCGGGTTCGGTGACGGCGAGCGCCGCGAGACAGTCGCCGTCTTCGAGTTTCGGGAGCATCGCCTCGCGGGTCTGCTCGGCCGCGAACTGGACGAACAGGGCGGGAAAGGACATCATCACGCCCACGAGCAGGCTCGGCCAGGTGTAGCTGATCTCCTCGGCCGCGATCGTGAAGTTCCGGACGTCGCCGAAGAAATTCGGTGCCGTCTCGGGATCGAAGCCGACGCCGAGGTCGTTCAGATCGTTGACGTAACCGAGCAGTTCTTCACGGTCCATCGGCCCGTTTCTGTCGGCTTCGTCGACGATCGGGTCGATCGTCTCGTCGAGATATGCCCGGAGATCGTCGCGAAACGCCCGCTGTTCGTCGGTCAACTCCATCTCACTCGGGCACCTGCTCGGAGAGGCTGTTCATGATCGGTGCGAGCTTCGTCCCCTTCTGTACGGGGCCGTCCATCTCGTACTGCTGTTGCATGAACCCCTGAATCGGGTCGACGGTGCCGGTGATGAGCCCCACCAGCACGTCGGCCGGTCCCGTGATGGTGATGTCGGCATCGTCGAGCTGGCCCGCCCCTCCCGTGACGAGTTCTTCCTCCTCGCGGACCTTCAGGTGGCCCTCCATCGGGCAGTCGTCGGCCTCGAAGTTCGTGGTGATGTCCTCGTTGATCTGCTCTTTGACCTCGGGGTTCCGCTCGACCATCACACGCATGCCCGACCAGAGCAGTTCCTGGAACTGGTCGGCCGTCTCGGGGTTTGCGGAGACGAACGAGGCGATATCCATCTCCTCCATGCGCCCGAGAGTGCTGGCCATCACCGCCGGATGCTCGCGCACGAGCTCGTCGGTCTGGCCCTCCATGTCGGCGAGAATGGCCGGGAGGTCCGCTTCGAGCTGGTCCTGCTCCTCTTCGAGCGCGGTCTCGATTCGCTGGATGAGTTGCTCGTCGGTCATAGTGATCTGTCGGCTCGTGGCCGACCGTACGATCGAAACGGCCGGGAACCCAATGGGCTTGCTTCGATGAATAACAGGTGATTTATATACTATCCGACGAGCGACGGGAGCGTCGTGGGAGCCAACACCGGTCGGGAAAGAGCGCCATCGTTTCGAGAATTGTCAAAATGTTGATATAGTCCCGGGCGGATTCGAACCGCCGTCAATGGCTCCAAAGGCCATTATGATTGGCCGCTACACCACGGGACTGCTCGTTGCACGGTCACGTATCGATGGAGCGCACTTGAACGCTTCGAGAAGCCCGATCAGTCGGCGGCTCCGCCGTCGGCATCGAGCAGCGCACAGACGTCCTCGTCGGGGGCGAAACAGTCCGGACACTGCGATTCGCGGTCGATGATCGTGTCGAGGCGCTCGGCGACCGTCTCGTCGATGACGCTTTCGAGCTGGCTGGCTTCGGTGCGGAACTCCTCGACGCCGAGCACTTCGACGAGGAAGCGCTCGATGATGCAGTAGGTCTGGAGCGAGTCACGAGCCCGCTCGATCCCCTCGTCGGTGAGCGTCA
Organism: Halococcus thailandensis JCM 13552; assembly: GCF_000336715.1. Taxonomy (GTDB): domain Archaea; phylum Halobacteriota; class Halobacteria; order Halobacteriales; family Halococcaceae; genus Halococcus; species Halococcus thailandensis. The sequence goes on from NZ_AOMF01000145.1 coordinate 161,103, forward strand.
CGCCCTTGTATTTCTCGTGGTCGGCGAGCCCGCGGTCCTCGAGCTTGCCGATCATCTCGTTGGCGCTCGCCGGACTCACGTCGAGCGAATCGGCCAACCGTCCCGTAGCCGCCGGCCCGTTCTCGACCTGCTGGACGAGATAGATCGCCTTCAGATACTGCTCGGCCGTGTTCATATGTGCCACCGCGAGTGTCCGTGGCTCATTCGCGCGCCTCCATCAGCCGCGTAACCTCCTCTGCGCCGTCGGCTTCCTCCTCGCGGATGGCCGACAGCGTTGCCACGAGCTGCTCGCGGTCGATACCGAACGTCGCCGAACTCGCTTCGATAGCGGCGATGAGATCGTCATAGAACTTGTAAGCGGTCTCCTCGTTGCACAGTTGATCGTACAGCACACCGTCGGTGTCGCGGTCACGGTCGTAGTGGTCGGCGACGAGCGGCGCGATCTGCTCGAACGGGATCCGCTCGGCGTCGAGATCGTCGATCAGCGCCGCCAGCCGATCGCGGTGATCGGCCGACTCCTCGGCGGCATGTTCCAACAGCGCCTCGATCTCGGTATCGAGATCCGCGCTGACGGAGCGGTAATGCTGGTGTGCGCGTGCCTCGACGACCTCTTCGAGCACCATCCCGATCTGGAGCAGTCGGGCGAGCTGGTGGTCCGAGGCCACCGGCTGGCTGACGCTCACGGAGCGCTCCCGCGCGCAGCGTGGTTGAAAACCGATGCCTCGTTCGTGTCCATAGCCTGACTGGGGAATCCAACCCCTTAAGCGATTACTCCCGCAGGCGCGCCGCGACGAGATCGTCGAGATCGTCACGGAACTCCTCGACGGCGATCTCGTCGAGCACCGGCACGAAGAAGCCCTCGACGAGCATGTTCCGTGCCGCCCGTGGCGACACCCCGCGCGAGGTCATGTAGAACAGGTCCTGCTGGTCGACCTGTCCTACAGTTGCGGAGTGGCTCGCCTCGGTGTCGTGGTTGTTGATGATGAGCTTCGGCGAGGCGTCGGCCTCCGATTCGTCGCTCAGCATCAGCGTGTTCTCGCGCTGGTAGGAGTTGGTGTTCCAGGCCTCCGAACCCACGTCCTGAACGCCCTCGTAGACCGAGCGTGCCTCGTCGTCGAGCACGCCCCGCGTCACGAGATCGGCGGTCGTGTGTTCGGCCTCGTGCCAGACGCGCGAGGCGACGTCGAAGTGCTGGTCGTCGTGACCGAAGAAGGCCCCGACGATCTGCGATTCGGCACCTTCGCCGAGTAGTCGCGTCTCGACCGACGATTTGGTGAGCCGCGAGCCGAGGTTGCCCTCGATCCAGTCGATCGTACCGTAGGTGTCGGCGTGGCCGCGCTTGAGCGAGTAGGTGTACGTCTCCTGATCGACGTTCTGGAGCGAGCCGTACTGAACGTTCGAGTTCTCGTCGGCGTCGATCTCGACGAGTCCCGAGTAGTAGCGCTCACCCTCCACGTCCTCGCCCGTGGTCTGGCGTTCGAGGATCGTCACCGAACTCGACTCGCCGGCGACGACCAGCGTGTAGTTGAACAGCGACCGCGAGTTCATCCGCGTCCGGACGGTGACGTCCTCGGCGTCGACGCCGTCAGGGACGTAGACGACCGTGCCGGTCGAGAACAGCGCGGTCGACAGCGCCGTCAGATAGTTCTCGGTCGGATCGATCACCGAGCCGAACTTCTCGCGGACGAGCTCCTCGCGCTCGTCGAGCGCCTCGGTGATCGACATGACCTCGACCTCGTCGGGACCGACCTGGTCCTTCTCCTCGGCCGCGTTGAGCGGATCGACGAACCCCGCGAAGTCGAGATCGTAGAGGTTCGTCCAGTTGCGCCCCGGCGTCCGGATGACGTCGGGCATCTCGAGCTCGTCGAGTGCGTCGAGCGCGTCGAGGCGTGTTTCGAGCAGCCACTCCGGCTCGTCGAGGCTCTCGGATATCTCGCGAACCTGCGCTTCCGTGAGGTTCGCGTGGAGCTGTGCACTCATCGATTACCCGAGGCTCCCTTCCATCTCGAGTTCGATCAGTCGGTTGAGCTCGACGGCGTATTCGATCGGCAGCTCCTCGGTGATGGGCTCGATGAAGCCGGCGACGATCATCTGTTTGGCGTCGTCGTCGTCCAGCCCGCGCGACTGGAGGTAGAAGACGTCCTCGTCGCCGATCTTCCCCACCGTGGCCTCGTGAGCGACGTCGACCGTCGACTCCTCGATCTCCATGTACGGCATCGTGTCCGACGTACTCTCGTTGTCGAACATCAGCGCGTCACACTCGACGCTCGTCGAGGAGTGCTCAGCGCCGTCGGAGATGTGAATCAGACCGCGGTAGTTCGTGCGACCGCCGTCCTTGCTGATCGACTTCGACTCGATCGTCGATTTGGTCCGGGGCGCGTTGTGGTAGACCTTCGCACCGGTGTCGATGTCCTGGCCCTCGCCCGCGAAGGCGATCGTGATGTGGTTGTCGGTCGCACCGCGACCCTTCAGGATCGTCGAGGGGTAGAGCATCGTGGCCTTCGATCCCATCGATCCCGAGATCCACTCCATCGTCCCCTCGGACTCACAGATCGCGCGCTTGGTGTTGAGATTGTAGGTGTTCTTCGACCAGTTCTGCACCGTCGAATACTGGACGTGAGCGTCCTCGCCGACGAAGACCTCGACACCGCCGGAGTGGAGGTTGAACTTCGAGTACTGCGGTGCGGAACAGCCCTCGATGTAGTGGACCTCCGACCCCTCTTCGGCGATGATGAGCGTGTGCTCGAACTGACCCATCCCCTCCGAATTCATCCGGAAGTACGCCTGGATCGGCATCTCGACGGTGACGCCCTCGGGGACGTAGACGAACGAGCCGCCCGACCAGATCGCACCGTGCAGCGCCGCGAACTTGTTGTCCGACGGCGGCACGCAGCTCGTCATGAAGTGTTCCTTGACGAGCTCGGGATGGTCCTGCACCGCCTTGTCCATGTTGCAGAAGATGACGCCCTTCTCCTCCCAGCGCTCCTGCATGTTCTGGTAGACGACCTCCGATTCGTACTGGGCACCGACGCCCGAGAGCGCGTTCTTCTCGGCCTCGGGGATGCCGAGCTTGTCGAAGGTGTCCTGGATCTCCTCGGGCAGTTCGGTCCAGTCGTCGACGCTGCCGCGCATGTCGACGTCCGGCCGGATGTACGGGACGATCTCCTCGACGTCGACCTCGCTCAGGTCGGGCTGGCTCGGCCAGTCGGTCGGCATCGGCATCGCGTGGAACTGCCGGAGCGCACGGAGCCGTCGCTCAAGCATCCACTCGGGCTCGTCCTTGTCCTCGGAGATGAGCCGGATGGTCTCCTCGTCCAGCTCACCCTTCTCGGCCGCGAACGCGGCGTTCTGTTCTTTCTTGAACTCGAAGCGCTTCTCCGAGTCGGTCTCTCGTAGATGGTCTTGCTCTGAACTCATTGTGTGGTTTGTAGCGGTTGAAGCCTTATCAGGCTGTCTCGTAGGTTTCCTCGCGGACCCAGTCGTACCCCTCGTCCTCGAGTTTGCGGGCGAGATCGGCATCGCCGCTCTTGGCGATCTGGCCGTCGAGCATGATGTGGACGTGATCGGGCTCGACGTAGTCCAGAATGCGCTGGTAGTGCGTGATCTGGAGGATGCCCGCGCCCTGCTCGTCGCGCAGCGCGTTGATGCCGGTCGAGACGTCCTGCAGGCGGTCGATGTCGAGTCCCGAGTCGATCTCGTCGAGCACCGCGATCGACGGCTCCAGGATCGCGGCCTGAAGCACCTCGTTCTGCTTCTTCTCGCCGCCCGAGAAGCCGGCGTTCAGGTAGCGCTGGGCGAACTCGGCGTCCATGTCCAGCTGCTCCATCTTCTCGGACATGATCTCCTGGAACTCCGCGACGCCGACCTCACCCTCGTCGGCCTCGCCCTCCATCGGCGAGGACTCGTAGCCCGCGTCGTCCTCTTCGTCGTCTTCGGCAGCCTCCTCGTCGTCCNTGTCGTCCTCGAACAGCTCTTCGCGCTCTTCGAGCTTGGCATTGAGCGCCGTTCGCAGGAAGTTCACCATCGTGACGCCCTCGATCTCGGCGGGATACTGGAAGCCGAGGAAGACGCCGAGCGCCGCGCGCTCGTTCGGTTCGAGATCGAGCAGATCCCAGGTACGCAGCTCGTCGGGGATCTCGACGCCCTCGAACTCGTCCTCGTCGAGGTGGATGCGAACCGCACCCTCGGTGACCTCGTAGGCCGGGTGTCCCGCGATGACCTTCGCGGTGGTCGATTTGCCCGAGCCGTTCGGCCCCATCAGTGCGTGGATCTCGCCCGACCGGACTTCCAGGTCCACTCCGTCGAGGATCTTCTCGCCGCCCTCTGCGACCTCTGCGTGGAGGTCATCGAGTTCTAAACGTGCCATCGTCCTATCACTCACCCGTTGGCCCGTGACCCCCATAATCGTTTCCATTCACCCGTAACGATTTTCGATGAGGGAAAATCATTTTCCCCTGCGCGAAAGAGAACTGTTGTGACCGACGCTCCCGTCGGCTCGACTCGCACCGTCGGCGGGTGCGTCCGCAACCCTTTTTCGCGACGGCGCTGAGCCGGGCGTATGGACCCCGTTGGCGTGCTGACGAGCGTCCGCCGCTTCCAGCTCGCCACACCGGACGGCAACCGAACCAACGGCACCAACGGGAGCATCGAGCAGGGCTCGCAGGAGGTCGTCGAGACCGCCAACCGACTCCTCCCAAAATGGGTGCCCGAGTGGTGGGTGCGAGCCGTTCTCGCCGTCCTCGTGCTCGCGTTCGCGTGGTACGGCGGCAAACTGCTCGTCAGGCTGATCGGTCGCCGCGTCGCCCGGCGCTTTCGCCGCCCGAGCGTCAGTCAGGCCGTGCTGCGCTCGATACGCGTCGCCGTCATGTTCCTCGCGGTGCTGACGGCGGCGGCGCTCGTCGGTGTCGGGCTCGACGACATCCTGCTGTCGGTGACCGTGCTGACGGCGGCGGCTGGTGTCGTCATCGCACCGATCCTCGGGAGCATCATCAGCGGCCTGTTCGTCCTCTCCGACCAGTCCTACGAGATCGGCGATATGATCGAGATCGTCGACACCGACGGCGGCACGCGCGGGTTCGTCGAAGAGATCACCTTCCAGTACACCAAGATCTTCACGCTCGACAACACCTTTCTGGTGATTCCCAACGGTACGATTCGTGAACGCGACGTGATCAACTACTCGGCCGAGGATCTCCGGACACGGCTCACCCTCGACGTGCTGGTGCCCTACGAGTGCGACCTCGACGAAGCGCGCTCGCTCATCGAGCGGGCGGCCCGCGAGGACGACATCGTCATCGGCGGTGGGCCGGATATCCGCATCGGCAGCGCGCGCTATCCGGCCGCCCCGACCTGCTACATCGACGAGTACGCCGACAACGGCGTCTCGCTGCGGCTTCGCTACTGGGTGAAAGAGCCCTACAAGCTCACGGCGGTGCGCTCGCGCGTCCAGAAGAACATCTGGGAAGCGTTCGAGGCCGCCGACATCGGCTTTCCGTACCCGCATCGACAGGTGGTCTTCGACGAGCCGGACGACGACGGAATCACGGAGCGCCCACGATAGCGACGTTAGTCGGCCGACGCGGTGACGACCCGACAGTCGAGCTGTTCGCGCAGGAAGTCGGCGACGTCGGGTTCGTCGATGAGCCGATCGACCATCCGCCGCCAGCGACTGGTCTGTTTGCGGCCGATGACGACGATGTCGGCGTCCTCCAGGGCGATCTCGTCGAGGATCGTCTCCTCGACCAGAAAGCCCGGTCGCACGGCGTAGCGCGTGTTCGACAGCGGGCCGAAGGCCTCCTCGACGGCGTTTTTCAGCGCCGACTGAGTGACGCGCTTGCTCGAATGATAGAGATCGATATGCAGCACGCTGAGGGCTGCATCGTGTTCGTCGGCGACGTCGATGGCGGTCTTGAGGGTCCGCCGCGAGTGCTCGCTCAGCGGATAGCGAACGGGCACGACGACCAGCGTCATGTAACGGAGGAAACCGTCGGAGACGCCTGAACGTTTCCATTTCGGCGCGAGCGCGACCCAGCAGTCACTTGCCGTTCGAGCGCCCAGTCGACCCATGGAGGCGACAACGGTCGACGGGCGAACCCGCTACGTCGATCGCGAGCAAACAGTGCGCGGCTCGAAGGGACCGTTCTTCGTCGTCTACACCGACGAGCACGCCGAGCAGCGATGGGGCTATCTCTGCGGGAACTGCGAGACCGTCGACAACGCGATGGACGCGATGGGCCGTCTCAAATGTAATCGCTGTGCAAACATCAAGAAGCCCGACGAGTGGGACGCAGCCCACGAGTGAGTGGCGCTGCCGACGAACGGGATCGCTTCGATCGGTTTTCGATTTGCATTTAGGAGCGTGGGGAAGAAGTATAGACTAGACAACAAATACTTCGCTCGATCGATCCGATGCACGGCCACAGTATGCCGTACAGCAAGGGATCGGACATCGAAGAATACTGTCCGCAGTGCGATGCCGTCCAGTCCGTCGTCAAAGCCGTTGCGTGGCAACCGAACCAATGTCGGGAGTGCGGAACCGAACTCCCCGACGACACGGAATCGGAGCAGTAATCGGTTCTTTTGTAATTACTTCTCTGTTTTATGATATGAAACGGTACCGAATGTTACGTCATTGCTCACCGTTGGCCATCGCTTAGCAACCTTTTTGTTCGTTGACCGGGAATCGATATTTCGTCATGTTATTACGTGGCACTGTCGTTGCCGATGCACATACCGTCATCCGCGATGGGGCGGTCGTCGTCGAGGACGATCGGATCGCCGCCGTCGGCGATGCGGCGTCGCTAGAGGAGAACCACCCCGATCACGAGATCACCGACCACGACGTGCTCGCACCGGGGCTCGTCGGCGGTCATATCCATTCAGTACAGAGTCTCGGACGGGGGATCGCCGACGACACGGCACTGCTGGACTGGCTGTTCGACTACATCCTCCCGATGGAGGCGAACCTCGACGCCGACGGGATGGAGGCGGCCGCCAAACTCGGCTATCTCGAATGCATCGAGAGCGGTACGACCACCTGTATCGACCATCTCTCGGTGGCGCACGCCGATCGGGCCTTCGAGGCGGCCGGCGAGATCGGCATCCGCGGACGGCTCGGGAAGGTGCTCATGGATCAGGAGTCGCCCGACGGGCTGCTGGAGGAGACCGACGCCGGCCTCGACGAGAGCGAGCAGCTCATCCAGGAGTATCACGGCGCGTTCGACGATCGCATCCGCTACGCGGTGACGCCACGGTTCGCGGTGAGCTGTTCCGAGGACTGTCTCCGCGGCGCGCGCGAACTCGCCGACAAGTACGACGGGGTGACGATTCACACGCACGCGAGCGAGAACCAGGACGAGATCGAGACCGTCGAGCGCGAGACCGGCTATCGCAACATCCACTGGCTCGACGAAGTCGGGCTCACGGGAGAGGACGTCGTGCTCGCCCACTGCGTCCACACCGACGAGACCGAGCGCGAGGTGCTCGCCGAAACCGGCACGCACGTCACCTACTGCCCGTCGTCGAACATGAAACTCGCCTCGGGCATCGCGCCGGTGCCCGACTACCTCGATCGTGGGATCAACGTCGCGCTCGGCAACGACGGCCCGCCGTGTAACAACACGCTCGATCCGTTCACGGAGATGCGCCAGGCCAGCCTGCTCCAGAAGGTCGACGCGCTCGATCCGACGAGCACGCCCGCCGAGACGGTCTTCGAGATGGCGACGGTCAACGGGGCCGACGCCGCCGGCTTCGAGCGGGTCGGCAAGCTCGAGGAGGGCTGGAAGGCCGATATCATCGGTCTCTCGACCGATCTCACGCGCGCGACGCCGCTGCACGACGTGCTCTCACACCTCGTCTTCGCGGCGCACGGCGACGACGTCGAGTTCACGATGGTCGACGGCAACGTGCTCTACGAGGACGGCGAGTTCGCGCACGTCGACGCGGCGGCGATCCGCCGGGAAGCGCGGAGCGTGGATCTCGACATCGACGCGCTCGCCGCCGAAGCGCCGTGACCACGACGGTCGACACGCTGATCCGCGGCACGCTGGTGAACGTCCATACCGGTGAGCTCGAAGACGGCGCGGTCGCGATCGACGACGGCGAGATCGTCGCGCTCGCCGAGCGCCCGGCCGACCGCGAGATCGAGGTCGGCTACGTCGCGCCGGGACTGATCGACGCCCACATGCACGTCGAGTCGTCGATGGTGACGCTGCCCCACTACGGTGCGACGGTCGTCCCGCGCGGCGTGACGGGCGTCGTCTGGGACCCCCACGAGATCGCGAACGTCTGCGGCGCGGCGGGCGTCCGGGCCGCCATCGACGACGCCGAGCACACGCCGCTCAAGGCCCGCATCACCGTACCGTCGAGCGTTCCTGCGTCTGACCTCCAGGACACCGGCGCGAGTCTCGACGCCAACGCGGTCGCCGACCTGCTCGACGCGCCTCGTGTCGTCGCACTCGGCGAGGTGATGAACGTCCCCGGTGTCGTGTCCGGCGACGAAGCCGTCCACGCGAAGATCGACGCCGCCCGCGAGCGCGGGCTCCCGGTCGACGGCCACCTGCCGCGGGTTCGCGGCGACGACCTCCAAGAGGCGGCGCGCCATCTCGACAGCGATCACGAGAGCATCACGCTCGCGGAGGCGCGCGCGAAGGCCGACGTGGGCCTGCGGGTCTACCTCCGCGAGGGATCGGCGAGCAAGAACCTCGTCGACCTGCTCGATCTCGTCGAAGCGGTCGACGACCGGTATCTCGCCCTCTGTACCGACGACCGCCATGTGACCGATCTCGTCGAACATGGAGGAGTCGACTTCGCCGTCGCCACGGCGATCGACGAGGGTGTCGATCCCGTCACCGCGATCCGGATGGCGACGATCAACGTCGCCGAGAGCTACGACCTGCCGTTCGGTCGTCTCAAACCGGGCTCGCCGGCCGATCTCGTCCTGCTCGACGAGCTCGATCCCTGGACCCCCACGGACGTGATGATCGACGGCGTTCTCGATCCGACCGCCGATCGCCCGGAGCCACCGTCGTCGTCGATCCCCACCGACACCGTCTCGTTCGAGTCGGTCGAGGGTGGGGAGCTCGCGATCGAAGCACCGAACGGCGACGGAGCGGTTCCGATACGCGCGATCGACGCCATCGGTGGGCTCCAGACCGAACGGCTGGAGGCCAGTGTTTCCCAGTCGGCGGGCGTGCTCCAGCCCGACACGAACGATGACGTCCTCTCGCTCGCCGTCATCGAGCGCCACGGCGGCGACGGCAGTATCGGTCGCGGGTTCGTCCACGGGCTCGGGCTCGATCGCGGCGCGGTCGCGAGCACCGTCGCCCACGACGCGCACAACGTCGTCGTCGCGGGCGCGTCCCACGAAGCGATGGCGACGGTCGCGAACCGGCTCCGCGAGATCGGCGGTGGCGTCGCCGTCCACGATCCGGCGTCCGGGGAGACGACCGCGCTCTCGCTGCCGGTGGCGGGACTGATGTCCGACGATCCGCTCGACGTCGTCGCCGAGGAGTTCGGCGCGGTCGAGGCGGCAGCCCGGACGATCGGGCTCGATCACGACGGCGGGCTGATGGAGCTGTCCTTCCTCTCGCTCGAAGTGATCCCCGAGCTCCGACTCACCAACAACGGGCTCGTCGACGTCGCGACGATGGAGTACGTCGACACCGTCCGCGATCGGTAACACTGTTCGATCGTTTAAAACGTGGAGAGGGTTCGGATTTCGAGGGTTTTTCGTCGCTTCGTCACCAGAAAGGGATTACATCGCGCCCTGAAGCATCCCGCTGGTGCGGACGAAGAAGTAGACGACGAACGCGGCGGCGATCAGCCACTGGCCGACGCTGATGTCGTCGAACTCGCCGACGGCGGTCTTCGTGATCGGGTAGGAGATGAGGCCGGCGGCGATCCCGTAGGCGATCGAGTAGGTGAGCGGCATGACGAGGATCGTCAGCCCGGCGGGGATCGCGTGGGCGATGTTGTCCCATTCGATGTCGACGACGTTTCTGAGCATCAGGAGCGCGACGACGACCAGCGCGATGTGCGAGGCGTACTGCGGGATCACGGCCGCGAACGGAACGATCACGAGCGCGACGAGGAACAGCGCGGCGATCACCAGCGCCGTCATCCCCGTCCGTCCGCCCTCCTCGACGCCGGTGGCGGATTCGACGAACGTCGTCACCGTCGAGGAGCCGATCATCCCGCCGGCCGTGGTGCCGACCGCGTCGGCCATCAGCGGCTTGTCGATGTCGGGGAAGTTGCCGTCCTCGTCGAGGAAGCCGCCGGCCTGGCCGACGCCAACGAGCGTCCCCGCAGTGTCGAAGAAGTCGACGAAGAAGAACGTGAACACGATGAGCGAGAACACGAACGCGTCGACGTTGGCGAACCCGCTGAGGAAGGCACCGATCAGCGGCGTGATGTCGTACTGGGCGCTCGGCAGCGTCGACGGGAACAGGACGCCGGGATCGACGAAGCCGGCGACGGTCGCGAGATAGCCGAGCACCGTCGTGAGGACGATGCCGACGACGATCGAGCCGCGGATCCCACGCGCGTACAGCGCGAGCGTGACGAACAGCCCGAACACCGCGAGCAGCGCGACGGGGTTCGACGCGACCGAGCCGAGCGTCACGAGCGTCGCCGGGTCGGCGACGACGACCTCCATCGCCTGGAGCCCGATGATCGCGAGATAGAAGCCGATCCCGGTGCCGATGGCGTACTTCACCGGGGCGGGGAACAGCCTGATGACGTACGAGCGCGCGCCGACGGCCGTCAGCAGGATGAAGATCACACCCTCGGTGAACACCGCCGCCAACGCGGTCTGCCACGGAACGCCGATCGTCCCGATGACCGTCAGCGCGAAGAAGGCGTTCAGGCCGAGCCCGGGCGCAAGCCCGAACGGCCGGTTGGCGTACAACGCCATCACCAGGAGTCCGATCACGGCCGACACGATCGTTACGACCGTCAGCATCTGTTGGACCTCTACTGGGGTGTAGCCCTGCATCACGATCCCGGGCTTGCCCTCACTGGGTATGCCGGCCAGTATCGCCGGGTTGACGACGATGATGTACGACATCGCGAGGAAGGTCGTGACCCCCGCAACGATCTCCGTCCGGAGATCGGTGCCGTGCTCGTCGAAGCCGAAGTAGTTCGCGAGCGCGGTCGTTACCGACCCACCCTCGCTCTCTCCACTTGCAGACTGCTTGTTACCACCTGCCATAATATGCTCCCATACTACCTACCGGCTTAATTGTTGGGGTCGTTCGTGAGTAATGATGTAATATAATTGATTCTTGCCGCATATCGCCGCAGGCGGCCAGATATACGACCCTAATACTGTGTATTTAATCATTAAGAATAGAAACGACATCATCACGAACCTTTTGGATAATAAACGTCTAGGCACAACAGTTATGTGTATCGAAACCACACCACAGCCAGACGTCTCACGGCGGGAGCGCCCCGTTGAACGGCGATAAACAACCTAAACGACCATGACAGTAGAAATCGACCTCACGCTCAACGGTGAGGAACGGACCTTCGAGGCCGAGCGGTCGGATTCGCTGCTCGACGTCCTCAGGAAGAACGGCTACACCGGTGCGAAACGCGGCTGTGATACGGGTAACTGCGGCTTCTGCACCGTCACCGTCGACGGTGAATCGACGATGTCCTGTATCGAACCGGTCGCGACGATCGACGGGGCGACCGTCGAAACGATCGAGAGCCTCGGCACGCAGGACGATCTCCACCCGGTGCAGTCGGCGTTCGTCGACAACGCCGCGCTCCAGTGTGGGTTCTGCATCCCCGGGATGATCATGCGCTCGCGGAACTTCCTGGAGGAGAACCCTGACCCCGACAGGGAGGAGATCCGTGCGGCGCTCTCTGACAACCTCTGTCGCTGCACCGGCTACGAGAAGATCCTCGACGCCGTCGAGGACGCGGCCGAGCGGATGGACGGCGACACCGCGGTCGCCGCCGACGGTGGCCAGCCCATCGACGACGCACCCTGTTCGGGCTGTGGCTGTGAGGTGAACGATGAGTAAACCCGACGACGCCAGCAGCAGCGAGCGCCAGCACGCTGCCGCGGCCGAGAGCGAGCATCCGATGGAGATCGAGGAAGCGCCGAACAACCGCAAGCCGGCGAGCGAGCGCCAGACGATCGCCGAGCGCGAGGAGAAAGACGACGCGCGCAAGATCGTCACCGGCGAGTCGAAATACACCGCCGACTACGCCCAGCATTTCCCCGATCTCGCCGCGGGCTCGGTGCTGCGCTCGGACATCGCACACGGGCGCGTGACCGACATCGACGCGAGCGCCGCCGAGGAGATGGATGGCGTCTACGCCGTCATCACGCCCGACTCGGAAGAGGTTCCCGACAAACCGTACACCTCCTCCGGCCAGCCCTACCCCGAGCCGAGCCCGTGGGACCTGCACGTGCTCCGGCGGGAGGTCAACTACGTCGGCGATCCGATCGCCGCGGTCGCCGCCGTCGACGGCGACACCGCCGACCGGGCGACGCGCGCGATCGATGTCAGCTACGAGGAAGAGGAGGCTGTCTTCGACACCGCTGCAGCGACCAAACCCGACGCGCCACAGATCCACGATCCCGACAACATCGAGAACAAGCAGTCCGGCGCGGACTACGAGCGCAACATCGAAGCACACATCGAGGGCGAGATCGGTGACGTGGCGGCGTCGTTCGAGGCAGCCGCCGACAGCGACGACCGGATCGTGACCGAGACGGAGTGGGAGCTCCCCTACCAGTCACACTGCGTCCCCGAACCGCACACGACGATCGCCCATCGCGACGAGGACGATCGCTATCACCTCATCACGAGCACACAGGTGCCCTACCACACGCGCCGACAGCTCTCGCATCTGTTCGACGTGCCGATCAGGGACATCCGGGTGAGCAAACCCCGCATCGGTGCCGGCTTCGGCTCGAAGCAGTCGATGCTGATCGAGCCGATCACGGTCGCACTGATGGAGGCCGCCGGCCGGCCGGTGAAGCTCGAAACGACTCGCCGCGAGCAGTTCTACGCGATGCGCTCGCGCCGACCCGCCCGCGTGCGAATGCGCAGCGTCGTCACCGACGAGGGCGACGTCGAGGCGCTCGATCTGTCGGCGGTGACGAACTCCGGGGCGTACGGGCCACACGGGCTGACGGTCAGCAGCTCGGTCGGCTCGAAGCCGCTGCCGCTGTACACGCACGCGCCGAACATCCGCTTCGAAGCCACGGCGGTTCACACGAACCTCCCGGTCGCGGGCGCGATCCGCGGCTACGGCGCGCCACAGGGCCACTTCGCCCTCGAAGGTCACATGGACGAGGTCGCTCACGAGCTCGACATGGATCCCCTGGAGCTTCGCGCGCGCAACCGCATCGAGGAGGGCGACATCGACGACGCCTCCGGCGTGCTCTCGGACGGCGAGCACACCCGCCGGATCCGCTCGTGCGGGCTCGGCGAGTGCATCGACCGCGGGAAGGAGGCGATCGGCTGGGACGACGTCGAACAGCCCGACGAGGAGCATCTCCACCGGGCCTGTGGCGTCGCACTCACCGCACAGAAAAGCGGTGTCGCCGGCGACGAGCTCGGTGCCGCACACATCAAGATGAACGAGGACGGCTCGTTCATCCTTCAAACTGGAGCCGTCGATATCGGTCCCGGTGCGGACACCGCGATGGCCCAGATCGCCGGCGAGGTGCTCGGGGCTCCGCCCGAGGACGTTCTCGTCCAGGCGTCGGACACGGACATCTCACCGTTCGACTACGGTGCCTACGCCTCCTCGACGACGTACATCACCGGGCAAGCGGTCAAGAAAGCCGCCGAGAAGGCGCGCACGCAGCTGTTGAAGTTCGCCGCGAAGCTGCTCGACGAGCCACCGGAGACGCTCGAAGCACGCGATGGCGCGGTCCACGCCGAGCGCACCGGCGAATCGGTCACGCTCGAAGAGATCGGCTACGGTTCGATCTACGGCGACGACGAGCGCGCGCAGGTGATGGGTGAGGCGAGCCACAGCACCGACGAATCGCCGCCGCCCTTTGGCGCACAGTTCGTCGACGTTACCGTGGACGATCGCACCGGCGAGTTCGAGATCCACGATCTCGTCTACGCCGTCGACTGTGGCGTCGCGATCAACCCGGACCTCGTCGAAGGTCAGATCGAGGGCGCGCTGCACATGAGCTACGAACACGCCGTCTCTTCGGGCTACTCGTTCGACGAGGACGGCACGCCCGAAACCCTCGGCTTCCGTGACTACGGGATGCCGACGGCCGACGACCAGCCACCGATCGAGTCGATCATCGTCGAGACCCACGAGCCGACGGGGCCGTTCGGCGCGAAATCCGTCGCCGAGATCCCGGTCAACGGCGTGCCGCCGGCGCTGAGCAACGCCATCCGCAACGCCGTCGACGTTCGTGTCAGCGACCTGCCGATCACCGCCGAGAAGATCGCGGCGAAACTCGACACGGCGGACGAGGCCGCCGACTGAACAGCCGCCGACAGCGCCGATCGCGGTTCTCGCGACCGTTTTTCCCCTCGCAGCAGTGAGGGTGAATCGAACTTTCGATATTCATCCGACGAACGACCGAACCGTTTTCCGTGTCTGCCGTTCCGACATAAGGACGGGACGATCACATGGCACGCGTCGAACTCCTCGTTGCGCTCGTCGCCCTGGTGTTCACGATCGGCATCTTCGCACAGGTGCTGGCCGATCGCTACCGTATCCCGAGCATCATCTTCCTCATCGTCGCCGGGATCGTCCTCGGCCCCGAGGGGCTCGGCATCGTCACGCGCGAGGCGTTCGGCGTCGCACTGCCGGTGATCGTCGATCTCTCGGTCGCGCTCATCGTCTTCGAAGGGGCGTTCCATCTCCGCTACGAGGATCTCAAGGCGACGCGGTCGACGCGGCTCCGCCTCATCACCGTCGGCGCGCTGATCGCGCTGGTCGGCACCGCGATCACGGTGCGGTTCGCACTCGGCACGCCCTGGGATCTCGCCTTCCTGATCGGGTCGTTGCTGGTCGCGACCGGTCCGACCGTCATCGACCCGATCCTCGACGTGGTCGCGGTGCGGGACTCCGTGGCGAACGCGCTCTCGTTCGAGGGGGTCGTCAACGACGTGACCGCGGCGATCCTCGCGTACGTCTCCTTCGAGGTCGTGCTCGCCGAACAGCCGACGCGAATCGCCTTTCTCGAGGAGTTCGCCGCGCGACTCGCCATCGGGATCGTCGTCGGCGCGCTCGTCGCGGTCGTTCTGCGGTCGCTGATCCGGGCGGTCGATCGCGCGGCGGGCAACGCCGCCCAGAACGCACGCCTCCTCGCGCTCGCGGGTGCGTTCGTCGCCTACGCCGGAGCGACGCTGCTCGCCGAGGAGGCCGGCATCGCCGCGGCCGCCACCGCCGGGCTCGCGCTCGGCAATCTCGACGTTCCCTACAAGGAGACGATCAGCGAGTTCAAGGGCGACGTCACCACGCTGCTCCTCTCGTTCGTGTTCATCGCGCTGGCCGCGCTGCTCTCGTTCGACGACATCGCCGCGCTCGGCGTCGGCGGGCTGGTGGTCGTCGCCGCAGTGATGTTCGTCATCCGGCCGCTCCTGGTGTTCGTCTCGACGCGAGGCCACCAGTTCAGCCGCGACGAGCGCCTGTTCATGAGTTTCGTCGGACCACGTGGGATCATCCCCGCATCGGTCGCGACGCTGTTCGCCGTCGAACTCACGGACGCCGGGCTGCCGGAGCAGGCGACGACGCTCGTCGGGACGGTGTTTCTCGTGATCCTCGCGACGGTCGTCCTCGAGGGTGGATTGGCACCATATATTGCCTCGGCGCTCGACGTGGTACCCATGCAGATCGTCATCGTCGGCGGCGGCACGGTCGGGCGTGGCCTCGCCGAGCGGTTCGACGCACACGGTGAAAACCCGGTCCTGATCGAGAGCGACGCCGACATCGCTCGTCGAGCGCGTGACGACGGCCATACGGTCCACGTCGGCGACGGGACCGTCGCCGAGACGCTCCGCGATGTCGGCGTCGCCGACGCGAAACTCCTCGTCGTCGCGACCGGTGACGACGACGCGAACCTGCTGGCTGCACAGCTCGCGCGCTCGACGTTCGACGTCGACCACATCATCGCGCGGGTGAACGAGCCGGAGAACACCGATGCCTTCGAGGATCTCGGCGTGCGGGCGATCTCGCCGACGGAATCGGCGATCTGGGCGATCGACAACCTCGTCGAGCGTCCCGCACTCCTGAAGTGGACCGTCGAGCTGGGACAGTCGGGCGACGTCCGCGAGGTCGACGTCACCGCCGACGCGGCCGTAGGCCGGTCGATCGCCGCAGTCAGAAACGATCTCCCGAGCGAGTGTCTGCTCGCGCTCGTGAACCGCGACGGCACGAACCACTATCCGGGCGACGATTTCGATCTGGAGCGCGGCGACACCGTCACGCTGCTCGGTCGGACCGAGGCCGTCGACGACGCCCGCACCCTGTTCGCGCGGGCCGGGTAGCGATCCAGGGGCGGGGAATCAGAGAAATTCGCGGACGTCGGAGTACCACATGTCGTGGTGGTCGAGCGCGCCGATGCGGCGGGCGATGGCAGCGGCGAGAACGTGCCAGCAGCGCTGGCTGTCGTCGTCGGCGTCGAGGTTGTAGGCCGAATCCTTGCAGGTGCAGCCGCCGTCCTCGACGACGTACTCGTCGGAGTGGCCCACCACGACGGTGAAATCGAGATACTGCTTGACACGCCGTTCGGCGACCGCTTCGATGGCTCTGACGCCGCGGTCGCCGTGCACGTCGATGATGCGCTCGGTGATCGACGGATCGAGCTCGCCAGCGTCGTCGAGCGCGCGCTGCCACTCGGTTTCGGTCACAGCGGGCGTTCGCGCCGGCGGATGAAAACCCGTTCGATGGGCGGGGCGGGGATGTTCGGACGACGATCGCGTCGGATGAAAATATTTTTACGACGATTGACTGATTTTCCCGTATGCCGCCCGCCATCGAAACCGACGGCCTGACGAAGCGGTTCGACGAGGCGACCGTCGTCTCGGGGATCGATCTGACGGTTCCCGCCGGCACCGTCTACGGCTTTCTGGGACCGAACGGCGCGGGCAAGACGACGACCATGCGGATGCTGACGACGCTCGTCCGGCCGACGAGTGGGACGGCTCGTGTCGCCGGCCATTCGATCGAGAATCGCGAGGCAGTAGTTTCGGAAATCGGCTTCCTCCCCGAAGAACCACCGCTGTACGACGAACTCACCGCACGCGAGCAGCTGCGCTACATCACCGATCTCCGCGATATGGACGGCGACGACCGCATAGAGACGTTGCTCGACCGTCTCGATCTCGCCGCCGACGCGAACGAGCGAGTTGGGACGTACTCGAAGGGGATGAAACAGAAGACGGCGCTGATCCAGGCGCTCGTTCACGAACCGAGCGTGGTCTTCCTCGACGAGCCGACCTCGGGACTCGACCCGCGCGCCGCGCGCACGGTCTACGACCTCATCGGCGAACTCACCGATCGCGGTGCCACCGTCTTCCTCTCGACGCACATTTTACCTGTCGTCGAGCGGCTCGCCGACACCGTCGGCGTGCTCAGCGACGGATCGCTCGTCGCGGAGGACTCGCCGGAGCGACTCACCCACCGCGCCGAGGAGGAGCGCACGCTGGAGGACGCCTTCCTCGACGTGACGAGCGAGCGGCCGGTAGAAGCCCAATGAACTGGCCAACGGTCGGGCGGAGCCTCGCCATCGCTCGCGTCGAGTACCGCCGGAGCCTGCGCGCGATGGCGCAGAACACGACGCAGCTGCTCGGCTTCGGGCTCTTTCTCCTGCTGTTCGTCGGGCTGCCGACGGTCGGCGGGAGCTATCTCGCCTACACGGCCGGCGAACGACTGATCGACACGCTGCCGGTGCTCGATGGGGCGCGCAGCGCGCTCGCGCTGGCGTGGCTCGGACCGGTGTTCCTGATCGCCCAGCGCGCCGTCGGCAAGACCGCCCGGATCGAGCACGAGACGGGCATGCTGACGACCGTGCCGGCTCCCGACGTGCTCGGAGGATTGCTGCTCGCCGAGGCCGCACGCGTGCTCTCGATCGTGGCGGCGCCAGTCGTCGTGGTGGCGGGCGCGCTCGCGCTCGGCATCGGCGCGCCGACGGCGTTCGTCAGCGTCGTCGTGGCCTTCCTCGCGGTGTTCGCGACGGCGCTGCTCGTCGGCCACATCGTGGGCGTGCTGATCAAGATCGTCGTCGGCCAGTCCGAACTGCTCACGCGCTACAAGTCCGTCATCGCTGTCGTCGCCCTGCTCGCGTACTTCGTCGCAGTCTCCTCGGAGACGGTCGGGCGCGCACTGGTCCAGCTGTCGGCGCTACTGCGCGATGCGCCGACGGCGTGGTTCGGCGACCTGCTCGTGGCCGGGATTCCCGGCATCACGCCGTCGTTGCCGCGGATGGCCGGTGCGGTCGCACTGGTCGCGATCGGCGTCCCCCTCCTGTTGGCGATCGACGTGCGCGCGGCCGAGCGGCTCTGGTACGCCGACAGGGCACAGCCAGGGACGCGAACCTACGAGGAGAGCGATGCCGACGCGACGGTGCTCTCGCGGATCGCCGCGGGTCCGACGCGCGCGGTCGTGGAGAAGGTCTGGCGGCGAACGAAGCGCGCGCCGATCCGGCTGCTCTACGTCGCCTACCCTCTCCTCTTCCTGTTCGCGCCGCTCCAGCAGGCGTTCACCACGGGATCGGTGCCGGCGTCGCTGCCGATCCTGCTGGCGCTGTACGGGGCGTGGGCAGTCGGCGCGGCGGCGCTCAACCCGTTCGGCGACGAGGGAGCGCTGCTGCCGGTAACACTCACGACCGGGGTTCGTGGCGGGCAGTTCGTGCGCGGGCACGTCATCGCGGTGGCGACGGTCGGCCTGCCGCTCGTCGTCGTGGTGACGGGGGTCGCCGGCGTGCTGAGTCCGCTCGCGCCGGCGCGCTGGCTGCTGCTCACCGCCGTGAGCGCGGTGCTCTGTCTCGTCGGCCCGCTCCTCGCGCTGGCGATCGGCACCCGGTTCCCGCGCTTCGGAGCGGTCAGCATCAGCCAGAGCCGGGAGGTAGTGATTCCGAGCAAGACCGCCTTCGCCTGCTACACGGTCGCTGTGGCCGTCGGCGCGCTCGGAGCCGCGATCGCGCTGATCCCGGGCGGTGCAGCCGTTCTCTCCGCCCTCATCGAGATCATCGCGGGGTTCGCCGGGCTTTCGGTCGCCATCGCCCCGCCGGTGCTCCGCGTCGTCGGCGCTGCCGCCGCCATCGGGCTCGTGGTCGTCGCCCCGCCGCTCGCCTATCGGTACGTCGCACGGCGATTCGAGCGCTACACGCTCGCCTGAATCCAGAATCGAATCGGGATTTTCCCAACTTCCGACATTAATTGGTAGCGGTGGCGCGCGATGAATCCGGCCGAAGGCCGGAGAACGCGCGAGGGATGAGCACCGCAGCGAGTGAAACGAGCGAGGAGCGCAATCGGTTGGGGAGGTATGTGGGCTGTGCGGGACGGTGCGGTTTCTCATTGTCGTCAGGAACAGTGCTGTCAGGACAGCCGTTTCAGCCGCCTCATCGATCGTCTCTGTCGAACCAAGCAGATAATCCTGATCAAGATGTGCTTTCGGCCCGTACTCGACGTCCTGATGAAAATGAATGAATATCGTTCGATCCAGGACAGACCGTTTTTCGCGCTCGAAGACCGAGCGGCGCTATGCACGTCACCGAAGGTGGTCTCGACCTCACGGTGCCCGAACAGCCCGATGCGGGCATCGGCGAGGGCGTCTTTTTCAACCCCGACCAGGAGCTCAACCGCGACCTCACGGTGGCGGTGCTGCGGGCGGTCGGAGAGGACTGCGACTCGTATCTCGATGCCCACGCCGCGACCGGCGCGCGGGGCGTTCGCGCCGCCGGCGAGGGGTACGAGGTAACGCTCTGTGATCGCGATGGCGATGCGACCGAACTCTGTCGGACGAACCTCGATCGGAACGGGCTCGACGGGGAAGTCGTAAACCGGAACGTGAACGCGCTGCTCTCCGAGGAGGGGTTCGACGTCGTCGATCTCGATCCGTTCGGCACGCCGATCCCGTTCGCCGACGCCGCCTTTCGGGGGGCGCGCGATCTCGTCTGCGTCACCGCGACCGACACCGCGCCGCTGTGTGGGGCACACAAGGAGAGCGGTGTACGCTCGTACAGCGCCGTCCCGCAGAACACGGAGTATCACGCCGAAATGGGGCTCCGGATCCTCCTCGGTGCGCTCGTCCGCACCGCCGCGCGGTACGACGTCGCCGCCATCCCGGTGTTGAGCCACGCGACGAGCCACTACGTCCGGACGTATCTCTCGCTCTCGCGGCGGGCCAGCGACGCCAACGAGGCGCTCGACGGGATGGGCTACGTCCACCACTGCTTCTCGTGTCTCCACCGCGAGAGCCAGGAGGGTCTCATCGCGCGCCCGCCCGAGAAATGTCCGGTCTGCGGCGGACGGGTGCGGACCGCCGGCCCGCTCTGGCTCGGTCCCGTCCACGAGAACGAGTTCCTGGCGCGCGTTCGTGAACAGGTCACCGACGAGATGGGCACCGCCGAGCGCGCCCGCGACCTGCTCGACACGCTCGATGGCGAACTCGATCTGCCCACCCATTACGATCAACACCGCCTCTGCCGGCAGTGGACGCGCTCGGCGAGCGCGATGGACGACTTTCTGGCCCGGCTCCGCGAAGCAGGCTACGAGGCCTCGCGGGCGCACTACCACGGCACGGCGTTCAAGACCGACGCGACGGTCGCCGAGATCGAACGCGCGACCACGACGGCCGACACCGCCTGATCGACCGACACAGCCTGAGCAGCAGATACGGTCCAATCAATCGATGCGTTCCGATCAGTCGAGTCGAAGTCGGTGGGGTTCATACCGGGGCACGCTGAACGGTGGGTGTGCAGACCGGCAGTACCACGACCTCGCGGACGGACGATCTGCTCTCGATCGGCAGAACGGTCGTCGCGGTCGCCCGACAGGAGCAGATCACGTTGATGGCCGCGAGCCTCGCCTACTACCTCTTCACCGCGCTCGTTCCCCTGCTGCTCTTTTCGGTCATCGCGCTCTCGCTGTTCGGTCACGGCGTTCTCTCGCAGCTCTCGGGCACCGCGTCGGGAACCGTCCTGCCGAGCGGCGTCTCGGTGCCGAAGACGCTGCTCGCGAACACCCAGGGTCGGTTCCGCGCGGCGGTGCTCGGCGCGGTCATCCTCGCCTGGAGCGCGCTCAGAACGTTCGGCGCGCTCGACGGTGCGTTCGCCGCGGTCTACGACGAGCGCGAGGAAGTCTCACCCGTCGACAAGGCGATCGATGCGGTGATCGTGTTCGTCACCGTCGGGCTCGCGACCGTCGCGCTCGCGCTCGTCGGCGGCGCACTCGCGCTCGCCGTCAAAGACCGGCTCCTCCTGCGAGTGGCCAGCCCGCTGTTCCTGTTCGTCACGCTCGCGATCGTCTTCGCCCCGCTCTACTACCTCCTGCCGGAAGTCGAGGGCGTCACGCTCGCCGAGATTCTTCCCGGAACGCTGCTCGCGGCGCTCGTCTGGACGGTGTCGGCGGTCGTCGTCCGGCTCTACGCGACAACGTCGAGCAGCGTGCAGTTCTACGGCGTCGCCGGCGGACTGTTGCTCCTGTTGACCTGGCTCTACGTCGGCGGGCTGGCGCTGCTGGTCGGCGCGGCGCTCAACGCGACGCTCGCCGATCGCATCGATCCCGATGCGGAGTGGCTGCCGACGGCTCATCGGTGATCGACGGCAGTACCGGGCGCGGGTCGTACTTACGTCTCGGTCACCAAAGCGGATCGTGTCGAGGACCGACGACGTCGTGGCCGTTCTCGCCGACGTCATCGCGCTCGCGCGCCGCGAACGGATCGTCCTGACCGCGGCGAGCCTCGCGTATTTCACGTTCATCTCGCTGGTACCGCTGCTGTTGTTGCTCGTGGTCGCCATCTCGACGCTCGCCGGCGATGCGCTCGCGATACGGGCCATCATGCGGGCGACGCGTACGCTCGTGCCCGAGAACGCCGAACTGTTGCAGGGGATCGTCTTCGGCGCGGCCGATCGGGGCGCGACGATCCTCAGCGCCGCCGTGTTCCTCTGGGGCGCGCTGTTGACCTTCCGGGCGCTCAACACCGCCTTCAGCGGCATCTACGGCACCCAGGGCGAGCGCTCGCTGGTGGGAACCCTCGTGGACATCGTGCTCGTGTTCGTCGTCATCGTCGTCGCGGTGGTGGCGATGGTCGTCGGCGGCGTCGTGCTGTCGCTGTTCGTCGAAACCCGGCTGTGGAACACCCTCGGACCGATCGTCGTCTTCGCCGTGTTCACCGTCGTGTTCGTCCCGCTCTACTACATCCTGCCCGACGTCGACAGCGGCGTGGTGGAGATCCTTCCGGGGACGATCTTTGCGGCGGCTGCGTGGACCGTTCTCCAATCCCTGTTCGGCTACTACGCCTCGATCTCGACGCTACCCCAGCTCTACGGCGCGGCCAGCGCCGTGCTGTTGATCCTCGTCTGGCTCTACGTCGGCGGATTTGCACTGCTCACCGGTGCGGCGCTCAACGCGACGCTCGCCGATCGCGTCGATCCGGACGGGGGTTGGCTACCTATCGATCGGTGAGTCGGACGGCTTCCCGCCGATTTATGTACCCGTCGGTCGAATGCGCGGTCGTGAGTACCAGCGCGCGCGTGACCTCCTTCGGTCGGACGTTCGTCGGCGAAGTGCAGGACAAGGAGATCACGTTCCTCGCCGCGAGCCTCGCGTACTACGCGTTCGTCTCGCTGATCCCGCTCGTGTTGCTGTTGCTCGTCGCCGTGTCGTTCGCCGGCGGGGACGCGATGGCCGACCGCATCGCGCAGGCGGCGGGTGGCGCGCTCTCGCCGAGCGGACAGGGACTCGTGAGCGATGCCATCAGCAATCGGAGCGGGGCCGGCGGTGCGACCATCGTCTCCGTACTCGCCCTGCTCTGGAGCGCGCTCAAGGTGTTTCGCGGGCTCGATACCGCCTTTTCGCGGGCCTACGGGCGTGATTCGCCGGGTCTCGCGACACAGTTGAAAAACGGACTTATCACGCTCGTCGCAGTCGTGCTCGGCATCGCTATCACCGTCGGCGTCGGGGCGGTCGTCTCGCTCTCGCCGGTCGACGTGACCGTCGCAGGCGTCTCGGCGGTTGGCCTCGCCGGCACGCTGGCGACGCTGCTCGGCCTCGCGCTCACGCTGTTGCCGCTCTACTACTTCCTGCCCGGCGACGGCGTAACCGTGCGCGAGGCGCTCCCGGGCGCACTGTTCACCGCCGTCGGCTGGACAGTTCTCCAGATCGGCTTCCGGTTCTACGCCGCCAACGCCGGTAGCTACGAGGCCTACGGGGTGATCGGTGCGGTGCTGTTGCTCGTCACGCTGCTGTATTTCGCCGGGATGATACTGCTGCTCGGCGTGGTGTTGAACGCGGTTCTCGCCCTGTCTCTTATACACAT
>NZ_AOMF01000146.1 GCF_000336715.1 Halococcus thailandensis JCM 13552
TGTGTATAAGAGACAGCTCGAAAGCGATCTGAAGCAGTACGTCCGCAAGCGCCAGCGCCGCGGTCACGCGCGCGGCTGGGGCCCCTATCTCGTGCTTCTCTACGGCACCGCCATGACGATCGGTGCGTTCGCCTATCTCGACGGGGGCTGGGCGATCCTCGCGATGCTCGTCGTCTGGCTCTCGACGCTCGGCCTCTACGTCCTGATGGTGCTCGTCGGGCTCGCCGGCGCGGCGCTCGGCGCACCGGGACGGCTCACCGACCGAATCCGGGAGTTCCGCTCGTAGATGCGCGGCCTCGGGGTTACCGAGGCGCTCGACGCGCTCCCCGACGCGTTCGGACTCGTGTTCGCCGTTCTCACACAGCTCGCCGACGTCTGGTTCGTTCTCGGGTTGCTCACGCTCGTCTACTGGTTCGGCGAGCGGTCGCCGCTCTCACTCCCGCGCGAACGCGGGGCGTTGCTGATCGCGCTCGCGTTCGGCGGGCTCTCGCTCGTCGTCGTGGCGAAACAGGTCTTCGCGCTGGCACGGCCGCCGCTGGCCGGCGAGGCCACGGCGATCGAGCACGTGCCCGGATTCCTCCACGCGATCTACACCAACGCGGCGACCGCGACGGGCTACGGCTTCCCGAGCGGCCACGCGCTCACCGCGACGGTCGTCTGGGGCGGGCTCGCCGCCGTCCTCGACGTCGGCACGCGCACCCGCCGCGCGCTCGTCGCCGGAACGATCGTCGCCGTCGTCTGTTTCGCGC
Source organism: Halococcus thailandensis JCM 13552 (assembly GCF_000336715.1). Taxonomy (GTDB): domain Archaea; phylum Halobacteriota; class Halobacteria; order Halobacteriales; family Halococcaceae; genus Halococcus; species Halococcus thailandensis. The sequence continues at coordinate 750 of NZ_AOMF01000146.1, forward strand.
GGCTCGTGCTCGGCGTCCACTATCTCGTCGACGTGCTCGCCGGCGTCGCGCTCGGACTGGCGTATCTCGGGGTCGTCCTGGCGCTCGCCCGCGGGCGGGCGCGACGAGCGTTCTGGATCGCCGCGACCGTCGCCGTGGTGGCGCTGCTCGGGACGGTGAGCGCCGACGGCGCGCTGGCGCTCGGAGCGACCGCGGGCGCGCTCGCAGCCTGGGAAGTCCTTGGTGATCGACTGGCGAGCAGCGGTCCGATGGCACTCGGCGTCGGCATTCTCGGAATGGCAGTGCTCGGCGGTGGGTTCGTGGCAGTCTACCTGCTCGACGTCGGCGTGGTGATCACGGCGCTCGCCGGCGCGGTCGTCGGTGCGGGCGTCGTCGCGATGCCGGTGCTCGACGAACAAATCGGTGGGCGTGAAAAGGATGAGCCGACTCAGAACGTTTCGAGGTAGCGCTCCTTCTCCCACTCGCTGACCGACACGCGGTAGTCCATCACCTCGGAGCGCTTGGCTTCGAGGAACTTCTCGGTGACGTGCTCGCCGAGCGCGTCGGTGACGACCGGATCGGCTTCGAGCGCGTCGAGCGACTGTGCGAGCGTCGTCGGCAGCGTCTCGATCCCGTGTTCGGCGCGGCGCTCGGCGTCGAACTCGTAGATGTTCTCGCGCACCGGATCCGGGACCGCGAGACCGCGCTCGATGCCTTCGAGACCGGCGTGGATCATCGCCGCGAGCGCGAGATACGGGTTACAGGAGGGGTCCGGCGAGCGGAGCTCGACCCGCGAGGCGGCGGGCGTGCGCGCGGCGGGCTTGCGGATGAGCGAGGAGCGGTTGCGGTCCGACCACGCGATGTAGACCGGGGCCTCGTAGCCCGGCACGAGCCGCTTGTAGCTGTTGACCGTGGGGTTGCAGACCGCTGTGATCGCCGGCGCGTGTTCCAGAACGCCGGCGAGGAACTGCTTGGCCGTCCCGCTCAGATCGAACTCGTCGTCGGGATCGTGGAAGGCGTTCTCGCCGCCAGAAAAGAGCGAGAGATGCGTGTGCATGCCCGAGCCGTTGACGTGCGCGATCGGTTTGGGCATGAACGTTGCGTGCAGGTCGTGTTCGGCGGCGATGGCACGCACCACCGCCCGAAAGGTGGCGACGTTGTCGGCGGTCGTGAGCGCGTCGTCGTAGGTGAAGTTGATCTCGTGTTGGCCCGCGGCGTCCTCGTGGTGGGAGGCTTCGATGTCGAAGCCCATCTCCTCCAGCCCGTAGATGATGTCACGGCGCACGTCGCTCGCGAGGTCCTTCGGCGCGAGATCGAAGTAACCGCCGGCATCGTTCGTCACGGTGGTGGCGCCGCCGTCCTCGGCCTGCTCGAACAGGAAGAACTCGGGTTCCGGCGCGGCGTTGATGTCGTACCCCATCTCGGCGGCGCGGTCGATCGCGCCCTTGAGCACGCCGCGCGGGTCGCCGACGAACGGGTCGCCGGTCGAGGTGTTCATCACGTCACAGATGAGCCGTGCGCTCGCGGTGCCGTCGTCGTGGTCGCGCCACGGGAGGACGGCGAACGTCGACGGGTCGGGCGTGAGCCGCATGTCCGATTCCTGGATCCTGACGTAGCCCTCGATGCTCGATCCGTCGAAGTAGATCCCCTCCGTGAAGGCTTTCTCGGCCTGTGTAGCGGGGATCGAGACGTTCTTGACGGTGCCGAGAATGTCCGTGAACTGGAGTCTGAGGAAGTCGACGTTCTGCTCGTCGATCTCTTCGAGAACGCGCATAGCGGCCGCGGAGAGACCGTCGGAGTTCGGTGTTCCGTTTGTCATCGTTTGTGCCTATTCAGTAGGATACCACTGGAGACAAAAGCCCTACTGTTCGTCGCAAATATTGATTACGCGGGGAAAACTGGATGTTCGTAAAGTTTTACTCCCCAGCCGCGAAACGCGCTGCAATGACCTACGAGAACCTCGACACGGAGCTGGTGAACGCGCTGCTCGACGACGGGCGGGCGAGCCTGCGGAGTCTGGCCGACGAGCTCGACGTCTCGGTGACGACGGTGTCGAACCACCTCTCGAATCTCGAAGACGACGGCGTGATCCGGGGTTACGTACCGGTCGTCGACTACGCCGCGTTGGGCTACGACGTGACCGCGATCCTCCAGCTCAAAGTCGAGGGGAGTTCGCTGCCCGACATCACCGAACGGCTGCGCGAGCACGACCAGATGCTCTCGGTCTACGAAGTGACCGGCGATCACGACGTCGTCGCCATCGGCAAGTTCCGGGATACCGACGAGATGAACGATCGCATCAAAACCCTGCTCACCGACCCCGACATCAACGAGTCGAACACGAACATCGTGCTCAACACCGTGAGTGAACACGAACAGTTCAAGCTCGATACGGATTAGACGACCGCGAACGCGACCAGCAGGTTCAGTCCCGTCACGCCGATCCCGCCACCGATGAGAACGGCGAACCAGACACGCCAGCCAGGGACGGTTCTGATGAATCGCTCGCCGACGAACGCCACCGTGCCCGCCGCGATCGCGCCGCCGAGCTGCACGGCAAAGGCGAGCGCCGGCATCGACAGCAGCGATCGAATGAACGGGTTCGCCTCCAGATGCGCGCCCGCGAACTCCGCGGCCAACAGCGTCGAGAGCCCGTCACAGACGCCCCAGACGACGACCACCGCGACCACCAGCTCGGCGTACGCCGGCCGCTCGAAACGAAAACGGTGGCTCATGACTGTGCCAATGCAGTACAACAGTAAATCGTCGCTGGCTAGTTACTGAAAAATCGACCTCGGCGTCGGTCGCCGAGCGGTTGCGGTGCGGCCGCGATGCGGTCGCAGCCGCGGTGCGGTCGCAGTTGTGACACGACCGGAGACCGGTGAACACCGCATCCCTGGCGGATGAAGGGCGAGGCGCGCGGAGCGCGCCGAGGGCTTCTGCGGTGCAGATGCGGTCGTGGTGCGGGTGCGGCCACGGTGCAGTTTGCGGTCGCGGTGCGGTTTGCGGTTTTTCCCCAAGTTTTTGCGAACGAGCGGGCCGAAGGCCCGCGAGTGATGCAAAAAGTGGGTTTACATCATGCCGCCCATGCCACCCATACCGCCCATGCCACCCATACCGCCCATGCCGCCCATACCGCCGGGTGCGCCGCCGGGGCCGCCAGCGGGCGGGCCACCGTCGTCGCCGTCGTCGGTCTGGCCGCCCTTGAGGTCGCCGGCCGCGATGACGTCGTCGATGCGGAGGATCATCACGGCGGCCTCGGTGGCCGACTCGATGGCCTGCGTCTTGACGCGGAGCGGCTCGACGACGCCGTCCTCTTCCATGTCGACGACGTCGCCGGTGTAGGCGTCGAGACCTGTCGTGGTGTTACCGCCGTCGTGCTGACTGCGGAGCTCGACGAGCGAGTCGATCGGGTCGAGACCGGCGTTCTCGGCGAGCGTGCGCGGGATGACGTCGATCGCGTCGGCGAACGATTCGACGGCGAGCTGCTCGCGGCCGCCGACGGAGTCGGCGTAGTCACGCAGGCCGAGCGAGAGCTCGGTCTCGGGGGCGCCGCCGCCGGGCAGCACCTTGCCGTCCTCGAGCGTGACGCGGACGACGCCGAGCGAGTCCTCGATTGCGCGCTCGATCTCGTCGACGACGTGCTCGGTGCCGCCGCGGAGGATCAGCGTCACGGCTTTTGCGTCCTCGACGTCCTCGACGAAGATGCGCTGGTCGCCCGCGATGTCGCGCTCGGCGACCGAGCCGGCGTAGCCGAGATCGAACTCCTCGATGTCGTCGAGGTTCGAGACGACGTGTGCGCCGGTCGAGCGGGCGAGACGGTTCATGTCGCTCGATTTCGCGCGGCGGACGGCGAGGATGCCTTCCTGAGCGAGGAAGTGCTGGGCCATGTCGTCGATGCCGTCCTGACAGAAGACGACGTCGGCGCCGACGGAGACGAGCTGGTCGACCATCTCTTCGAGCTGCTCCTCCTCCTGATCCATGAACTCCTGGAGCTGGTCGGGGTCGGTGACGTTGACCTCGGCGTCGATCTCGGTCTCCTTGACCTCGAGGGCGGAGTCGAGCAGCGCGACGTTCGCGTCCTCTTTGAAGTAGGGCATGTTGTCGTGGACGCGCTCCTTGTCCACGATGACGCCCTCGACGAGCTCGGACTCGTCGACGCTACCGCCGACGGCCTTCTCGACCTGGATGTTGTCGGTGTCGATGCCTTCGTCGTCGCTGATGGCGGTCACGGCGCTGACGACGAGTTCGGCGAGCAGGTCACGGGAGTTCTCGGCACCCTTGCCCGTCATCGCCGTCGCGGCGATCTGTTCGAGCGTGTCGGTGTCGGACTCGTCGACGTCGATGGCGGTCTCTTCGAGGATGTCCTTGGCTTCCTCTGCGGCCTCGCGGTAGCCCTGTGCGAGCGTGGTCGCGTGGATGTCCTGATCGAGGAGATCCTCGGCCTTTTCGAGGAGTTCGCCGGCCTCGACGACGGCGGTCGTGGTGCCGTCACCGACCTCGTCCTCCTGTGTCTCGGCGACCTCGACGATCATGTTCGCCGCCGGATGCTCGATGTCCATCTCCTTCAGGATGGTGACGCCGTCGTTCGTGACGACGACGTCGCCCGCGTCGGAGACGAGCATCTTGTCCATCCCTTTCGGGCCGAGCGTCGTCCGAACCGCTTCGGCGACGGCCTGACCCGCGGTGATGTTCATCGACTGTGCGTCCTTACCGGACGTTCGCTGTGAATCGTCCGAGAGTACGATGAGGGGCTGGTTGCCCATCTGCTGAGCCATAGTCACCTACCGATTGATTGGAGTTCTACATAAAAGCATCGGTTTTCGCCGGCGTGCTCACTCACGTCCGCCGGTTCGACGGTGTGCTATCGCATCGCAGACGGCCCTTATATACTAAAACCGATCGAGTCCCGCCTGCCGGCGCTGGCATCCATCGGGATCGGCCACCCACGATGAGCGCCGGTCGCGTTCCACGTCGATGTCGACGTCGGGCGGGGCCGCCGGTTCGTGGCCCGCACAGTCGACGCCACATTCGGCTGCCGGATGGACGAACCGGCCCTTCCACTCACAATATGGCATCCCACGCGCGCCCGCGTACTCGCCGTCCGCCACCTTTGCACAGTGCGGAAAGTCGTCGATGCGCCACCCCTTCCCGTAGGCGCGCTCGGCGATGCGGCGGCGTGCCTGCGCCTTTGCAGCAGGCTCCACCGTCTCTATCGCCGTTTCCGTCGGTCGACGGTCGCCGATGTCGATGCCACATTCCGTCGGCGAGAGGGTTGTCGGCTCGCGCAGCACCTCCCGGGTACCTCGATCGGGATCGAACCGCCAGACGCCCACCTCGTCGGGGATCCGGTGGAGATGTGCACCGGTTACGTGCGAGGCGGTCGCGAGGATCACTTCGTCGAGCAGTCCGAGGCTCACGTCTCGGCGGAGCTGGGCTTCGAGAGCACCCGGACGACCGAGATCGGGTTTGTTCTCGATACCCACCAACTTCTCGAACCAGTCGTCGGGATAGCGCGCCGTCTGACGAACGTATTCGCGCCCGCCGCGGCGCTCGCGCTCGAAGAAATCGATCTCGATCGCCCGGTCGGTCGCGGTCCGTGCCCGCTCGGGATGGCAGTCAAAGGTGTCCTTCCAGTAGCGCGCCGTGCCGACGCCGACGGCGCTCTCGATCGCGGCGTCGGGGATCTCGTGTGGGGTGAGTTGCGCTCGCGCGTCGAAATCGGGCCCGGGTTCGACGTGGACGATATCCATCACCCTGTTGCCGTTGAGGCTCGTCCCGAGCTGGCGGCTCACGATCCCTTCGACGTCGGCTTCGAGACGGGCACACAGCGCTAGCTCGAACGCGAACTCGCGCACGGAGTGATTAACGGCGGACGGGGCAAAAACGTCGCGCTCGCGGCGGTTCAGACCCCGAGCTCCGCGGCGAGATCGTGAATGCTCTCGATCGTGAGGGCGGGGTCGCCATCGAACGGCTCCCACAGTTGATCGTCGCGATCGATCCAGACACCCTGCATGCCGGCGTGTTCGGCTCCCTGGACGTCGAACCAGCCCGCCGAGACGTGCGCGACCTCGTCGATCGGTGTGTCGGTGCGCTCGGCCGCGTGGCGGTAGAGCGAGGCGTCGGGCTTGAACGTGCGAATCTCGTCGGCACTCACCGTGTCCGCAACGAGATCGCCGATGGCGGCGCTCTCGACCATCGAATCGAGCATCGCCGGATTCCCGTTCGAGACCACGTAGCAGTCGTAACCGCCGTCACGGAGGCGCTCGATGCCGTCGCGCACGTCGTCGAAGACATCGAGATCGTGATACTCTTCGAGGATTTCCTCCCGTTCGTCTTCCGTGAGATCGACGTCGTGGGCGGCGAGCGCGGCCGACAGCGCGTCGCGCAGGATCTCATAGAAGGGCTGGTAGGCGTCGAGATCGCCGGCGACGAACGTGTAGGCTAGCGAGCGCTCGCGCCAGAGCGTCGACACCGGTTCCGGGTTCGCGACGTGTTCGGCGAGCGCGTGTTCGACGCTCTCGACGTCGACGAGCGTGCTGTACGAATCGAAGGTCACCGTCTCGATTCGATCGGGATCGAAGACCATACCCATCCCAGGTGGGCGCGATGCTTCAACGCTCGCCGGCGACGGTCACGGGTTACGAGCGCTCGACGACCCGGAGCGTGCGGTTCGTCCCGTGACGGACGACGAACTCGTAGTCGGTCACGCCGTAGGGCAGTTGCACCTTCGCGGTGTAGCGCGCCAGCCCGCGACAGCTCCGATTGGCGGCGTCGGTCGCCCGGTGATCGATCGAGAGGACGAACGTCCCGGGCGAACGCCTGCTGATGGTCGGTTCGGTGAGCCGATCGCCGGCGTCCGGCAGGCTCACGTTGCCGGTGATCTCGAGATGGCGCGCGCCGAGCAGGCGGTAGCCCTCGATGGAGGCGTTGTCGCTCGCGTTGGGCGTACAGCCGGCGGCAGTGGTCGTCGATTCGAAGACGCTCGCCTCGTCGGCGACGACGCTGCCCGGCGAGCCGGCCGCGGCCTGAAACAGGAGCGGGTCGAAGACGAACACGGCGACGGCGATCGCGGCGACGGCGAACACCGCGAGCACGAGCAGCGGCGCGAGGACGCTCGACAGCGTTCCGAGAGCAGCCATCGCCCGTTCGCGGCCCGACGGGTCCGGCATGAAATTACGGTTACGGAGCGCGAAACATAACCGTTTCCCCGGTGATGGATGGTCCATCCGGCATCGAACGGCGGCCGTGATATATGGAACAGCAGGTTTATGAACGACTCGGGGCATAGTTGCCCTATTACTTTCGAGATGACACGGAACCACCAACAACCGGAGGTGAACATCGGGCTGGTCGGCCACGTCGACCACGGCAAGACGACGCTCGTGCAGGCGTTGAGCGGCTCGTGGACCGACCAGCACTCCGAGGAGATGAAGCGCGGCATCTCCATCCGGCTCGGCTACGCCGACGCCACATTTAGAGAGTGTCCCGAGATGGACGCGCCCGAACGATACACCGTTGCCGAAGAGTGCCCGGACGGCACGGAGAGCGAGCACCTCAGAACGGTGTCGTTCGTCGACGCACCGGGTCACGAGACACTGATGGCGACGATGCTCTCGGGCGCGTCGATCATGGACGGCGCGGTGCTCGTCGTGAGCGCGACCGAGACCGTCCCACAGGCCCAGACGCAGGAACATCTGATGGCGCTCGACAGCATCGGCATCGACAACATCGTCATCGCCCAGAACAAGGTCGATCTCGTCGGCGACGATCGCGCGCGTACGAACTACGAGGAGATCCAGGAGTTCGTTTCGGGGACTGTCGCCGAGGACGCACCCGTCGTCCCCGTGAGCGCCGGCCAGGAGGTCAACCTCGACCTGCTGATCCAGGCCATCGAGGAGGAGATCCCGACGCCCGAGCGCGATCCGGACGCCGACGCACGGCTGCACGTCGCCCGGAGCTTCGACATCAATCGACCGGGAACGCGCGCCGACGAACTGCTCGGCGGCGTGCTCGGCGGCAGTCTCGTCGCCGGCGAGCTCACCCCGGACGAGGCAATCGAGCTTCGACCGGGTCGCGAGGTCGAACACGGTGGCCAGACCGAGTGGCAGCCGATCACGACCGACGTGCGCTCGCTCCAAGCCGGTGGCGAATCCGCCGAGAGCGTGACGCCCGGCGGACTGTTGGGCGTCGGCACCGGGCTCGATCCGAGTCTGACGAAGGGCGACGGGCTCGCCGGGCAGGTCGCGGGCCCGCCGGGCTCGCTCCCGCCGACGCGCGAGGCGTTCACGATGGAGGTCTCGTTGCTCGATCGCATCGTCGCCGGCAACGACGACGAGGAGAGCACGGACGTCGAACCCGTCTCGACCGGCGAGCCGCTGATGCTCACGGTGGGGACCGCCACGACGGTCGGCTCGGTCACGAGCGCGCGCGACGACGAGTGTGAGGTGGCGCTCAAGCGGCCGGTGTGTGCGGCCGCCGGCGCGAACATCGCCATCAACCGCCGGGTCGGAGCGCGCTGGCGACTCATCGGCGTCGGCACGCTGACCGAATGAACGAGAGGGTGCTCATGGACACGAACGCGCTGATGATGCCCGTCGAATGCGACGTGCGGGTCTTCGAGGAGCTCGATCGGCTGCTCACCACGCCCGAACCACTCGTGCCGCGGGCAGTGCTCGACGAGCTCGACGCGCTTTCGGGGAGCCACGGCGAGGAGGCCGTCGCGGCGAGCGTCGGGCACGACCTGAGCGAGCGCTGTCGACCGATCGAGCACGAGGCGACCGAGGCCGACGACGCCTGCGTCGAACTCGCCGGCGAGCGCTGCGAACTGGTCTGTACGAACGACCGCCCGCTGCGCGAGCGCGTTCTCGAACGGGGTGTGCCGGTCATCGGACTGCGCGGTGAAAACACGCTAGCGATCACGGAGCCATAATGTACAAACGAGTTAGACTTACGGATACGGTAGAGGTACCGCCACAGCTGCTCGCGGACGTCTCCGCGGGGATGGTGAAACGACTGTTGCAGGACAAGCTCGAAGGGCGACTGGACGAGGAGGTCGGCAGCATCGTCAGCGTCACCGAGGTCCACGACATCGGCGACGGGCGCGTGCCGCCCGGCCGGCGCGACCACGAGGGGTCGGTCTACTACGAGGCGGAGTTCGACGCCGTCACCTTCGACCCGCAGATGCAGGAGGTCATCGACGGCGAGGTCGTCGAAATCGTCAACTTCGGCGCGTTCGTCGGGATCGGCCCGATCGACGGCCTACTCCACGTCTCACAGATCAGCGACGAGTATCTCGCCTACGACGAGGACGGCCAGATGCTCGCCTCGCGTGAATCGAACCAGACACTGGGCGTCGGCGACGCCGTGCGGGCACGTATCGTCACCAAGAGCATCGACGAGCGCAACCCCCGGGACTCGAAGATCGGTCTCACGGCGAAACAGGTGGGCTTGGGCAAACACGGCTGGCTCCGCGAGGAGCGCGAACCCGCGGCGGCGGGTGAGTGAGCATGGCGACCAGACGCGTCTGTCGTGAATGCCATCGCGTGCTCGATTCGCCCGACCAGCAGACCTGTCCGGCCTGCGGATCGTCGAGCCTGACCGAGGACTGGGCGGGCTACGTGGTCATCTCCCACCCCGAAACCAGCGAGATCGCCAGCGAGATGCAGGTCACCGAGCCCGGTCGCTACGCGCTGAAGGTGCGCTAGCGTGGCCGGCGGCGAGGGCGAATCGGACGATCTCGACGTGTTGCTCACGCTGCCCGACGAGCTCCGCGGTGCGTTCAAGGACCCCCTCGGCCCGATCCACACCGACGCGAACCAACTCCACCCCGATCTCGGCGACCCAGTAATAACGGTCGGCGACGTCGTCACCCGCCACCTCACCCGGGCCGGCGTGCGCCCGGATCTCGCAATCGTGGACTGGGTGACCGAGCGCGAAACCTTGCCCGAGAGCGAAAAGCCCGATATCACGGGCTACGGCGAGCGCATCGACGTCGAGAACCCGGCGGCAGGCCTTTCTGCGTCTCTCCTGCGCGCGCTCGGCTCCGGTATCGAGCGAGGCGAGAAGACGGTCATCGTCGTCGATGGCGAGGAGGACCTGGCGACCGTCCCCGTGCTCGCGGTCGCCCCCGACGGCGCGAGCGTCGTCTACGGCCAGCCCGGCGAGGGGATGGTCCACGTCCCGGTCGATGACGAGGCACGGACGCGGACGCGCGAACTGCTATCGAAGATGGACGGCGACGGCGAGCGAGTGCGGGACGCGCTCGGCATCGAAGCCGACTGAGATCGGCGGTCGGCAAGCCGACCGATCGATCGCGACACGGGATTCACATTTCCGACGATTGATTCTCAGCGGTGGGTTTCTTGTACGAGTCGTTGGTAGCGACGGGACGACGGCCGTTCACCATGGACGAACTCACCGATCCCGAGAGTCTGCGCGAGCGCGAGAACGTCGAGTTCAGCGAGATGGCTCCCGAGACACACCAGAGCCATTTCGAGCTGTACGAATCCATTGCGGGACTGGCAATCGTGGGCGTCACCGACGCGGACGACCGGCTGCTCCTCCTGGAACACGAGGACGCACCGTATCCGACGCTGCCCTACGGGAGGGTGGCTCCGTCGGACGGATGGGTAGCGACCACGCGGGCGACGGTCACGGATTCGACCGGTGTTGCAGTCACCGTCGACGATGTGCGCCGAGTGCGCCACCACACCTACCGATCCGAGGCTGGCGAAGAGACGACGGGCTACGACGTCGTCGTCACCGCGTCGCCCGAGGGAGATGGCGATATCCCGGCAGAGTCGGGCCAGGAGTGGGTTCCGAGGTGGCGCGACACCGCGACGCTCGACCTGCCGGACGAGCCGGACAACGACGTGCTGAACGACGTTCGACTGTTCGTGGACTGAAGCGCGAGGCGACGCGACGAACCCCGTTTCTCGGCTCCGTGACTCGAAATCCTTTTGGCTGCGACAGGAGGACTGTTGACCAACATGGACATCGAGATCACCCGAGAGGAGGAGAACCCCATGCTCCATCGGACCGACGTGCGCTTCGAGCTCACCCACGACGAGGCGACGCCGTCGCGGCTCTCCGTTCGCGACAGTCTCGCCGCGCGGCTCAACAAGGACGCCGGCGAGGTCGTCATCCACGAACTCGACACGGCGTTCGGGATGCGCACGACGCTCGGCTACGCGAAAGTCTACGAATCGGCCGACGACGCCCGCGAGGTCGAGCAGACGTACATGCTCGAACGCAACAAGATCGGCGTCGACGAGGAAGACGACGAGGCGAGCGCCGAGGCGGAGGAAGCCTGATGGCCCGCCACGAGCTCTACGACGAGGACGGCTCGACCGACCGCGAGCAGTGCCCCCGCTGTGGCGACGCCTTCCTCGCCGCCCACGACGACCGCGTGCACTGCGGGCGCTGTGGCTACACCGAGTGGAACTGAGGTGATGGCCCGGCCCGAGGCGAACCGCATTGTGAAAGCGCGACCGGCGACGAAGCCGTGAGCGACCGACCGACCGTCCTCGGCATCGAGGGCACCGCGTGGGCGGCGAGCGCGGCGCTCTACGACACCGAGACCGACGACGTATCGATCAGTTCCGACGCTTACCAGCCCGACAGCGGCGGCCTCCACCCGCGCGAGGCAGCCGAACACATGCGCGAGGCGATCCCGGCGGTCGTCGAGGAGATTCTCGACGAGGCCGACTCGATCGATGCCGTCGCCTTCTCGCGCGGACCCGGTCTCGGCCCGTGTCTGCGCATCGCGGGGACGGCCGCCCGCGCGCTCGCGCTCTCGCTCGACGTGCCGCTCGTCGGCGTGAACCACATGCTCGCCCACGCCGAGATCGGCCGGCATCGCTCGGGCTTCGATACACCGGTCTGTCTGAACGCCAGCGGTGCGAACGCTCACGTCCTGGCTTTCCGGAACGGCCGCTATCGCGTGCTCGGCGAGACGATGGATACTGGAATAGGGAACGCACTCGACAAGTTCACCCGCCACGTCGACTGGTCGCATCCCGGCGGCCCGAAGATCGAGCGCGCTGCCCGTGACGGCGAGTACGCCGAACTCCCCTACGTCGTCACCGGGATGGACTTCTCGTTTTCGGGCATCATGAGCGCCGCCAAGGAGGCCGTCGATGGCGGGACGCGGATCGAGGACGTCTGCTACTCGCTTCAGGAAACGACGTTCGCGATGCTCGCCGAGGTGGCCGAGCGCGCGCTCTCGCTGACGTCGAGCACCGAACTCGTCCTCGGGGGCGGGGTCGGGCAGAACCAGCGATTGCGGGCGATGCTCGGCGAGATGTGCGAGGCCCGTGGTGTCGATTTCTTCGCGCCGGAGGCGCGCTTTCTGCGCGACAACGCGGGCATGATCGCCGTGCTCGGCGCGAAGATGCTCGCGGCGGGCGATACGATCGCGATCGCGGACTCGCGGGTCGATTCCGGATTTCGTCCCGATCAGGTGCCCGTGACGTGGCGCGAGGAAACGGGGGTACAGTGGGGCGAACGCTCGACCGAGGGTGCGTTGCAGGGAGCCGAAGCGCTGGTCGAGATCGACGGCGAGCGCGTGCGAAAGCGCCGCCTGCCGAAGTCGTATCGGCATCCGACGCTCGACGAGCGACTGCGCCGCGAGCGCGTCGTGCTCGAAGCGCGCCTCACGAGCGACGCACGCCGGCAGGGGGTGCCGACACCGATCGTCCTAGACGTCGACACGGCGGAAACGCAGTTGACCGTCGAGTACGTCGGCGAGAACGATCTCCGGACGGTGCTCGACTCGAAGGAAGGGATGGCTCGCGTGCGCGATGTCGCCGACCATCTCGCGACGCTGCACGGGGCGGGCATCGCCCACGGCGATCCGACGACGCGCAACGTCCGCGTGAGCGATTCCGGCGACGACCGGACCTATCTCATCGATTTCGGGCTCGGCCACTACACCGACGACGTCGAGGACCACGCGATGGACTGCCACGTCTTCGAGCAGTCGCTCGCGGGCACGGCGGCCGATCCCGGGGCGCTCCGTGAGGAATTCGAGACGGCGTACGCCGAGACGGGTGACGACGACGTGCGAGAGCGCCTTCGCGCGATCGAGGGACGCGGGCGCTACCAGTAAATCACTTAACGGGGGCGGTCGTAGGGCAGGACATGGCAGACGAACGACCACCGTCCGGCGAGATATTCGGCGTCCCGTACAACTTCGAGCGACCGAGCCTCGGGCGGATGCTGTCGGCGTACTGGCAGCCCGGCGAGGAAATGCTGGTGAAGAAGCCGTTCGGCGTCGGCTACACCCTCAACCTCGCCAACTGGCGGTCGTGGGTCGCGCTCGCGGTCGTGGCCGTCCTGCTCGTCCAGGAGAACCGTGGCGAGGACGAGAGCTACGGGGACGAAGAGGAAGAGCCGGTCGAAGTCATCGTCGACTGACCGACCATATCGACGGCTACTTTTCCGCGACTCGCCGAGAGCGACCATGCTCCAGTACGTGACGACCAACGAGGGGAAGGTCCGCGAGGCTCGCGACTACATGGCCTGCGAGCAGTTCGACTTCGACTACACCGAGATCCAGAGCGACGAGCTCGGCGCGATCGCCGCCCACGGCGCGCGCGAGGCCTATCGCGAGGCGGGCGAACCGATCCTCGTCGACGACGCCGGACTGTTCGTCGATGCGCTGGGTGGCTTTCCCGGCCCCTACTCCTCGTACGTCGAGGACACCCTCGGCATCGAGCGCGTCCAGAAACTCGTCGCCGACGAGAAAACCCAACGGGCGGCCTTCCGGTGTGTGCTCGCCTACTGCGACGGCGGGGAGTTCGCGGCGAGTCCCGACCCGGTCGATCGGGACGACCGCGCGCTCGCTGCTGCGGGCGACGAGGGCGACGAAAGCGACTCCGGACTGCCCGTGAAGCTCTTTTCGGGCACCGTTCGCGGGCGGATCGTCCCGCCGCGCGGCGAGGGCGGGTTCGGCTACGATCCGATCTTCGAGCACGAGGGGACGACGATGGCCGAGATGGGCGTCGACGAGAAGAACGCCATCTCCCATCGCGGGCGCGCGCTGGCGAAGTTCGGCGAGTGGTATCACGAACGGGATGAATGACGAATCCTGAAGGGCGGGGTCAGTATCCAAGAGTGATGGAAAGAAATGGCAGGAAAATCGTCGAGATCGACGACGACTCCTGACGAAAACGAGAACCGCAGGCCACACCCTCCCCAGCCGATTCCTTCGCTCACTCCGTTCGCTCAGTCATCCACCGTCAGAACTTCGGTCTGACGAGCCGGCACTCACTTCGTTCGTGCAGACCTCGCGCGTTCCCCGGCCTTCGGCCGGATTCATCGCGCGCCACCGCTCTCGTCCGTATCGGAACGATGGATCGAGAAGATCGTGCCGGTAGCCGTCGAGTGGATAAGGAATCACTCACGCGCGCGGGTCGCGATCCGGACCGGGGTAGTCCCCGCCGACGATGGTGGGGTAGAGCGCTTCGGGATCGAACAGTCCGCAGAACCCGGCGGGATGTTTGACGCTCGTGGCGACGTGCTCGCGGATGCGGACACCGGTCTCGGCTGTGCGGAGCGACTCGTCGAACGAAAGCAGGTGGGCGGCGTCACCCGCTGCCGCCGAGGCGAGCGCCGGGTGATCCCTGGGTGGGTGGTCGACACGCACACGGAGATCGTCGATGCGCTCGCGCCAGTCGTCGGCGAGAGAAGAGTCGGCGAGTTGCGCGATGACGGCGTGTGCGTCGGCGAGCAGCGGATCGCTCGCGACGAGTGATATCCAGGAATGCGCGCGCACGAGATCCAGAGCGTCGCGGGCATCGCCATCGCGGAGGAGGTCGGCCGCGAGCACGTCGGCGTCGGCAACGACGCGCGCCGGATCGGGTTCAGCCATCGCGGCGCTCCCCGTTCGTCCGCCGCTCCGCGAGCGCATTCTGGATGGCGTCGAGCGCCACGTCGTGTTCGCCGGCACGCTCGAACAGGTTCTCCCACGAATCGGCCATGGAGGAACTCTAACTGCCGTCGGCAAAACGGCTTGCACTCGATTGGGCGTTCGTCAGAACTCGCGGCCCGGAACGACTATTGCCACGACGGGCGAGCAGGAGGGCATGACCATCGTCGTCATCTCGACCGGCGGCACGATCGCCTCAACCGAGACGGCCGACGGCGCTGCCGCACCCGATCTGACCGGCGAGGAACTCGTCGCGGCGATCCCGGAGCTGGGATCGGTCGCCGACGTGCGGACCCACGAGTTCGCGAACGTGCCGAGCCCGCATCTGACGATCGACCGGATGCAGGCGCTGTCGGAGCTGTGTGCCGAGTACGACGCCGACACGTCGATCGACGGCATCGTCGTCACGCACGGCACCGACGTTCTCGAAGAGACGGGATACTTCCTCGATCTGACCTACGGCGGCGAGACGCCGGTCGTGCTGACGGGCGCGATGCGCAATCCATCGCTCGCGAGTCCCGACGGACCGGGGAACCTGCTGGCGAGCGTTCGCACGGCGGCAAGCGATGGTGCAGCTGGTCGCGGCGTGCTGGTCTGTCTCGACGACCGCGTCCACGCCGCGCGGGACGTGACGAAGATGAACACGATGGCGCTCGATAGCTTCCGCTCGCCCGAGTTCGGCCCGCTCGCGACCGTCGACGAGAGCCGCGTCGTCTGGCATCGCGCCGTCGCGGACGGTGGACCGGTGTTCGACGTCAGCGACGAGTCGCTGACGAACGACGTCCACGCCGTGACCGTCACGGCGGAGATGCCCGTAGCACAGCTCGATTGCGCCAGGGAGGCCGACGGGCTCTGTCTCGCGACGACCGGCGCGGGCCACATCCCGCCGACGATCGTTCCCGCGCTGGAGGAGCTCCGCGATGCTGGCGTCCCGCTGGTCGCCACGAGCCGCTGTCCCGAGGGGCGACTCGCGCGGGAGACCTACGGTTTCGAGGGGAGCGAGCGAACGCTCCAGGAGCTCGAGATCTACTACGCGGCGCGAAATCTCCAGAAGACGCGCATCGCGACCGTCGTCGGGCTGGCCACCGACGCGCTGGACGAGCTGTTCGAGCGACCGGAGCGGTGAGAGAAGTCGGCGAGGACAGAGCAGTGACTCGAACGTGTCGGTCGAAGGGGATACTGTTTTCGTCGAGCACTCCCCACCACCGGCGTGAGCACTGCTACCGACGACGATTCGAACGGCCACAAACGACCGCTCCGCTACGTGATGGGCCTCCTCTACATCGGTGCGGGCATACTCCATTTCGTCGCACCGAGGGTCTACGCGCGGGTCGTACCGCCACGATTTCCCAAACCGGTAGTGCTCGTCTATCTCTCCGGGCTCGCCGAGATCGTTCTCGGAGGCGGCGTGCTGCTGCAGCGGACGCGGCGTCGCTCCGCGTGGGGAATCATCGCGCTGTTGGTTGCGGTCTTTCCGGCGAACGTCCACATGGCGACGAGCGACGTGGCGACCGATGCGGTGCCAGACCGGATCGAGGGAATCGCGTAGGCGGCACTGTGGATTCGACTCCCGCTCCAAGGGGTCCTGATGCTCTGGGCATGGTGGTACACGCGTTCGACCGCTGAAACGACCGAGTGAGAGGAGAGTAGTTTTCACCCGTACACAATCATCCGAACGATCGACCACCGACATGGACCAATTCCATATTGCAGTATAGGATTTATCGCTGAGTCGCACGGCGCTTTTACCCGCGGCAGGCCAAGGGCGAGCGATGGTGCGCAACGTCGCAAGCGAGATGGCCGATCTCGACACGGAGGACTTCTATCTCCTCTCCGGCGTCGAGCAGGGGATGCGGTTCAGCGAGTGGGTCAACCGGGGGAAACTGCCCGACTTCGCCGATCTCACGCCCGAGAACGTCGACTACCACCTCGATCGCTGTGCGGACCGGGGGCTACTCGAACGCCGAACGATCCAGTACGAGGGGTACAAGCTCACCTTCGAGGGGTACGACGCGCTCGCGCTCCACACGTTCGCCGAGCGCGGCACCATCGAGGGGGTGGGTGCGCCGCTCGGCGTCGGCAAGGAAAGCGACGTCTACGAGGTCGCCTCCTACACGCCGTTCGCGCTCAAGTTCCACCGCGAAGGCTACACCAACTTCAGGGAGGTGATGAAAGAGCGGGAGTACACCGCCGACCGCGAGCACGTCTCCTGGATGTACACCGCCCGCAAAGCCGCCGAACGGGAGTACGACGCGCTCGAAACGCTCTACCCCGAGGTATCGGTCCCCCGACCGGTCGATCAGAACCGCCACGCGGTCGTCATGGAGAAACTCGCCGGCGTCGAGCTCTCGTCGGCGAAACTCGACGCCGAGCAGGCGGCCGGCGTCTGTGATCTCGTGTTGCAGGAGGTCGTGACGGCCTACGAGGCGGGCTACGTTCACGCCGACATGAGCGAATACAACGTCTTCGTCGCAGACGACGGCGTGACCGTCTTCGACTGGCCACAGGCCGTCCCGACCGAGCACGCGAACGCGACCGAGTTCCTCGAACGCGACGTCGAGAACCTGCTCGGCTACTTCACGCGGAAATATCCGAGCGCCATGCCGTCTGTCGACGCCGAACGGATCGCCGACGCCATCGTCGAAGGGACGTTCGAGCACCTAGAAGGCACACCATAAATCCCATACGACGATAGCAATCGTATCGGTTGCCGGCGGCGCACCGATCACTCGGCCACTCGTGGGTCAACGATGATGGAGACGACGTCCTGCACGAAATTACCGAGCACGCCGACGAGCACGATCACTAGCGACGTGCCGAAGATCACCGGTATATCCCGCGACTGGATGGCGACGAGACTCAACCCGCCGAGTCCCTGAATCCCGAAGACGTACTCGATGACGAAGGCGTTCAGGACGACGATGCCGAGCATATCCGCGAAAAACAGCGACAGCAACGGATACGATTGCTATCGTCGTATGGGATTTATANCCCCCCTTTGCCCGAACGAGTTCGATGAACTCTGCGTCGATATTTTCGGGCGATTGGGCACGCGCATACCGGAGCTGTCCGGCGAGGAAGCTCGTTCCCAACACCGCGGCCGGAATCCATCGCGAATCCGCGACGTGGATTTTCGGGCGATCGATGACGTCAGTCGTGATGGCCGTCGGCGTCGCTCCAGACATCGACGTCGGTGAGTCGGAGTTCGCCGTTGGCCTGCCACGTGCGCGGTCGGAAAGCGATCGCCGCCGCGCCGACGAAGAAGACGGCGACGATGGCGCTCACGGTGATTCCGGGGACGACGCCGATCGACGCGCTGGCGGGCCACGGTGTCCCGTGCATGAACGCGGTGATGCGGACCAGCCAAGCGACGAGCAGGACGGTCAGCAAGGGGAGGTAGATGCGCCGGAGCCGGTGGGCGAGCGCCTCCTCGAAGGAGATCTTGATGCGTGGCGTGCGGTAGTCCTCGCTGAGTTCGCGCCGCCAGTGGGGATCGTCGATCTCCTGTGAGGGATCGAGCGCGTTCGCGAAGACGTTCTCCTGTAACAGGCGCACGCGCGAGCGCCAGAGATCGTAGCCGCGATAGCGGCGGGCCTCGATGATCAGAAAGACCGTCAGCATCACCATGCCGACGAGGAGGACGTAGTGGGGGTTGTCGCTCGTGAACGTCCAGGTCAGGATCGCCGCCATGATCGTGACCGCCCAGTTGGTGGTCCGATCGAGGCGCTCGCGCCAGAACTTCATTCGATGGACTTCCCCACGGTAGAGGTGGGCCATCGACGAGCCGGGACCCATCCCCTCCTCGAACATCCCGCGGCCGATGTGGCGCTCGGTCTCGCCGGTCGGATCGAACGGCTCGTTCCCGCTCACGAACCGCACCCCGCCAACGATCGGTCGCGGTCGGTCAGTGCCCCGTCACACCGTCGGTTCACGTGTCGCTCGTGGTTCGTCGTCATCGGTCGGTCACGTGGTTGGTATCGAACGTTCGCCTTGCCGGTAGTTCGGTTCGGTCGGTACGTCTCCCTACCGAACTGTTCCGGATAAAACTTGCCATACAGTGGAGATTGTGTGGCGATATCGGAGCGATAATGAGGGTCTTCTTCGACAATTCGTGACTGAGTGAGACAAAGATGCATGATTGCACGTGGCGTACGGTTCCTCGATTGATCGTCGATGAACTGCAGGCGGCGGTGAGCGGTAGGCGCCGATCGATCGGCGGCTAGCCGAGGAGTGCATCATCCGGGAGATAGCCGAGCGAGCGCAGCGTGTACCAGGTGACGTACAGCCCGATGAGCACGAACGCGGCGCTGCCGACCGTTCGGACCGGGGCGGCGTAGCGCCCGAGCGAGAGCGAGCCCTCCGTGAGATTGGCGACGACGCTCAGCCCGACCATCAGCGTGCCCATCCCGGCGGCGAAGGCGGCGAAGACCAACAGTCCCGAGAGGAAACTCCCCGTGAAGAACGACGAGAGCACGACGCCGAGGAACACCGGGAGGTTGCAGGCGAGGCTCCCGACACCGTAGAGCAGGCCGAAGGTGAAGAACTCCGAGTCGGACACCTCGCCGCGCTCGGGGAGTTCGATAGCCTGGAGTGGCGAGATACCGTAGTAGTAGGCAGCTCCGAGCGCTACCAGCAACGGGCCGACGAGCAACTGGAGCGACGCGAGATACGGGCGCACCCACTGACCGACGACGAGCACGATCCCGCCGACGAGCAGGTAGAGCAGGACGATGCCGAGGGTGGCGATCCCGCCGATACGGAGCCCACGAACCGCGCCGCGACGGCCGGTCGCAGCGACCGACAGTCCCGTGCCGAGGAACACCGCCGCTACCGGCGGAAGATAGCTGCCGGTGCCGAGTTTCGCCAGCGGGACGACGATCTCGTAACCGGGCAACAGCAGGCGGATCCCCGCCGTCGCCATGTAGAACAGGGGGATCGCCCCGGCGAGAAAGAGCAGGACGCCGTTCGCGAGCAACAGCTGTCGCACGAAACTTCCCGAGTCGCCGTTCGTCGTGGTGCGGTCCGCGGAAGCGGTCGATCCGTCGTCGTGGGTGAAGTAGTAGGTCAGATACGCGGGCAGGAGACCGACGCTACATGGTGCGAAGAACATCAACACGCCCGCCGCGTACGCCGCCGTCAGCAGCGACGGCTGATCGATCGCAACCATCTCAACTCACCCGACAGCTTCGTGGGTCGCCCGAGCGCGCGAGGAAGAAGAGCAACAGGACGATCCCGGCCAGTCGGAGGAGGTTGCCGTCGAACGGCATCGCGGCGAGTGAGCCGGCAACCCCCAACAGGCCGAGCACGCCGGCCCCACAGCTCGCACAGCCCGAGGCGAGCAGGCCCGGCACGACGCCGAGCAGGTCGCGCACGCCCGAGACGTCCTGCAGCCGGAGCTGTGTCGCCACGTTCGTCAGCGCGACGCCCGTGAGCACCGCGTAGGCGACGACGAGACTCAGTCCGAACGGGCCGATCGAAGCGTACGTGTTCGCCGTCAGCGCGAGCACCGCGTCGTCGAGATAGCCGAGATCGGCCCCGAGCATCTGTGCAGAGTACGCGGGAAACGAACTCAACACGAGCCCGACGTACGTCACGACCGCGACCACGGCCGCACCGAGCGCCCGGCGGTTCGTCGTCAGCGGGAAGGACAGCGCCGCCACGAGGCCACCGTCGGCACCGGACGAGCGTTCGACGCTCATGCTCTCCCTCGTCGATCGATCACGAGTTCGTCACCTGTTCGATGGCGGATTCGAACTGATCGTACGGCTGTGCGCCGACGATCTTCCCACCCTTCTCGGACTGGCGATTGTAGACGATGAATCCCGGCGTGCCGCTGATCTCGAGAGTGCGTGCGCGCTGACTATCCGTCTCGATGTTCTTCTCGATCGACTTGCGATGCCGTGTCATACACCGTTCGACGTCATCGGCCGAGACGCCGTCGACATCGCGCGTGACGTCGAGCAGGTTCGCCTTCGAGGCCCAGCCGGAGTTCTCCTCGCCCTGTGCTGCGAAGACTGCCGAGTGCCATCGCCAGTAGGCGTCGGGGTTCGAGTCCTTGACCACGCGCCAGACACACTGGTTCATCACGGCGGCCGTCATCGAGTTCGCGCCGAGATAGGGGAACTCGATGAATATCACGCGGACGTCGCCGGTGGCGACGTGGTTCTCGATGAGTTTCGGCAGCGTGTCGCTCTCGAAGCGCGCACAGAACGGACACTGGTACTCGCTCCAGTAGTAGAGCGAAACCGGCGCATCGAGCGCTCCCATGACCGGCTGGCCGTCGAGTTCGATATCGTACGCGCCCGTCCCGGTCGTCGCGTGCATCTCGGCCGCAGCGGTGCCGCCGGAGCCACCCGCATTGAGCGTCGAGGCACCGTACACCACGCCACCGCCGACGGCGACCGTCGCGAGACCGCCGAGTATCGTCCGTCGCGTGAGTCGCGAGTCGTCCATTATCGGGCGAACTGCGGGGCGAGGGCCGCGTTGTCGATCACGAACCCGTCGCTCACCGGGCCGTGTCGTGCGGGGTCGTTCGCCGCTCCTTGCCGTGGGGACCGCTCCGCGCGTCGGTCGTCCGAACGACCGAACGCGACGGCGGGGGTAGCCACGCTCACGGTCGTCTAGTCGTGGCCGGTCACGTAAATACGCGGGCTCTTCTCCCCGAGCCGACGGATCGCTACCACGATGCGTGGTCCCACGGCCAGCTGGCAGAATCCGTCAACGTGCGAGCGAGGACGAAACACGAACCGGCCGGCACATCGAAACCGAGATACGCGGGACACGACGATGGAGGGACGTGACGCAGTGGGTCGAGAACCCGACCGGCGGGCGCGACAGGGGACCGATAGCGCTCGCGCGGGCGTGGCTCGAAGTGCTGGTACGCCCGCGCCGGTTTTTCGCCACCGGGGTCGCGCCGGGTGATCAGGCTCCCGGCCTCGCGTTCGTCATGGTCGTGGTCGCCATCGAGGAGGCGACCCGCTTCGCGCTCGTTCCCGGGTCCTATCCGGTGCTCGCCGACCAGCAGTTCGCCTCGGCGCTGCTCGTACTGCTCATCGCCGTCGGATTCGTCGCACCGCTCGCCCTCCATCTCGCGGCAGCCATCGAGACGCTCGCGCTCGTTCTGGTGGCCGACGACCGCGCCGGCGTCAGCGAAACCGTACAGGTCATCGCCTACGCGAGCGCCCCCTGCGTGCTCGCCGGCGTTCCGATTCCCGGGCTCAGGATCGCCTGCGCGCTGTATGGAGCAGCATTGCTCGTCGTCGGCACGAGCGAGGTCCACGAGATCGGTCTCGGGCGCGCAGCCCTCGCTACGGCCGTGCCCGCGGTCTTCGTCTTCGGCTACGCCTTTCGGGCGGTTGCGGCCGGAACAGCACTGCTGCCATAGTCGACCGACGCAGTACGATAGTTAATATATCCGACATAGAAGAGATTTTCGGACCGATAGGATGGCTGTTCGGCGCACCCGGGTGAGACAAGTTTTCGATTTCGTCACAAGCGAGCGAATCGACCCCAACCCCATTGATAAATGGTTCGATAGTAGTGACATATAGGCAACCACTAGAACCTCGATCGCTCCAATTCATCCGTCAATAGGCGTTTCGCACTGACGATCGTCACTAAAAGTGGTTGCCGCAGCCACGCTTTTATGCCAAAAACTGGGTTCTGTCCGCTATCAAGCTCTGCTTGATGGATGGTAGGCCGAACTTGATGGTGTATCAAGCGGCCCAATACTACGTGGGTAGCGCTGGAGGTGGTGGGTTGTACCCCGCGGCCGCTGGACGGCCGCGGGACAGGACACACCAATGCGTTTGCCACAAGGAAAACTGCTCGCGCTGATCGCGCTGGTGGTCGCCGCCTCGATGGTGATGGCGACCGGCGCGTTCAGCAGCGTCACGGCCGACAGGAGCACCGATGTCGAAGTCGTCGGCGATCAGGAGGCGTTCCTCGCGCTCGAACAGGGATCGGGGCCGAACGGCCAGAAATACGCGACGACGAACAATGGCCGGCTGGCGGTGAACCTCGACGGTGACGCGAAGGTCGACGGCCAGGGCGTCAATCCGAGTGCGAAGACCTCCTTCGACGACGTGTTTACGATCACCAACAAGGGTAGCCAGTCGGTCGATATCCGTATCCAGGACAGCTCCGACGCCGTGACCTTCTACAAAAACGGCGATCCGACCAGCTCCCTCGAATCGGCGGGCAGCTCCCTCGGCGTCGGCAGTTCGGTGAAGGTCGGCATCATGGTCGACACCACTTCCGGCGTCGCTCAAGGGAACCTCATCGAGGCCATCACCGTCCACGCCAAAGCCCCCAACTCCGGACAGGCCCCCGGCGCTGACGGCAAGCCACAGGATCCGAGCTAACCCCGACGATCGATCGCCGGCTCGATGTCGAGAACATTCCTTTCCACGACCGAACGCCCGCGGCCTGAGTCACTGCTCCGTACAGGAGGTCAGGGGTGAGACGGGCGCGCAAGCTCGGTACCGTAGTGCTGGCGGTGGCGGTAGTGCTCGCCGCTGTGTATGCAACGGGCGCGTTCACATCTACGTCAGCCGAGCGCTCGGCGGACGTGGCCGTCGCCGGTGACGCCTCCGCATTCTTGGCACTCGGAACGTCCGGGGGACCCAACGGGCAGTTCGCCTCCTATGGGACCGACGGTGCGCTACAGGTCCGGATGGGTGAAGGAACCAAAGGCGTCAACCCCGGGAGTCGAACGTCGTTCCAGAACGTCTTCACGATCTCGAACAAAGGGGCACAACCCGTGAGTGTCTGGTTCGCCGGGGGAAGCAAGGCCGTAACGTTCGTCGGACCCGATGGCAATCCCATCGAAAGCGAGGGCCAGGCGGTCACGCTACGACCCGGCGGGCAGTCACTGCACGTCGGACTGGTCATCGACTCCCGCGGTGTCCAGCCCGGCAAGAACCTGCTTCAATCGGTCGAAGTTCACACTGCTACCGGCGAGAAGTCGCAAGCCAACTCCATCGAGAACGTGAACAGCGATAACGGCACTGGTGGAGTCAGGAGCGACAACGACAGCAACGACCGGATTGAGAACGCCGGTAGCGGGTGGTCCGGTGACGAGGAGACAGTTACCAGTAACAACGATAGAAGTGATACTAGTGAGAACGGAAATAGCGGCGATGCGAGGACGGATTCCAACAACGATGGCTCGTCGGGAGAGCAACCCCACACGGTAGAGATCGCGGGCCACACGCTCGAAATTCCCGAGTTCTTGGCCGATCTTTCCCTAGAAGACGCAAAGACAGCGATAAAGGGAGCATTCTTCGGCCAAACGGGGATGCGGGACGGGATGCATCCGGTGGAGTCGGCGAACTCCGTGTTCTACATCCTCGGCCAGATTGCCGGATCGTTCGTTCCGACGCTGGGCAGCGTCGCGGATGCGCGTGACGCCGTCCAAGACGCCGCGAACGGCAAACTGGGTACTGCAGCGCTCAGCGCAGCCGGAGCTATTCCCGGTCTCGCAAAACTGACCGAGGGACAACTGGCGATACGACACCTCAAGGACTGGAAGAAGAGCTTTGGTGGAGAAATGGCCGGCGATCTCAAAACACTCGGACAGTTGATCGTCAACCACGTCGGGCCGTACATGCCGAACTCGATCGTGAAGAAGGCACTCGACGTCACCACCGATGGGGCGGTGAGCACGCTAAAAAAGGACGGCTTCACCGTGGAGCAAATCACGGAGTTCTCCAAAGACGGAAATCTCGAGATGATGGCTGAAGCCTCCGAGAGCGGGCTGAAACTCAGTCCCGAGAATACCAACTTCAAGCGAGTCAGTCGGCTCAGGAACATGGACGTACCTGCCGAGGATGTCGTATGGTACGTCGAGAACGGCCACAGCCTCAAGCGGGTCGAACAGCTTGTAAATGCTGGTTTCTCACCCGAAGCAATCAACGATGTGTACAAACAGGGATCACGAGGGATGGAAGGAGTCGATTGGTACAGTAAGGCGAACGACTACTGCAGCGTGCAGGCATCGCTCGAACCAGCAAACAGAAATCATACCTCGATGTGTGACCTACTTCCAACCCAATAGAGAATATGTACAACCAAATTACAATCATACCGCAAGACAATACATAACAAAATCATAACAATGAAGCTCAGAGGATACATCGAAGTAGCGATACTCGTCGTAGTGATGTGGTTCGTCTTTCAGGACATCGTTCAACCAATACTCATCGGTATCGACCCGATGTTCGCCGATCAGTCTGTTGACCGCGTTCGGCGCGGTCCGCAGACCCCCGCACAGGTGGCCGGAATCGTCACATATGCTGTGGGTGCATTCATCTACTATTCAGGGAAACTCATGTATTCTCATAGTATTTTAGTATATTTTTTGGGCTTTCAACGAGTAATTTTGATGATTATCCCTAACACAATTCTGCCAGAAAAATACCATCCGAGAAAAATGGAGACTGTTGAAGAACTCGCAGAACAATATAAGGACTAATATACAAACGATGCAACCGCAGTCTAACGAAGGTCAAGACCCGCCGAAACACGTTTTCGCCCGAAACCATCAACGCCGTGTGGAAATGGGGCTCACGGACAAGTACAGTCATCGATTGGTACAGCATGGCTGATAACTACTGGAAAGTCCAGCAGTCACGCAAACCAGCAAACGGAAACTATGCATCGATATGTGAGCGACTGCCGACCCAACCAGACAGTTGATCGTTCCATAGCTCAGGTTGCCGAGAACAATGGTTAACTGCTGGCTCCGCCACACACCAGTATGCTCAACCTCGATATCGCGTCGTTCATGGTCGAACTGAAAGACGGCGCGTTAAAGAACGTCGGTCCATCGAACAAGTCCGCCACCGCGAAACTGTTCGACGTGACGAGCGCCGAGGCCCGCGAGTTCGGCGACAAGCGCGTGAAGTTCGTCTTCGAGGACGACGAGGGCAACGAGGTCCAGGTGGCGCTCTTTCCCAAGGAGGCCAAACGGATCGCGGACGATATCGAAGCCCTCGAAGCAGACAGTCGGGTCTTCGAGGACTGACTGTCCGCGACCGCCCCGCACAGCCTACACACCTCCCGCGTTCCCCGACCGGGCCGATCTGTCGTTGCTGTCTCGCCGAAGCGTCGATCCCGACGGTGCGTGCGCGCCGCGTTTCGACAACCGTTTTAGTGCCCGGCCGTACGTTGAGCCAATGGGTAGCTGTATCATCTGCGGCACCTCCACGGATGGCTACATCTGCGAGAGTCACGAGGAGGACGTCGTTTTCGAATTCGAGGGATCGCACGCGAACCAACTCACGCCCGGTCGTTTCTACCGCGGTTCGGTCGACGGCTTCGCCGACTTCGGCGTGTTCATCGACATCGGCGACAGCGTCACCGGACTGCTCCATCGCAGCGAGCTCGACAGCCGACTGGAGAGTCTCGACTGGGACTCGGGCGACACGGTCTACGTCCAGGTCACGGACGTCCACGACAACGGTAACGTCGATCTCACGTGGTCGATCCGCCAGGCCGACCGCGAGTTCCGCGGCAGCCTCGTCGACACGCCAGAGGGTGACGAACTCCCCGACGACGCGGAGGCCCCAGACCCAAATGAGCGCGCGGTCGCCGGACGTCCGGCGGCCGACGCCGACGAGAGCGCGGTGACGACCGGCCGATCGGAGACGAGCGAGAGCTCGGCGACGGTCGACATCGACGGTGCGAGCACCGAGTCGGAACCCGAAACGAGTGTCGAATCGAAATCCGATACGGATGTCGAAGCGGAAACCGACACGAGCACCGCATCGACGGCCGACGACGGTGGAGCGACGCTCGCCGAACCCGACGAGGAGCGCGAGCGTGTCGCCATCGACGAACTGGAGTCACGCGTCGGCGACGAAGTACGCGTCGAGGGCGCGGTTGCCTCGGTGCGCCAGACCGGCGGCCCGACCGTCTTCACGCTTCACGACGAGAGCGGCACGGTCGACTGCGCAGCCTTCGAGGAGGCCGGCGTCCGCGCGTACCCCGACGTCGAACAGGGTGCGGTCGTCGCCATCGAGGGGCGCGTCGAGCGTCATCGCGAGGAGATCCAGGTCGAGGCGTCCGGGCTCGCCGTGCTGGACGACGAGGAGCGCGAGGCTGTCGAGGACCGGATGGAGGAGGCACTCGCCGAGCAGGCTCAGCCCGAAGCGGTCGAGCCGCTTGCCGACGACGAAGCGGTCGACGATCGCCTCGACGAGATCCGCGATCTCGCGGGACTGATCCGGCGCGCGGTGCTGGATTCGCGACCCGTTATCGTTCGTCACGACGCCAGCGCCGACGGCTACGTGGCTGCCAGCGCCATCGAGCGGGCGACGCTCCCTCTCGTGCGCGACGAACACGCCCAGCGCGACGCCGAGTACCACTACTTCGATCGCCGACCGCTCGGCGAGGGCGTCTACGACATGAACTCGGCGACCCGCGACGTGACGAAGATGCTCGACGCCAACGAGCGCCACGACGAGAAGTTCCCGTTGTTCGTCTTCTGCGGCGTCGGCGGGACCGGGGCCTCGAAGGACGGACTCGAACTGCTCTCGGTGTACGACGCCGACCGGGCCGTCATTGCCGACGGGTCGATCAACGGCGAGACGGCCGAGGCGTTCGTCGATACTGCGGGGACGACCGCGAGCGCGATCGCGGCGACCGTCGCCGTCCACGTCGATCGCGACGCACGCGACGACCTCGAACACCTACCGGCGGTGAGTTTCTGGGAGGACACACCCGCCGCGTACGCCGAACTCGCCAGCGAGGCAGGCTACGACGCCGATCGGGCACGCGACCTCCGGCAGTCGGTCGCGCTCGTCGCGAACTATCAGGCCTACGAGGACAAGCGTGAACTCGTCGCCGACCTGCTGTTCGACGGGCGCGAGTCGCTCGCAGCGCGGCTGGCGACCCAGTTCCGCGAGAAACTCGACACGGCGCTCGAGACCGCACGGACGCATCTCGAACAGCACGAGATCGACGGCACGGCCGTGAACGTGCTCGACACGGACGCGTTCACTCACCGCTACGACTTCCCGCCGACGGGGCTGCTCTGTGACGAACTCCACCGTCGGACCCGCGACGACGCGCCGGTGCTGCTGGGGATCGGCGAGGACGAACTGCTCGTCCGCCACGTCGACGCCCTCGATCTCGACGCCGTCGCCACGGACGTCGCCGACGGCGCGCCCGACGCGGACGTGTCGATCGGCGCGGCCGGCGACGACAGGCTGACCTTCCTGGTCGGCGAGCGCGAGGCCGTCCGCGAGGCGGCGATCGAAGCGATCGCCGAGCGGTCGTAGGTCGGCAACAACAGCCTTATTCGCGCGACGCGACTGGTTTTCACGAGTGCGATGAGTACCGAGATTCCGCCGACCGAATCAGAGGCATTCGAGCGGACCTGCGAGACGCTTATCGAGCGGATTCTCGACGGCGAGATCGAACGCGGCGAAGTCGAGGCGGCGAAACTCGAGGCCTGTTCGACCCACTCCGCGCCGAAAGTCCCGAAGAACTCGGAGATCATGGATCACGCGCCGGAGGGCCGCCGCGAGGAGCTGGAGAAAGTGCTCCAGCGAAAGCCCGTCAGAACGGCCTCGGGCGTCTCGCCGGTAGCGATCATGACCAGCCCGCACATGTGTCCGCACGGGAAGTGTCTCTACTGTCCCGGCGGTCCCGGCTCGGAGTTTTCGAGCGCGCAGAGCTATACGGGCCACGAGCCGGCCGCCGCGCGCGGCGTCCAGAACGACTACGATCCCTACGGCCAGGTCACGCTTCGTCTCAATCAGCTGCGCGAGATCGGTCATCCGGTCGACAAGGTCGAGCTGATCCTGATGGGCGGGACGATGACCGCCCGCAGTCACGACTACCAGGAGTGGTTCGTCAAGCGCGCGCTCCAGGCGCTCAACGAGTTCGATCCCGACGCCGAGCCGACCCCCTCCGAGAGCGAAAGCTTCGCGCAGGAGCCCGACGAGTACGACTTCCGCTATCTGGAGGACGTGATCGCCGACAACGAGACGGCGCGAGTCAGGAATATCGGGACGACCTTCGAGACGAAACCCGACTGGTGTGATCCCGAGCAGATCGACCGGATGCTCGATCTCGGCGGGACGAAAGTCGAGGTCGGCGTGCAGACCACGTACGACGAAATCAACCGTGCGATGCATCGCGGGCACGGCACACAGGCCTCCGTGGACGCGAACCGCCGGCTGCGGGACGCGGGGTTCAAAGTCGGCTTTCACATGATGCCCGGCCAGCCCGGGATGACGCGGGAGATGTGCATCGAGGACTTCCGCCGGCTGTTCGAGGAGAGCGAGTGGCGGCCCGATTATCTGAAGATCTATCCGATGTTGATCGTTCGTGGGACGGCGACCTACGACATGTGGCGAAACGAGGAGTTCGAACCGCTCGACAACGAGAGCGCGGCCGAACTTGTCGCCGAGATCAAGTCGATGCTACCCAAATACGTCCGCCTGCAGCGCGTCCAGCGCGACATCCCGGCGGACTTCATCGACGCGGGCGTCTGGAAGTCGAACCTCCGCCAGCTCGCGCGCCAGCGCATGGACGAACACGGCTGGGACTGTGACTGCATCCGCTGCCGCGAGGTCGGAATGAACGAAGAGCCTCCGGAGAACGTCGAGCGCGACGTGCTGACCTACGAGTCGGGCGGCGGCACCGAGCAGTTCATCAGCTACGAGGATCCCGACCGCGACCTGCTGGTGGGGTTCTGTCGGCTACGATTTCCGAACGACCCTGTGCGTCGCGAACTCGAAAACGCGGCCATCGTCCGCGAGCTCCACGTCTACGGCCCGATGGTCCAGGTCGGCAACGAGAGCGCCGACTGGCAGCACAAGGGCTACGGCGGGAAGCTCCTCGACCACGCCGAGCGGATGGCCGCCGACGCCGGGTTCGACAAACTGAGCGTCATCAGCGGGATCGGTGCACGCGAATACTACCGAAATCGGGGCTATCACCAGGATGGCCCGTACGTGAGCAAGCAGTTGTGAACAACGATTCCGTGAGCGAACGGAGTGAGCGAGCGGGCCGAGGAACCCCCAGCGGGGGTGACGGCGTCTGCGTGAGTGAAGCGAACGCAGGCTCGTCAGAGCGAAGCTCTGACGGCGGCTTTTGATCAACCTTTTGCCAGCGAGGGAGCGACCGCAGGGAGTAACCGAGCGCAGCAAAAGGTCGGCGTGAATACTATCGAAACCGGGGCTATCACCAGGATGGCCCGTACGTCTCGAAGCGGTTGTAAACGGAATTTCTGTTCATTCGAGTTGCCGGAAACGAGGGTTTGGATCGCTGAAACCCCCGAATCGGCCAATTGATTTATGTAGGAGGGGTGCGCGAGAGGGGACGGGGACGCCGCAGGTGATGCCACGGACGGACCCAGACGTGGGGTGCGGAGCCGGTTCGGGGGTTCATGGCCCCATCCGGTCGACGTTCTGAAACCATTATGACCCGATCTCGTTTAGCGTCCGGAGTCCGTAGCGCAGTCGATGAGCCAGAACTGCTCGCGACGGGAGGGGCCGCGATGAACGTCGCCATCGTCGGTGCCGGCGTCGCCGGCGCGGGGGCGGCGTACGCGCTCGACGACGCGGCGGACGTGACGGTGTTCGAGAAGGCGTCGTCGATCGGCGGCCGGACCGCGACCCGACGACGGGACGGCTGTCGGTACGACTACGGCGCGAACTACTGCAAGGACGAAGGAAGCGCCGACGATCTCCTCCCCGATCTCGACGCGTCGGGACTGGTCGATGTCGACGCACCGGTCTGGACGTTCGACGGCGCGAACGAGATCAGCGAGGGCCACGACAGCGACGAGCGGAAGTGGACCTACCGCGACGGCATCGAGCAGTTGCCCCACCGGCTGTTCGAGCGCACCGACGCGACGATCGAGACGGACACCCGCATCGGCGGGATCGAGCGGACTGACGGCTGGCGGCTCGAAAACGTGGCCGGTGACGACTGTGGCGAGTTCGACGCGCTGGTGTGTACGCCGCCCGCCCCGCAGACGGCGGAGCTGCTGGCGAGCGCAGGATGGGAGAACGAACTCCGTGAGCAGCTCGTCGGAACGATGAATGCAGTGCCGTACCGGACGACCGTCACCGCCGTGTTGCACTACCCGTTCACGCTCGATCGGCCGTACTACGCGCTCGTGAACACCGACGGCGAGCACGAGATCGGCTGGCTCTCGCGCGAGGAGTGCAAGCCGGGCCACGTTCCAGAGGGTGAGTCGGTGCTGATCGTCCAGCTGGCACCCGATTGGTCGGCCGAGCGCTACGGCGAGCCGACTGAAGAAATCGCTGCCGCGGCGGCCGACTCAGTCGCGGAACTGCTCGACGACGAGCGCCTCGCCGCCCCGGACTGGGTCGACAGCAAGGGCTGGCGACTCGCCCAGCCCGACGACGGCGTCGAGACGGAACTGCTCGCCCGTGCCGCGGCGGACGGGCTCTTCTTCGCCGGCGACTGGATCGCTGGCGAGGGACGGATCCATCTCGCACTCGATAGCGGCCTCGACGCCGGCAAGCGCATCCGAGAGCGCGCGTAACGACACCTCTTTTCGGCACCCGTACACAGAACGGGTATGGATCCGAAGCGCGAGCTTACCAGCGTCGACCTCGCGGCCCTCGTCACCGAGCTCGGGACGTACGCCGGCGCGAAGCTCGACAAGGCCTATCTCTACGGCGACGATCTGCTGCGCCTCAAGCTCAGGGACTTCGATCGCGGCCGGGTCGAGCTGCTGATCGAGGTCGGCGAGACCAAGCGCGCACACGTCGTCTCGCCCGAGCACGTCCCCGACGCGCCGGGTCGTCCACCCGGGTTCGCGAAGATGCTCAGAAACCGTCTCTCGGGCGCGGATTTCGCCGGCGTCTCGCAGTTCGGCTTCGATCGCGTGCTCACTTTCGAATTCGAGCGCGGAGATCGAAACACGAAGGTCGTCGCCGAGCTGTTCGGCGAGGGGAACGTCGCGGTGCTCGACGCGACCGGCGAGGTGATCGACTGTCTCAACACCGTCCGTCTCCAGTCCCGGACCGTGGCTCCGGGCGCACAGTACGAGTTCCCCTCGGCGCGTTTCGACCCGCTCGCGGTCGACTACGATGGCTTTGCCGCCCGGATGGAGGAGTCGAACACCGATCTCGTGCGCACGCTCGCCACCCAGCTCAACTTCGGCGGGCTCTATGGCGAGGAGCTCTGCACCCGCGCGGGCGTCGAGAAAGAACTGGCCATCGAGGAAGCCGACGAAACCGATTTCGAGGCGCTCTACGACGCGCTCACCGGACTGTCGGAACAGCTGTCGAGCGGCGATTTCAATCCCCGAATCTACCGCGACGACGGCGATCCGGTCGACGTCACACCCTTCCCGCTCGACGAGCGCGCCGAGCTGGATAGCGAGGGGTTCGACTCGTTCACGGCGGCGCTCGACGCGTACTTCGTCGAACTCGACACCACGGAGGACGAGGAGAGCGGCGGGCGCGAGCGACCCGACTTCGAGGAGCAGATCGAGCGCCAGCAGCGCATCATCGACCAGCAGGAGGGGGCCATCGAGGATTTCGAGGCACAGGCCGACCGCGAGCGCGAGACGGCCGAATCGCTCTACGCGAACTACGAACTCGTCGACGAGATCCTCACCACGGTCAGGAACGCACGCGAAGAGGGGATCGGCTGGGAGGCCATCGAGGAGCGGTTCGCCGAGGGTGAGGAGCGGG
Source organism: Halococcus thailandensis JCM 13552 (assembly GCF_000336715.1). GTDB lineage: Archaea > Halobacteriota > Halobacteria > Halobacteriales > Halococcaceae > Halococcus > Halococcus thailandensis. Next base: position 33,348 of record NZ_AOMF01000146.1, read on the forward strand.
GGATCGCGGCCGCCGAGGCCGTGTCGGGCATCGAGCCGAGCGAAGGCACTGTCACCGTCGATATCGACGACCGCGATGTCGAACTCGACCCACAGGAAGGCGTCGAACAGAACGCGGACCGGCTCTACCGCGAGGCCAAGCGGGTCGTCGAGAAGAAGGAGGGTGCCGAGGAGGCCGTCGCTGAGACGCGCGAGGAGCTCGAAGCGATCGAGCGCCAGCGTGACGAGTGGGAGGCCGGCGACGTCGACGACGATCCCGACGAGGAGAGCGAGGACGTCGACTGGCTCTCCCAACGATCGATCCCTGTCCGCACGGACGAACAGTGGTACGAGCGCTTCAGATGGTTCCACACGAGCGACGGCTTCCTCGTTCTCGGCGGGCGCAACGCCGACCAGAACGAGGATCTGGTGAAGAAGTACCTCGATCGCGGCGATCGGTTCTTCCACACGCAGGTCCAGGGCGGACCGGTGACGATCCTGAAGGCCACCGGCCCGAGCGAGCCGACCCGCGAGATCGACCTGCCCGACCGAAGCCTGGAGGAAGCAGCCAAATTCGCCGTCTCGTACTCGACGGTCTGGAAGAACGGCCGCTTCGCCGGCGACGCCTACATGGCCGAGCCGGATCAGGTCTCGAAGACGCCCGAGAGCGGCGAGTATCTCGAAAAGGGCGGGTTCGCCATCCGTGGCGACCGTACCTACTTCCGGGACACCGCCGTCGGCGTCGCCGTCGGCATCACCTGCGAGCCCGAGACGCGCGTGATCGGCGGGCCGCCGTCGGCCATCACCGAGCGGACCGAGACCGCGATCGAGGTCGAACCGGGCCAGTACGCACAGAACGACGCCGCGAAGCGACTGTACCGGGAGTTCCGCGAGCGATTCGAGGACACCTCGTTCATTCGCAAGGTGGCGAGTCCGGACCTGATCGCGGAGTTCCTGCCGCCGGGCGGGAGTCGGATCGTCGACTGAGCCACAACGACAGCGCACTTACTGCTCGCCTACCCAGTCAGAGTATGCAGATCAACGGCCGCACGCGACTCGAAGGCGAGCGCGAGCGCTGGACGCTCGTTCCCGAGAGTCTCGACGATCTCTGGCATCTCTCCTACGTGCTCGAACCTGACGATCTCGTCTCGGGCGAGACCACCCGGCGCATCCAGCGCGACGACGATCGGATGCGCGACACCGGCGGCGAGCGCGAGCCGATGTCCGTGACGATCAGTGTGGAGGACAGCGAGTTCCACAAGTTCGCCAACCGACTCCGCGTGTCGGGCACGATCGAGTCGGCCTCGCGCGAGGATCAGATCGGCCATCACCACACGCTCAACGTCGAAGAGCGGGCAGAGGTCGAGATCGAGAAAGTCTGGCAACCCGACCAGCGCGAGCGCATCGAGGAGGCCGTCGAGGCGACCGAGAACGCCGACGTGGCGATCGCCACAGTAGAAGAAGGTGCAGCCTCGATCCACACCGTCGCCCAGTACGGGGCCGAGGAGTACGCCTCCTTCACCGGGCCCACCGGCAAGGGCGAGTACGCCCGCGAGCGCTCCGAACTGTTCGCCGAGCTCGCGAGCGCGCTCTCGCACCTCGACGTCGATGCGATCCTCCTCGCCGGCCCAGGGTTCACCAAGGAGGACGCGAAAAAATATATCGAGCGGAACGCACCCGAGCTCCTGGACAAACTCGGAGCCACCGTCGACACGAGCGCCATCGGCGATCGCGGTGTTCACGAGGTGCTCAAGCGCGGTGCGGTCGAGGAGGTCCAGGCCGAGACACGCATCGCTGAGGAGGCCGGGAAGATCGACGAGCTCACCGCCCGTATCGCCCAGGGCGCGGAGGCCACGTACGGCATCGAAAAGGTCGCCGAAGCCACCGAGTTCGGGGCCGTAGAGGAGTTGTTGATACTCGACGAGCGACTCCGCGCGGAGCGTGCCGGCGACGGCGAGTGGGGGATCGACGTGAACGAGATCATCGAACGCGTCGAACAGCAGGGCGGTTCCGTGACCGTCTTTTCGAGTGAGTTCGCACCCGGCGATCAGTTGGATTCGCTCGGCGGGATCGCGGCGTTACTGCGCTATCGTCTGGAATAATCCAGCGCACTACTCGATGTCGACCGTCAGCCCGTCGCGGGCGAACCTGACGTCGCCGTCGTAGTGTTTTCCCACGGATTCGAGCATCTCCTCGTGGCGACCCTCGGTGTGGGGGTAGAGATGGGTGAGATAGAGCCGTTCGACCTCAGTACCGGTATCGGCGAGCGTTTCGCCCAGTTGGCTCGGCGTCGGGTGGTTCGAGACGTCCACCTCGTCGGGAAACGAGCAGTCGTGGGCCAGTACGGCCGATCCGTCGCCGAAGTTCGCCAGGCCCGCGAACGCCTCGCTATCGGCGCTGAAAGTGAACGTCGGGCCCTCTTCGTGCGTGAACCGATAGGCGAGACAGTCCATCGAGTGGCGGGTCTCCTTGGCGTCGATGTCGAACCCGGCGACCGAGAACGATTCCGCGCCGATCTCGCGCACTCGGAGATCGATGCGCCCGTCCATGTACTCGTGGACGTCGAGCAGGCCGTCGAGCAGGGCCTTGGTACCCTGCGGGCCGACGATTTCGAGATGCTCCGCGCCGGCGAGCCAGCGGGCTTTCATCAGGGGAAGGAGGTCGGCCACGTGGTCGAGATGGTGGTGGCTCAGGAGAACCGTCGAAACGCCCTCGTAGCCCACGTCGGTCCGTGCGAGCGCGTTGAGGACGCCGCTGCCGCAGTCGACGAGTAGGCTATCGCCGTCGGCGTCGAGCAGCAGTCCGGTCTGCGCACGCCGGCCGCTCGGCATCGCCGCGCCGGTTCCGAGGAAAGTCACGCGCATGGTGGATGGGCGGCGGCAGCGCGGAAAAGACGCTCGCTGGCGCGTCGGTTCGTGCCGTCGATCGGAGAACCGCGCATCGCGAGGATCGAATCAACCGTCGGGCCTCGATCGCGATGGAATGGTTCTGAGATATCCGATCGACAGTATCAAGCCGAAGGCTCATGAGCGCTACCGCCTCACGCCCGGCGATGGCAGACTCCTCGGCCGGCGGGAGCGGCTTCTTCGCGTACTACCGCCAGTACGCCCGCTCGGGCGTCCACGCCGCGAGCGCGGCCGCGCTCACCGCCATCGGGCTCTGGGCCAGTTTCACCGGCAATCGGTCGTTCATCCTCCTGGCGATCGCCGTCTACGTCCTCCCGCCGATCTTTCTCTATCTCACGGGCGAGGGCGAGAGGGTCCCGTCGGTGGTCAACGAGGATACATCCATGGGCGACGATCCGGACCGGAGCAATGCGAGGAGCGACGAAACACACGACAGCGAGGACAACCACGATCACAGCGACGGGCAAGTCGATCGTTCCGAGGCCGATGCGACGGCCGAGCGTCGAACAGCTGACGATTCGTCCGCTCTCGGTTCCCCAAGTGCGACGTCCACAACTGACCGACGCGACGACGAGGAGCACATCGAGGACGAGGCCAACGACCCCGTATCCGAGAGCAACGACAGTGAGCGCGACGGCGACGATCGCGACGGCGACGAATCGGCCGAACCGGACTGGACCGAGATCGACACGCCGACCGACCGATCGCTGCTCGACGTCATCGCGGCCGATGAGGGCGCGTACGCGGTCGGCGAAGGCGGGGTCGTACTCGCACACAATGAGGACGAGTGGACGGTGGCGCTCGACGATGGCCCGACGGCAAACGGGAACGTGCTGCGCGGCGTGGACGCGACCGACGGCGGTGGAGCCGTCTGGTTCGCCGGCGACAGCGGCGTGCTCGGGCGCTACGCGGACGGAACGCTGACCGACCACTCCGCGCCGGAAGATCAGACCAGCACCTGGGAGGACGTCGCCGTGACGGGCGACGCGGACGAAGAACAGGTGTATCTCGTCAACGGTTCGGGCGAACTCCTCCGTGGCAGCTACGAGGACGGCACGGTCTCGTGGGGCGGGATTGAGAAACCGGGCAGCGGGTCGAGCATCTCGTCGATCGCGTTCGTCGATAGCGATCGCGGCCATCTCTGTGACACCAACCAGTCGGTCTACGAGACGACCGACGGCGGCGAATCGTTCGACCGGGTCGGTATCGAGGACGCGAACGCCGCCTTCACCGACATCGCCGCCAGCACCGCCGAAACGCTCGTCACGGCCGACGACGGCTCGCTGTTCCGCCACGACGGTGCAGTGTGGACGCGGCTCCGGCCAAGCGAAGACGCGCTCGCGGCGGTAGCCCTCGCCGGCGAGACGGGGTTCGCGGCCGGCGACGGCGGAGCGGTGTACGAGCGCATGGATGGAGGATGGGAAGCGGTCGAGACGCCGACGGACGCCGACCTGTGGGGAATCGCCATCGGCAGTGAACGAGTCGTCGCGGTCGGTGCCGGAGGAATCGTCGTCGAACAGTAGGCAAAGCCTATTTCGCCCAGTCGACCATCCGTGCGTAGCGTTCGTCCGAGGCAAGTGCGTTCTCGTCGCCGACGAGCACGAGTGCCTTCTTCGCGCGCGTGAGTGCGACGTTCACCCGTCGGTGATCCTCAAAGATCGGTGAATCGAGGTCGCCAGTCGCGACGAACGAGACGATGACGACCTCCTTCGCCGAGCCCTGGAACCGATCGACGGTGTCGACGGTGACGGCGGGTATTTCTCGGCGGATGGCCGCCGCCTGCGCGCGAAACGGCGCGATGACGCCGATCTCCTCGCGCGGGACACCCGCTTCGACGGCGCGCTCGACGAGCTCCGTTATCGCCGTCACCTCCGCGGGGTTCGTGTTGCCCCGCGCCGTGCCGTCGGGATCGACGAACGCAACCCGGTTCCGGAGGGGGTCGGGGAGCGCGTCGGCATCGACAGTCGAAAGGTCGCTGACGTGCTGGGCGGCGACCGCCCCGCTCGCCGGCCTGAGCGCGCCGTCGTAGAACTCCTGGGAGGAGTAGGCCTGGATCCGCTGGGCCATCCGGTACTGGGTATCGAGCAGCACCGACGCGTCCGGATGCTCGTCGGCCAGTCGCTCGAACAGCGATCGCGAGAGGTCGGCCGCCCGCCCGCTACCGCCGCTCGGCGATGGTTCGATCGGCTGCTGGACGTCAGCGTGCCCGCCGTCCGAGCGTGCGGCAGCCGAATCGTCGGATGCAGACGTACCGTCGCTCGCGGTGTCTGCCGACTGCACCACCGGCGGGAGCTGCTGGTGGTCGCCGACGAGGACGAACCGATCGGCGAGCGCGAGCGCGGCGAGCGTCGCCGGCTCGGTGAGCTGGCCAGCCTCGTCGACGAGCGCCACGTCGAACTCCGTCTCGCGCAGCACGCGCGAACCACAGCTCGCTGTCGTCGCCGCCACGACCGGTGCCTCGCGGAGTTCGCGCGCCCGCGCTTCGGGGTCGCCGCGCGATTCGAGCCGATGGTCCTGCATGTCCTCGCGCACGCCGCTCTCGGTTCCCACGCGGACGAACTCGGTGAACCCCTGTTCCTCGAGCGCTTCGAGCGCGTTGTCGACCGCACGATTGGTGAACGCCGACAGGAGCACGCGCTCGCCGCGATCGACCAGCGCCCGGATCGCCCGGGCGATCGTGTAGGTCTTGCCGGTGCCGGGCGGGCCGTGGATCAGCGCGCAGTCGTCGGCCCCGACCGCCATGCGCACGGCCCGATCCTGGGCGGGGTTGTTGTCGATGAACGTCTCGTCGACGTCGCGGAATTCCGGCTCGCGCCGACCGAAGAGCACGTCCTTTCGCTCCTGGTCGCCGGCGAGCACCGCATCGTGCAGCGCCGTGAGCATCCCGTCGACACCCATCTCGGAGGGATAGACGTCGAGCCGGCGGAGCTCGACGGGTTCGTCCGTTTCGACGACGACCTCATCACCCAACTCGATCACGCGGGCCATCTCGGCGGTCCCCCGCACGGGGTGGCCGTCGCTCGCGAGGACGACGTCGCCCTCGCGGATCTTCGAGACGGGATCGTCACAGCGCGCGCGGAGCTCCCATCGCCCATCGACCTCGTTCTTCCCCACTGGTTCGAGGTCGACGAGCGCCCGATCTGCGGCGGCGCGTTCGGCGGCGCTCTGGGTCCAGAGCTTCGCGTACTCCCGGTGGACCGCTCGGCGTTCGTCCTCGATGGCCCGGTAGAACCGCTCGAAATAGGCCCGCTCTTCCGAGGGAAGCGGATCGCCGATCCCTCCGGCCTTCGACTCCTGATCGAGCCGTCCCGAGACCACCATGCAGGTGTCCTGCTCGAAGCAGTAGTTGCAGGTCGCGTTGGCCTCGTAGCCCGTCGGCACGGTTTTGTCGACGCCCATCGCGGCGAGTTCGTTGCGCTGTCTGAGGACGTACTCCAACAGCCCGTCGGACAGCGAGAAGTCCTTCGCCGGTGAGAGATCGCCGTCGGCCTCGTTCCTGTCGAGGGCGGCGTTTTTCGTGTAGATCAGCGTCCCGGTGTCGGGTGGTTCACCCATCTCGTCGAGCAGGAGTGCGTAACAGGCGACCTGCACCTTGTCCTGGAAGCGAGGTTCGCTGTTCGTGTTCTTGCCCGTCTTGAGTTCCACAGGAGAACCGCGGCGCACGGCGTCGGCTCGTCCCTTCAGACCGTAGCGCTCGGAGAGCAGCGTCCGTTCGGATCGCCACTCGTCTCCACCATCGAGGGTGCCCTGTCGGAGCCAGCCGTCGATGGCGCGAGCGTGGTCGGCCACGTCCGCCCTGACTTCGTCGGCGTCGCGGTCGAGCAGTCCGAGATCGAGCCCCGCCTCGGCGACGCGCTCGTCGATCGCCGTCTCGACGTCGCCGCCGCGGAGCAGATCGGAGAAGACCTCGTGGACGATCGTCCCCTTGATCACCGGGTAGTTGAGCGGCACACCGGAGAGTTTGTTGAGGTAGTGCATCCGGGGACACTGGACCCAGGATCGCACGTCGGTCACGTTCACGAGGTAGTCGGGTTCGACGACGATTCTGGAGTCGCCAGTCGTCGAATACTGGATCTCGCCCTGAAACTCCTCTTCTTCGACGTCGACGGCGAGCAGCTCCATGCCTTCCTCGGTGTACTCCGCCGTTTCGGTCCACTTGCCCCACAGCGTGAGTGTCACGGGGGCGGCCCGGCCGTCGTCGGGTCTGATAGTGAGCTCCACGAGATCACGCTCACCGTAGTCGGTGCTCACCGACGTTTTCTCGCCCACCTCGACGAGCGGCCCCCGCAGTTCGGTCACAGCGAATGGAGAACCGCCGTCGAAAAACGCTTGTCGGTCGTTTCGCCAGAGACGGGATCGATAGCGTTCACGATCGGTGAGCGGGATAGGATGAGGAACGGGGCGGGTTGCACGCGCGTGGATCGACTTTAGGTATCGTCGCCTATGCGATTCGGTGATGACGAAACCAGAGCTGTACGCGATGAACAGCGCCGACTGGGAGTACGAGTACAGCGCGATGATGCGCAACCAGAAACCGGGCGAGACCTACCCCTCGCTCACCCCGTTCTACCTCGTCGATCACCCCGAGGGCACGGTGTTGATCGACACCGGCACCAGCTACGAACTGCTCGAAGATCCCGCCGACTACGGTCCCTACGGCGCGGGCTACGTCGAGGAGTTCGCCGCCGACGAGATCGAGATGAGCGAGGACGGGAAAGCGGTGAACCGGCTCGCCGAAATCGGCTACGAGCCCGACGACATCGATATCGTGGTGATGACCCACCTGCATCTCGACCACACGGGCGACGTCCGCGAGTTCCCCGACAGCGAGTTCGTCGTCCAGCAGGACGAGCTCGAATACGCCTGGTGGCCCGCCGACCCCATTCAACGGAAGCTCTACGTCGAGGGCGATTTCGGCGTGTTCCAGTCGCCCGAGTACGACGTGACCGCCATCAGCGGCGAGTACGACGTCTTCGGCGACGGCGTCGTCGAGTGCATCCCGACACCGGGACACTCGCCCGGCCACCAGGCGGTGAAGGTCGAACTCGAGGAGGCGGGCACCGTGATCCTGGCCGCCGACCTCGCCTTCACCCAGCGCGCTTACGAGGACGAACTCCAGCCGGCGTTCGCCTGGGACACCGAACACGCGATCCGCTCGAATCGGATGATCCGCAACCTCGAACGGACGGAGGACGCCACGGTCCTCCTCGCGCACGATCGCGAGCACTTCGAGGAGTTCCCCGACCCGCCCGAAAGCCTCGTTTGAGGTGCCGAACCGCTCACTCCCTCTTTCTCTCCGGGCAACTCACGGAGAGCGTCATGAGTGCAGTCGGCACCAGCAGCGACGAACGGTAGGCCTATTTCACGCCGGCGAGTCGGCCCTCACATGCAGACAGTGCTCCTCGCGGCCGGCGAAGGCACACGGATGCGCCCGCTGACCGCCCACACGCCGAAGCCGATGCTGCCCGTGGCGGACCGCCCGCTCTGTGCGCACACCGCCGACGCGGCCATCGCGGCCGGCACGGACGAACTCATTCTGGTCGTCGGCTACGAGGCCGACGCCGTCCGCGAGTATTTCGGCGAGGAGTACCGCGGCGTTCCAGTGAAATACGCCACGCAGGACCAGCAGTTGGGGACGGCTCACGCCGTCCGCGCCGCGTACGAACACCTCGACGACGATTTCGCCGTCCTCTACGGTGACGATCTCTATGACCCAGCGAGTATTCAGGAACTGTTCGAGAACGCACCGGGCATCACCGCCTATCGCGCCGAGAACCCCTCCAACTACGGAGTGCTCGACACCGACGGCGAGCGAGTGGTTGGCGTCACCGAGAAGCCCGAGAACCCCGACACGGACCTCGTGAGCGCCGGAGCCTGTGTCTTGCCGGGCGAGGCTCGCGAGTGGCTCGACGTCGAACAGAGCGAGCGCGGCGAGTACGAACTCACGGACGTGCTCGATCGGGTGTTCGCCGAGTACGAGGTCTCCTACACCGAACTCGACCGCTGGATGGGCGTCGGCCGACCCTGGGAACTCCTCGAAGCCAACGAGTGGAAGCTCGCCGCCCTCGACGGGCGCGTGGAGGGCGAGGTCGCAGAGCGCGCCGAACTCCGTGGGCCCGTCGTGGTGGAAGAAGGTGCACACATCGAGCCCGGCGTGGTCGTCGAGGGTCCGGCCCTGATCCGCTCGGGCGCACACGTCGGGCCGAACGCCTACGTCCGCGGCGCGACGCTGCTCGGCGAGGAAGTCCGCGTGGGCAACGGTGTCGAGATCAAAAACAGCGTGGTGATGGCCGGGACGCACGTTCCCCACCTCTCGTACGTCGGCGACAGCGTGCTCGGGCGCGAGGTGAACTTCGGAGCGAACACGACGGTCGCCAACCTCCGTCACGACGATTCGCCTGTCAAGCAAACCGTGAAGGGCGAGCGCGTCTCGACAGGGCGGCGGAAGTACGGCGTCGTCGTCGGCGACGGGACGAAAACCGGAGTCCATACCACCCTCTATCCGGGCGTCGTGCTCGATGCGGGCACGCGGACGGAGCCGGACGAGACGGTCGCTCGCGACAGGTAGTCGGCTATTTATATCGTGAGACGTGAACACGGATCATGAACGATCCGACGTCCGCGGTCGGCGAGGCAACCGAGGAGAGCGCGCCGACGTGTGCGAGCTGCGGCGACCAGATCGTCGACGAACCGGCCCATCGCGTGCTGACGAGCGTCGAAAACGAGCGAGTGAGCGCCGAGCATTTCTGTGACGAGGACTGCCGCGCCGCGTTCGTGGAGTGAAGGTCAGAACTCGACGTTCGAGGTCGAGGTGAGATCCACGTCGTCGTCCTCTTTCGGTCCGGTGGCGACGAACTCGTAGCGTTCGTCGGCGAGTCGCACGGAACCGTTCTCGACCGAGACGGCGACGTCGGCGAGGCGTGCGCCCTCGCAGGGGCCGAACGTGCAGTAGCCGGTGTCGGCCTCGAACATCGCGCCGTGGTTCGTACAGACGATCTCGCCGTTCCGGCACTCCGCACCCGACCCCTTGTCGAGGCCGATGTGGGTGAAGTGCATACAGTGGTTCAGCCACGCTTCGATGCCGTCGTCGGTGTCGACGAGGACGGCTTCGTGGGTTTCACCATTATCGCGTTCGCGGATCCTGAACAGCGCCGTCGTGTCGGCAGGAACGTCGTCGATCGGCATGATCGTGCCGTCAGCGGATGCCATCACTTTGAGTTGGCGGTCGACCGGGGTAGGCCCGTCGTTTGCGAGCGAAGGCGGCCGGACTACTCGTTCGACTCGGCGACGTTCACGACCTGTTTACCGATGTTGTCGCCCTCGAACAGCCCGAGGAAGGCGTCGGGTGCATTCTCGAAACCATCGACGATCGACTCGCGATGGACGAGATCGCCGTTTTCCACCCACTCCTGGAGGCGCGCGTTGGCCTGCTCGAAACGGGCCACGTAGTCGCCGACGAGCAGTCCCTGGACACGGGCGCGCGAGGGGATGAGCATCGGGAGCTTCCGGGGACCGGTCGCGACGCCCTCGTCGTTGTACGTGGCGATCTGCCCGCAGACCGCGACCCGTGCGTCGACGTTGAGCTGCGTGAAGACGGCATCCGAGATTGGCCCGCCGACGTTGTCGAAGTAGCCGTCGACGCCCTCGGGTGCTGCCTCGTCGAGCGCCGCGCGGTAGTCGTCGGTCTGCTTGTAGTTGATACCAGCGTCGAAGCCGAGATCGTCTTCGAGGTAGGCGACCTTCTCGTCGCTGCCCGCGAAGCCGACGACGCGCGCACCGGCGAAGGATGCCAACTGGCCCACTGTCGAGCCGACCGCGCCGGCCGCTCCCGAGACGGCCACCGTGTCGCCCGGTGTCGGTTCGACTACCTCGCGCGTGCCGAAGTAGGCAGTTCGACCGGGCATTCCCAGCACGCCGAGATACGATTCGAGCGGGGCGTTTTCGCTCGGCTCGACGGGTGCGAGATCGTCGCCGTCGAGGGTCGCGTACTCGCTCCAGAAGCCGTTGCCGAAGACGAACTCGCCAGCCTGCCAGTCGTCGTGTTCGGAGTCGACGACCTCGCCGACGACGTGGCCGGCCATCGGTTCGCCCACGTCCCACGGGTCGGCGTACGATTCGCGGTCGCGCATCCGTCCGCGCATGTACGGGTCGACCGAGAGGAAGAGCGTGCGGACGAGCACTTCGCCGTGTTTCGGCTCCGGAATCTCGGTTTCCTCCAGTTCGAAAGTGTCGCGATCGGGCTTGCCCTCTGGCCGTTTGCCGAGAACGAACTGTCGATTGGTCTGGCTCACGCGGGGTTAGTACGATCGACCGGCGGAGGAGCGTTCCGGTTCGCACAGCCATCGATATGCGTTAATAATTACAAAAGATTGAAGCACATCTCGGCTGCATGTGTTTTTGGATCACAATGTCAATGGAAGCAGTCGTCTATCAGGGCGAACACGAGGTGGCCGTCGAGGAGGTCGACGAGCCAGAAATCGAACACCCGAACGACGTGGTGATCGACATCACGACGTCGTGCATCTGTGGCTCGGATCTCCACATGTACGAGGGGCGGACCGCGGCCGACGAAGGGATGGTCTTCGGTCACGAGAACATGGGGATCGTCGACGAGATTGGCGACGGCGTCGATACGCTCGAAGAGGGTGATCGGATCGTCCTCCCGTTCAACGTCGCCTGTGGGTTCTGTGAGAACTGCGAGAACGGTAAAACTGGGTTCTGCACCAACGTCAACCCCGGCTTCGCCGGCGGTGCCTACGGCTACGTCGCGATGGGCCCGTACAAAGGTGGGCAAGCCGAGAAGCTCCGCGTACCCTACGCGGACTTCAACGCGCTCAAACTCCCCGAGGAGGGCAACGAGGACTCGTTCGCGCTACTGGCCGATATCTTCCCGACCGGGTGGCACGGCACGCGACTGGCCGATCTCCAGCCGGGCGAGTCGATCGCGATCTACGGCGCTGGCCCCGTCGGACTGATGGCGGCCTACAGCGCGAAGATCCAGGGCGCATCGGAGATCTACTCCGTCGATCGCGTGCCGAGCCGACTCGATCTCGCTGAAGAACACTGCGCGGCGACGCCGATCAACTTCGAGGAGGGCGACCCCGTCGAACAGATCAAAGACATCCACGGCAGCGGCGTCGACAAGGGTGTCGATGCAGTCGGCTATCAGGCCGTCGACCCCGACAAGGAGGCCGACGACGCCTACGACCCGGCACGGGAAAGTCCCGCGAACGTGCTCAACAACCTCATCAGAACCGTGCGCCCGACCGGCCAGCTCGGTATCGTCGGGCTGTACGTCCCCGACGATCCCGGCGCACCCGACGAGATGGCCGCCGAAGGGCGACTGGGCATCGACTTCGGGCTGCTGTTCGAGAAGGGCCAGAAGCTCGGCACCGGCCAGTGCGACGTCAAATCCTACAACCGCCAGCTCCGCGATCTCATCATCGAGGATCGTGCCGACCCGAGCTTCCTCGTCTCGCACCGTGTGGGTCTCGACGAGGCCCCCGAGATGTACGAGCGCTTCGACAACCGCGAGGAAGGCGTCACGAAGGTTCTGCTCGAACCCTAACTCCCCGATCATCGATTTTTGCGCGCCCCGCAACACTCGTAGCGACCAGTGATTGCAGGGAAGAGGGAAGGGACGACTCGCGCCCGCACAAACGTTATGTCCCACGACTGGGTAGTCGTGGTATCGACACCCATGTGCATCTACTGTAGCTACGACATGGAGGGCTGGGGCAAACTGCTCGACTACGACGACACTTATCAGGAGATCGTCCGTGATGATGAAACGACGGACTCGAACTACGGCTTCCACGAGTCGTGGGACGAACTCCGCGAGCAGGTCTCGCCGTAGCTCAGTTCGTCGGGAACGGGTCGTCGAACGCACGGTTCTCCGGGTCGTCGTCGATCAGACAGTCGTCCAGATCGGCGACGATCCCCGCCTCGTCCATCCCGCTGCCGATGAACACGAGTCGGGTGCGGCGGTCGTCATCGTCGCTCCACTGTCCGATCGGGCCGGCCTGCACCGACGGCCCCGCCCGATTGAGCCCCATCACGTCGTCGCGCCCGGCGAGTCGGAAGACACCTTTCGCCCGGATCACCGACTCGGTCCACGAATCGAGCCACTCGTCGAGTCGTTCGGGATGGAACGGCCGTTCTGCGGTGTAGATAAACGACGAGACGCCGTGGGCCGCGGCCGCCGGCCGATCGTGGTCGTGACCATCGCCCGCCAGTGCCTGCTTCCAGCCGGCCGAGCGCGTGACGGCCGCGAAATCGAATCGGTCCGTATCGAGCACGAGTTCCGGATCGACGTCGGCACGCGTCGTCCGAACGATCTCGGCGCGGGACTGGAGCGTGTGGAGCGTCGCCTCGATCTCGTCGAGTTGCTCGTCGGGCACCATGTCGCATTTGTTGAGCAAGAGGACGTCACAGAACTCGATACCCTCCATCAGGACGTCCGTGAGTGGTCGATCCATGTCGGAGTCGGCTCCCGCGGGCAGCGACGCGCCGGCGTCGAACTCCTTCCAGAAGCCGTACGCGTCGATCACCGACACCATCGTGTCGAGGCGATAGTGGTCGGTCGGATCGATATCGCTCTCGTCGGAGCCCTCCAGAAACGTCCGCGCGACGGGCACCGGCTCGCTGATACCTGACGATTCGACCACCAGAACGTCGAAGGTACGGGTTTCGGCGAGTCGCGCGGCCTCGGTGAGCAGGTCGTCCTGGAGCCGACAGCAGATGCAGCCGTTCGAAAGATCGACGATGCCCGGATCGTCGGCATCGTCCGAGCGCGCGAGCAGTTCGGCATCGACGTTCATCTCGCCCATGTCGTTGACGATGACCGCGATCTCGCGACCGCCGGGAGAGGCCAGCAATCGGTTGAGCAGCGTCGTCTTCCCCGCACCGAGCGGGCCGCTCACGACCGTTACGGGGATCGATTCCGACGCCGTGATGTTCGTCATCATTCGTCCTACGGGGCGGAGCTACTACACTCTTACAGCCAGCGCACTGTCGCTGCCTCAGTTCCTACCACTCCATGCCGCCGTTGACCGCGAGGATCTGGCCGGTCATGTATTCGGAATCCTCGCAGGCGATGAACCGGATGATGCCGGCGATGTCCTCGACACTGGCGAAACGATCGAGCGGAATGCGCTGACGGATTTTCTCCTTCACGTCGTCGGGAACGTCGTCCAGCATGTCGGTCTCGACGAACCCCGGCGCGACGCAGTTCGCGGTCGATCCCGAACTGGCGAGTTCGAGCGCGATGGTGCGCGTGAAGCCGAACAGCCCGCTCTTGGTCGCGGCGTAGTTCGCCTGGCCGTAGTTGCCCTGCTGGGCGACGACGCTCGAAACGTTGATCAGCCGCCCGTGCTCGGCGTCGCCGATGTCCTCGAAGAAGGCGTTCGTACAGTTGAACACGCCACCCAGGTTCACGTCCACGACGCGCTGCCAGTCCTCGCGGCTCATGTTCGCGAACGTCCGATCGACGGTGATGCCGGCGTTGTTCACGAGCACGTCGATCGGGCCGAACAGCTCGTGGACCCGATCACGGAGAGCGTCGACTTCGTCCGGTTCGGCGACGTCGGCCTGGAGCGGAACGGCGGTTCCACCCTCGTCCTTGATGGCCTCTGCCGTCTCGTGGGCGGCAGCCTCCGACGATCGGTAGTTCACGACGACGGTCGCACCGTTGCGACCGAGCTCCTCGGCGATTCCCCGTCCGATTCCCCGCGATCCACCCGTCACGACGCACGTTTGCTTCGAGTTCATTGTGGCGTTGCGAGCGTCGGAGGTCACTCGCCGTTCCGACCGTCTCCACACGACGTCACCCCCGTGCCCTCACCGTCGACCACGACACGGGATCGAAAAGTCACACTCCCTGATAGCAACGGGGGGTTCATACCGTTCGGCCCGCGCTACGCTCGGGTTCGTACAGGCTGCGAAGCCAGGGGTGGGATTTGAACCCACGAATTCTCGATTACAAATCGAGTGCTTGCACCACCCAAGCTCCCCTGGCGCACTCGTGGGTTACCCACGGCCCGATTTGTCGCTGTCGCTTTCGAGCGACTTCTCGAAGTCGATGCGGTGTGGCTCGTAGCCCGCCCGCGCGTAAAAGCGCCGCGCCGCCTCGTTGTCCGCGAGCGCGGAGAGAGCGACGGCGTCGAACCCCGCCGCGGCCAGTTCGCGCTCGGCCGCTGCGAGTAGCTCCGCACCGATACCCTCGTTTCGCCGTTCCGGGCGGACGACGATGTTCCGGACGATACCGCGCGAGACGTCCTGTTCGAACCGCTCGGATTCGGGTCCGAACATGACGAACCCCACGATCATGCCGTCCTCGCGAGCGACCAGCAGTCCACCGGCGATGATGTCGCGGACGATCGCCTCGCGGATGGTCGCCCGATTGGGTTCGGCACGGAGATGCGAGCCGAACGCGCGCTGATCGTGGGCGAGTTCGACCCACAGCTCCGCGATCTCGCCCGCGGCCGCGGTGTCGGGCGGTTCGATGGTCACTCGTCGAGTGCCTCGACGGCCGGCAGTGAATCGCCGGCGAGCAGCGCGAGCGACGCGCCGCCGCCGGTGCTCACGTGCGAGAACCCATCGATGCCCAGTCGCCGGATCGCCGCCGCCGTGTCGCCGCCGCCGACGATGCTGTGATCGGCCTCGCTGGCCGTCGAGTAGAGCTCCCGGGTCCCGTGGGCGAACGTCTCCTCCTCGAAGACGCCCGCCGGCCCGTTCAGGATCACCGTGCCGGCGTCGGCGAGGACCTCGGAATAGGCGGCGACGGTCTCGCTGCCGACGTCCATCGCCGGCGTCTCGGTCTCCTGGGGCAGTTCCGCGACAGGGATCTCGTGGCGCTCGCCGTCGCGCTCGATCGCGACGTCCACCGGAACCCGGAGTTCGTCGTGGGCATCGAGCAGTTCGCCAGCGCGGTCGATCTCGTCCCAGTAGCCCTGATCGTAGACGAACTCGGCGCTCGCGGTTCCCAACTCCGCGCCGCTAGCGAGCAGGCAGACGTTGCCGACGAGGCCCGCGGTCAGCACCGTGTCGGCGAGGCCGCGTTCGAGAACGCTCCGGGCCACACCGATGGAATCGCCGACCTTCGCGCCGCCGAGCAGGTAGACGCGGGGCTGGGGGGTCTCCTCGATAGTTGCGAGCACGTCGAGTTCGCGCTCCATCACCCGGCCGGCGTAGCCCGGCAGTCGCTGCGGGAAGCCGACGAGTGAGGGCTGTGAGCGGTGAGCGGCGGCGAAGGCGTCGTTGACGTAGACGTCGAGTGCGGGCACGAGCCCCTCGACGAGGTGGGTATCGGCCGCGCGCTCGGGGTCGAACTCCATGTACTCCTCGGCGTAAAAGCGGGTGTTTTCGAGCAGGACGGCCTCACCGCCGTCGAGCCCCGCGACGCGCTCTCTGGCAGCGGCCGAAAATGTGGCGTCGCAGTAGTCGACGGGGAAGGAGAGCAGTTCGTCGAGGCGGTCGGCGTGGGCGGCGAGCGTCGAGAAATCGTCGTCGCCGGGGCGGCCCTGATGGGCGAGGATCGCCACCCGTGCGCCGCGTTCGAGCAGCTCCGAGAGGGTCTCGACGTGGGCGCGCAGGCGGGCGTCGTCGGCCAACCCCGTCTCGGAGAGCGGGCTGTTGATGTCGATGCGCACCCCGACGGCGACGCCCTCACAGTCGAGGTCGTCGAGGGTTCGGATCATTGTGCGCCCTCCACCGGCCGCCGGCAAATCCCTTTCCCTCCCGATCGCCGGACGGAGGGAGTAACACTTATTACGGTCTCCCCCACCGTTTCATGTGGACTCGTGTCATGGGTATTGCTGAAACCTACTCTCGCGGCCGGAGCGTCGTCGCCGAACAACCCCTCACGCTGCTGGTCGCGGTCGTCTGCATGCTGTTGGCGATCGATCTGGTTTCGAAACTACTGAGCGGCTCGCTGTCGGTGCTCAGCCTCGCCGTCTTCCTCAAGGACGGGCTGATCCTCGGGCTCGTCATCGGGCTCGCGGGGGTCGGACTCTCGATGACGTATTCGATCCTCGGCTTCCCTAACTTCGCTCACGGCGATTACATCTCCAGCGGCGCGTTCGCCGGCTGGGCGACCACCTACGTGATCGCGGGGTTCGGCACGGTGTCGGTCGGCGATCTGCTCCTGCTCGGCGTCAGTGGCGACGCGACCGCGGGCAGCGTCGGCGTGAGCGTCGTCTCGACGCCGCTGGCGGTCGTCGCGGGGCTCGTCATGGCGGCCGTGTTCACCATCGCGCTCACCCTGCTCATCGATCGACTCGTCTACAAGCCGATGCGCGATCAGGAGGGGATCTCGCTGCTCATCGCGAGCGTCGGCGTCGCGCTCGCGCTGCGCTATCTGATCGCGTTCGTCTTCGGCACCAGTCGGCCGGGCATCACCGGCGGATCGATCCCCGGAATCGCCGTTCCCGGGATCGGCATCCGGATCAACGCTCACGAGGCGACGCTCGCGATCTGTGCGATCGGGCTGCTGGTCGGCGTTCACGTCGTCCTCCAGTACACGAAACTCGGGACGGCGATGCGCGCGATGGCCGACAACCGCGATCTCGCGCGCGTCACCGGCATCCCCACCGAGCGCGTCGTCCGCGCGACGTGGGTCATCGGTGGCGGGCTCACCGGCGCGGCGGGCTATCTCATCACGCTCGAAACGGGCACCATCGCCTTCGACTTCGGCTGGGTGCTGCTCCTCCTCATCTTCGCGGCGGTCATCCTCGGTGGTATCGGCTCGGTCTACGGCGCGATGTTCGGCGGGTTGCTCATCGGGCTCGCGAGCACGGTCTCACTGGTCTGGATCCCCTCCGATTTCACCACCGTCGCGGCCTTCCTCGTCATGATCTTCATGCTGTTGGTCAAGCCGTCGGGGCTGTTCGGCGGGGTGACGACCGCATGACTACCCCGCGACTGAATGGATACCGTCACCGAGTGTGGCTGCGGCCAGCGAGGTGGACCGATGAGTAGCGCCACCGAGCGGGTCGCAGCCCGGCTACCGGACAACGACGCCGTGTTGATCCTCGGCGTGCTGTTCGGGCTGTACGTCGGCTTCACGGTATTAGGAATGGCGCTCGGGCTCGATATCGCGGGGCTCGCGAGCACCCTCCAGCGGATCACCTTCTTCGCGGCCGTCTACGCGCTGCTCGCGCTCGCCCTCAACCTTCAGTGGGGCTACGCGGGACTCCTGAACATCGGCGTCGCGGGGTTCATGGCCGTCGGCGTCTACACGATGGCGATGCTCACCGCGCCCGCGAGCCCCGCGGCGGGCGGTGTCCCCGGGCTCGGCCTCCCGCTCTGGGTCGGCGTCGTCGGCGGGATGGTCGCGGCAGCATTGGTCGGCGCGCTCGCGGCGCTGCCCGCACTCAGGCTCAAGGCCGATTATCTGGCCATCGTCACGCTCGGCCTCTCCGAGATCATCCGACTGACGTACAACTCCACCACCTTCCAGACCTTCTCGATCGCGGGCGCGGATCTCGGCACCGGTGCCTCCCAGGGCATCCAGACGCCGACCAACCCCGTGATGGCGCTCTACTACACGACGCCGTCGAGCCCCGCCGCCGGCACGACGGGGCTCGGCGAGGCCGTCTTCGGCTTCTTCGGAACGCTCGGACTCGACGAGCCGGTCGTCGTCGACTGGACCTACACGATCGTGCTCGTGATCTTCGTCGGCCTGTTCTATCTCCTGCTCACGCGCGTCGGCAATTCGCCGTTCGGTCGGGTGCTCAAGGCCATCCGCGAGGACGAACTCGTGGCGAGCTCGCTCGGGAAGAACACGAACCGGTTCAAGATCAAGACGTTCATGCTCGGCTGTGCGCTGATGGGCTTAGGAGGAATACTCTGGCAGGGCAGTCAGGAACTCGTCAACCCCGCCCTGTTCCTCCCGATCATCACCTTCTACGTCTTCATCGCGCTGATCATCGGCGGGTCGGGCTCGAACACCGGTAGCGTCATCGGCGGCGCGCTCTTCGCGGGACTGCTGTTCGAGGGACCGACGTTCGTCCGTCGGCTCGTCCAACAAACCGTTGACCTCGGCGGCGCGCCGAACACGTTCACCGACGCGATCGCCGCGCTCGGCTCGCTGGATGTCGGGCCGCTGCTCGCCTACGCGCTCGCCGACGTCTCCAGCCTCAGGTTCGTGCTCGTCGGTGTGGTGTTGGTCTATCTCGTGCAGAACCGACCCGATGGACTGCTCGGCCACCGCAAGGAGACCGCCGCGGCCGTCTCGCTCGCGCGCGAGCGGACCGCAGCCGGCCAGACAGACGGCGGCGCGACGGAGGCCAACGATGAGTGAAACGGACACCACCGACACGCGAGCGGCGATCGAGGGTGAGAACCCAGAGGAGATCGCGGATATCGACCCCGAGGAGGACTCGGACGTCGAGCGTGCCGCCCGCGAGATACCACCCGGGCGGCCGCTCAGGGTCGACGATCTCCGCATGGAGTTCGGCGGGCTGACGGCGGTCGACGGAGCCGGGTTCGCCATCGAAGAGGGGTCGCTCACGGGGTTGATCGGGCCGAACGGCGCGGGCAAATCGACCACGTTCGACTGTATCACGGGCGTCCATCGTCCGACCGGTGGCTCGGTGAAGCTCCACAACGAAGAGATCACGGGCCTGCAGCCGCACGAGATCGCTGCCCGTGGACTCGTTCGCACGTTCCAGATCACGCGCGAACTCCAGGAGATGACGGTGCTCGAAAACATGCTGCTCGCGCCGCGCGGCCAGCAAGGCGAGGCGCTCTGGCGGGCGGTGCTGCCAGGTGTACGCCGCTCGGTACAGGCTCAAGAGCGAGAGCTGCGCGAGCGGGCGTGGGAGACGCTCGAATTCTTCGAGATCGACCACCTCGCCGAAGAGTACGCGGGCAACCTCTCGGGCGGCCAGCGCAAACTGCTCGAGATGGCGCGTGCACTGCTGACCGATCCGGAGGTCGTCCTGCTCGACGAGCCGCTCGCCGGTGTCAACCCGACGCTCGAACGCAAACTGCTCGAACGGATCGACGAACTCCGCGAACAGGGCTACACCTTCCTGCTGGTCGAACACGACATGGACGTGATCATGGAGAACTGCGAGCGCGTCATCGTCATGCATCAGGGGCGCGTGCTCGCCGAC
The DNA here is from genome assembly GCF_000336715.1 of Halococcus thailandensis JCM 13552. Taxonomy (GTDB): domain Archaea; phylum Halobacteriota; class Halobacteria; order Halobacteriales; family Halococcaceae; genus Halococcus; species Halococcus thailandensis. The sequence continues at coordinate 53,349 of NZ_AOMF01000146.1, forward strand.
GACGCGCCGGCGGCGATCCGCGAGAACGAGCAGGTGATCGACGCCTATCTGGGGGCGAACGTATGAGCGACGAACGCGCAGTCACGGACACGGAGACGGACGAAAGCGACACGACCGCCGACGGCCTGCTCTCGATCACCGATCTCGACGCGGGCTACGGCGATCTGCAGATCCTCTCGGCGCTAGATCTCGCGGTCGATTCCGGCGAGTACGTCAGCATCGTCGGTCCGAACGGCGCGGGCAAATCGACGGTGATGAAGGCAGTCTTCGGGCTGGCGACTCACATGGATGGCTCGATCGCCTTCGACGGCGAGGGGATCGGCGGCCTCGCTCCCGAGGAGGTGATCCGCCGGGGCGTGAGCTACGTCCCACAGAACGAGAACGTCTTCGCCGGGCTCTCGGTGCGCGAAAACCTGGAGATGGGCGCGTACATCCTCGATTCAGTGCCCGAGGAGCGGCTCGCGGACGTCTTCGAACGCTTCCCGATCCTCGAAGAGCGCCAGTCCCAGCGCGCGGGCACCCTTTCGGGCGGCCAGCGCCAGATGCTGGCGATGGGGCGCGCGCTGATGCTCGATCCCGACTTGCTGCTGCTCGACGAGCCGTCGGCCGGGCTCGCGCCCGATCTCGTCGACGAGATGTTCGACCGGATCGACGCGATCAACGACGCCGGAACGGCCGTGCTGATGGTCGAGCAGAACGCGATCGAGGCGCTCTCGCGCTGTGACCGTGGCTACGTGCTCGTGCAGGGCCAGAACCGCTTCACCGACACCGGCGCGGCACTACTCGGTAACGACGAGGTGCGCCGGGAGTTCCTCGGCGGCTGAAACGACCGTTCAGGCGCTCGTCGTGCCTGCACTGCTGTTGTTGCCGCCCCCACCGCCACCGCCGCCGGCTTCGAACTCGACGGTGTCCTGCTGTTCGATGTCGCCACCCTCGGTGTAGCTGAAGATCTCGTAGCCGACCGACTGCATGTCGCCGTTGTCGTCGAAGTTAACGCTGCTCGATGCGCCTTGATAGTTGATGTCGTCGCCATTGGCTGCCATCCCGATCCCCTCGGCGAGGTTCTCCGGCGTGACTTCGGCTCCGCCGGGGTTCGCGACCGAAGCCATGTTCTGCTGGACGGCCGAGCCGGTGTTCTCGCCGGCCGCGGCGATGGCGAGCATCTGGACCGCGGTCGCGTCGTAGGCCTGCGAGGTGAACACGCCGGGTTCGTTGCCGAATTCGTCCTTGAACGATTTCGTGAAGAACTGCTTGGCCGGTCCGGCGGCGATCGGCGCGGTGCCGACGACGTTCGTCATCGACTGGCCGACGTCGCTCGGCAGTTCGGGCGCGCGCAGCCCGTCGGTGACGAGAATGGTCGTGTCGCGACCGTAGTTCGAGTAGAAATCGCGGAACAGCTGGTTGCCGCTCTCGGGATAGCCGATGACGAGCAGTCCGTCGGGGCTCGACGACATCGCCTCCTGCAGCTTCGAGGTGTACGACGACTGTGCCTTCTCGAAGGAGACCTGCGCCGGGACGTTGCCGTCGAACGCCTGAACGAAACTGTCGGCGAGCGCCTGTCCGTAGGAGTTGTTGACGAACATCGCCGATACCGCCGCCGCGTTGACGCGCTGGCTGGCGACCTGTGCGAGCACCTCACCCTGCAGCGCGTCGCTCGGTGCCGTCCGGTAGACGTAGCCGTTGTCCTGCAGGTCGGTGATCGCCGGCGAGGTGCTCGCCGGCGGGGTCAGGACGATCTGATTGGGGATCGTGACGTTCTTCGCGACCTGAATCGACGTTTCCGAGGACGCTGCACCCGTTATCGCCGGATAGCCCGCATCGACGAGCGCTTGGGCAGCGCTGATACCCGCCTGCGGGTCCGTCTGCGTGTCCTCGATCTGTGTCTCGATGGAGAACGCCGTATCGGCGTTCTGTAACTGACGTGCCGGCAGCTGCGCGGCCTTCTGGATCGGTGTGCCGACCGATGCGAGGTCGCCGGTCGTCGGCTGGAGAATGCCGATCTTGATCGCCTGCCCACCGCCTCCGCCCCCGCCGCCGCTTCCGTTGCCGCCACCGCCACCACCGCTGGTACCTGTTTCGCCACTACCGCCGCTCCCGTTGTCGCCGCCACCGCCGATGCAGCCAGCGAAGCCAGCGAGACCTGCGGCTCCGACACCGATGAGGAATTTACGTCGATTGGTAGTTCGTGCCATGTCACCAGTATGTTTCCTGATGGCAATATAAGTCTTGCCTCTAGGACCGACCGCCGGGAGTGGGTTTCAGTTCTCGCGGCAGTTCGCACAGACCGACTGACCGTTCACGGTCACGAGATCGTGTGTGAGCGTCCCACAGTGCTCACAGATCCCCTGTGTGTCGTAGGTCGGGGATGGCTCCGTCGCCGTCGAGACGGTGCCGTCCCCGACGACGGGCGCGATCGTCGAGGCGGTGGCGATGTCGTACGCCGAGACCACGCCCACCGGTTCGTCCTCGACGACGAGCAGCCAGTCGGCCTCCTCGCGAGCCATCGCCTCGGCTGCTGCCGTGAGCGAGGCATCGGAGGCGACCCGAACGACCCCGTCGTCCATGACGTCGGTCACCGTCGCCGCCGCGGGGTCGGTCTCGCCGACGAGTAGCGAAAGTGCATCGCGCTCGTCGAGCGCCCCAACGGGGTCGGGTCCACGGAGGACGACCGCACAGTCGGCGGCCTCGTCGAGGAGCAGTTCGACCGTTTCGAGCAGATCGTCGCTCTCACTCACCCCGAGGAACTCCCGGGTCATTATCTCCCGCACGGTGATAGCACTGCTCATACCGGTCCGTTCCGGCCGTGCGTGCTAAAAAGTATCTCCAGTAGGGTTAAGAGCGCAGCCGTCCTATCTCATTGGTCGCCGAACACGACGTCACGGCCGTCGTACCGACAGGTTTCGAGGGCGTGTTTGGCGGCCATGCCCGCCGACTGGGCGTTCGCCGCCCGCCCGACGCCGACCTTGAGCTCGACGCCGACCGCCTCGCTGACGTGCTCGATCGCGTCGTGGTACTGCTCGGCGTCGAGATCCGGACAGACCGAGATGATGTTGTCGCCGCCGACGAAAAACGACAGCGAGTCGTGCGTCTCGCGGAGATAACGCATCAGCTCGGCGTAGCTCTGTTCGATGTTGATGAACGTATCGAACTCGTTCAACCGGTCGGTATACTTGCCGGTGGCGTCGTTCACGTCGAAGTGGGCGATCCGGACGTCCTCGTCGGTGCGGTCCGATTCGACGATCGGCTCGCCACGCAGGATCTCCTGACGATCGCTCGCCTGTGCGCTGCCGGCAGCCTGAAGCTGTTCGCTCGCGGTCTCGATCGCCGTCGCCGGCGTCTCGCCCGTGCCGATCGAGAGGCTCACCGTCACCGGATAGCGGTTGCCGATCGATTCCTGGATGAGCGCGTGAGCATCCGTGTCGATCCCGTTCGTGACGGCGACCATGTTGTCGAACCGCGAGAAGAAGACGTAGCCGTCGCGGTTGCCGAACAGCTGCGAGAGGTCGGCGTACAGCCGCGACTGGAGGGTCTGGAGGTCGACCTCGCGCCGCGGTTCCGGCGTCACCGTCCACGGGCCGTAGTTGTCGATCTGGATCAGTGTGAGCTGCGTGTTCGTCACGGTTGTGAGCGGTTGGCAGCGAGGCGGTATCGGCGCTTCGATCGACGACGGTTCAGATGTGTTTGAACACGCCCTTGACGAGCGTGAGCGCACCCTGATCCCAGGCGACGCGGTGGTCCAATCCTGTTCCCTCGCTTTCGGGATCGTCGTAGTTCTCGAGATACCACTCGTAGGTCTCGACGAGTGCCTCCTTGTTCGAGTATTTCGGCTCCCAGCCGAGCGACTGGAGCTTCTCGACGGAGACGTACGAATCCTCGTGGGCGGTCTCGTAGACCCAGGGGTACAGCGGCGAGAGGTTCAGTTTTTCGAGCACGCGCAGGGCGAACACCGTCAGCGACGTCGGCGTCCCGACGGTGCGCTTGCCGGTGCCCGCGTAGTCGATCGGTGCCTGGAAGTCCTCCTTCATCGTGCCGAACTCCTCGGCTCCGACGTTGAACGTGGTGTTCACGTCCTCTTCGTCCTTCGCGAACATGAACTCCATCGCGCGGACGAGATCGTAGACGTGCATCAGCTGGTACTGGTTGTTGCCCCAGCCGACCATCGGCACGTTCGCGCCCGATTCGATCCAGTCGAAGAGAACCTGGAAGACGCCGAGGCGTTTCGGCCCGATGAACGTCTTCGGGCGGAGGATAGGGACGCACATGCCCATCCGGCGGAAGTCGTCACAGATTTTCTCGGCCTCGATCTTCGCCTCACCGTAGGGTCCAACGCCATCGAGCGGCGACTCCTCGGTGATGGGATGGTGGTCGTGGGTGCCGTAGACGGCGGTCGAGGAGACGTAGACGACGCGCTCGACGTCGGCTTCCTTGGCGGCCCAGAGCACGTTGCGCGTGCCGTCGATGGTCGTCTCGCGGATGCGCTGGTCGTCCCACAGCGGGAGTGCGGCGGCGGTGTGGACGATCGCATCGGCGTCCACTTCGTCGATCGCGTCGCCTACCGTCTCCTCGTCGCGCACGTCGCCCTCGACGAAATCGACGCCCTCGATCTCGTCTTCGGGTTTGAACGGTTTGAGGTCGAACGCGGTCACGTCCCAGCCGCGCTCGGCGAAGTACTCGCAGGTGTGGAGTCCGAGGAACCCCGTGCCGCCGGTGACGAGCAGCGAACCGGGCTCGGCGAGTCGGTCGTCGTCGTGTGCGTGCGCTTGCATAGGCTCGCCGTAATGGGGGGCGTTTCAACTATCTACCGATACGACACGAGCGCTCGTGTGGGATTACCACGCCTGAAACGGTCCGAAACGGTGCGTATCGATCGGTCAGGTTTATGTCTCGCGGCCGTGGATGAGGGCCAATGGGTGAGGCGCAGACACAGCAGGCCGGGTTCGTGCGCACGGCCGCCGGTCTCGCCTACGAGATCCGTCCGTGGCAGTGGTACAAACAGGGCGTGATACTCATCGCCATCGTCTTCTCGAAACAGCTGTTCGACCCGATGGCGTGGGGACGGGTCTCGATCGCCGTGGCGGCGTTCTGTGCGGTCGCCGGCGCGACCTACATCTTCAACGACATCAGCGACGTCGAGGAGGACCGCAAACATCCCGAGAAGCGCAATCGTCCGATCGCGAGCGGACAGGTAGGCGTCCAGACGGCGGGCGCGTTCGCGATCGCCCTGCTCGTCGCGGGCTTCGCGCTCTCGTACACGCTCGGCCCGCTGTTCGTCGCGATCATCGTCGCCTATCTGGTTCAGAACGCGGCGTACTCGCTGTATCTCAAGGATGTCGTGCTGGTCGACGTGCTGCTCATCGCCGTCGGGTTCGTGCTCCGGGCCGTGGCGGGCGTGGTCGCCATCGGCGTCGCGCTCAGCCCGTGGCTCGTCGTCTGTACGTTTCTCGCCGCACTCCTGCTGGCGCTCGGCAAGCGCCGCCACGAGTTCGCCGCCAGCGAGGTGCCCGGCGAGACGCGTGCGACGCTCGCCGACTACACGCCCGAGACGCTCGATCAGCTGCTCGGGATCGTCATCTCGACGCTGTTGATGTCCTACTCGATCTACACGTTCACGGGCGCGAAGCTCGCGATGATGCTCACGCTCCCGTTCGCCTTCTTCGGCGTCTTCCGCTATCACCATCTCGTCTACACGACGAAGGCGGGCGCGTCGCCCGGCGCGCTGCTCGTCGATCGACAGCTGCTCGTCAACTTCGCCTTCTGGGGATTGATCGCGGTCGTCGTCCTCTACGGTCGCCCGCGTGCGTGGCTCGTCGGGGTGTTCGGCTGATGCGCTACGATCTCCAGGTTCACACCGACGCCTCGCCGTGTTCGGCTACACCACCGAAGAAGGTCGCCGTGGCCGCCGCGGACGCGGGACTCGACGGCATCGTCGTGACCGATCACGACACGCTCGCGAACGTCGATCGTGTCCGCGAGCACGCGCCAGCAGGGTTGGACGTCGTCTCGGGCGTCGAGGTGACGACCACGCAGGGCCACCTGCTCGGGATCGATATCGATGACGCCCCGCCGAAGACGGATCCCCTCACTGTGATCGACGAGATCCACGAACAGGACGGGATCGCGGTGCTCTCGCATCCGTTCGACACGATGCGGCAGTTCTACGACCGCGAGCTGCCGGCGATCGCGGCGGCGGTCGACGGCGTCGAGGCGACGAACTCGCGGTGTGTGCGCCCGCTGTTCAACCGGCAGGCGCGCGCGTTCGCCGCCCATCACGGGCTGGCGATCACGGGTGGCAGCGACGCCCACTTCCCGATGGAGGTCGGGCGCGCGGCGACCGAGTTCGAGGGGACGCTCCGCGAGGCGATTCGCGAGGGAACGACGACGCCGTGCGGACACGGGCGCTATCTCTCGGGCCACGTCGCCACGAAGGTCCAGCAGGCGCGACGGGCGATCGGAGGGCTGCGATGAGCGACTCCCTGGAGAAGGGGAACGAAGCCGACGAGTCGACGGGTCGCATCCGCCAGCTCGTGAGCGATCACGGCGTCTGGGTGACGGCGGTGTTGACCGTGGTGGTGTTCGCGGCGCTGTTCGTCCTCGCCGACGCCGAGAAGGTGATCGCGGCCTTCTCCGAGTTCGAGCTCTGGGCGTTCGGCGCAGTCGTTCTCCTGACGACCATCGGCTACGGCTTTCGTTTCGCCAAGTGGGAGTTCTACCTGCGCGAGCTCGACGTTCACGTCCCCCTGAAGACGAGTCTCACGGTGTTCTTCAGCGGACTGATGATGGTCGTCACGCCCGGGAAGGCGGGCGAGGTCTGGAAGGCGTGGCTGCTGCGCGACGAGGCAGGTGTGCCCGCGAGTCGGACGACCTCCGTCGTGGGAGCCGAGCGCATCACCGACCTGCTCTCGCTGTCGCTGCTGGCCGCGCTCGGCGTCGTCGCCTACGGGCGCTCGCCCGCGGTGTTGGTGGCGGTCGCCGTCGTCTTCGCGCTCGGGATCGGGCTGCTCCAGTGGCGGGCGGGCTGTCTCCGTCTGCTCTCGTGGATCGGTTCGCTGCCCGTGATCGGGGACTACGCCGAAGGGCTCGAAACGCTCTACGAGAGTACGTACAGGCTCTTTCGGCTTCGCCCGCTCTCGGTGGCCACGCTGCTCGGCATCGTCGCGTGGGGGCTCGAAGGCGTCGCGCTCTGGCTCACGCTCCGCGGGTTCGGCATCGAGACCTCCCTGCTGGTCGGGCTGTTCGTCTTCGCGCTCGGCTCGGTCGTCGGCGCGGTGAGTATGCTACCCGGCGGACTGGGCGCGGCCGAGGCGAGCATGACCGGCGTGCTCCTCACGTTCGGTATCGCCGAACCGATCGCGGTCGGCGCGACGATGGTCATCCGCGTCGGCACGCTCTGGTACGCCGCCATCCTCGGCTTCGTCGTGTTCAGCGCCCACAAGCTCTTCACCGGATCGAGCGCCGAGGCCTGACGGTTGGAACAGGATGAAAATCGGAGACACACCGGTTGCTGTGGCGCGCACTCACGCTCGTGTGCGAACGGTGCGAGGCACGAACGTAGTGAGTGCCTCGATGCGAACGGGGAGGAACGACCCGTGAGCGAAGTGAGCACCGAGCGCGAACACTGCGCGAGGGATGAGCGAGTGACGTGAGTGAAGCGAACGGAACGAGCGAATCGGTTGGGGAGGTATGTGGGCTGTTGCTGTGCGGTAGTTGGAACGGTCGCATCCGCGCGAGTGGAACGAGCGGGGTTCACCGCGAGCGACCGTCGGGAGCGAGCGGTTCTTTTTAGTCCAGGTTTTTGCGACGAGAGGTTCGCCGGAGGCGAACCCGAGTCGTAAAAAAAGTGGAGGTCCGGCAGTCTGATAGCCCCGCCGTCCGAGGGGCGGGTATGAACGCCGACATCGGGAGTTCGTGCGTGGGCGGCACGGTCAGAGCACCGCCGTCGAAGAGCTACACCCATCGGGCGATCCTGGCGGCGGGCTACGGTGATGGCACCACGCGGATCGAGCGGCCGCTCGTCTCCGCCGATACGCGCGCGACGGCGCGGGCCGTCGAGGCGTTCGGTGGGCGTGTCGAAGGGCTCGCGGACGACAGCGAGCAGATCACGGTGGAAGGGTTCGGCCATCCCGAGACACCGGCCAATGTCGTCGACTGTGCCAACAGTGGGACGACGATGCGTCTCGTCACGGCGACGGCAGCGCTCGCCGAGGGGCTGACGGTGCTCACCGGCGACGGATCGCTGCGCTCGCGCCCGCACGGGCCGCTGCTCGCCGCGATCGAGGAGTTGGGTGGCCACGCCGAGAGTACGCGCGCGAACGGGCAGGCCCCGCTCGTCGTCGGCGGGCCGGTGGACGGCGGGCGAGTTTCGATGCCCGGCGACGTCTCCTCACAGTTCGTGACCGCGCTCCTGATGGCCGGTGCGCGCTCCGAGTCGGGGATCGAGATCGATCTCGAAACGGAGCTGAAGTCCGCGCCGTACGTCGAAATCACCCGCGAGCTGCTCGCCGACTTCGGCGTCGAGACCGAAAACGAAGGAGAGGGCTTCGCGGTCGCGGGCGGGCAGGCCTACGATGCGGGCAGCGAGTATCGCGTGCCGGGCGATTTCTCGTCGATCTCCTATCTGCTCGCTGCCGGCGCGCTCGCCGCCGACGGTGAACTCACCGTGGAGGGTGCGCGTCCGAGCGCGCAGGGTGATAGCGCCATCGTCGAGATTCTCGAACGAATGGGCGCGGAGATCGCGTGGGAGCGCGACGCCGGGACGATCTCGATCGCGCGCTCGTCGCTCTCGGGCGTCGAGATCGACGTCGGCGACACGCCCGACCTCCTGCCGACGCTCGCCGTTCTCGGGGCCGCGGCCGACGGCGAGACGCGGCTCGTGAACGCCGAACACGTCCGGTACAAGGAGACCGATCGCGTGAGCGCGATGGCCGACGAACTCGAAACGATGGGTGCGACCGTCACCGAGCGGGAGGACTCGCTCACGATCCACGGCGACGACTCGGCCCTCCAGGGCGCGCGCGTCGACGGACGGGGCGACCACCGGATCGTGATGGCACTCGCGATCGCCGGACTGGTCGCCGACGGGACGACCACCGTCAGCGGCGCGGAGCACGTCGACGTCTCGTTTCCGGATTTCTTCGCCACGCTCGCCGGTGCTGGGGCCGACGTGAGTCTCGACTGAAACGACGGTGTTTGTGGGCGGTGCGGAGCGGGGCGGGCGGTCCTGGTGGATGAAGGGCGAGCATCCCGGAGTTCTCGTGAACCGGAGGTGAACGAGAGCACGGAAGAGCGAAGCTCTTCCGGAGGGATGCGAGGGCTTCGGCGGAGGCGGGCGGTTTGCGGGAGAGGCGCATCCGCGCGAACGCAGTGAGCGCGGTTCACCGTGAGCGACCGAGCGGAGCGAGGGAGCGAGCGGCTCTTTTTAGTCCAGGTTTTTGCGAGGACCCTGAGCGCCCGCAGGCGCGAACGGGAACGAAGCAAAAAAGTGGGTTCAAATCCCTGCGCGCCAACGCGAACTCATGAACGGTAACGAGTTCGGTCGGCTCTTCCGGGTCACGACCTTCGGCGAGAGTCATGGCGAGGCGATGGGCGTCACGGTCTCGGGCTGCCCCGCGGGGCTGGAACTCGACGAGGAAGACGTCCAGCGCGAGCTCGACCGGCGCAAACCCGGCCAGTCACAGATCACGACCAGCCGTGGCGAGCCCGACGCCGTCTCGATCAAGAGCGGCACGCAGGACGGCTACACGACCGGAACACCGATCGGGATGATCATCCAGAACAAGGACGCTCGCTCGGGCAAGTACGAGCCGTTCATCACCGCGCCGCGACCCAGCCACGGCGATTTCACCTATTCGGCGAAGTTCGGCACCAGGAACTGGGGCGGCGGCGGGCGCTCCTCGGCCCGCGAGACGGCTAACTGGGTCGCGGCGGGTGCGATCGCCAAGGAGATCCTCGCGAGCGAGGGTGTCGAGATCCGGGCGCACGTCAACCAGATCGGCGATATCGAGGCCCCTGACGTGAGCTTCGAGGCGATGGGCGAACACGTCGAGGAGAACGAGGTCCGGTGTGCCCATCCCGAAACCGCGGAGCGAATGCGCGAGCGCATCGACGAGTACCAGGAGGAGGGCGATTCGATCGGCGGTGCCATCGAGTTCGAAATCCGGGGTGCGCCCCGCGGGCTCGGTGCGCCGCGGTTCGACTCGGTGCCGGCACGACTCGGGCAGGCGATGCTGAGCGTGCCCGCCGCGACGGGTTTCGAGTTCGGACTCGGCCGGGAGGCCCGACGCTATCGCGGCAGCGAGCGCAACGAGGACTGGGAGTTCGACGACGATGGCGATCCGATTCCCGTCGGCAACGACCACGGCGGACTCCAGGGCGGGATCACGACCGGTCAGCCGATCCGCGGCGAGGTCACCCTCCACGCACCGACCTCGATCCCGAAGCAACAGACCACCGTCGACTGGGAGACGGGCGAGGAGAAGGAAGCGCAGGTCATCGGCCGTCACGACCCCGTGCTCCCGCCGCGCGGCGTCCCGGTCGTCGAGGCGATGGCCGCGCTCACGATGGTCGACTTCATGCTGCTCGCCGGGCGCGTCAACCCCGATCGCCTGGACGGCGACGCCGGCGAGTACGACACCGACTATCACCCATCGAGTCCCGAGAACGATCCCGACGCGCCGACGAGCGCCGAGCCGACCGAGGACTGATTACCAGTAGGGGTTCGACAGCCATCGCCGCGAGCGCGCGCCGACAGCACTCATCGCGACGAGGGCGACGATCACCAGCGCGAGCACGGCGATCGTCGTCGGTGCGAGCGCGTTCAGCACGAGGACGGCGAGGCTACCGATTGCTGCGAGGGCGACGAGCAGTGTGACGACTCCGGCGAGCAGCCGTGAGAGCCACATCTCAGGCGCCCCGTGATCGTTCGTCGCGGTCGTCGCCGTCGGTACGATCGACAGTGGTGTTCATCCGTGGGAACGAGTGACAGCGCCGGGGTGAATAAACCCGCGATCGGACGGGCGAGCCACGGCGTTCAAGAGCGCCGCGCGCCGAGTGCGTCCATGACCACCGTCGCCGTCCTCTGTGACGCGCCGAGCGAGGGCGTTCTGGCCGACCTCGCGTCGTCGACGCCGCTCACCGAGGGCGAGACCGCCGATCTCTACGCCGCGATGTGCGCCGACGTGTTCCGCGCCGTCGAGACGAGCGCGAGCGACCTGCTCGTCAACTACCGCCCGGACGAGTCCGGCGAGCCCGAGGCGGAGCTCCGCGCGCTCGCCGATGCCGCGCTCGAAGACCCGGATGGTGTGCGCTACGAGACGCAGGCCGGCTCGACGTTCGCGGGTCGCATCGGTAACACGATCACGCACTTGCTCGAAAGCGAGGAGGAGAGCTCGGCGATGGCCGTCGAGCCGACTGCTCCGTTCCTCACACGCGGCGTCATCGACGGGCTGATGATGAAACTCCGCCGGAGCGACGTCGTGCTCGGTCCCACCTCGGAAGGCCGGGTCTACGCCGCCGGCTTCTCCGCACCGATCGACTTCGAGGAGGCCTACACGCCACCGGCGGTCGAGACGCTCACCGCGCGCGCGAACGATGCCGGGCTCGACGTCGACTACGGGCCGATGACCGCCGTGATCGAGACGGGCACGGACCTCGCGGGCGCGCTCGCATTCGTCCGTGCACGTGATCGGGCCGGGCGCGAGGTGCCCCAGCACACTGCCGCGTGTCTCGGCGATCTGGACGTGACGCTCGTCGAGGCAGACGGCGACCTCTCCTTGCGGAAAGCGGACACCGACAGCCCTTAGACGCCCGCGGAGATAGTCGTGGCTGTGGTGGGGTGGCAGAGTGGACGATTGCGCCTGTCTTGAAAACAGGTGGCCGATGGCCTCATGGGTTCGAATCCCATCCCCACCGTTTCCGAGCGAACTATCCTGCGAGCGCCTCGTGCGCGAGCAACCGCGTGAGCGAGTGAAACGAGTACGTGGGATTCGAAGCAGAGAGTGGAGCGAACGGAGTGAAACGACCGTGGTTCGAATCCCATCCCCACCGCGTTTCTCGCGATCGAACGGTGAGCAGCAACGCTTTTGCGGCGACCGAACGGGTTTTGAGACATGGCCGACTGGCCCCACGACCCCGACGGCGAGGAAGGGAGCGAAGGGATGCGCAAGTACGGACAGGCAGTCATCGCGAAGAAGGTCGACGAGCACGAGGACTTCCCGCTCGACGTATCGGCGTTCGTCGACGAACACGGCGACGATCCCATTCGTCTGAACCACGAGCGGGTCGTCAGCCTGGCGGAGATCTTCGATAACGTCGACAGCGACGAGATCGAGGACATCCAGACGATGCATCAGCGGGTCGGCGAGACGATGCGCGAAAACGGCTACTGGGAGTACGACGCCGACACTGAGGGTCCCGGTACCGAAGCCTGACGGCCGGCGCGGACGAAAGCACCTAAGCGCCGTCGGCTGGATGGACGTGCATGACCGGCGGCACCGACTCCACACGTCACTCCGCCGGCCTCTTCTCGCTCCGACGCGTTCTCGCGATCGGCTGGGTGACGCTCACCACTGTCGTCTTCTGCAACGTCCTCATCAAGTTCGTCGATCGCCAGCTGCTCGGCGCGAACACACGGATTCCGACGTTCTGGCCGCTCAGCAAGTTCACCCTCCGCATCGAGCGAATTCCCCTGCCCGACGCGCCGATCCTCGCCGTCGTGGCGATCGCGGTCTTCCTCGTCGCGACCGTCTACCTGCTCCGCACCGATCGCAACTCCGTCGTGCCGGTCATCGTCGCCGGCATCGCGCTTCTCGTGCTCACGACGCTCACCCACGGTGTCGGACCGGGGCTGCTCAGACCCCTCTCGGCACCGGGTAGCTACGAACGGGCGGCCATCGGCATCGCCGACCCCGGCGGCTACTACGAGGCCGCCGTCACCGTCGCCGATCCGATCCGATTCCTCGAAACGTTCGAACAGCAACAGCTGAGCCTCCCGTTACACGCACGTACGCACCCGCCAGGGGCGGTGTTCACTTTCTACCTCTTCGAACTGTTGCTCCCGTCGTCACTCGCGGTCTCGCTGGTCGTCGGTACGCTCTCGCTCGCGCTCGCGGCGCTGCTCCTCTTTCGACTGCTCGAAACGTACTACCCGCGCGACGTCGCGCAGTTCACGACCTTCCTGTTCGTCCTGCTGCCGGCCGTCCAGATCTACGCGCTGACGACGCTCGACATCGTCATCACGGTCGTGCTGCTCGGGGCGATCTACTGCTTCACGCGCGAGTCACGGCTCCTCGCGGCGCTCGGCACGCTCGCGTGCGTCTTCGTCGCCTCGACACAGACGTTCGTCTTCGTCTTCATCCTTCCCGTGCTCGCCGCCTACGCTGCCATCCGCCCCGCGAAACGCCGTCCGTTCGTGGTCGTGCTCGTCGGATTGCTCGGTGCCTACACCCTGCTCGCGGTCGTCTTCGACTTCAACTACCTCAGTTCGTTCGCCGCCGCCTCCCAACAACAGAACCCCGGCGGCTTCCTCCTGTTCGCCGAACCGCTGCGCTATCTCTACACTCGCATCGAGGACGTCGCCGAGATCGCACTGTTCTTCACACCTTATCTGGGACTGCTGGCGATCGCCGGCACACGCGTCCTCTGGCAGGGCGCACGCGGCCGCAGCACGCACGATCGCGAACCGCTCGTGCTGTTCGCCGCCGCCGTCGTCTCGATTCTGGGCCTGTTCGCCGGCGGCGTCTACCACACCGGCGAGACCGCCCGCGGCGTGCTCTTTCTCTATCCGTTCCTCCTCCTCCCGGTCGCCGCCGCACTCCGCGCGACGAACGCTGCACGAGCACGGCGGACACTGCTCGCCGCGGCGGTGTTCGGCCAGACACTGCTGATGCAACTGATCGGCGACTACTGGTGGTAGAGCCCCACTTTCTTAGACGGGGGCGTCGCGCGCTCGTTTCACTCGCGCGCTCAACCCCCGTCCAAAAACCTGGACGAAAAACACCTGCTCACTCGGCCTCCGGCCTCGTTCGCAGTGTTCTCGTGAACGACCGCAGGGAGTGAACGAGAGCCAGAGAGACGGTTCGCGTCTCTCGTGATCCGCGCTCACTCCGCACCGCGACAGCCCACATACCTCCCCAACCGATTCGTTCGCTCCCTCCGGTCGCTCACTCATCCACCGTCAGAGCTTCGCTCTGACGAGCCTGCACTCGCCGTGCTCGTGCAGACCTCGCACAGTGTTCGCGCTCGATGCTCACTTCGTTCGCACACGAGCGCGAGCGCGCGCCACAACAACCGCCAGCCATCCCAATTCGAATATCCGCCTCAACTGGTCCCATCGGGTGCGTCGACACCGATCGGGGTCGGCGTTCGGGGGTCTGCACCCTCACTGACGTAGATGGCGCTGTTGATGAGACCGAGATGGCTGAACGCCTGCGGGAAGTTGCCCCGCTGTTCGCCGGTCTCGCCGTCGACCTGCTCGGCGAACAGGCCGATCGAGGTCGCGTGTTCGAGCACATCCGTGTAGAGTTCCCGGGCCTCCTCGTGGCGGCCAGCCAGCGCGAGCGCGTCGACCAGCCAGAACGAGCAGAGCACGAACGGGTTCTCCTCGCCGTCGAGCCCGTCGTCGGTGTCGTAGCGATAGACGAGCCCCTCGTCGGTCGCGAGATGGTCCTGGACCGCCTCGATCGTCCCGAGAATCCGGTCGTCGTCCGGTTCGAGAAAGCCGACGACCGGAAGACGGAGCAGTGAGGCGTCGACGTTGTCGGTCTCGAACGAGCGGGTGAAACTCCCCATCTCCTCGTCGTAGCCCTCGTCGAGCACGCGCTCTTCGATCTCGGCGCGGACGGCCTCCCATTCATCGATGGGGGCCTCGTAGTCGGTCGCCTCGGCCATCGTCAGCGCCCGATCGATGGCCGCCCAGCACATCACCTTCGAGTAGACGAACTGCTTGGGATCGACGCGGTCCTCCCAGATCCCGTAGCCCGGCTTGTCCCAGACCTCGCAGACGTGATCGATGACGTCACGCAGCACCGTCCAGTTCTCCTCGGAGAGAGTTTCGCTATACTGGGTCGTCTCGTGGATCGCCAGGACGAGTTCGCCGTAGACGTCGAGCTGGCGCTGGTCGCCCGCCGCGTTGCCGATACGCACCGGCGAGGAGTGGCGATAACCTTCGAGATGGTCGAGCTCCTCCTCGTCGGGGAGTTCCTCACCGTCGACGCCGTAGAAGGGCTGTTCGACCCGGCCGGACTCGCCCTCCGCGATCCGAGCGAGACACTCTGCGAAGAAATCCTCGACCTCGGTTGCGTGGCCGAGTTCGTGGAGCGCCTGCACGGTGAACGCCGCATCACGGATCCAGTTGAACCGGTAGTCCCAGTTGCGCTCGCCGCCGATCGTCTCCGGCAGCGAGGTCGTCGGCGCGGCGGCGATGGCGCTGGTCTCGCGGCGCATCAACAGTTTGAGCACGAGCTCCGAGCGGATGACGAGTTCGTGCCACGGCCCGTAGAACAGACAGCGCTCGGAGTCCGTACAGTGGTGGGCCCAGCCCTTCCAGAACTGGGTCGTCGCCTCCAGCATCGCCGCCGCTTCATCGTCGTCGAGTCGTCCGCGCTCGCCGTACTGGCAGACGAACCAGACGGTATCGCCCTCGTCGAGCGTGATGGTCCCCGTCGCCGTCGAACCGTCGGTATCGAGCGCGACCGGACTCTGGCAGAACAGTTCCTCGTCGTTGCCGGTCGCGAGCACGCCACCGTCGACCGCTTCGACGGTCGTCTCGGCGCGCGCGTAGTCGAAGCGCGGCGCGAGTTCGACGTCGAGTTCGATCGATCCTTCACCGCATTCGACACGTCGGTAGAGTGCGTGCTCGGCGGTATCGAGGGTCTGCTGCTCGCCGACGATCGGCATGAAGTCGGTGAGGGTTGCCGTGCCCCGGCTGGTCTCGAGGCACGTTTCGAGCACGTTCGTCCGCTCGACGTACTCCTGTTCGCTCTCGAACTCGTCGGCGGGCTGGATCGCGAACTCACCACCGATTTCGGGATCCAGGATGCCGGCGAAGACGCTCGGCGATTCGGTATGTGGGAGACACCACCAGTCGACCGTCCCGTCGCGCCCGACCAGCGCGCAGGTTTCGAGATTGCCGACGACACCGTAGTCGCCGATCGGCAAGAAATCCATACGTGTCTCTCCGGTGGCGGCTTCATAACGCTCCCGCACGTGAGACGCCATCGTTTTGTCGGCTACACCCGAATTTCCGTTATGGATCCGGATCTCTCCGCGCTCGACGCGGAACTCGCCGACCACGACGCCGATGGCTACCTGCTCGATGCCGATTCCGACGATCCCGACCAGCGCTATCTCTCGGGATTCGTCGCACCCGATCCCTTCGTGACGCTCTACGACGGCGACACCCACCTCCTCGTCTCGGCGCTCGAATACGGCCGTGCGAAAACCGAGAGCCGCGCCGCGACCGTCTCCCGACACGCCGACTACGCCGACGACGCCGGCGGGCGCGAGGCGGATACTGAGATACTCGAACGATTTCTCGACGATCACGACATCGACTCGCTGCTCGTCCCGGAGCGGTTCCCGGTCGGAACCGCCGACGGGCTCCGCGAGCAGGGCATCGACGTGACCGTCGAGGACGACGGCATTCTCGTCGACATCCGCGCGGTCAAGACCGACGAGGAGATCGAGAAGGTCAGAGACGCCCAGCAGGTCAACGAGCGTGCGATGGTCGCCGCCGAGAACGCCATCCAGGGAGCCGACGTCGAGAACGGCCACCTCGTCGCCGACGGCGAACCGCTCACCTCCGAGCGCGTCAAGACCGCCGTCGAGACGACGCTGCTCCAGCATGGCTACACCTCCGGCGAGACGATCGTCGCCGGCGGTGCCGACGCCGCCGACCCGCACAACGACGGCAGCGGCCCCCTCGCCGCCGGCGAACCGATCATCGTCGACATCTTCCCCAAGAGCACCGACACGGGCTATCACGCCGACATGACCAGGACGTTCGTGAAGGGTGAACCGAGCGAGCGCGCCGAGGAGTGGTACGATCTCTCGAAGGAGGCGCTCGACGCGGCGCTCGACGTCGTCGAACCCGGTGTGACGGGCGAAGAAGTCCACGACGCGGTCTGTGACGTCTACGAGGACGCCGGCGAGCCGACGCTGCGCGACGACCCCGAAACCGAGACGGGGTTCATCCACGGAACCGGTCACGGCGTCGGGCTCGCAGTCCACGAGCTGCCGAGTCTGAGTTTCGAGGGCGGCGAGCTCGAAGCGGGCAACGTCATCACGATCGAGCCCGGGCTCTACGATCCGGAGGTCGGGGGCGTGCGCGTCGAGGACTTCGTACTCGTCACCGACGACGGCTACGAGAACCTCACCGACTACCCGAAGCGCCTCCGCGTCGAGTAGTCGGGGTCCACTCGAAGGGGCTTTTGCCAGCCGCTTGCAACAGCGCACAATGACCCTTCTCGTCGTCGGCGCGGGCACGATGGGCGAGTGGTTCGCCCGCACGCTCGCCGAAACGACCACAGTCACCCTCGCCGATACCGACCCCGAGAGCGCCGCCGCAGTCGCCGACCGCCTCGACGCGCGGTCGGTGGCGCTCGACACCGACGAACGGTTCGACACCGTCTGTTTCGCCGTGCCGATGCCGGCGGTCGAAGCGGCCATCGCCGAGCACGCGCCAAAGGCCGAGCGCGCCGTGATCGACGTCACCGGGAGCATGGCCAAGCCGATCGAGGCGATGCGAACGCACGCACCCGATCGCGAACGGCTGAGCCTCCACCCTCTGTTCGCGCCCGAAAACGCCCCCGGACGGATCGCGACGGTCGCCGACGCGACCGGCCCGGCGACCGACGAGGTTCGCGCGGCGCTGGCCACCGAAAACGAACCTTTCGAGACGACGCCCGAGGAGCACGATCGGGCGATGGAGACGGTTCAGGCCGGCGCGCACGCGGCCGTGCTCGCCTACGGGCTCGCTGCCGAGGACGTCCGTGAGGAGTTTCACACCCCTATCTCCGGCCCACTCAATGATCTCGCGAGCCAGGTACTGTCGGGATCACCGCGGGTCTACGCCGAGGTCCAAGAGCGATTCGACGGCGCAGAGGCGGTCGCCGAGGCCGCGGAGCAAATCGCTACGGCCGACGGGGCGGGTGTCGAGGAACTGTACCGCGAGGCGCGCGAGCGACGATGAACGACGATCAGCGCGCGGCGATCCGTGCGAACGCGAACTACCTCCGGGAAGTGCGCCCGATCGACCCCGAGGAGATCGACGAGTACGTCACCGGCCAGCCCCACCCCGCCGTCGTCCGCGAGGTGCTCCGCGAGTCGGCCGCCGAGCTCGACCTGATCGAGCGCGACGACGGCACGTTCGTTCCCGTCCCCGAGGAACCGATCGAAACAGAGTTCGCGGGTGTCGCGGCGCTACCCGAACCACACGTCAGAGCGCTCGAAGACCTGCTCGTCGACGAGTACGGGACCGGCTGGCCGACGGGCGAATCGGGCGAGCGCCTCCGCGAGCGGATTCGGACGTTCAAGGAGTCGTACTTCGCCGGCGACTCGGTGAACTACGACCACGAGACGGCGCTCGCCTACGCCATCTACCATCTACCGGACTACTACGCGACCGTCCAGTACGTCCTCGACGGTCTCGCGCGCGACGAACTGCTCTCGAAGGGGCTTCGCGTGCTCGACGTCGGCGCGGGCGTCGGCGGACCGGCGCTCGGCCTCGCCGACTTCCTCCCGGACGACGCGCTCTGTGAATATCACGCGATCGAGCCGAGCGCCGCCGCGGACGTGCTGGAGGCGCTTCTCGACGATACGGGGAGGAACTTCCATCCGACCGTTCACCGCACGAGCGCCGAGACGTTCGCTCCCGACGGCGAGTACGACCTGATACTGATGGCGAACGTACTGAGCGAGCTCGACGATCCGACCGCGGTCGCGAAGCGGTATCTGGACGCGCTCGCACCCGATGGCTCGCTCGTCGCCATCGCGCCCGCCGACCGCGAGACGTCGATCGGCCTCCGGCGGATCGAACGCGCGCTCGCCGACGGCGGTAGTCCAGCGACGGCGTACGCACCGACCGTCCGCCTCTGGCCCGGTCACGCGCCGACCGACAGGGGCTGGTCGTTCGACGTGCAGGGCGATCTCGACGTCCCACCGTTCCAGCGTCGCCTCGCCGAGACTGCCGACGAGGGTGCGGCGTTCGTCAACGTCGACGTCCAGTACTCGTATTCGATCCTCCGCCTGGACGGAGCGCGCCGCATCGAGTTTACGCCCGACTCGAACCGAGTGGCGAAGATGGCCGACAGCGAGCGCCACGTCTCGAGTCGGGTCGACTGTATCGCCGCGAAGCTCAGTCACTCGCTGTCCGACGGCAACCCCCTGTTCAAGATCAGCGACGGCAGCGAGGCGGTCGATCACTACGCCGTACTCACCCGCGAAACGACGCTCAACCGGGCGCTCGCCGACGCGGACTACGGCGCGCTCCTGGAGTTCGAGAACGTGCTCGTGCTCTGGAACGACGACGAGGGATCGTACAATCTCGTCGTCGACAACGAGACGATCGTCGATCGGATCCCCATCTAAAGATCTCCCCCCCCCCTCCACATTCTCCGTTCCCCTACTGCTCTCCATCTCGCCCCCTCGATTCGCGGTCGGTCGGAGTCGAACGACGCTTAACGGTGTGCTTTTGCGATGGGCCACCACAGACCGATCATGCAGATCCTGCTGACGAACGACGACGGCATCGAGAGCACGGGGATCGCCGTGCTCGCCGATGCACTCGCCGACCACGGCGAGGTGACGGTCGTCGCGCCCGCCGAGGACCAGAGCGCCGTCGGGCGCACGCTCTCCGATCGCGTCGTCGTCGAGGAGCACGACCTCGGCTACGCCGTCGAGGGAACGCCCGCCGACTGCGTGGTGGCGGGCCTCGGCTCACTCTGTCCCGACGCGGACCTCGTGGTCTCGGGCTGTAATCAGGGCGCGAACCTCGGCGAGTACACGCTCGGGCGCTCGGGGACGATCAGCGCCGCCGTCGAGGCGACCTTCTTCGACGTTCCGGCGATCGCCGTCTCGCTGTACATCCCCGGCGGCGACATCGACTTCCGCGAGTACGCCGCTCGCGAGGACGAGTACGACGAGGCCGTCCGGGCAACGGGCCATCTCGTGACGAACGCGCTCGGCGACGGGATCTTCGAGCGGGCGGACTATCTGAACGTCAACGCACCCACCTCGGCGGCCACCGACGGCGAACGCGGCGAGATGGAGATCACCTACCCATCAGAAGTGTACCAACTGACCGCCGTCGGCGACGACGGCGATTTCACGCTCCGGGATCGCATCTGGCAGCGGATGGCCGACGGGACGATCCCCGATCCGGCGGGCACCGATCGCCGGGCGGTTTTCGAGGGTCGGGTGAGCGTCTCGCCGCTGACCGCACCGCACACGACCGAAGCTCACGACGCACTCAGCGCGGTCGCCGAATCGTACGGGCGATAAGCTCCACTGCCTCGCCTCGCCACTATCTACTCCGTATCGAGCAGTCCGTAATGGCCCGGTTCGTCGTCGCTTTCGGGATCGCCGAAGCAGAGTTCGTCGGCGTTCGTAACCAACCACGGGATCGCCCAGTCGAGCAGGATGCCTTCCGTCTCGACGTCGAGTTCGGTGTCAGGTTCCAATCCCTGCAAGAGGCGAGCGATCTCGTAGACGGTGTACATCGCGTCGGGATCGAGCACGTCGGCCGGTTCGCGGAACTCGAAGGGGCGCAGTCGATCGAAGGAGGATTTCTGGCGCGGCATACCGGCGATAGTCCGGAACGGCCTAAATCCTCGGCGGTGTCGGGCTCGATCAGTCGGCCAGCGAGCCATCGACGTCGTAGTTCGGGTGTTGACCCGGCGGGCGGCCCCGATAGAACGCCACGACCAGCCACACCGCGCCGCCGAGCGCGCTCGCGATCGCCGCCAGCGGGTAGGAGATCGTGACGTACGTCGCGGCGTAGACGAACCAGACGAGTGCCGTCGGGACGCTCGTCTCACGTGGGACGGTCGAGCCGCGATCGAGGAGGACGGGTAGCGTGAACGCGATCTGAAAGACCGTTGCACCGAGAAAGACCATCTCAGCAGCGACCATACGATATCGCCGTCCGCCCGGCCCGTATTTTTCACGGTTCGATGTCGATTCGAAACGACCGAAGCAGCTGATGATAGTCGCCAGTAGAACTGCGGTACGGTTGCGGTGCGGTTTTTCACTACGTTTTTGCCCGGCTGAGCGAGTCGAAGACGAGCGAAGCCGGGCAAAAAGTAGGATTGGACTCGTCGGGATTCGAACCCGAGGCCTTCTCCTTGCGAAGGAGACGATCTACCACTGATCTACGAGCCCGCATCCCGTTCTATCCGGGCGGTCCGCTTGTATGTTGTGTTTGCCCGCGACGCCGACTCGTCCCCAGGACGCCGAGACGGCCAGCGAGCAGCCCGAGCAGGAAGCCGGTGAAATGCGCTACCAGTGCCACACCCGGCGCGCCGGTCAACAGCGTGACGACGACCGCGAGCAGCGCGAACAGGGCGAGCTGCGTGCGCCGGCGCAGTCGCAACACGTCGAGCACCGAGCTCGACACCGGGTTCGCGGCGACGAGATAGCCGAGGAAGGCGAAGATCGCACCGCTCGCACCGAGCACGCGGCTGCCGGGCAACAGCGTGATCTGGGCGAGCCCCGAGAGCGCTCCGGTCGCGACGAAGAAGGCGTGATAGCGCGCGGTCGACGTGAACGACTCGACGATCAACCCCACGAGCACGAGCATGGCCGCGTTGCCGAGCAGATGGGGCAGACTGCCGTGTGCATAGATGCTCGTCAACAGCGTCCAGGGTCGGAGCGGGACGGTCGGCCCGAGCACGAAGAAAAAGCCCATCGCGCCGATCAGTCCGGCGACCTGCTGGCCGAGAAAGACGACGGCCATCACCGCGAGCGTCTGGACGGTCGGACTGCCCCCGAGACGAGCCATACGCCCTACTCACGGCTGGGGATGGAAAGCGTTGCGGGTGAAAAACCGGCGAACGGCTCAGTCTTCGAGGACGATCTCGATGCTGACGTCGTTCGGCACCTGAATGCGCATGAGCTGGCGGAGCGCACGCTCGTCGGCGTCGAGGTCGATCAGCCGTTTGTGGACGCGCATCTCCCAGTGCTCCCAGGTCGCGGTCCCCTCACCGTCGGGCGATTTCCGTGCCGGAACTTCGAGTTCCTTCGTCGGCAGCGGGATCGGCCCGCTGAGATTGACCCCGGTCTTGGTGGCGATCTCGCGGACATCGTCGCAGATGTCGTCCAGATCCTCGGGGCTGGTGCCGGCGAGGCGGACTCGCGCCTGCTGCATTATGCTTCGTCGACCGAGAGCACTTTGCCGGCGGCGATGGTCTGACCCATGTCGCGGATGGCGAAGCTCCCGAGTTCGGGGATCTCGCCCGATGGCTCGATGCTGAGCGGTTTCTGCGGGCGGACGGTGACGACGGCGGCGTCACCCGACTGGATGAAGTCGGGTTCCTCCTCGGCGACCTCGCCGCTTGCCGGGTCGATCTTCGAGTCGATCGACTCGATCGTACAGGCGACCTGTGTCGTGTGGGCGTGGAACACGGGCGTGTAGCCCGAGGTGATCACGCTCGGATGCTGCATCACGACGACCTGTGCCTGGAACGTCTCGGCGACCGTCGGCGGGTCGTCGGCCGGTCCACAGACGTCACCGCGGCGGATGTCGTCCTTGCCGATGCCGCGGACGTTGAACCCGACGTTGTCGCCCGGTTCGGCGTTGGGAACTTCCTCGTGGTGCATCTCGACGGTCTTGACCTCGCCGCCGACGTCGCTCGGCTGGAAGGAGACGTTGTCCCCCGTCTCCAGAACACCGGTCTCGACGCGGCCGACGGGCACAGTACCGATGCCCGAGATGGTGTAGACGTCCTGGATCGGCAGCCGCAGCGGCGCGTCCGTTGGCGGCTGGGGCTCAGGCAGATCGTTGAGCGCGTCCAGCACCGTCTCGCCGTCGTACCACGGCGTGTCGTCGGAGCTGTCGGCGATGTTGTCGCCCTCGAACGCCGACACCGGGATGAAGCCCGCGTTGTCGGTGTCGAAGCTGACCTGATCGAGCAGACCCTTGACTTCCTCGACGGCCTCGTCGTAGCGGTTCTGCTCGTAGTCGACGAGGTCCATCTTGTTGACCGCGATGATGAGCTCGTTGATGCCCAGCGTGCGGGCGAGGAAGACGTGCTCCTGGGTCTGAGGCTGGACGCCGTCGTCCGCGGCGACGACGAGCACGGCGTTGTCGGCCTGGCTCGCGCCCGTGATCATGTTCTTCACGAAGTCACGGTGGCCAGGGGTGTCGACGATGGTGAAGTTGTATTCGTCCGTGTCGAACTCCTGGTGGGCGATATCGATCGTGACACCGCGCTCGCGCTCTTCGGCGAGGTTGTCCATCACGTAGGCGAACTCGAAGCCACCCTTGCCCTGTTCTTCGGCTTCCTCTTTGTGCTGTTCGATGACGTGCTCGGGAACGTTCCCCGTCTCGTAGAGGAGTCGTCCGACGAGCGTGCTCTTTCCGTGGTCGACGTGGCCGATGACGGCCAAGTTCTGGTGTGGTTTGTCTGCCATTGGTGTCTCACGCGCAGGGGCGCTATGTCGGATGATTACTGTGGTTCCGGTTAAAACGATTACGATACCTACCGCAGCGAATCGGGCGCACACGGCCGATTCGACCCGGTTGTCGACGGTTTCGGTCTCGTCTCAGGGCAGTCGGCCGACATCCGCGAGCACCGCCGACGCCGTCGCCCGTCCGCCCGCACCGCGCCCGCTGAGGTTCAACTGCCCGGCGTGGCGCGTCTCCAGCTGGACGATGTTCTGAGTGCCCGTCACCGCGAGCGTCCCATGCTCGGGGACGAGTCGCGGGCCGACGCGCACGGTCGGATCCTCGCCATCGGTAACTTCGCCGACGAGTCGCACCGTGCGCCCGTCTTCGCTCGCCAGATCGAGCGCGCTCGGGGTGAGCCGGGTGATCCCCTCGACCTGTGCGTCGTCGAGGGTCACGTCGCCGTCGCCGAGCACGTTCGCGAGGATGACACACTTGAGCGCAGCGTCGGTGCCCTCGACGTCGAAGGTGGGATCAGTTTCGGCCACGCCGAGATCCTGGGCCTCGGCGAGGACGTGCTCGTAGTCCAGTCCTTCGGCGCTCATCCGCGAGAGGACGAAGTTCGCCGTCCCGTTCAGGATCCCGCGAACCGCCGTCACGTCCTCCGGACCGAGATCGGCGATGGTCGAGAGGATCGGGATCGCCCCGCCGACCGTCGCCTCGAACAGGACCGTTCCCGCGCTGTCGCGCTCCGCGGCACGGAGATCGCCGTAGCGTTCGGCGACCGGTCCCTTGTTCGCCAGCACGACGTGTGCGTCGCGGGCGAGCGCGCGCTCGGCATGAAAGAAGCCGGGTTCGGCGTCGCCGAGCGTCGTCGGCGTGGCCTCGACGAGGACGTCGTACTCGCCGGCGAGCGCGTGCTCCCGATCGCCCGAACCGACGGTTCCGCGCTCGGCTTTCCGGTCGAGAACAGTTTCGACGTCGAGACCGCCCTCGTCGACGGCGGCGCTCGTCGAGTCGGCGATCGCGGTCACGCGATGGCCGTAGCTTCCGGCCAGTTCGCAGACCGCGCGCCCGACCGCGCCGCAGCCGACGACGGCGAGTTTCATCGGTCGCCTCCCGCGAGCGGCTCGACCAGATGGAGATCCTTCTCGTCGGCGAGTTCACGAACGGTATCGAGCGCGCGCTCGCGCTGGCCGGTCTCGGTCGCGAGTCGGAGTCGCGCGCTCGACGGTTCGTCGGTGCCCGCCGGTGCCGAGAGCGCGACGTCGGCCACGGCGGCGTTCGCCTGCTCGACGCGCGAGAGCGTATCCGAGAGGTCCGTCTCGACGAGATCGCCGACGAGCACGACCGAGAGCTCCTCGCCGTAGCGCTCCGCGCCCGCACGGATGACGTTGACGCCGGCCTCGCGGAGCGCGCTCACGATCGTCTCGAAGCGCTCGGGTGTCGCCTCCAGATCGACCTCGACGGGGATATGGCCGCGCGGGGTGAGCGAACCGCGCTCGTGAAAGATCGAGAGTAGGTTGCCGCCGTTGTCAGCGATGGGTGCGAGCGCGCGGAGCAGCTCGCCGGGTTCGTCGACGAGTTCGAGGCGCACGGTGTAGGCCGAGCGCGATTCCGACGCGTCGCTCATCGCCTCACTCCCGTCGGCCGCTCGACTCGATGCATACCACGCTGTCACACAGCGGCAGTGATAAACACCAGCGTTTCCGCTCGCGTCCGAACCGTTTAGGCCGCCGGCGCTGCTATCGTCCGCATGTCCGTTGCCTATCAGATCGTGGACGTGCTCGTCGCAGGGGTGGTCGCCGGCCTCTCGGCGTTCGTCCTCAGCGCCATCACGCCGCGATTTTCCGTCACCATCGGCGTGATCCTCGCGAGCATGTACTACTTCTCGCGCAACCCCTGGGGCTCCCAGAACGGTGACGATCTCAACCGCCGAATCGACGACCTCTACGATCGCTACCTGCCGTTCTGAGTTGATCGAGCCGCCGCGGCCGCAGTGCGGTTGCGGCGCGGTAGTCGTGCGGTCGCGGCGGTTTGCGGTTCCTGGCGGATGAAGGGCGAAGGAGCGAGTGGAACGAGCGACCGAGGGCTTCTGCAGTGCTGTGTGGTTTGCGGTGGCGGATGTCCGCGCGAGTGGAACGAGCGCGGTTCACCGCTCGCGCGGTTTGCGAGCGGAGATTTTTAGTCCAGGTTTTTGCGAGGGGTTGAGCGCGAGCGGAGCGAGCGCGATGCCCCGAAGTAAAAAGGTGGTTAGAAGTAGTCGACGCTCGCGGGCAGTTCGAGCTTCATGCCCTTGCGCTCGCGGATCTCCATGATCGTGTCGGGCTGGAGATTGTCGGCCATCACCTGGAAGCCGGCGTTCTCGGTGTTCCAGGAGGCACGACCCTCGGTGGCCGAGCGGATATCGGAGGCGAAGCCGATCATCTCGTCGACCGGGGCGACGCCCTCGACGACCATCAGATCGCCTTCCTGGTACATGTCGTCGACGCGGCCACGGCGACCCTGAAGCTCGCCGGAGGCGGGACCCATGTGCTCGCTCGGCACGTCGATGCGCACATTTTGAATCGGTTCGAGCATCGAGATACGGCCGTCGATGAGCGCGCCGTGGACGGCCTGCCGCACTGCGGGGATGACCTGTGCCGGACCGCGATGGATGGCGTCCTCGTGCAGGCGGGCGTCGTCGAGTCGGATGAGGGTGCCCTGGACTGGTTCGGCGGCGAGCGGCCCGTCGTCGAGAGCCTCCTCCCAGCCTTCGACGACGAGTTCCATCGTCTCGTTGAGATGCTGGATGCCCTTCGTGTCGTCGACGAGGACGTTCGTGCCGTGGATGGTCTCGATCTCCTGGGAGGTTTCCTTGTCCATCCCGGCCTCCTGGAGTGCCTCGCGGCGTTCCTGCTCGGGCATGTCCATCGACGCCTCGCCGCGCTTGATCGTCTCGACGACGTCCTGCGAGAGCGGTTCGACGGTGAGATAGAACCGGTTGTGGCGGTTCGGCGACTGCCCCTCGACCATGTCGGAGGGCTGCTGGACGGCTTCGCGGAAGACGACGATCGGCTCACCCGTGGTGACGGGGATGCCCTGATTGCGCTCGATGCGCTGGGTGATCACTTCGAGGTGGAGCTCGCCCTGCCCCGAGATCAGGTGCTCGCCGGTGTCCTCGTTGATCTCGATGCGGATCGTGGGGTCCTCCTTCGAGACCTGCTGGAGGGTCTCGATCAGTTTCGGCAGGTCGTCCATGTTCTGTGCCTCGACGGATTTGGTGATCACCGGCTCGGAGATGTGCTCGATCGACTCGAACGGCGTCATCTCCGTCGACGATACCGTGGAGCCGGCGATCGCGTCCCGGAGGCCGGTAACGGCGGCGATGTTGCCTGCGGGAACGCTTTCGACCTCCTCGCGCTCGCCACCCATGAAGATCCCGACCGACTGGATGCGGTTCGTGCCGGCAGTGCCGGAGACGTAGAGATCCTGACCGCGTTCGAGCGTGCCGGAGAACAGCCGTCCGGTGGCGATCTCGCCGGCGTGGGGGTCGATACCGATGTCGGTCACCATGAAGACGACATCACCCTCGTCGTCGACGAGACGCATCCCCTCGGCGAGCTCGGTCGTGTCGTCGCCACGCCAGACGGTCGGTACCCGTTCGGGCTGGGCCTTGACCGGGTTCGGGAAGTGTTCGGCGACCATGTCGAGCACGACCGTCGAGAGCGGCGAGTACTCGCGGAGCTCGTCGATCTCGTCGTTGCGGTTGTACTCGATGATGTCGGCGAAGTCGATGCCCGTCTCCTGCATCTGGGGGACGCTGGTCGCCCAGTTGTAGAGCGCCGAGCCGAAGGCCACAGTGCCGTCCTGAACGGAGACCTTCCAGCCCTCCTCGTATTTCTCCTCGGCCATCCCGCGGATGAGCTCGTTGACGTCGCCGATCACCGACTGGAGACGCTCCTGCATCTCCTCGGGGCCTTCCTGAAGCTCGTTGATGAGCCGGTCGACCTTGTTGATGAACAGCGCGGGTTTGACGCCCTCGCGGAGTGCCTGACGCAGCACGGTCTCGGTCTGGGGCATCGTCCCCTCGACCGCGTCGACGACCACTAAGGCCCCGTCGACCGCACGCATCGCCCGCGTCACGTCGCCGCCGAAGTCGACGTGACCGGGGGTATCGATGAGGTTGATGAGGTGGTTGGTCTCCTGGTACTCGTGGGTCATCGAGACGTTCGCCGCGTCGATGGTGATGCCCCGTTCCTGCTCGTCCTCCTCGGTGTCCATCGCGAGCTGCTCGCCGGCGAGGTCCGAGGAGATCATGCCCGCGCCTGCGAGCAGGTTGTCGGTGAGGGTTGTCTTGCCGTGATCGATGTGGGCGGCGATGGCGATGTTCCGGATGTTCTCCGGAGTGTCCATCAGCCGCTCGCATTCCTGAACGATCTTCTTACGTCGGCCCATTATGCGAACTCGTATCGGAAGGAGGGTCAAAAGGGTGCTGTTTCCAGTCCCGGAGCCGATGACGTCGGGAAATTCGGCCGGCTTCGCTACTCACGACGAACGGGGAATCGAGCGGCGAACCGTCGCGGCACGCAGCATCCAACGAACAGGAACGGGGAGCGAACCCCGGTCGATCGCGAACCACGTAGCGGGCGTCTTGCCCCCGACACAAGAATCATACCGCCACAGCCCGTGTTAATAGAACACATGGACGTTCGCGTGCATTCGCCCGGTCCGGCCGACCCGTTTCTGGGGGCGCGGGATCTCTTCACGACCGAGCACGACCTCGCGCTCCCGGTTCACGTCCACGTTCGCACCGATCCCGATTCGCGGACGTGGAGCGCCCACTACGACGATCATCACGTCTTGAACATCTCCCGGCAGGCCGCGACCAGCGCGATGGCGCGTCCGCTCGCGCTCCACGAATACTCACACATGCGTCGGTACGAGCAGTCACACCCGTCACATATCCAATCGACCACGGAGGCACTCACGCTCGCGCTCGCGGGCCACTCGGTCGAGCGCCGGCGACTCGTCCACTGCCATCAGATCGCCAACCACATGAAGGACATCTACGCCGACGACATCACCCTGAGCGTCGGACCGGCCGACAGGCTCGTGTCCTTTCTCGAATCGAGCCTCGCGGGCGCGCTCGCCGACAGACCGGTCGATCCACCCCGCTGGACGCGGCTGACGCCCGCGGCCGATCCCGAGATCACGGCCGTCAACGCGGCCTTCGCGCTCGCCCTGCTGGAGCGTCACGACTGCATCGCCGACGACCACCGCCTCTACGATCTCGCTCACGCCGCCGCCAACGACGCTCCGGGAACTGATCTCGCGGCGTTCAAACACCGCTTCCGGGAGCTCGTCGCCGATCCCGACGAGAGCCAGTACCGACAGGCGCTCGTCGACGCGACCCGCGAGTACGCTCTCCAAACAGGCTCTGCCGCCGACTGACGAACCTGCACCGTACTCAATCGGACGTCTCGTTTCCGTCGGCCGGCTCACCGGCCGGGAACTCCTCGACGGCGACGGTCGATCGCTCCGTCGTGGTCCGTCCGGTCGCCGACGGAGCCGTTGTCGACGTAGTTCGCGTCGACCGCGCCGTTGTTCGCGTCGACGAGCGATTGGGGTCCGATACGCTCGTCGGTGGTGCGACCGTCACCACGATCTCCGTCGAAGGATCGCTCGGTGTTGACGGAGTCGAAACGCTCCCCGAATCGCCACCGCCGCCCGGCACGCGCCCGTCGGTCGATCCGCCGGTGTCGAGCGCACCCATCACGAGCGGGTAGGCTACTGCCCCAGCGACGGCGACCACCACGGCCACCAGCACCACCGTCGCGACCGTCGTAGTGATACCGTCGAGCGGCGATCGTTCGGGGGATGCGGAATCGGCTCCGTCGGTCGATCCGAACCGTCGATCATCGTCGCTCGACGCCGTATCGGACGAGCCGAACAGCGATTCGTCCTCGTCGCCGAAGACGAACCCGTCGTCATCGTCGCTCATCGATCCACCCGTGCTGGAACGGAGCACGAACAAAGGAGACGGAACGAACTCGGTGCTGTCATCGGTCGTACTCGACCGCGCGAGGAGTTAGCTCTCCGCCTCGGGCTGCCAGGCATAGCAGAGGTTGCCGCCGAGGATCGAGAGCACCACGCCGAGGACGGCCCCGAGCGGCGTGCCGACGAGCGACACGACGATCGAGACGACGCCGGCCACGCCGAGCAGCCCCGAGAGATCGGGTTCGACGAGCGCGAAGACGCCACAGAGAAAGGTCGCCGTCGCCGCGACGAGTGCGAACGCCGACGGGCTGGCTCGGGCGAACGTGATCCCCATGGAAAATATCAGCACGAACGCGACGGTGATGCCGCCGAGTGCCAACAGCACGCCGCCGAGAAACGGCCGCGACGCCCGCCACTCGCCGAACCGTGCCCGATGGGCCGACAGCCCAAGCCGTTCGGTGCTCATCGCTGCCCCTGACGATCGCTCGTCAACACGGGAGTGCCGATGAGTGCCGAGCCGTTCGTACTGTTTTGCCGAGCGGTCGGGGCCGCCGTTGCGGTGGTCGCCGACGCGTTTCCGGCTTCCGCTGCCGCGGCCGTGGCGGCTTCTGTGGTCGTCGCCGTCGGTGCATCAGTTGCCGTCGGCGAGGCGGTGTCAGTTGCGGTCGTCGACGGGGCGTCGCCCGATGGGGGCGGAGTAGGCGTCGCCGTCGATGTCGTCGATTCGGTTGCCGTCGTTGGCTCGGCTGTCGTCGTCGGTTCGGTCGTCGTGCCGTTTTCGCCGGGCGTGGTCGTCTCGTTCCCTACACTCGTCTTATTCGTACTGCTCGTCGCGTTCGCCGATTCGTTCGTGCCGTTTGCGGCGGCAGTCGTCAGGTTGGTGGAGGCGTTGCTCGCGTTGGCCGAGGCATTGGACCCGTTTGCCGAACTGTTCGGCGCGGTGATCGTGAGGGTTCCGGTGGTCTCGTTCGCGCCGGCCGTGATGGCGTGATCGTACTCGCCCGGACTCAGTCCGTCCGTCCCGATGTCGGTGAACGAGACGGTCGTCTCGTTGTCCGGGCCGAGCGTGACGTTGCGCTGGGCCAACATCTCGCCGTCACGGCGGTACGTGACGGTCGTTTCGTCCTCGATGTAGCCCGCGTTCGTCACGGTCGCGTTCACGTCGTAGCTCTCGTTTCGCTGGACCTCGGCGGGTGCCGCAAAGTCGCTGACCGTGAAGTTGTTGGTCGTCACGTTCGGGCTGATGACGCCCTCGTCGGTCAGCAGCGCGAGCGCGTTCGCCGTGATGAGGTCCAACACCGGCTCGATCGGGTTTTTCGTACACTCGGGCGTCCCCGAGACGCTCGTCGATTTCGTCCCGCCCTGCATCGTGAGCTCGAGGTTCTCGATGGTGATCGACTGCGCGGACAGCTGATGCGTGTTCGTCACCACCTTGCTCGAATCGATCGGCGGACCGGGCAGCGGTCCCAGATCACCGATCGAGAACAGGAAGTCCTCGCCGGGACACGTCGACCACTTCTCGCGCGCCGCCGGGATGACGACCGGATCCTTTCCGATCCCCAGTCGTCCGAAGTACGCCTCCGAGGCCGTCAGCGAGAGCCCGCCCGGGGCCGACGCAGACGATCCCTTGATGGTGAGATGCGAGGTCCCACCCGGGCCGCCACGGAAGTTCTTGTACATCGTCAGTCCCTCGATGTTCACGTCGCTCTTGAACGAGAACTTCCCCGCCGGGACGTTCTCACGGTTCGAACTGTCGGTCGTGACGTTCTCGTGGTTGAAGCCGCTGCCCGAGAACTCGTCGGCGACGACGACGGTGCCGTCGATCCCCTCCTGTTCGGGGAAGTCGCGAGCTGCCGCCGTCATGAGCGGGTGGGCGAACGCACCGAGGACGATCACCGAGACGAGTAGGAGGGCGATCGACGCGGTTCGGCCGCCCGCACCGCCGCCGTCGGCGCTCGCCGCACGCCGCACGCGCGATCGCGTCCCGAACAGCCCGTCGTCGGACTCCTCGGCGTCCGTCTCGTCGTCGGTGAACTCGAAATCGGCCTCCGTGGTCCCGCCTGAGCCGCCCCCGCCGTCGTCCCCGTCTTCGGTGCTCTCGTCACGCCAGGCGTAGCAGAGCACACCGCCGACGATGCCGAGACCGGTACCGATGATGAAGCCGCCGAGCGCGCCGTACAGCGAGAAGATCGAGAACACGACGCCGAAGATCCCGAAGATATCGGCGTTGCCGGGCCGGGTGAGTGCGAAGATGCCACACAGGAAGACCAGCGCGGCGAACAACAGCCCGATCGGCGAGAGCGTCTCGCCGATGAGGATGGTGTCGGGCGCGATGTTGATCGGGATCCACGCGATGACGAGCGACGCCACCACCAGCAGCGCACCGCCGGCGAACGGCCGGCCGCGCCGCCAGCGGTCGAACCGGGCGCGTCGCGTTCCAACCGACCCGTTACCACCGCCCGACCCGGACTGTGTCATTTCAACCATTCTGTGTGTCGTGGTGGAAAAACGTATCGGCCGTGTTAGCTCAGCGTGACGTCGCCGTCGTCGGTGTAATCGCCGTCACCGTTTTGATCGTACTCGGCGGCGAGCGTGATACCCGGAATCGAGATCTCGTTGACCGCCTGATAGTGAGCCCGGATCGTCGCGTTCTGGAGGACGATCCCCGGATTCGAGGCGTTCGCGAGATCGAGCGTCTTCGGACCACCCGTCGCGCTATCGACGCCTTCCTGACGCTGTTCGCCCGTCGACGGGGCGACCTGCTTGAACGAATCGCTGTATTTCGCGTTCTCCTCGTCGATCAGCAGCCCGTTGAACGTCGACGAACTGGCCTGGAGCTTGGTCTGTTTGACGAGGAGTGAATCCGCCGTCACCGTATCCGTCGAGGTGATCACGATACGCGCGTTACCGCCGATGGCCGGCACGTCCTCGAGCTCCTTGGTGAGTTCGAGCCCGTCGATCTCGACCGAGGAGAACTCCGCGGTCGCCACCGGGACGCCCTCACGTTCGCTCGTGTCGCTCACGCCCGGATAGAGGTACAGGTCGTCGCCCCGGAGCTCGTCGGCCTCGATCGTGAACCCGCCGATGCCGCTGATCGGTGCGGCGAAGGCCATGCCGCTGCTCACGATGAGCATCGCCACGAGCGCGACGACGCCGAACGACACCGCCGTCCCCTTCGCCA
Organism: Halococcus thailandensis JCM 13552; assembly: GCF_000336715.1. Lineage (GTDB taxonomy): Archaea > Halobacteriota > Halobacteria > Halobacteriales > Halococcaceae > Halococcus > Halococcus thailandensis. The sequence continues at coordinate 86,105 of NZ_AOMF01000146.1, forward strand.
AGACTTTCTTATCGTACATGATGTGTCACCTGTTGTCGAGTTCGACGCCCGAACGGTGTGCGCCGGCGACCCACCGCCATCGGTGGCTCCCCGCGTATGCGGCCGGGGGACGCCCGCGTGGCGGCTCCCGCGTCGCGTCGACGTCCCACGCTACGACACCGTCCATGACACCCGTACTAACCATACCCACGCCTGTGACTGTTCCCCCCGCTATACATGGGCATTTATATAACAGTCGTTGCTGTCAAAGCGGTGACTGACCGAACAGCGAGGATCGGAAACGAAAAAGAACTGTGCGAACGGTCAGCGGGCGGCGGCCGCGACGCGCTCTTTCTCCTCTTTCTGGTTGACGGCGTACGTCTGGACGTCGTAGTTCGCCGCGCCGGTGAGCTGGTCGGCGAGCGCCTCGTGGGCGTCGGTCGGCGACTTGAACGAGGCGCTGTGAGCGCCCTCGGCGATGAATTTGAGCGCCTGATCGACGCGGCGCTGCGGGGCGACGTCGACGGCCTGCGGGACGGAGATCCCGCCGTATTTCAGCCGGACGGTCTCCTCGCGCGGGGCGGCGTTCTCGACGGCGCTGACGAGCACCTGCACCGGGCTCTCCTCGGTGCGCTCGGCGACGAGATCGAAGGCGTTGCGCACGATGCGGGTGGCCTGCTGTTTCTTGCCCGTGTTCTCGTCGGTCTGCATCAGCCGGTTGATGAGGCGCTCGACGATGGAAATCTCGCTCTTCTGGAACTGCTTGCTCGCGTGACGACCCATCGTGTGCTCCACAGGAGTGACGGTGATGTAGCGCTCGGTGCTCGGATCGTCGTACTCGATCCCGGTCACGTCCCAGCGTTCGAACAGCTTCGCGCCGGTCGCTTCCTCCGCGCCGGCGGGCTGATCGGGCTCGGGGGCTTCGGATTCGCTCATCGGACGGGTTTCTCCGCGTTACCGCGCACGAGTTCGATGAGCGAGACGCCGTTGACCTTCTCGACCTTGTAGTTCACCGCCGAGAGGTCGCCCATCGCACGACCCTTCGCGCCGCCGATGCCGGCGATCGTGACCTCGTCGTGCTCGTCGATGAACGAAATCGCGCCGTCGCCCGGACAGAAGGCCGTGACCTGCTGGCCGTTCTTGATGAGCTGGACGCGAACACATTTGCGGATCGCGGAGTTAGGCTGTTTGGCCTCGATACCGACCTTCTCCAGGACGATGCCGCGACCCTGCGGCGCGCCTTCGAGCGCGTCGGTTTTCTCCTTCAGCCCGCGAGCGCGTCGGGCGTACTCCGAGTCGGACCATCGATGGTTCTGACGGTCCTTTTTGAGTTTCCGCGCAGCGTACTTGCCGTTGGCCATATACCCCCGCTACCCGATGGGCGCACTTATGCCTCCCGTTTCAGGCCGCCCCGAGCGCCGACGGGCAAGTTTCCCAAATGACAGGTGAGTGAAACCGGTAGCGGTGGCGCGTGATGAATCCGGCCGAAGGCCGGAGAACGCGCGAGGGATGAGCGAACGACCGGAGGGAGTGAGTGAATCGGCTGGGGAGGTGTGTGGGCTGTGCGGGGCGGTTGCGGTCCCTCATTGTCGTCGGTTTCTGCAGCGTTGCGGTAGAACACCGAATATGACGTCCATAGTATGATTTTGAAGAAGTCCGGGACCGTTCGATTCAGGCCAGTTCGATGTCGTCGATGTCGAACTGACGCTCCGCCAGCCGGCGTGCGGTCTCGATCGTCTCGCCGTCGCGGCCGATCGCGACGCCGGTGTCGGCCCGATCGACCTCCGCGTAGGCCACGGTCGAAGCGTTCTCGCTGATCGTCACGTTGTGCACCACCGCGGGTGCGAGCGCGTTGGCGACGAACAGTTCGGGTGTGTCGGCGTTCTCGACGAGCGAAACCCGCTTGTCGAGCCGCTCTTCGACCTGCTCGACGGTCGTTCCGTCGGGGCCGATCGCGTCGCTCATCTCGCCGGCAGCCACCAGAAAGCAGACGCGGTCGTCGTCGACGAGACAGTCGACTGCGGTCGCGCCCGTGACGTCCTCGAACAGGGCGATATGTCGGAGTGCGGTATCGGAAAGCGTGACGCGCATGGTGAGATGAAGTGTGATTCGACGAGCGATACGGGTCGGGAGTCAGTCCGCGCGGCCGGAGCCGTCGGTCGTCGCGCCACCCATCCGGAGGTTGACGTCGCCGGTGCCGAGCTTGATCGGCTTGCCGACGATGACGTTCTCGGTCACGCCGTCGAGATCGTCGACCTCGCCGTGGACCGCGGCGTCGAGCAGGTGGTTGACCGTCACCTCGAAGGCCGCGCGCGCGAGTACGGAGTCCTTGTTGCCCGAGATGCCGTGACGGCCGATCGATTCGATGGTGCCCTCGGCGGTCATGATGTCCGCGACGAGCATCAGATGCCTGATGTTCACGTCGCCGAGCCCCTGCTCTTCGAGCGTGTTCATCGTCTCGTCGATGATCGTCTCGCGGGCGGCCTCCACACCCAGATTCCGGTAAACCTCGTGGATGTTGTTGCAGGTCGTTCGCGAGGCGTCGACGCCCTCGATGTCGAGCACGTCGCCGAAGGCCGACCCCTCGGTGTAGAGGATGAACTCCTCGTTGCCCTCGACCTCTTCCTTGCGGATGACGACGCGCGAGACCTCGTCGATACCCTTGAAGACGATCTCGCGCAGCTCCTCGACCAGCTGGAGCAGGCGGCGATAGCTCGGCTGTTCGGGCCCGAACTCGATCGTCGTGCCCGTCTGCGTGACCTCCACACCGAGCGAGTCCTCGATGACCTCGGCCACCGTCTCGGCCGAGATCAGCCGCTCGTCCAGAGTTTGCTCGTTCAGGTTCACCTGGACGAGCATGTCGGCGACGTTCGTCGAGACGTCACCGAGCGCCAGGATCCGCGTCGATTCGATGTTCCAGACGACCTCGTGGGCCTTCTCGCGGTTCTCGGCGTGCTGCTCGTCGAGATACACCGTCATCATCGGCGTATCCGGCGTCTTCCGGGCGTCGACGAGCTCGATGAGCCGCGGGAGGCCCTGCGTGACGTCGATCTCGGCGACGCCCGCGTAGTGGAACGTGTTCATCGTCATCTGCGTGCCCGGCTCGCCGATCGACTGTGCCGAGACGGTGCCGACGGGATCGAGCGGTTCGACGCGCGTGTCGAGATAGCGCGACTCGACGGCTTCGGCGATCGAGGCCGCCTGCTCGTCGGTGACGTCTCGCCCTTCGATGCTCTCGTACACCTCGTCCTTGAGTCGTTTCGGGAGATCCGTCCCCTCGACGATCCCCTCGATCTCGCCCGTGATCTCAGTCATCGCCCACCTCCGGGACGTCGATCGGCGAACTCGGCCGATCGCGGTCCATGCGGTCGTCGGCGCTCTCGGAGAGGTTCGTCGCCTGTGCGCCGGCGAACTCCTCGCCCTCGTCCTCGAACTCCGCGGCGAGAACGCGGTCGGCGATCTCGTCGACGTCGATCTCGTTGTCGTCGCTCGACGAGACCTTCACCGGACTGGTGTTGTCCTCGCCGAACTCGAACTGGACGATGTTGTCCGAGGTGTCCCGAACGGTGCCGTCGTACTGCGTTTCGAGCTCGGAGAGCGCGTTGATGAGCCGGCGCTGGAGATAGCCGGATTTCGAGGTTCGCACTGCGGTATCGACCAGCCCCTCACGGCCACCCATCGCGTGGAAGAAGAACTCCCGGGGCGTCAGCCCGCTGCGATAGGAGTCCTCGACGAAGCCGTGAGCCTCGGCCGAGAGATCGCCCGGCTTGAAGTGACTCAGCGTGCGATCCTCGTAGCCGCGGTTGATCCGCTCGCCCCGCACCGCCTGCTGGCCGACACAGGCGGCCATCTGCGTGAGATTGAGCATCGAGCCACGCGCGCCCGACTCGGCCATGATGACCGCCGGGTTGTCGTCGTCGAAGTGCTCGTCGGCGATGTCGCCAGCCGAGTCACGCGCCTTCCCGAGCGTCTGCATGATCTTCATCTCCAGAGTCTCGTCGACCGTCCGCCCGGGCAGCGATTCGAGATCGTCGTTCTCGTAGGTGTCGATGAGTTCCTGAACGCGCTCGTAGGCGTTCTCCATGCTCTCGTCGATCTGTGCCTCGGCGGCGTCGGAGATCGACTCGTCGTCGATACCGATCGAGAAGCCGAAGTGCATGATGGCGCGCATCGCCAGCGAGGCGACCTCGTTGATGAACACGCGGGCGCGCGTCTCGCTGTACTGCTTGACGATCGTGTCGACGATCTCGCCGCCGAACGCACCGACGGCGTCCTCGTCGATGGTGCCCTCGACGAGCGCACCGTCGTCGATCGCTACCCTGTCGCCGGTCGAACTCGTGAACTCGAGATCGAGCGCGCTCGGCAGCAGTTCGGAGAAGATCGTCCGGCCGGTCCAGTACGGCCGTCCCTGCTCGTCCGTACCATCGTCGTCGGGCAGCGTGTCGACGCCCGTCGCACGCAACAGGTCGAGCGCCTGCGTCTCGTTGAACCGCGGCAGCCCACCCATCTCGGGGTCGTCGTGGGTGAGGAGATAGGTGCCCGAAACGTGGTCCTGGATCGCACCGATGATGTTCTCGCCGAACCGCGGCGAGAGGATCTGCTCCTGGACGCGCATCAGCACGCGCGCCTCGGCACGCGCCTCCTCGTTCTGGAGGGCGTGCATGTTCATCTCGTCGCCGTCGAAGTCGGCGTTGTACGGCGGACAGACAGTAGTGTTCAGCCGGAACGTCTTGTACGGCATTACGACCACCTCGTGGGCCATGATCGACATCCGGTGGAGCGACGGCTGGCGGTTGAAGATCACGATGTCCCCATCCGAGAGGTGGCGCTGGACCTGCCAGCCCGGCTCGATGCGCTCGGCGAGCTCCTCCTTCGCCTGATCGAGGATCTTCATGACCTTCCCGTCCGGTCGGATGACGCGGTTCGCACCCGGATGTGCCTCGGAACCGTTCCGGACGTACTGGCGTGCCTCCTCGATGTTCTGCTCGTTGACGTTCATCGTCTGGGTCATCTCGCGCGCGACCCGTTCTGGAACGCCGACCTCGTTCAGGGATAGCGTGGGGTCCGGCGAAATCACGGTTCTGGCCGAGAAGTTCACGCGCTTGCCCGACAGGCTCCCGCGGAACCGACCCTCTTTCCCTTTGAGCCGCTGAGAGAGGGTCTTCAGGGGCCGACCGGAGCGGTGACGGGCCGGCGGCGTGCCCGAGATCTCGTTGTCCATGAACGTCGTCACGTGATACTGGAGCAGCTCCCAGAGGTCCTCGATGATGAGCTGGGGCGCACCAGCCTCACGGTTCTCCATGAACCGCTGGTTGATGCGGATGATGTCGACCAGCTTGTGCGTGAGGTCGTCCTCGGAGCGCTGGCCGTTGTCCAGCGTGATCGAGGGGCGTGCCGTCACCGGCGGCACCGGGAGCACGGTGAGGATCATCCACTCGGGGCGCGAGCGCTCGGCGTTGATCCCGAGCACTTCGACGTCCTCGTCGGGGATGGCCTCGAACCAGTCACGGATGTCCGACGGCATCAGCTTGTTCAGATCCTCCTCGGAGAGATCGACGTCGAGCGCGCGCTCGATCGCCTCCCGACTCTCCTCGCGCGGGCGGAACTCCCCGCCCAGGATATCGTTGATCCGCGAGAGCTCGATATCCGTCGCGTCGGCGAGCTCCTGCGGCGAGGTCGCCGGCCGGTCTTCCTCCTCGTCGGGCTGCATCGCCTCGGCGATGAGCTGGGGATACTCGGCGGCGAGCACGTCCTGGACCTCGTAGTAGGTCGTCGGCTTCTCGTGCTGGACGTCGTACTGCTCCTCGCCGCAGTACGGACAGCGGTCGGCCTTCCGTGCCTGCCGGATCGCCGCCTTCGTCACGTCGTTGACGTCGTCGTCGAGATCGCGCGCCCGCTGGAGGCGTTCTGCGAACTCGTCGCGCTCGTGCTCGTCGAGCAGCAGGCGCGAACACTCACGGCAGGTCCCCCGGAGGAGCCGCCGGATGAGCTTCGTAAAGCCGACGTGGATGACGGGTGCGGCGAGCTCGATGTGGCCGAAGTGGCCGTTACAGGAGCCCGAGTGCTGTCCGCAGGTCTTGCACTCCAGCCCGGGATCGATGACGCCCAATCGCGGGTCCATCAACCCCATGTCGATCGGGTAGCCGTCGTCGTCGTAGGTGTCGGCAGTGATGATCTTCGTCGCGCTCATGTCGCGATACTCCTCCGGGTTCATCAGCCCGAAGTCGATCGCGCCGATCTCTTTCGGTGTTGCGTTGGTACTCATGGTTTCGTGATCTCAGACCGCGTCCAGCAGTTCGAGCCGCGGGGCGATGCCGAGAGCCTTCATCTCGTCGAGCAGGAGCTTGAACGCGTAGCTCATCTCGATCTCGTGGATGTCGGTCTCCTCGCCACAGTTCGGACAGTAGACGCGGCGCTGTTCGACGTTCTCGACCGCACTCATTCCACATTCACCGCAGACGTAGATGAACTCCCTGTCGGACTCGTCGAGCAGGCGCTCCTTGAGCGCCATCGCCGCACCGTGCCCGATCAGGACGTCGCGCTCCATCTCGCCGACCCGGAGCCCACCCTCGCGGGCACGCCCCTCGGTCGGCTGGCGGGTGAGGACCTGCACCGGCCCGCGGGAACGGGCGTGGATCTTGTTCGAGACCATGTGATAGAGCTTCTGATAGAAAATGGTCCCGACGAAGATCTCGGCGTCGATCTTTTCGCCTGTCACGCCCGAGTGCATGATCTCCTTGCCGCTCGAATCGAAGCCATGCTCCTCGAGCGAGTCGCGGAGCTCCTCCTCTTCCTCGCCAGTGAAGGCGGTCCCGTCGACGCGGCGGCCCTCGAGCGAACCGACCTTGCCGCCGAGCATCTCCAGAACGTGACCGACCGTCATCCGCGAGGGCAGCGCGTGCGGGTTGACGATCAGATCCGGGACGACGCCCTCCTCGGTGAACGGCATGTCCTCCTGGGGCGCGATGTGACCGACGACGCCCTTCTGTCCGTGTCGGGAGGCAAACTTGTCGCCGAGTTCCGGCACCCGCTGATCGCGCACGGAGACCTTCGAGAGCTTCGAGCCGTCCTCGCCCTGCATCAGCGTCACCGTGTCGACGATGCCCGACTCGCCGCTGCGCATCGTCACGCTCGTCTCACGGCGTTTCTGCGGGCTGAGACCGCCCATGTCGTCCGGCTCTTCGAGGAACCGCGGCGGGCTCGTCTTCCCGAGCAGGACGGCGCTCTCGCCGACCTTCGTCTCGGGGTTCACCAACCCGTCCTCGTCGAGATGAGTGTAGGCTTCCTCGCCGTGTGCACCGCGCACGTCGTCGTCGGGGATCTCGAAGTGGTCCTCCTGACCGCCCGGATAACGGCGCTCCTCGCCCTCGTAGGTCCGGAAGAAATGCGAGCGCGCGAGCGCGCGATCGACCGACCCCTCGTTGAGCACGAGCGCGTCCTCGATGTTGAACCCCTCGTAGCTCATGACGGCGACCACGAAGTTCTGGGCCGCCGGCCGGTCGTCGTAGCCGATCTGCTCGGTGGTCTGTGTCTTGACCATCGACAGCTGCGGGTAATGCAGCAGATGCTGGCGCGTGTCCGGGCGAATGCGGTAGTTCGCCGACGGCAGCCCGAGCGACTGCTTGATCATTCCCGCCCCCATCGTGATCCGGGGGGAGGCGTTGTGCTCGGGATACGGGATCATCCCCGCACCGATACCGAAGATGAGCTGCGGGTCGATCTCCAGATGGGTGTGATCCTCGGTGAGATCCTCCTCGTCGACGCCGACGAGGATGTCCTCCTCCTCCTCGGCGTCGATGAACTCGATGTAGCCTCGCTCGACGAGCTCCTCGAACTCGGTGTCGCCGTCGGTGAGCGACTCGACCTCCGACTCGGTGATCAGCGGCTCGCCGTCCTCGACGATGATCAGCGGTCGGCGGGCCCGTCCCGCGTCGGCGTTGATGATGACCTCGTTGGTCGTGTCCTTGACCGAGACGTTGACCGTCCGGCCGATGTCGCCGCGCCGGCGCGCCTGCCGGACCTGGGTCGCGAGCTGTTCGGGGTCGGCGTGCGTACCGACCAGACTTCCGTTCACGTAGACTTTCGCGTCGCGTGCCTGGCTTTGGCTACTCATATCAGTCTCCCGCCGATGTGACGCCCTCGATACCGGGGATGCCGTCGACCCCCATCGAGGACAGTTCGCGTTTGAGTTCCCGTTCGTCGTCGACGTCCTGCGACAGCTCCATCGACTGCGCGAAGTTCTTCACCAGCCCACAGTTCGGGCCTTCGGGCGTCTCCGAGGGACAGATGCGCCCCCACTGCGTGGCGTGCAGATCGCGCGCCTCGAAGTGTGGCTGACTCCGCGAGAGCGGGCTGCGCAGCCGCCGAAGGTGTGAGAGAACGCCCATATAGTCGGTGCGGTCGACGAGCTGGCTCACACCAGAGCGCCCGCCGACCCAGTTGCCCGTCGCGATCGGATGCTCCAGGCGCTCGGTCAACACGTCCGACCGAACGACCGTGTTGACCGAGAGCTGCCGGTTGCGCATGTTCGCGCGCTCGAGCTGGTATTTCACGTCACGCGCGAGCTTGTTGAGCGCCGTACGGAACAGGTCGGTCATCAGATCGCCCGACACCTTGAGGCGCTTGTTGGCGTAGTGATCCTTGTCGTCGGCCTCGCGCCGGCCGAGCGCGAGCTCGAAACAGGCCTCGGCCATCCGACAGAGGTAGAACGCCTTGTTGATTCGCGTCTCCTCGTCGGGAACGCCCTCTTCGTGGAGATGCGGCAGCAGGTAGCGGTCGATGACGTAGTTCGCCCGCTTCAGCTGGTAGTTCTTCCCCTGGCCAGAGGCGACGCGCTCGCCGAGGGTCTCGATGGCCTCCTCCTCGGTCTGGACGTCGGCGGTCTCCAGGTTCTCGAGCATGAACTTCACGACCTCGGGATCGTCGCTGACCCGGTGGACGATCTCCTCGTCGGATTCGAGGCCGAGCGCACGAACGAGCGTCACGAAGTCGATCGAGCCCGAGACGCTCGGGAAGGAGACTTCGAGGAGCCCCTCACGATTTCGCTCACAGAGCACGAGTGCGCGGTAGCCACGGCGCTGGCTGAACGTCTTGGCGACCTGGATCTCGTCGTCGTACTTCGTGTCGTACTCCGCGAGGATCTTGTTCGGGGCGAGGTCCTCGCTGGTCATCAGCACGCGCTCGGAGCCGTTGACGATGAAGTAGCCACCGGGGTCGGCGGGATCCTCTCCGAGATCGATCAGCTCCTCGTCGCTCGAATCGGCGATGTTGCACTTGTCCGAGCCGACCATGATCGGCATGCGCCCGATCTGGGTCTCCGTCGTGTCGACGACGCGCTCTTCCTCTTCCTCACCGCCGACGACGACCGCCATCTCCATGAAGACGGGCGCGGCGTAAGTGATGTTCCGGAGGCGCGCTTCCTGGGGGTTGAGCCGTTCCTCGCTCCCGTCGGCCTCGCGGACGCGCGGCGTCACGACACGGACGTCACCGAGTTCGACGAAGACCGGCTCCTCACCCTCCTTGTCGCCGATGTCGGTGTCGATCGTCTCCTTCTCGTCGACGACCTGCTGCATACCGCCGTTGAGGAAGGCGTTAAAGGAGCGGAAATGGTGTTCTGCGAGCCGTTCACGGGAGAAATACTCCCTCGAAATCGAGCGTCTGAGTTCCCTGTTCATTATTCGATGACGAGTCGATGGACCACCGCACGGTCGGTCGTTCGCGAGTCCCGTTCGATCCGGACGACGTCGCCGGTCGCCGCCTCGTCGGGCAGCGCCGGATCCGTCCGTTTGATCTTCGGAAGGTCGGTGCGACTGATGTCGTACTCCGCGAGCAGCGCGTCGATCTCGTCGTCGTCGACGAGGCGATGCTCGGGAACGAGTGTGTGTTGGCTGACCTCTACCATGTGTACCTATCCGGGGGAGAAGTTGCTATCACGAGAGACTACAGTCCATATATCACCGGCGAACTTAAGCATTGCTACCGACGACCCGGACGGTTCGTCGACGGCGCAGCGCTCGTGGAGACCGCGCTTGCCCGGCACGACGCGGCCGTGGAATATAGCGTTTTGGGCCACTGCAGACGAGGTCGTTTGAAAACCCTTAAGTCCGTCTCCGGAGTACGGATGGTTGTTGCCCGGGTGGTGTAGTGGCCCATCATATCACCCTGTCACGGTGATGACGCGGGTTCAAATCCCGCCTCGGGCGCTTTCTGCCGACGCCAACTCGTGAGCGAGGGGAGCGGCGCAGCCGGAACGACGCCAGGAACGTCGAATGCCGATCGTTTATGTGGTCCGGCATGAACTACACATCCAATGTACGAACTGCGGCAGCTGCGGCGCGCGTTCGACGAACCGAAACTCTTCGTCCGTGAACTGAACCGGCTCTACTACACCCGTCTCAACAGTCGGGAGTACAACACCGACGGCGTCGACGTCATGGCCGCCGACTGGGACAACCTCCTGCTCCTCGATGCCTGCCGATACGACGCCTTCGCCGCCCGTGCCGATCTGCCCGGTCGGCTGGAGAAGCGGCGCTCGCGCTCGTCGATGACCAGCGAGTTCTTCACGGCCAACTTCGACGGGCGCGAGATGCACGACACGGTGTACGTCACCGCGACGCCGATGCTCTACTGGAACCGCAACCGGGGCGACGTCGAGGCGAGCTTCCACCGCGAGATCAACGTCTGGCGCGACGGTGGCTGGGACGAGGAGTTCAACACGGTCCGTCCCGAGACGGCCGCCGAACACGCCAAACGCGCCGCCGAAGAGTATCCCAACAAGCGGCTGTTCGTCCACTTCCTCCAGCCGCATTTCCCCGCGATCGGCCAGACCGGTCGCGAGCATCCCGAACTCAACGATCTGCGGGCGTGGGACGCCATCAACAGCGGCAGGCTCGATCTCCCCGATTCGGTGCTCCGGCGTGCGTTCGTCGAGAACCTCGACGCGATACTCCCGCACGTCGAGGACCTCCTCGAAACGCTCGGCGGCAAGACGGTCGTCACCGCCGACCACGGCCAGATGATCGGTGAGCGCTCGTTCCCGATCCCGTTCCGGGAGTACGGTCATCCGCCGGGCATCTACACCGACGAGCTGGTCACGGTGCCGTGGCACGTCCACACCAACGGCCAACGCCGTGAGATCGTCACGGAGGAACCCGAGCACGAGCCCGAACGCGGCGACGAGACGGAGCCAGCGGACATGGACATGGACAACGACGTGGTGGCCGACCGGCTCGAAGACCTCGGTTACAAGATGTAACTCCCATCCAGCCAGGAACCGTATCGCGAACGAGCAGCGTCGTGTGTCCGTGAGCGTCAGCGGGGTGTTTTCAGGGATCCGTGGCGATCAGTGGAGGGAACGGTTCACGACTGCCGCTCGAGTGGCTGCGTGTCGGTGCCGCGCGCAAAAACGGGACGACCCGTCGGGGGTCGTTACTCGTCGAGCGTTTCGGGGTCGGTGGTGATCGAGACCGAGTCCTCGATCGACGCCTGGACGAGTTCACCAGTGTAGTTGTACTCGTCGCGGAAGCTGCCGACGCCGCCCGAGACCGAGCTGTTGTCGTCGGAGATCGGGTCGGTCGAGTCGTCGGCGTGTTCGAGCTCGCCGGTGACTTCGAGCGAGTAGTCGGTACCGCTCTCGTCCTCGCCCATCACCGTGATCGTACCTTCGTCACCGTCGAGCTTGATCGTCGCGCGGTCGTCGACTTCGAGCGAGACGATCTCGCCCTCGTACTCGTAGGCGTCGCGCCACTCGTTGACGCCGCCCGAGGCGCTCTTGCCGGAGACGTCGTCGTTGGGGTCCTTGGTCGCCCCGCCGGTCCCGGACTTGTTGATCTTGCCGCTCGTCTCGACGTCGTAGGGAATGCGTCCGCCCGAGCTGTCGGTGTCCGTGACGACGAAGTTCGCGCTGTCGGACGGTTCGGGGACGTCGGACTCGTTGACGTCGCCGCTCAGCTCGTCGTCGGAGCCCGCACCGTCGTCGTTGTTCGACGAGTCGTCCGAATCGGACGAGGAATCGTCGCCGGAGGAGTCCTTGGAGTCGGAGTCGTTCGAGCCCGACGAGGAGTCGCTCGACGAGTCGTCACCGGACGAGTTGCCGGAGTCATCCGAACCGGAGTCGTCCGAATCGGAGTCGCTCGAACCCGACGACGAGCCGCTGTAGCTCGACGAGTCGAGGTTCGGGGCGGGACAGCTGCCGCTCTTGTCGATCCCGCTGACGTTCACGTCACCGTTGCGGACGCGGACCGCCTGTGCGCCCGCGTTGATGGTGGAATTTTTGACCGTACTGCCACCACAGTTGTGCAGTGCGAGACCGGTCCGACCGCCGCCGGTCTGCTGGATACAGCAGTCCTTGACGGTCGTGCCGGAACGGTCCTCGATGAGGACGCCGACCCAGTCGGAGGCGTCGCCGGTGACGCTCACGTTCTTGAACGTGCCGCTACCGGAGCCGCCGGGCTTCGCGCGGATCGAGTAGCCCTGCGGGTTGTACTCGACGTTCGTGTTCTCGATGGTGAACTCGCCGTAGTTGCCGAAGATCTGGATCCCGCCGTCGGCGTTGACCTCGGGACCGATGCGGACGTCACAGTTGCGGACGACGGCACCGGAGCCGCCACGATCGCTTTCGAGGCGGATGCCCGAGCCGTTGAGCATGTCCTTGGGGTTCGGCGATCGGCTATCGGAGACGTCGGCTTCGATCGTCGCGCCATCGACGTAGCTGCCCGAGCTGCCGATCCGGACCTGCGAGAGGTCGTTGTTCTTGTAGGTGCCGCCCTCGACCTTCACCACACCGGGGGTACGGCTGGCGTAGACGCCGTTGTTCGAGAAGCCCTCGACGTTGCAGTTGCGCAGGGTGATGGTCCCCTTGTTCGAGCTGCCGATCCAGATACCGGAACGGGCGTAGGCACCCATCCGGCCCTCGTTGTGCGCGACGAGGTTCTTGACCGTCCCCGAACCGCCCGAGGAGCGAATCATCGGCGTGAACGCGTCCTCGGCGCTATCGCTCGACTGGAGACTCTGGCCTTCGATGGTGACGTCGTGGACCTGGAGGTTGTCGTCGGGAGCGACCTGGAGGTTCGGGCACGCGCCGCTCTGGTCGATGGTGATATTTTCGACCAGTGCGCCCGACCCGCCGTTGATCGCCAGCAGCGTGTCGTTGAAGCCGTCGGGGACGGTGAAGGTGACGTCGCCTTCGCCGACGATACCGACGCTACCACCGCTGATGACGTTCTTCTGGGTGAACTTGTACGTTCCCGAGGGGAACTTGAGCAGGGTGTTGCTGCTCGCGGCCGACTGAAGTGCGCCGTCGGACGGCTCGTTGCCGTTCGGGTCGGCACCGGCATCAGCCATGTTTACGACGTTATCGAAGCTGATCCCGTGGCGCTCGGTCGCCGCCGCCCCCTCCCCAGCGAGCAGCGGAACCGACACGGCAGCCGCACCGGCAGCCTTGAGATACGACCGTCGGCTCGGTTTGAAACCGTCGTCTGTGCTATCGCTATCGTTGCGTGCTCCGTCGCGTGGCATCGTCTGCTCATTAGGCATTTGTAAAATACCGCTTCTGGCCAGTTAGTTACGTTTACGTATTTTTCAGCTAGCATAGACGGCATTTCGTGACGAACCGATATAGATGCGCTTTCGGTTTTCCTGTAATAATTTGTCTGAGGGCATCGAGACGGCGATCCGTGCGCGAGTGGTAGACCGTGCCATGGCACGGTAGCGGCCGCCACGGGCCGTCTCGTCGGGAAACGGGCTACTGACGGTCCCAGTCGATCCAGTCGTGCTCCCAGCCGTTGCGTCGCTCGGCACTCGCCCGTGCACGCTCGCGGTCCTCGCGAACAGTCCTGTTGCGCTCGACCGCGTCCGACTGTTCACCCTCGACGAGCAGCGGCGCGAACCGTACCGGGCCGAACCGCTCGCGCGCCCCCCGTTCGTCGACGGCGACGAGCGACTGGTCGTGGTTCCCCACCGGCGCGACGAGCCGTCCATCAGGGGCAAGCTGGTCGACGAGCGCGCTCGGTGGTCGGACGACGGCGGCTTCGAGAAGGATGCGATCGAAGGGTGCGTAGTCGGGAAAGCCGTGTGTCCCGTCGCGCCTGTCGACGAGCACGCCGCCATAGCCCGCGTGCGAGAGGTTTCGGCGCGCGTCGACGACGAGCCGACGGGCGATATCGACCGCGTGGACGTTCTCCTGACCGACGATCTCGGCGGCCACCGCGGCCGTGTAGCCGACGCCCGCACCGACGACGAGCACGTCGTCGCCAGGGCTGAGCGAAAGCGCCTCGAACAGTCGTGCGACCGTGCTCGGCGCGAGCACGCGCGTGTTCGCGTGTTCGGTCGTCCGATCGGCGTAGGCCGCACGCTCCTCGGGGAGGAACTCGTGGCGTGGGACGGTCCGCATCGCCACGCTGAGCGCCTCGCTCTCGACGACCCCCTTGCTCTCGTGTTCGAGGCCGTCGACCATGTCCTCGCGCACCGCCGCAGGCTCCATGCGAAACGAACGCCGCGTAGAGCCTTGAATCGCGTGCCTTCGGCTGCGCGCTACCCCTGCATCGGGACGAACCGCACGCCGCCGTGCTCGGTCCTATCGAGGCTGCCGTCGGCCCGCCGCCGCGCGCGCACGAGCGTCTGTCGTCTCGTGCCGATCGGCGCGACGATCGCTCCACCGGGACGGACCTGTTCGGCGACAGTTGCGGGGATCTCGGGGGCTGCGCACGTGAGATACGCGCCGTCGTAGGGCGCGTGCTCGGCCCAGCCATCGTGGCCATCGCCGACGCGGACGTCGACGGCATAGCCGAGCTCCGTGAGGCGCTCGCGAGCGCTCTCGGCGAGCGACGCGTGGTACTCGACGCTCTTCACGCCGTCCGTGATCGCGGCCGTGACGGCGGCGTGATAGCCACAGCCGGTACCGATTTCTAGGATCGAATCGCCCGCTTCCGGCGCGAGCAGATCGGTCATGATCGCCACCATGTGCGGCGCGCTGATCGTCTGATCCGCACCGATCGGCAGCGGCCGGTCGTCGTAGGCGTCCGTCCGTCGATTCTCGGGGACGAACTCGTGACGAGGGACGGCGAGCAGCGCCTCACGGGTCGCGTCGCGCTCGATGCGACCCTGCTCGTCGAGTCGGGAGACGAGCTGCTCGCGGGCGCGCTCGTGATCCATCACCAGACGGACCAGGCCGAACTCGACTCGTCGTCGGCGTACACCCGGTTGACGTCCTTGGCGAAGGCCATGTCGCCCTCGTGATCGAGATGGTCGAATCCGTAGCCCTCGGCATCCGCGCGCAGGTGGATCCCCTTCACCGTGAAGCGCTCGTCGGCGAGGTCCTCCCGCTCGCCGACGGTGAACTCGTAGTCGCCGGGCACGCGGAGTTCGATGCCGCGCGTTTCGTCGCCGCCACCAGCGGGGTTGAGCGTCACGTCGACGGCGACGTTGCCGACGACGCGCGTCCAGACGGTCCGGATGTCGGGGACGTCGGCCTCGTCGGTGCGTCCGCCCTCGACTTCGAGGCTCGTGATTCGCACGGTCAGGAGTGCCTCCGGCGTGTCGAGGACGAACTCCTCGCCGACGGCGAGCTGCTCCTCGCTGGGGATCTCGGTCGTCGTCGAGAACGATTCGCCGTCCTGAGAGACGATGACGTCGCGCTGTTCGGTGGCGGGTTCGTCGAGGCGCGTCTTGTGGACGTGACTGCACTCGCCACAGCGGACGGTCGCCTGCCCGCCGGATTTCAGCAGCTCGTGAACCACGGGTGTGTCGGGAGAACACGCCGGACAGGTGGTGCCGACGCGCTCGGTGGCTTCGCTCATGGACGACCTATCGGTCGCACGGATAAAAGCCCGTGGCGTTCGCTACGCCCCGTTCGGCGTCGGCAGCTCGATCTCTTCTCCATCAGCGTACACCGTCGGCTCGCGGAGGATCCCGTCGAGATGGAGCGGTGCCTGCGTGTCGCCGCCGATGCCGTGGTCGTCGCCGATAGCGATATGAACTGTTCCGGCGGCCTTCTCGTCGAGCAGTACCGACCCGACCAGTTCGGTGACGGCGACGTTCGTCCCGATGCCGAGCTCGGCGAGGTTGTAGGCGTCGTCGCCGACCTCCTCAGCCCCGCGCTCGACCTGCTCGCGGACGTCCCGATCCGAGATCTCGGTCACGAACCCGTCCTCGACGGTGAACTCTAGCTCCTCGTCGAGCAGCCCGTGGGGCATCATCGTGCCGTCGACGACGTAGGTTCCCGAGGCTGTCTCGGGACTGACGAACACCTCGCCTGCCGGGAGGTTCGACATCGCACCCGCCTCGTGGACGATGCCCGTGTCAGCGAGCCACTCGCGGTCGCCCGGCTCGAACGTGATGTCCGTGCCCGCGGGCGAGGTGACGCGGATTTCGCTCGCGTCGGCGATCGCATCCAGGATCGACTCACAGCTGCCCTCGATTGAGCGGTAGTCGGCGTCGAGACCCGTGCGGAACACCTCCTCGGTGATGCCGGGGAGGGTAGCGACGCGCGCGCCGGCTTCGTTTGCCCCCGATCGGGCGCGTGTGTGACTCAGGCTCTTCGTCGTCGGGCAGAACACGACGTCCGCCCCGCGCATCGCCGCGGCGACGGGTGCCGGTGGTTCGGTGCCGTGCTGGTCGCCCGGCGGGTAGCGCAGCAACACCACGTCGTCGCTCACCGCACACGCGGCATCGTACAGCGCCTGCCCGATCGAGAGGCGTTCGTCGTCGGTGACGACGGCACAGGATTCCTCGGCTCCGAGCGCGAGACACTGGTCGACGGCCGTCTCGGCGGCGCTGTCGAGCGTCGCGTCGGCGTTCGTCCGACTCATAGCACCACGGAGGGGGCAGCCGTGCCTGAGGCTTTCGGCTGTCGGAGCCGTCCCATCGCAGCCGTCCACCCGTCGAGCGACAGTAGAAACGATTATCCCGGTCGGTCGAACAGGACTACTATGCTCAGCGTCGGCGTCAACGGCTACGGAACGATCGGCAAACGCGTCGCGGACGCGGTGGTCGCCCAGCCGGACATGGAACTCGTGGGAGTGGCGAAGACCCGTCCGAACTACGAGGCCGAGCGCGCCGTGAAAAACGGCTATCCGCTCTACGCCGCCATCGAGGAGCGCGCCGAAAAGTTCGACGCGGCCGGCATCGAGCTCGCGGGGCTGGTCGAAGAACTCGTCGACGAAGCGGACGTGATGGTCGACGCCACCCCGTCGGGCATCGGTGCGGAGAACAAATCGCTCTACGACGAGTACGACACGCCTGCGCTCTACCAGGGCGGCGAGGACGCCGACCTCGTCGACACGAGCTTCAACGCTGTCTCTTATACACATCTCTGATGGCG
>NZ_AOMF01000147.1 GCF_000336715.1 Halococcus thailandensis JCM 13552
CTCCCTCGCGCCATCAGAGATGTGTATAAGAGACAGCCTTGGGGCTCAAGGTGCCCGCGACCCTGATGCACACCCACTCGATAAACGTCTCCCTGAACGGGGAAGCAACCGCCGACGAGGTCCGGGAGCTGCTCGACTCGCAGTCACGGACGTTCGTCATCCCCGAACACCTCGATATCGACGGTGCAGGCAAACTGAAGGAGTTCGCGCTCGACGCCGGCCGCCCGCGCGGCGATCTCTGGGAGAACTGCATCTGGGGCGAGTCGATCTCGGTCGAGGGCGACGATCTCTACCTGTTCCAGGCGATCCACCAGGAATCCGACGTCGTCCCCGAGAACGTCGACGCCATCCGCGCGGTGAGCGAGACGGCCGACGCCGACGAAAGCATCGAGACGACGAACGACGCCCTCGACATGGGTCTCTGAGGCCGCGCGAACACGAATCACGCACTGGCCGAAACGCAGGTGTTGGTCGATCATCCCGACGACGATCGGTCGCAATCGTTCCCCTGACGCGAACCCTTTTGTTCCGTCCGCACCAACCAGTGGTCATGCAACCGGGCGACCGTGACGACAGCGATCCCTTCGACGACATCTTCGACGAAATCGAGCGGATGATGAACGGCATGATGAACGGCAACGTCGACATCCGGACCGAGGGGATGGGCACCGACGCCCACATCGATATCCAGGAAGACGGCGAACTCGTGCGCGTGATCGCCGACATGCCGGGTGTCGCCAAGGACGCCATCGATCTCACCTGCGACGGTCGCCACGTCACCATCGACGCCGCGAGCAACCGCCGCGAGTTCGACGAACGCGTCTCGCTGCCGGTCCGCGTCGACGAGCAGTCCGCGAACGCCTCCTACAACAACGGCGTCCTCGAAGTCGTCTTCGAGCGCGCCGACACCTCCGCCGATATCGACCTCTAGCACGTACCTTTTTACTGCGTCGGGTGGCCTCCCTGCGGTCGGCCACCACTCCTTGCAAAAATCTACGCTAAAAACCTCCCGCTCGCTCACTACGTTCGCTCGCGGTGAACCGCGCTCGTTACACTCGCGCGGACAGGACCACTCTCCGCAACCGCCCCCGCACAGCACCGCCGAAGCCCTCGCTCCTTTCAGTCGCTCGCCCTTCATCCGCCAGGACAACACCGCTACCGCCACCGCACCGCGGCCGCCACAGCCGGCCGCACCGCAGTCACACCTGTGCTTCGATCAGGGCCGCGAGGTCGTCGTAGAACCCGGGTTCGTACTTCGTCTCGTCGTCGATCGTCGGGCGCGCATTGGTCTCGGAAACCACTACACGATCGTCGGTGACGAGTAGATCGACGCCGAGCCACGGGATGTCGAGCAGTCGTGCAGTGCGCTCGGCGAGATCCCGAAGATCATCGGGAAGATCCACGCCCGTGGCCTCGGCCCCCCGGTGGACGTTGTGCTTCCAGTCGCCCGCGGCGCGGGCCGCGTCGGGCAGTCGGCGCTCGACCGCGCCCGCGTAGCGTCCGTCGATACACATCGCGCGGTAATCGGTCGCGTCCTCGATATACTCCTGGACCAGAAACGAACGATCGCCGGTCGCCGGATTCCGGTGAATGAGCCCGAGATAGTCCGCCACGCCGAGAAACGAATCGCGATCGGTGATCTTCACCACGCCCGTCCCCCGCGTCGTCGAGTTCGGTTTCACGACGATCGGCGGATCGAATCGGGAGAACAGCTCCACGAGCGCGGCCTCGTCGACGGGGTTCGAGATCAGCGTCGTCCGCGGGACGGGGAGTCCCACGCGCGCGAGGCGGGCGATCACTCCGGCCTTGTTTCGCGAGGTCAAGATCGCGTCGCGGTCGTTGACCCACGGTACGTCGAGCAGCGCGTCGGCGACGCCACCCTCCATGAGGCGCGACGGATGGACGAAGCCGACGTCGAAGCCCGCCCACTCGTCGTCTTGCTCAGTAAGTTGGACGGTTCGCTCCTCGGTTGCGACGTGGCGGACCTCGATGCCGCGCTCGGCGAGCGGGTCGGCCATCCGCTCGAAGGTCTCCTTCCGTGTGGCGACGGCGAGAGTGAGCATGGGTCGTCGAAAAACGGTCGCAGAAACCCTAGCTGACGAGCAGTTCGGCACCGCGCTCGACGGTGACGTCACAGGGCGAGCCGAGCTTGTTGTACGCACGCCGGAGCGCCTCTTTGGCCACGTCGGCCTGGTCGACGTCACACCAGATGGTGAAGATGCGCTCGTTGGCATCGACGCGAGCAGCGGTGCCCACGGGTTTGCCGAACGCCTGGCGCATCCCGTCCGAAACGCGGTCCGCGCCCGCGCCGGTCGCCTGCTTGTTCTCCCGAAGCACGTGATGGGGGAACTTCCGGAGGATCATCTTGTAGTTGCCCTCGCCGAGGTTCTTCAGGAGATAGCGGTTCGCCGACAGGCGCGAGGATTCGAGCGCGCCGTGACGGAGCTGGATCTCCTCCTCGACCGATAGACTGATCTGGACCGGGAACTCCTCGGGGTCGGCACGGACGTCGCCCATCTTGTGCTGGGCGATCTTCGACCCGGGAATGCCGGTGATGTACTCCTTGCGGGTGTATGCGGGTTTGGATATCTCCCGATACATCGAGGCGGGTTTGTCGGCCATGGGAATCGGAGGCCGAGGGTGCGAATAAACCCTTCGAAGCCACCGTAACCGGCGCGAAACACCCGCGACGGGGCTTTATTCGTCGAGGCACTACCCGCTACGTGAACCAACTCGTCGATGGGGAGTGGCGGACCGACGTCTACGAAACGACGAACGACGACGGCGAATTCGACAGAGAGGAGACCAGTTTCAGGAACTGGGTGGAAGCCGATCCCGACGCGGAGTTCCCGGCCGAGGCGGGGCGCTACCACCTCTACGTCTCCTATGCCTGTCCGTGGGCACACCGGACGCTCGTGACGCGCGCGCTCCGTGGCCTCGAGGACGTCGTTTCGGTCGACGTCGTCGATCCCTACCGCGCCGAGGACGGCTGGCAGTTCACGCCCACGCGTGAGGGCGCGACGACCGACTCGCAGAACGGGTTCGACTATCTCCGGGAGACCTACGTCGCGGCCGATCCCGATTTCACGGGACGGGTGACCGTGCCCGTGCTCTGGGACAAAGAAAAGGAGACTATCGTCAACAACGAATCCGAAGAGATCATGCGGATGCTCGACACGGCCTTCGCGGAGTTCGGCAACGACGTGACGCTCTATCCCGAAGGCCATCGGGAGGCGATCGACGAGACCATCGACGCCATCTACGATCCCATCAACAACGGCGTCTATCGGGCCGGCTTCGCCGACACGCAGGAAGCCTACGAGAACGCCGTCGGTGATCTCTTCGACGCGCTCGACCACTGGGAAGGAGTGCTCGCCGACCAGCGCTATCTCTGTGGCGACGTCCTCACCGAAGCCGACGTGGCCATGTTCACGACGCTCGTCAGGTTCGACGACGTCTATCATACCCATTTCAAATGTAACGTCCGGAAGATCGCCGAGTATCCCAACCTCTGGAACTACCTGAAGGAACTCTACCAGCTCCCCGGTGTGGCCGACACGGTGTGGATGGACCACATCACGGAACACTACTACGAGACCCACACCGACGTCAACCCGAAAGGGATCGTCGCCGTCGGTCCCGATCACGATTTCGACGCCGAGCACGACCGTGATCGGCTGGCCGGCGGACCGCCAGCCGATCTGTTTGCTGCTATTTAGATATATCTGAATACTGCTGTATATAACAACCATCTTGTACCTGAAGGCTGGGGTCGTTACTGGTAGACGGCCAAGTTGCACCCTGTTATTCTTCGAGTGCGACTCGCTCGATGGCGATACCGTCGAACGCTTGATCGCTCGACAGAATCGCGTCGCCCGCAAGCGCCGCGTGAAACGCATCGAACGTGTTTAGGCCATCGTCGATGTACTCCGAGGCCTGAAAGACGATGTCCGTGTCGACGGTCGTCTCGGCCAATTCGAGAATCGCAAGGGTGGCCTGTTCGCGGTCGAAACCGTAGCGCTCCTCGATGAGAAACAGTTCCACGAAGGTCACGAGCGAGACTTCGAGGTCACCGTCGTGCGTTTCGAGGTACTGTTCGGCGCGTTCGGCCAGCCAGTCGTCGTCCTTCAGCAGGGCGACCCAGAAATCGACGTCAGCGTACATTCTCACCCGCCTGCTCCTGTGCCTCGTCGAGACCCTCCGCACGCAGTTCGTCCATCGACGCCTGTTTGAGTGCCTCGCTCGCCGCCCCGCGGAGCGCGGCCACGGGGTCGTCCGGCCGCGGCAGGAGTTTGATCCCGTCACGGAGTTCGACCAGTCGATAGCGCTCGCCGAACCGTTCGCGGAGCTCCTTCGGGATGGTGATGCGCCCGCGTTCATCGGTCGCCACCTCACTCGTTCCCATACAGAGACAAGAAGTGGGAGGCGTATGAATATATCCCCGCTTAGCCGTGCTGGCCAGTTCACCTGAGCAGCGATCGGATCAAAGAATCGCCCGGATTTGAATCGAAGGAAGACGGTCCTGATCGTTCGCGTCGCTCACGGGCTCGAAGTATGCCGCCTCCCGGATTTGAACCGGGGACAGCTCGATCTTCAGTCGAGTGCTCTCCCAGTCTGAGCTAAGGCGGCTCACTCCGATCGATGGCGACCGGGGGAAAAAGCATTTCGAAAGGCGGCTCAGTGGACGAACAGATCCGCCACGTCGAACTCGGTCCCGCAGTCGGTGCAGACGTAGCCGAGTCCGTCCTGGGTCTGCACGTGACCGCCGCATTCGGGACACGTCGAGCCGGATATCATCACCGTGAGTTCGCCACGGCGGGCAAAGCCACTTTCGCTCGGCGAACGTCGCCCGACCGGTTTTTGCGCTCCAGCGACAACCGACGCCATGACGACTGGACAGACGATGGCGGTGCTCCTCGGACTCGTGATGGCGATGTTCACCGCGGGGTTCGTGATCGTCATCCTTCTCAGTTGATCGACGAAATCACCGAATCCGAATGGGCTCGGGCGGAGTCGAACCACGTGAACGGCACTCGCTTCGCTCGTTCGTTCTCTCCTTCGAATCGACCCTCGATACAGAATTCACTGCTCGCTATCGCTCGCAGGAATTGAGTGGGCTCGGGCGGAGTCGAACCACCGATCTCGGCCTTGTAAAGGCCGCGTCATAACCAACTAGACCACGAGCCCTCATCGGGGAAAACTGCCGCACGTCGAATAACCCTTTCTCTCCGTCGGAACGTTTAGGCCTCCGCTCGTCAATCCCCATCCGTGAACCGTGGGCGCGTTCTCAACGTCCTGTTCGCGCTGGCCGTCGTCGCGCTGGCCCTGACGACGGCCGTCGCCACCGGCGTCGTGCCGCCGCCAGCGACGCTGTTCGACACCGGCGAGTACGATCACGCCGAGATCACGATCACGAACAACTGCTCGCAGGAGTTGGGGACGGTCGACGTCCTGTCTCTTATACACATCTNGTTCGGGCATGCTCTTTCCCTACGACGAATCGGGCGACCACACCTACGTGATGCGCGGGATGGACTTCCCGCTCGGCATCGTGTTCGTCGGGGCGGACGGTCGCATCAACGCCATCGAGAGCGCGCCCGCACCCGGACCGAACCAGGACGGCAACGACATCCAGCGCACCGGCACGGGGAAATACGTCCTCGAAGTGCCTCGCGGCTGGATGGAGAGTCACGAAATCGGCGTCGGCCATCGCGTGACGATCGATCGTTCGTGAATCGGCGGCGATACCCGAGTTCGGGGGTATGGAAGTGTTTCACAGGCCCGAGAAGCCTTTTAGGTGCGTATCCGCTTTATCCGTTCAATGAGTCTTTCTTCCGACGATGAGGATCCCTTCGAGGATCAACGGGAAGGGACCGACAACGCCATGCGACGGCTGTTCGCCGAGTACGGTCGCAAGAACGCTTTCTCCTTTCTAGTAGGAACGTTGACAAGTGTGGTCGCGCGGATGCTCGATCTGCTGCCGCCGCTGCTGCTCGGGATCGCCATCGACGCCGTGCTCAATCAGAACCAGCCGTTCGGGCTGGGGCCGGTGCCACAGGCGTGGCTGCCGACCGCCCGCACCCAGCAGTTCTGGCTCATCGCCGGCATCATCGCCTTCGCCTTCTTCGGCGGCGCGATCTTCCATTACGGGCGCAACTGGGGCTGGAACTCCTTCTCGCAGAACATCCAGCATCAGATCCGGACGGACACCTACGACAAGATGCAGCGGCTGAACATGGATTTCTTCGCCGACAAACAGACCGGCGAGATGATGTCCGTGCTCTCGAACGACGTGAATCGGCTGGAACAGTTCTTGAATGGCGGGATGAACTCGGTGTTCCGGCTCGCGGCGATGGTGCTCGGGATCGCGACCGTCATGTTCCTCACGAACTGGCAGCTCGCGCTCATCGCGCTCTCGCCGATCCCGCTGATCGGGGGGTTCACCTACTACTTCGTGAAGAAGATCCAGCCCAAGTACGCCGCCGTCCGCTCGTCGGTCGGCGAGATGAACTCCCGCCTCGAAAACAACCTCGGCGGGATCCAGGTGATCAAATCCACCAACACCGAGGGCTACGAATCCGACCGCGTCGATGACGTCTCGCAGTCGTACTACGATGCCCAGTGGGGAGCGATCAAGGTTCGTATCAAGTTCTTCCCCACGCTGCGGGTCATCTCGGGGATCGGCTTCGTCGCGACGTTTATCGTCGGCGGTATCTGGGTGTTCCAGGGGCCACCGGGGCCGTTCACGAGCAACCTCTCGGTCGGACTGTTCACCACGTTCATCCTCTACACGCAGCGGTTCATCTGGCCGATGGCACAGTTCGGCCAGATCATCAACATGTATCAGCGCGCCCGTGCCTCCGCCGAACGCATCTTCGGATTGATGGACGAACCGAGCCGGCTCGCACAGGATCCCGACGCCGAGGAGCTCACCGTTTCGGAGGGACGCGTCGAGTACGACGACGTGAACTTCGGCTACGACGAGGACGAGCGCACGGTCAAGGACGTCTCCTTCGACGTGGCTGGCGGCGAGACGATCGCGCTCGTCGGCCCCACGGGAGCGGGGAAGTCCACGGTGCTGAAACTCCTCCTCCGGATGTACGACGTCGACGACGGTGAGATCCGGATCGATGGCCAGAACATCGGCGACGTGACGCTGTCGAGCCTGCGCCGGTCGATCGGCTACGTGAGTCAGGACTCCTATCTGTTCTACGGCACGGTGAAGGAGAACATCGCCTACGGGAGTTTCGACGCCTCCGACGAGGAGATCGTCGACGCCGCGAAGGCGGCCGAGGCCCACGAGTTCATCGAGAACCTCCCAGAGGGCTACGAGACGATGGCCGGCGAGCGCGGCGTCAAGCTCTCGGGCGGCCAGCGCCAGCGCATCACCATCGCACGAGCGATCCTCAAGGACCCCGCGATCCTCGTGCTCGACGAGGCGACCTCCGACGTCGACACCGAGACGGAGATGCTCATCCAGCGCAGCCTCGATCGGCTGACCGAGGATCGCACCACCTTCTCGATCGCCCACCGACTCTCGACGATCAAGGACGCCGACGGGATCGTCGTCCTGGAGGATGGCCAGGTGAAAGAACACGGCACCCACGAGGAACTGCTCGAACTGGGCGAGCTGTACGCGAACCTCTGGGCCGTCCAGGCCGGCGAGATCGACGAACTTCCCGAGGAGTTCGTCGAGCGCGCGACCCAGAGACAGGCCCAGACGGAAGCCGGAACGGGCGACTAAAGCGATTCCTCGTCGTCGCCGTCGGTCGCGGTCGAGGGGCCGCGATCGGAGTAGTTCTCGCGACCGATCGCGTCGTCGCCGACCAGGTTCAGGATCATCGTTTCGAGTTCGGCGGGATCCTGGTAGGTCTGCTCGTCGTCCTGCAGCGGCGCGAGCAGTTCGTCGAGACGCGTCTCGCCGTCGGGCAGTCCGATCTCGGCGTCGCCGTGTTCGTCGACGAGCGTCTCGTGATCGAGCGGGTAGTCGAACGATTCCATGCGGTCGCCGAACTCACCGAACTCGACGCCATGCTGTCGCGTGTCGTCTTCGTCAGTCATGCATCATATCTGCACGGAGCACCGTCAAATCAGTTCTGCCTGCTTAAGCCGCTGGCTCCGTTCGTCAGGATATGCAGCTCACCGAGGCGACGTGGACCGACGCCGACGGGCTCGAGACGGATATCGCCCTTCTCCCCGTCGGCAGTACCTGTCTCTTATACACATCTCTGAT
>NZ_AOMF01000148.1 GCF_000336715.1 Halococcus thailandensis JCM 13552
GAGATGTGTATAAGAGACAGCGCTCTGGGTCTCGCCCGACAGCTTCCGGGAATACGTCCGCGACGTCCTCACGAGCCTCGCATCGCACGGCTGGCGGAAGATCGTGGTCGTCAACGGCCACGGAGGCAACGTCGGCGCACTACGGGAGGTCTGTGCGGACGTGACACGCCACGAGGAGGCCTACGCCGTCCCGTTCACGTGGTTCGACGCCATCGGCGCGACGGAGATGGGCCACGGCGGACCGGTCGAGACGGCCATGCTCAGAGCCACCGATCCGGAACTCGTCCACGACGAGCGCATCGAGGAGGCGAGCGCTGGCGCGAGCGACGGCTGGGGCGAGTGGGTGTCGGGAACGAACCTCGCCTTCGACTCGGCGGAGTTCACCGACAACGGCGCGGTCGGCGATCCCGGTGAGGGAACCATCGAACGCGGCGAAGAACTACTGGAGGAGGCGACGGCGGCGCTCGTGACGCTGCTCGATGCCGTCGACGAACGGGATCGAGCCTGACTACTCGGCGACTTCCTCGCGGTCGTCGGCCGCCTCGGTGCTCATCTCGCTGTCGTCGTCGCTCTCCCCGTCCACGTCCCCACCGTCAGCGCGGAGATCGTCGAGCGCGCCACGGAGTTCGGGGACCGTGCTCGCGAGTTCGCTCGCGTGCTCGTGGGCCGCTTCGACGTCGGCCATCGCGTCTTCGAGTGCCGCGATCCGCTCGTCGAGTTCGTCCGAATCGTCGAAGACGTCGGCACGGTCGCCCATCATGTACGACTTCTTCGCGTCGCGGAGATGGCCGGTGGCGTCGCCGATGTCGAGCGCCGAGCGCAGTGCGTTGAGCACTCCGAGCGTGTTCTCGGCTTCGGCCTCCCAGATGGCGTCGCCCTCGGGTAGCGCCGCCTCGGCCGCGTCGAGATGCTCCTCGACGTCCGCCCGGATGTCGTCGGCCGCCTCGTCGAAGAGGTCGTCCTCGTCGAACGTCGCCTGGCTCATGCCGTGGGATTCGGTCCCATGTGATTTAAAGGCGTGCCCGAAAGCGAAAGTGAAAATCGGTTCGACGAGGAGGTTCGCCGTTGCTCAGCGATCTTCGACCGAGTCGATCCCCATCAGCGGGTAGCCGTCGTCCATCGCCATCCGTGCGGTGACGGTCCGCCCATCGCGTGCGACGACGATCTCGACGGTCATGAACCGGCCGGTGAGCTCGGTGTATTCCCCGTCGGCGGCCGCCGCGATCGCCTCCTCGTCCATCTCGATCGCGACCGACTCGCAGTGGGGCTGGTTCTCGATGGCGTCCTCCATCGCGCGGGCGAGACTGTCGGCGCTCTCGGTGCTCACGGGGGTGCCAGCGAACTGGTGGTAGAGCGAACCGAACTTGATGCCGACCTCGAAACAGGCTATCTCCGCTTTCGTCGGATCCGTGTCGTCGCTCTCTGCGCTACTCATTGTCGGTCGGTTCGTGATGCCCGAACAAATGTGCTATCAATCGGTGCACGAAAGCTGATGGACGACGTGTATCAGCGATGTATCAGCGACGGCGACCACTGACGACAATGGAGGACTGCAACCGCACCGCCCCGCACAGCTCACACACCTCCCCAGCCGATTCACTCCGCTCACTTCGTTCGCGTCGCTCCTCCCTCGCGCGAGTCGCGCACCGTGGGTGCGCTCCCGCGCGCCACCGCGTTCGGTGTTTGGTGAGATTCGGGAACTGACGGGGCTGCGAGCGGACAACGGGCCTGTTGCGGTCTCTCACGGAATCCATTTAGGTCAGAAGCATCGATTTCGGGTATGGACTACGAAGCAAGCCTCGACCGCGCGATGGATTCGGTGCCGGATCTCGACACCGGTGATTCGCGTCTCGACGTCCCCGATGCGGAAGCCCAGAAGGACGGTGCGTTCACCCGTCTGACGAACCTCGGCAACGTCGCCGACGCGCTCTCGCGCGATCCCGAACATCTCCATCGAGTGATCCAGCGCGAGCTCGGCACCAACGGCCAGTTCAGCGGCGATCGTGCGCGCTACAACGGCTCCTTTTCCGGCGACGACTTCGATGCGGCCATCGACAGCTACAGCCAGGAGTTCGTCATCTGCTCGGAGTGCGGACTGCCCGACACGCGACTGGAGATGGAGGGTCGCACCCAGATGCTGCGCTGTGAGGCCTGTGGTGCGTTCCGTCCCGTCGAGAAGAACACCGGCTCGCAGGAGACCGAACAGCGCCCCGACGTCGAGGAGGGGCGCACCTACGAGGTGAAGATCACGGGGACGGGTCGCAAAGGCGACGGCGTGGCCGAACAGGGCAAGTACACCATCTTCGTTCCCGGTGCCGAGGAGGGTGACGTGGTCGATATCTACATCGAGAACATCAGCGGGACGCTCGCGTTCGCGCGACTGGCCTGAGCGGAAAAAACCGCACGGTACTTACCGATGCCTACCCGATCCACACCCGAATGTCGGGGAGGCCACGGGAGCCGACGGTGTTGCTCACCGGCGCGTCCGGGCGCGTCGGTCGTGCGATCCTCGGCCGGCTCGGCGACACCTACGACTGGCGGCTCGTCGACCGCGAGCCACCGACCGGCGAGACCGAACACATCTATCTCGTCGCCGACGTCACCGATTCGGAGGCGATGGTCGAAGCGATGGCCGACGTCGACGTCGTGATCCATCTCGCGGGCGACCCGCGCCCCGAAGCGCCCTGGGACAGCGTGCTCGCGAACAACATCGATGGCACCCAGACCGTGCTCGACGCGGCCGCGACCGCCGGCGTCGAGAAGTTCGTCTTCGCCTCCTCGAACCACGCCGTCGGCGGCTACGAGACCGACGCGCGGACGCCGGGGATGTACCGTTCGGACGACGAATTCCAGCTCGACGGCACCGAACTCCCACACCCGAGCAACTTCTACGGCGTGAGCAAGGCCACCGGCGAAACGCTCTGCTGGTATTATCACCACGAACACGACATGAGCGTCGTCTGCCTGCGCATCGGCAACCTGACGGAGAACCATCCCCCCGAGGACTACGAGCGCGGGCAGGCGATGTGGCTCTCCCATCGGGACTGCGCACAGCTCTTCGAGCGCGCCATCGAGGCCGACTACGACTACGAGATCGTCTACGGCATCTCCGACAACGATCGGAAATACTACTCGCTGGAGGGTGCTCGCGAGGTGCTCGGCTACGAGCCGGAGGACAACTCCGCGGAATACTGAATCACGCCTCGAACAGCCCATCGACGTCGTGCTCGCGGGCGCGACGGCGCTCGGTGTGTTCGGCGAGGCGCTGGTGGACGATCCCCCTGTTCTCCCCGCGCGCGAAATCGAGCACGAGCGTGACGAACGGGCTGGTCGGTCGGCCGTCGTCGAGATCCGTGCGAGCGTAGCCGACGGCGCGCTCGATCATCGTCTCGTCGTAGTCGCTGTTTGCGGCGAACACCGCCGCAGCGATCGCGCTCGCGTCGAAATCGAGATCGGAGAGTGTGAGTTCGCGACCCTCGTGAGTGAGATAGAGAGGTGGTGCGCGTTCGATGCGCTCGGGGTCCGCACGGAGAGCAGCGAGGAACGTCCGCACCGCGGCAACATCCACCCTCCGATAGGGCGAGGGGAGTGCGGCGAGATAGTCGCTAGCGCTGTCGGCGAGCCCGGTCGCCCCGGTCCAGTTGCGTTCGCGAGCGTGATGGATCGCGGCGGTGAACTGGATCAATCCGTGGAGAAACCGTTCGTCGTCACCGTCGGATTCGAGCCAGCGCTCCTCCCAGGCGTCGTGGGCGGCGTGGTGGTTGCCGGCGTTGTGGATGGCGATGCCGGCGCGGAGATACGATCGCATGGCTGTCGATCCCCGATCGACGGCTTCAGACGACGTCCTCGCGGTCGGCGAGGTGGTCTTCGAGCAGCGAGACGTTGCGCTTGTTCGCCTTCCAGGCGGCGTCGACGAGCGTGCCGAGCACCGGCACCGACCCGCCGAGGGTGTCGAGAGCCACGTTGGCGGCCATCTTGAGCAGCGTCTTCGGCGGAACACCGAGCCGAGTGGCTTCGGCGATGATGTAGAGCGACAGCGCCGCGCCGGCGACGTCGCCCGAAACGGGGGCGATGCTGAGCAGCGGGTCGAGACCGACGCGGTAGCCGATGCCGGGGATGGCGACCGCCTCGTCGAGCAGTCGTGCCATCGTTCTGGTGCGCGCGAGAGCCGCTTGCTCGCGGCCCGTGAGCGCGTTCTCGTCGAGATCGTCCGTCATGCGTCTCGATGGGATCCCCGCACGGATAGGTGCGTTGCCAGCAATCGCCGACGGCGTGGTTCTCCGTTGTCTCCTTCCGTTCTCCCCCACCCAATCTCTACGCCGGAGTCAGCACGGGAACGGCTATCACGCCGGCGGGTCGAGAGAACGTATGGGTCGCGACTATTTCGAGGACATCGAGGTCGGCGAGACGCACACGTTCGGCGAGCGCGACGTCACCCGTGCGGAGATACTCGAATTCGCCGAGTGCTACGATCCACAGCCGTTTCACACCGACGAGTCGGCCGCGAGCGACTCCCTGTTCGGTGGACTGATCGCCAGCGGCTGGCACACCGCCGCGATGACGATGGAGCTGCTCGTCACGAACGTCTTCGCCGACTCGGCGGCCACGGGTGCGCTCGGCGTCGACGAACTGCGCTGGCCGAACCCCGTCCGACCCGGCGACGTGCTCTCGGTGCGAACGAAGGTCGTCGACACCGAACCGTGGAACGAGGAGTTGGGGCTCGTGAGGCGTCGAACCACGACGCTGGCCGGCGAGACGGAGGTCATGTCGATGGTCGGGCTCGTGCTCTACGAGCGCCGGGAGCGCTAGGAGCCGAGGACGAACAGTCCGACACCGGCGAGGACGAACCCGGCCGGCACCGCGAGCACGGTCTGGGGGATCGAGCAGATGCTCGCGCCGCCGTCGCGGCTGTAGACGAGCGCCCCGTCGGCGAGTTCGACGAACTGAAACGGTCCCAGTCCGCCGATCGTCTCACCGGTCTGCGTACAGGTCGCGGTCGGTTCGAGCACGGCGACGGCGGCGATAGCGGCGACGCCGAGCGCGACGACGGCGATCCCGACGCCCGTTTTGCCCTCCATGTGGCGCTATCGTGCACCATGACAGTAATAATCATGGGTACGATGGATTGCAGTTGCCGGATGAACACTGATAAGCGCTGCCGTCGAAACGGGGCCGAATGAGTGACCACGATCACGAGTACACCTTCGCCGTCCGGCCGAACGCCACGGTTCATCTCGCCTACAGCACCGACGACGGGAAACTGGCGGACGCGTTTCTCGCCGTCGAGTACGGTCGTGAGGGGATCGATGGCGACGACACGGCCGCGGAGGGGATCGCGTGGCGTGGCTACGAGATCGCGCTCGCGCGCGACGGCGAGGCCGTTCTCGGCGAGAACGTCGAGGCGGCGCTCGATCGCGGGGTTGATCGCGTTCTCGACGGCGAGCGGGCGCTGACCGACGACGATCGCCTCCAGCGTGCCGTGAGCGTTGCGAGCGCGTACGGCCAACGGGCGAAAGCCAGCCTGGCGGGACTCCGCGGACGCGAGGAGACGACATTGGACGCCGAGCTGCCGGAAACCATCGAACTGTCGGGGCCGGGCGGGACGACGATCGACGTCTCGCTGTCGGAGACCGCGGCCGCGTTCGATCTCTACGAGGACGATGGCGGCAACTGGCGCTGGCGGCTGGTCCACGACGACGAGACGCTCGCGGTCAGTCCGTCGGGCTACGATTCGCGCGACGACGCCGAGGCGACGATCACGACGATCAAGGAGAACGTGCTCGGCGCGGACATCGAGGAGTAGCGCACCCCTTCCGTCGTCCCGTCATTCGTTTCACCGAGTCCCCCGTTCTTCCGATCGAGATCACGGAGGTGACGCCGCCGAGGACACGTGAGGCGAGCAGTCAGGGATCACGGGACCGTCTCAAACCATTCGGCATTCGTGTTTTCGATGTGTGAAATTCAAAGTAGAGATTGATGAGGCGAGCACTGCGCTGTGCTTGTCGCGTTGTGAGTCCGAAACGTCCTGGCGGAGTCCCACGCGAGCGCAGCGAGCGTGGAGCACACTAAGACACGAACGAAGCGAGTAAGGTCCTGGTAGAGATTTGAACTCCGGTCACCGGCTCCGCAGGCCAGTAGGATAGTCCACTCGGAGCGCCGGGGCGCTCCTCGTAGAAACCCGGACAGGACGTGTTCCTCGGCTCACAACACAATTCGACGAGACGACCATTGATAAAGACGCGCGTCACTGGCTGTTGGCCAAATACAGCCTGAAGATACCGCTGTTCGTTAGCTGTCTCGGAGATGGGACGGCTCAACCAGATCTAATATTCCACCAGGATAGGTGAGCGTTGTAACCCCGACGTCCTCTAACTGGTCCCGTGGAATCTCTTCCTTCCGTTCATCCCAATCCGGCATGTACTCGTTCAGTTCTGATAGCGGAACCACGATGACCACTTGATCATCCGGGCGGTATGTGGGATTTTCAGTAGACCAGGTACCACCATTAGCCTGCCAGCGATTGGCAGGAACATCGGGGAGATTTACAACTACTAGATCCTCGGGGTTCTCTTCTCTCTCCTTGTGAACGATGTCGCCGTAGACGAACTGAAATTCGCCCTCTTGGTACTCTGTAGAGCGATCCAACGAGGCGTTGATTGGCTCGTCGCCCGCTGTTTGAACGATTCTGCCTTCGTCGTCTGGTGGGCTTTGCCCACCGCCTCCTTTTCGTGGTGTCATTGTTATGATGTTGCGCTGCCGAATTCTCCGAGCTCGGCTTGAGGACTCTCGAAAGCCCTGATTCGTTTCTCGATCTCGTCAGTCAACAGATCCCGACTATATTCACATGGACCAAGTCGTACTTTCTTGATGATTTGGTTCTTACCGGAGAACGCCCTGACCTCGTTAGGTAGATACGCTAAGTGAGTCGGACCGATACGCCCGTTCACGTATATCCCTTGGATGTCTAAGGTGCTCAGCGCGATGTTGAGGTCCTTTCGCAGTCGGGACTTTGATCTGTACCCGGTTGCATCGAACCCGACGAGAGTCCCACCGAAGTCGTTCAGGAGATTGTCGAACCTCCGAAGATGCCAAGGTTTCCATCCGAGCAGCATCGGATTGTACTCGAAATCTACGCTGTATTCCTCGAAGTATTCGCCGTAGAACCTCTGCAGCTCAATGGACGTATTGATCTGCTTTCGGTTCTCACGAGGAGTCATCTTGTCCTCGTACGTCCATCTGTCGCCGAGCCACACGTAATCGATGTACGGCTCTAACTCAAGGCATCGCTGAACCACGTCGTCCGGGTCCCGATGCTTTAGCTTTGTTCCATCTTCCCAATCAACCAAGATGAGCTGCTGGTTAGGCCCAACGAGGTCATCAATAGGGTTGTCCAGTAGCCAGTGTGAATCGCCGTACTTCACCTGGAGAAACCGGACAGCCTCATGATCTCGAAAGAGGGCGACCTCGTTGGGATTGAACGGGTCGACTTTTGTGACTAGCTGGCGAGGTGAACTGGATTTCGACATGTTGCTATTTGCAGGTGCGGTTTTGTCTCGAAGGCACCTATCCCCCAGCTATACGCTCTACGAACAAAAGCTTTGTTCAAAATTGAGCCAACAAGGTCTTACTGTTGGCATCATATGTGCACAGAAATCATCCTGTAAGAAGAAGTGGAGCCCCAGGTCGTGCAAATAGCGAAGGGCTTTAACCGGAATCGAGAAAGGAGAAACTATGACCGAACAAGTTCATTTCATCCCAGTTGGGTTTGACTTTGAGCGGCTTATCTACCCAATCTCGCAGGGACAGATGGAGGCAGATCGGGTCGTGTTGATCACGAACACAGGTGATCCAGACGAAAAGGGGGTGAACAAGGCAGCGAAGCTTGCGACTAAGATGACCCAACGCCTAGAGAACTCTTTTGAACTAATCGACGTTGAAATCGAACGAGAATCCATTGAGACAGACGACATGTTCGAGTACGAGACACTATATCCGATGGCATACACATATATTCTCGATGAATTAGACAAAGAGAACGAAGTTTTTGTCAACATTTCATCTATGCCGCGTACGGTTGCTTTTGCATTTGCCACTGCAGCTAACTCGATAATTGCAGAATATCAAGAAGAGAATGATGAGATACGAGATTTACTACACACCTATTATGTCTCACCAGAAGAATATCTGGTTCATCAAATGAAGGAAGTGCTAGAGAATACTTCCGAAACGTTGGATCAACTGGAGAAGCGTGAGGATTCGATCGTAGACAAACAACATAAGGAAATTCAGCAACTTCTCAAACGGATCGACAAGAATGGCGTCACCGAGGGTGCCCGCGACCTAGATGGACAGATGTATGTTGAATTTCCATCAGCCCCTCGCAGTGATGTGGAAGGATTCGAGGAGACCATTTTGGTTTTTCTCTTTCAACAAGGCCCAGTCGCGTCAACATCAGCACTTGCCGAAAAATTAGCCGAGGAACTCAAAGACGAGTATAACGAATCATTCCGGAGCCGAGTGCAATACAACGTATCGAAACTCGATGAGAAAGGCTATGTAGACCGTGTCGAGGACGGGAACCGTTTGGAAACGGATCTATCGACGATCGGACGGATGTGGGTCAAGACACACTAACTGATAATATCTCATCGGCAAAACCATCCACACATACTCAAGAGGTTATACATTTCAAACCATTATATTGTATGTGCTTAGAGGCACGCAGCAGCGCTCGGACGGGATTTTCTCGGGACACTTCATAGTGGCAGCGTCCGCTTCAATGACTACGTCTGGAGTGACTTGTAGCCAAGAAATTATTGTTCTTTGGTTATTTCGTGCGTCGGCTCAAATCTCTTGTCGGTGTTTCCGGGCACGGCCGACTCACTGTGCTTGTTGCGTTGTGAGTCCGAAACGTCCTGGCGGAGNTTTCGTGCGTCGGCTCAAATCTCTTGTCGGTGTTTCCGGGCACGGCCGACTCACTGTGCTTGTTGCGTTGTGAGTCCGAAACGTCCTGGCGGAGTCCCACGCGAGCGCAGCGAGCGTGGGGCACGCCAAGACGCGAACGAACGAAGTGAGTGAGCGTCCTGGCGGAGATTTGAACTCCGGTCACCGGCTCCGCAGGCCAGTAGGATAGTCCACTACCCAACCAGGACTCACTCTCCAGTAGCGNCGTCCTGGCGGAGATTTGAACTCCGGTCACCGGCTCCGCAGGCCAGTAGGATAGTCCACTACCCAACCAGGACTCACTCTCCAGTAGCGGACATCCGGTTAAACCCGTTACGATTCGCGGTTCGCCGCAAGACCCATGCCGCTGGTGGTCGCCCGATCCACATGGAACGCCGCGAGCTACTCCGCGAGCTGCTTCTCGCCGGTGGGACCGTCACCGTCGCCGGCTGTATCGGTGGCGATGGCGGGGAGAACGGATCGTCACCGACCGGGACCGAGACCAGTCGGGCGGAGAACGGCGAGCCGACCGCGGCAGGTCCCGAACCGACCACCGCGGGGCCCGCACCGACGAGGGGATCGGCGACTGACGAGCCGGCGACGAGCGAGCCGACGACGGAGTCGGGCGAAAGGACACCGACCGGGGCAGGAACGCCGAATGCGACGGAAGGAGAGGAGAGCACGACCGATTCGCCGTCGGTCGACGTGCCCGGTGGCGGGGATGGCACGTCGACGGGCGGGTCGGCACGCGTGACGAGCGAGGGGGATGGCTCGCGGATCGTCGTGGAGGGAACGATCGTCGGGCGGAACGGCTGTCAGTCGGCGGTGCTCGACTCCGTTCGGCAGGAAGGCTCGGAGCTGATCGTCACGATCGCCACGGAGAACGAGGCCGGGACGGGCCGGGTCTGCTCGATGGCGCTGACCGAACTCGACTACCGGTTCGTCGTTCGGCGCGACAGCCCGCCCGACTCGGTGACGGTCGTCCACCGTGGTGCGAGCGGCGAGCGAACGGTGACGACCGCGACCCCGTGAGAGCCGTATCGGTGGCGTGTCGTTCGAAGGAGAAAAACGACAAACCGACGGCCAGCGGCGGGCTGTTCGGCGACGACAACGCTTAAGCGGCCACCGCTTATGGTTTTGTTCAATGGGTGCGATAGCGGACATCTATGCGGACCTCGATGCCGAGGTCCCCGAGACGGAGTTCCGCGAGGCCGTCGAGGAGAAAGTCGAGGAGATGGGCGGGCTCGCCGACGAGGAGACCGCGGCGATGCTGATCGCCCACGAGCTCGCCGACGGGGAGATCGAGGGCGTCGCGGACATCGAGGCGGGCATGGAGGAGGCGAAGTTCGCGGCGAAGGTCACGCACGTCGGCGAGCTACGGACCTTCGAACGCGACGGCGAGGACGAGGACGGGAAGGTCGTCAACGTCGAGGTCGCCGACGA
The DNA here is from genome assembly GCF_000336715.1 of Halococcus thailandensis JCM 13552. Taxonomy (GTDB): domain Archaea; phylum Halobacteriota; class Halobacteria; order Halobacteriales; family Halococcaceae; genus Halococcus; species Halococcus thailandensis. The sequence goes on from NZ_AOMF01000148.1 coordinate 10,387, forward strand.
GACGGGGCGTGTGCGGGTGGCCTTCTGGGACGAGCGCGCCGAGGGGGCCGTCGACGAGCTCGAACCCGGCGACGTGCTCAAGATCGCGGGTCGCCCGCGCGAGGGCTACAACGGGATCGAGGTGAGCGCCGACCGCGCCGAACCGGCGGACGTCGAGATCGACGTCGACCTCGACGGCGCGGAGAGCATCGAGGGGCTCACGCTCGGCGAGTCCGACGTCACGCTCACGGGCGTCGTGCTCGACACCGACTCGATCCGGACTTTCGAGCGCGACGACGGCTCCGAGGGGAAGGTGGCGAACCTCACGCTCGGCGACGAGACGGGAAAGGTTCGAGTGACGCTCTGGGACGAGCAAACCGAGCACGCCGCCGAACTCGATCCGGGAACGACGGTCGAACTCGTCGACGGCTACGTTCGCGAACGCGACGGCGAGCTCGAAGTCCATCTGAGCGCGCGGAGCACGCTCGAACCCGTCGACGCGGACGTCGAGTACGTCCCCGAGACGACGCCGATCGAGGCGCTGGAGATCGATACGATCGCCGACATCGGCGGCGTGGTTCGCTCGACCGATCCGAAACGCACCTTCGATCGCGACGACGGCTCGGAGGGCCAGGTCAGAAACGTCCGGATCCAGGACGACAGCGGCGACATCCGTGTGGCGCTCTGGGGCGAGAAGGCCGACCGCGATATCGCCGCGGGCGACGAACTCCAGTTCGCGGACGTCGAGATCCAGGACGGCTGGCGCGACGATCTCGAAGCCTCCGCCGGCTGGCGCACGAGCGTGTTCGCCATCGACGGCGGGGCAGCCACGAGCGCCGACGAAGACGACGATTCGGCGGAAGGGCTGGACGCGTTCGGCGGTGGCGACACGGGGAGTGAAGCGAGCGACGAATCGGGAAACGACCGAGCAGCATCGGACGAAGAAAGCGGGGACGGAGGAAGTGCGGACAGCGAGAGTGACGAGGACGAACCGACGGAGTTCACCGGGACGGTCGTCCAGGCGGGCGATCCGGTCGTTCTCGACAACGGTAGCGAGACGATGCGCGTCGAGACGGACGCCGACGTCGGTCTCGGTGAAGAGCTCACCGCCCGCGGGTCGGTTGCGGAGGGCCGACTCGACGCAGACGAGCTGTTCTGAGCCGGCACGGAAACCCTTAAGACCGAAACAGACTCCCGTATGGCCATGAGTGTCGAGCTCCCGTTCGCCCCGGTCGACGCGATCATCCGGCGGCACGCGGGCTCGTTGCGCGTGAGTAGCGAGGCCACCGAGGAACTCGCACGCCGGATCCAGCGGCGGGGCGCGCGACTCGCCAGCGAGGCCGCCGATCGGGCGACCGACGACGATCGGAAGACGCTGCGCGTGGCGGATTTCGACGGCGACGGCTCGACGGACTCGGAGCTCCCGATCGCGCCCGTCGATCGCATCGCCCGGCTCGACATCGACGAGCAATATCGCGTCTCGATGGACGCACGGGTCGCGCTCGCGGGCATTCTCGAACGGTACGCGGGTCGAGTCGCGTCGGCCGCGGCCGTTCTCGCGCGTCACGCCGACCGGCGGACGATCACGCTCGCCGACGTCGAGACGTATTTCGAGCTCGAACCGTACTATCCGACAGAGGAGGCGTCGTGAGCCCAGTCGATCGAGTCACCGTGGGGTGGGGAAGATGAGATATGGCTATTCGAGCGACTGTCTCAACCATGACACCGGCCCACGCCATCCCGAGAGTCCCGATCGCCTGCGCGCGATCCGGCAGGGTCTCTCCAGCCGCCACGGCGTCAAGTACGTCGAAGCCGACGCGATCGACGAGGCGCAGGCCCGGGCGGTCCACGACGACGACTATGTAGCAGAGATTCGCGAGTTCTGCGCCGACGGCGGCGGCCAGTGGGACCCCGACACGGTGGCCGTCGAGGCCACCTGGGAGGCGGCGCTCAAAAGCGCCGGCCAGGCCGTCTGGAGCGCGCACGAGGCGCTCGACGGTGCCGACGGGCGGGAGACGCCGTTCGCCATCGGCCGACCACCCGGCCACCACGCGGTCGCCGACGACGCGATGGGGTTTTGCTTCCTCAACAACGCCGCCATCGCCGCCCAGTCGGCGCTCGACGGGGCTGCCGATCGCGTCGCCATCATCGACTGGGACGTCCACCACGGCAACGGCATCCAGGACATCTTCTACGACCGCGGCGACGTGTTCTACTGCTCGATCCACGAACGAGGCCTCTATCCGGGCTCCGGAGAGATCGGCGAGACCGGCGAGGGCGACGGTGAGGGAACGACCGCGAACGTGGCGTTTCCGGCCGGCGGCGACGACGAGGCCTACCTCACTACCGTCGACGACGTGTTCGCGCCGCTGCTGGCCGAGTTCGACCCGGATCTGCTGCTCGTGAGCGCCGGCTTCGACGCCCACGAGCACGACCCGATCTCGCGGATGACGGTCTCGACGGAGGGGTACGGCGTGCTGGCCGCGCGCATCCGCGATCTCGCCGAGCGCTGCGATGCCGGCCTCGGCTTCGTGCTCGAAGGTGGCTACGGCCTGGAGACGCTCTCGGAGAGCATCAACAAGGTGAACGAGGTGTTCGAGGGCTACGAACCGGCCGCACCCGACGGCGACGTCGACGATCGGTTACAGTCAGTCATCGACGACGCGCGGACGGCTCACGGGCTGGGCGAGAAGTAGTCGGCGAGGTCGGCACCGAACTCGTCGGCGAGCGCCGGGACGTCGTCGCCGACGAGAACCGAGTAGCCGTCGTCGATCGCCCGTTCGATATCGGTTCCGAGTGCGATCCCGTCGAACCCATCGGCGAGGAGCGCGTCTGCCGTGCGGTAGTCACGTTCGCGCTCGACGACGTAGCGGTCGCCGTCGACGAACGGGCCGTCGCAGTCGGCGGCCGCGTAGGTTTCGTAGAACCGTGCGGCGTGCTCGCGCGCGCTCACCGGCGGACCCACGTGTCGCTCGACGGCTGGGCGCTCGGCGACAGCAAGTTCGTAGAGCAGCACCCCCGTGCGGTCGGCGAACGCCTGCGAGCGGAGCACGTCGAAGCCGTGGTCGTCGAGGGCGGTGCGAACGCCCGCGAGCGACTTCTCGAGCTGTGGGTAAAGCTGGTCGTCGACGAGCGCCGGCGCGTCGAACCGGACGGCGACGGGCGTCGTCCCGCGGCGATCGAGTTCGCGTCGAACGTCCGCCGACGAGAGCGCCATCGGTGAGCGGGGAGCGAAGCGGTCGTCGTCGGGATCGGCGAGCAGCCGGCGCGCGTGGTGCTGAAAGCGGGCGAGGTTGGTGGCCGAGAGCACTGCCGCGACGTTGCGCTCGGGATCGGTGGGATCGATCACCACGAGCGGGTCGTCGAAGCGCCGCGTACCGTGGTCTTCCGGGTCGAAGCGCACGGGTGGCTGCCAATCGGCGGCCGCTTCGACGAGGTTCCGAAAGCCGCCGTGTTCGAGCACGAGTAGTTCGGTGAGATAGCCGGAGAACCCGCGGGTGCGGAGGTCGCTGCCGTAGACGCCGATCGCCGAGAGGAATCGTTTGGCGACGCGGACGTCGGTCGCGAATGCGTCGTCGAGGCGGGCGGCGAGATAGCGCGTGTGGAAGGGGGTGCGATCGACGGCCGAGCGGATGGCGGTCGCGCTCTCGACGCGATAGCAGGGGACGAGATCGACGGCGAATCCCTCGAACTCGCCGGTGACGTAGGGGTGCTCGGCGTACTCCTCGTGGCCGTCGGGCAGCACGGCGTGGCCGATGGCGAGCCCGTGGCGTTCGAGCTCCGCCCGCGGGAGATCCGGTGGAAATCGGACGAACAGGTCGATGTCGCGATCGCCGGGCAGCCACGTCCCGCGGGCGGTCGAGCCGACGTGGAGGGTGTCGGCCGCGACGGGACAGTCGTCGATGGCTGCCGCGACGCGCTCGTCGAGCCGGGCGATCGCGGCGTCGAGGCGAGCGCGCTCGTCGACATCGGGCGTGACGCGCTCGCGGACCCGCGCGAGGAGTGTGTCGAGGGCGTCGGTCATGTCGTCCCTCCCGCGGCGCTGGGCGAAAGCGTGTCGGTCGAAAGCGAAACGGATATCAACGAACTCCCGCTTTGTCGAGACAGGGCCGCCGTAGCTCAGTTGGTAGAGCACCTGGTTGTTACCCAGGTTGTCCCAGGTTCGAGCCCTGGCGGCGGCGTCGAAGTTCTCGCATTTCAATCCACGAAGTCAACTTCGCGATAGCAGCGAAGGTAATCAGCGGATGCGCGGGCTGTGCCGGCCTGTACGACCCCCAGTTTCGCCAACAGACGCACTTTTATGCCACGATGGACGACTATGCCCGTAGACGGGCCCTTAGCTCAGTGGTAAGAGCGCTCGGCTCATAACCGAGTGGTCGTTGGTTCGAATCCGACAGGGCCCATCACCTTCGCTAACGCTTCGGTGATATACCGCTCCGCACTCTCAATGGCCGTTACCCCCTCAAATCGGTGTGTTCCCGTTTTTGAGACGCACCTAACGCTTCGTAGTCCATTCGGATTCTGACTGCCGTGGTTCCCGTATGGCACTCTGCCATAGCCGAACACTCCTAGCGATATGAAAGTTTTGTGGAGTGGCTAACCATTCTTGCACGACATCACGAAAATGAGACGGGCGCTATGAACTATCGTTCCATCGGTAATAGAGATTTCGTATGATACCATCTGCATTAGTTTCACTCCGACGCTCAACGTCGCCCAAGTAGACTAACAGTTCTACTTGGGATAGAATTGTTCTACCTACGGAATCTGATGTGGGACTACTAGCGGACATCAATCGAATGATTTCATCAAGACTCACTGCGTTGGGGTACTCTGATTCCAGGTGCGAAAGTAGGTGAGTGACCATTGATTGGTCCGTTTCTAACTCTTCCCACTCTTCTTCGCTGATCGCCATGGTTTCGTGTGACCCATAGATGACATAATGGTTGGGGTTTCACCACTAATTTGGGTTGGTGGAGAGTATTCTATTCACATTTAGCTGCGGATAAGAACTGTGAAAAACAATTGATATTTCCTGTCTTCATACCTCCATTAAGATAGAATTACAGATTCAGAATAAAGTGACTGACGGTTCCTGCACGTCATCTCATGAATAAGGGAATATGTTACGAACTATTTGTTAGATTTTACCAGTATATTGCTATTGGATGGACAATCTTTGCTGGTCCCTCAATTCGCATATGTTCATCGTCCATATCCATGTTATTATCGTTTGCCACGCTGAGTAGCATCTCAGAGAGTTCTTCAATTTCGTCGTCAGAGATAGAGTAATTCCTTGCAAGACGGAGAGTGTCTGTGGGTTCCCACAGAGAATTCATTTTTATAACATAGTCTATTCGTCCGAATAAACGGTATTCTCGTGGTTGAGAAAATGCACGAGCCTCTGGGATTAATATTTGTTCCCTATCAAGAAGAGCACCGAATGTCCCCCCACCAGATTTGAGTTTGATAGGAACTCTATCGTTGTTTAATATTTCAGAAACATCAGCGAATGCTTCATTTATTCGTGTGTCAGATGTGGTATCTTCATGCTGTCCTATATCGATTTCAATATCATTTGAATCATCATTAGTCACCTCATCGGCTGCGCTTACCAGTCTTTGATAGGCTCTATTGATTGTGATTGGTACCGATTGAGCAAGTTCAAAGCGGAAAAAAGACATAGGTTCCACTACTCCCCTTACTTCAACAATGTCACCACCAGACAGGCTCACGCCGGGATTCGCTGGGTTCTTAATTTCCCTACCACTTTTCCGAATTACTTCACGGAGCGTTTGGAGACGGTAGGGCATAGTAATCTCAACCTGTTTTTCCAGGCTTTCAGTGCTCATTTCGCTTCCTTCCACTTCCCCTCCCCCGAAAATCCCCGGAAAAGTAAATCCTCCAAATGTTCGAGCACGTACTTGATCTGTTGTGTCTTCCATTTCGCCCCGCTCTACTTCTAATCCTTCTCCTAACGAAGACAAGTATCCATTGACGCTATTATTGTCTAAATAGACAAGTTCCCTTAGGTCACCAGTCACCTCTTCCTCTGACATATATGACAATTAGAGCTGAGAAGTATAAAATTTCTCTCTAAATGCTTAAATTCACCCGTCAAATCATCCTGTCCATCACACACATCTAATAAAATAGGTTGTGTCGGCATGTCTGTTTAGCTATTCTGGTTAGCCAGTAGAAATCATCTGTTTATCTTCACAGTGAAGCCGTATCGATCTCACCCCTCTCTCGACATCGTTCAGAGCAGTATTCATCGTCGCCAGTGACGGTATTGCCACAGCGACAGCGACCTACGTCAACGACACCATGACTGTCATCACCGTTTGACGATCTATCAGGTCCACCCACTTCGATGACGCATTCCGAACAGAGCTTATCGTACTCATTCCAGTCGTTGTCCGAAACGTCGGTTAGTTCAGTGAATACTGGTTCAGTGTCGCCACACTCCTCACAGCTTGATTCTGGATCGTTCTGACCTTCAGTGGCGACACTACCACCGTCAGTGAACATTCGACTATTATGAGTGGACTGAGCCGCTTGTGCGCTACTGAGAGTTAGTGGCCTGTCGGTGACGGCAACCATATGTTTGCACGTCTGACCCCACTGTTGGTAGTGGGGACAAGAGCATGACACTGCTCCATCGTCCGTGACTTCAACCGAATAGGTATGATTACTGTCGTCGTTATGGCTCTGGTTGACGATGTTGACGTAGCCATTCCGACAGACGACCATTCGGAACTGTTCGTACGTTGCTCGACGTTCGATACGTTCTTGACTGCTCAGACTGTTGGCGTTCATGCTGGATTCCCTTCCAGCACCGAGGTCGGTGTCTCCAACACCGGCCTTTCCTCTCAGAAAGACGTTCCTCAGTGCCTACTAACACCTATATTCCGTAGGCACTTAGTTGTTTTGTTACCCACCAAAGCAAAGTTCTATGAGACTGGAACAGAGAGACGTAGGTATGCCAGAAGATCGACTGAGTGAGGATGAAGATGGTCGCCGGACGTATCCAGAACAATCGTTCATTGACGCTCTGAAACAGAGTGACACCCCAACCACTACTGACGTATCTGAATACGTTGGATGCACCTCACAGGCTGCGCTCTACCGTCTCAATCAGATGGAAGACGAAAATACTGTGAGTTCAAAGAAGGTTGGAAACGTATTGGTTTGGTCATTGAATGATTGAAGCTTTGTGTTGTTACTGAAGGAGGCTAAACAGGCAGTAGAGGGCCTTAAACCCCTACTGTCGAAAGATACTATCATTGTTTAGGTTCACGAAATTATTAGGTATGGGGTGAGTTGATCCGGGTGGGAGACGGTCGTTTCGTTTCAGACAATAATAATATGAGTAACCCCCTCCCACCAAAGAAATAGTATATGGAAGATCGACCCGAACAACCATATTCTAATTTTAGGAAAATCTGAATTTTGAACTGGAATTTTGCCGGCGACGTTCGCAACAGTTGTTATTACGTTCTATTATACTTGCTATCCACATATCTATCAGAAACGTCTCAGTTACCTCTGAATGGATTTCAGCATCAATAGGTATCAGACCATTCATTATCTATCTAACAGCCATGAGCGTCTTATGAGCGCCGTCAGACGAAAGTGAAAGATCACCCCCACCACTATTCTCCATCACTCAATATTCTTTATAAGTATACTGTGGATATTACAATAGTATAGAGGGAAGTGTAACAGAGAATAATAGACACTATTGGATTACTTTATAAGTGACCATTTTATGTCAAACCTATATGAGGGGAATGCTGAGCGAACCACTATCGAATGACCGACTGGTATAGCCCACAAGAGAAAAAGTGGGATTCTTTATAAGTCTAATGTGCATAAGGGCTTCTTATGTGGGGAGTAGAGTATAGAAGCTAAAACTGAATAGGTAAGTTGGTATATTTAAGTAGAGTGTTGATTAATATTCATATGGGGGGAATGTTGAGCAAACGACTATTGATTGTCCAACTGGGATATTTCATTGGAGAAAGAGTAAGTTCATTTAAGTGCTTCTGGCGACAAGGTAAAGATATGGAGGGAGTGAAGTATAGGATCTGAAACTGAATGGGTAAGTTGGTGTATTTAAGTAGACTGATCATTCGTTTATTATATGTGGGGAATGGTGGCTGACTGATTTTCGGATCGACGGTAACGGCGTATCGATTGCTAAACACTAACGGTTTTGACTACTACTAATGCCACGAACGACGACGGTTGCAGTTAATGAGGAGGAATTAGCGCTCTTGAACGAAGCTCGGATGGAGATGTTCCAGACTCATCAGGTTCCGTATGGGATCGTTCTCCAACGACTGGTTGACTCCGGTACGGACATCGATGTTGATGAGTTTATGAATGAGGGTGATACGCCAGAATAGGGAATCAGTAGGCTCTGACTGACGGTTCTGGTTTATTTTTGGTGCATGGAATTTTGACTGACGATGCTGATTGGCGGTTTACTGCTTTTCGACTTCTGTTATGACTGAAACTAATTCGACTGCTGATACTGAGAACGTTTGGATTGATTTTCTTGAAAACGACTACGAGCGGATTACTGATGGAACTGAAATCGTATATATGCACCAGTTGGAAGCTCTGAAGGACAATTCGGGATATGAAGTTTTCGATGATTCTAACCAATGCCATCATCGGAACAAACAGCGATGGGACAATAGGGAGGAAAATATTGATTTGATGTCAAACAATCACCATGACCTTCTTCACAATAGAGGCGAATGGACAGAGGCGGACGGCGAACCAATATGGGATATTGCCTCTACGAATGTAACATCCTACGGAAATTCTGACTAACGTCTTCGTTTGTGGAACGAAGCTGAGTGATATATTTCCCCTTTTATATTCAATTCGGGGGTAACAGAATATGGGTTAGTGCTTCGTCTTCCGGTGCGTCCGACGAAGCACAACACCGTTTGACGAACAACCGCTGTTCGTCTAAGGATGGGCGAACTGGAATCGACTTTCAAATACGACGATATTTCAACAACAGAATACTATGAATGACGATCCGTTTTCGGAACAATACGCAGAATCGTGCTACGAACAACTTCAGACTGTCGAGCAGGAGGTTATTGACGATATTCACCGACCACAGTTGGTCGTCTTTCGTCTCACTGGTCGTCCACGTACGATGAATGATGACGACGTTAGTGCTTCCAGCGGTCGGAAGCACAACACCGTATCGCCTTCCCAAAACAACGCAGAGGGAAGGCGAGAGGATAGTGAGTTCCTTGACCAGCTCATGATGTCGGCCCCTGCGATCAATGACGCTCTCAATCACGTCTTAATAGGCTGGAAAGAGCTTAGATGGAGCGTGATTGGGCAAGAAGATGGGATTCCCGTCTGGTATCTATGTGCCTATATGGATAGCTCACTGGGACGGTACGACCTAATGAGAGTGATCCACCGCCATGTGAGCCACAGTCCTGTTGCGTTCAGACAGGATCATGATTTAGAAGACTCCATTACCATTCGGAATGTCGGAGGTGAAAGCCCGCTTATTGAGAGTGAAACGTTGCTCCCACTACGGAATCTCCATCAGGGGCTTGACAATCCGTCTGAGGCCCCAATAGGATCATACGTTGCTTCCCACCTACTTGGGTTCAGAGAGGACACAGACGATTGTGAGCGCCTTCAGAGGACGATCAATGATGCTACTGTCGTGGATACTCAGTTCCTCCCATCACCAGCATTTGAAGAGACGTATAAAGAGGCTGGAGCCGACTGGAATCCTGAAGATGATCTCCCTGACGGTGTTGAGGTGATTTCCTATGGAGTCGGGAAGTATATCTCGGGTAATGAATGTCTCAGCGACGGGCTGAACGTCGAAGCGTAGAGCGGTAGCAACAGTTTCGGTAGCGATACTTAATTTTTTAACTATACTATTATGGATACGTGCCCAGCGATGCGAGTACGGGTGTTCGTGAATGGTGAAGAGATTCCGACCACAGAGGTTGAAAGTCGATTTGAGCCAGCAAAATCAATCCTCGTCAATCGTATTTCTGAGGTGAAGCACCCTTTGGAATGGCAAGGGGAGGACATTCAGGGGAAAGTCAATGCCTATCAAGGCGATCAACAAGGTCAATGGGACACCGCTTCAGTATTCTGGCAAAACGTTCGGAATAGTGAATACGTCAGTCGTCATTATGGGTTCATCCGTGGTGCAGGACCGGCAGGAGACGAACAAGGCGTTGGAAAACTGATGATTGAAGATCCTGTGACTTTATTTAGCACAGTACCATTCTCAAAAAGATATGACGAACCGTCCACTGGAACAGTCCTGAACGACGTGGTGGACGAATTTAATGCGAATACTCCATTCGACCTCTCACTTGGCTCGGTCGATATTGAGAAGATAGAGGGGGCTGATCTATGGGGTGACATCGTTGCTGGTGCCGTAGAGGACGTTGGTGATGATGTCGTAGGTGGACTATTAGGCGAGACGAACACGGACGGTCAAATATTCGGTAACACCCGTAGTGCCATCGGACGGGAGATGAAGACTTCTAAATCTTTCAAGTCGAATGAACACACAATTAAGTCAGCAATGGACTGGCTTTCCCGCATCTCCCGAGGGAATTATCGACTCTCAGGGGCTAAACCCTTAAAATTGATATTTGACACTGATGACTCACAAACCACTCATTATACGTCCACTGCGATAAATGGGAAAAATAAAGTTGCTGATAGAAATATGAAATTTGGAGGTTCATATCGGGCGAACGATTCACCTGCTATCGATGTCATCAACAGTAATGTTTTGAGTGAAACTGGAGTGATAAATACCATTACTGTGAACGGTAAATCAGGTTCGTCACTCTACGGGATGGATGTTAGTCCACTGAATAGTGAAAAATACCCATCAGTTACCGTTGAAGAACCAGCATTAGTCAAAAGGGCCGGTGGGCAGGCTGTGAAGGGTCCTATCCAAACGACTGATGACAAGACGTTAGAAGCGGCAGAAGGCAGTGCCAAAAAGAAATTACAGGAGAAGATAGTAAATTCCGGTGAAGGTACTATTGAATCCTTCTGTGCACCATTGCTCATACCCGGAGATTTCATCACCACGATCCCTGAGTGCAGTGACATGGTTCCGAACGCCAATCTCACCCCCATTACCGTTCAGGTGAATCACGTCAGACATCACAAAAAACACGACGATGAAGCACGGACGTATGCCGGTGTTTCTCCCGTGGCAAAGAAAAATGAGATGAGAATTGTCGAGAGTGAGATGAAGAAGATATGATGGAATCTGTTTGCAGAACGAATCTCAGTGATATGTTATCGTCTTTAAGGGCTTGCCGAATGATATTGACATAGAAATGAATGAATTATATTTGACGACAAATGAGTGTCGCTAACATAGATTTATCCGGTATTGGTGTTGGATCGTCTTCAGATAATTACTGTGAATCTCTCGGTTGTGAGAATACCGTATTAGGAGATGGACGATGTGACGACTGTAAAAAGGTCACACCAATTCCAATAGCGACCAGTTACACGGAAATCGACTGGTCGAAAACAAAGGGTGGACGTATCCCACGATCAATCCATGAACGACAACAGTGGATGGGTGCGACCGTCAATGACGATAATCAGAAGCGACCATTTGCTCCATGGGGGGAGAACGATCATCCTGAAGCCGACGACGATACCGATGCTCGATGGAAATGGAGTCTGGAAGCGAACTACGTCACTGGTGGAAAACTTGAATCCGAATTAGAACAGTCGTCTTCCATCGAACACCGAGCGTTCATTCAGCAGGTGGATGATCCTATTGCTCATGTTGACTTTGATGATGTCATTGACCCCGACTCTGGTGATGTTCACCCAACAGTCGTATCTATTCTAAACCAGATTGGTCGGACGTTCACTGAAATCTCTCAGAGTGAAACTGGTATTCACGCTATCTACTATGGTGAATTGCCTGACAATGTTCCTCAAGCCGGATGGGACTTAGATGACAAACCATTTGGAACGAATGAAGACGTTCCGTCTGTCGAGATATACGACCGTCGTAGGGCATTAGTCGTCACGGGCAACCATGTTCGTGGGACGCCAGCAGGAATCCATGAGTGGGGTTCTGATGGGCTTCGTGAACTGTTGAAGGAGAATGACCAACTGATTGAGACTGACGTTTCAAAGCCCTCAGACGACTATGAGGACTTCGACGTTCGCTCTTGTGTAGATTAGCGGAATACGTTGACGGCGACGCAATCGACAAGGCTGTGGATGGGTGCTTGAACAAGATTCAGGGAGCGAAGAAGCCCGAAGGTGCGAGCGGCCTGCTCCAAGCCCTGCTTGGACAGGCCGCGGAATTTCGCCAGCCACGGTTGCACTAACGACCAGAGGCATTCGACCTGATTCGTGTGGATACCTTCCTCTGAGACGTACTCATCATCATGGACAACGGTTCGATGCTCGTGTTCCATTTGCTGATATGCGGGAAGCTCGTCGGTCCAGATCTCTCCCAGCGGCTGGGAGAGATCGCCTGCTTCCTCAATCACTGGCCCGAGGNTTCTCGTCGTATTTCGACCCCTCTTCGGCTGAGATCACCTGGAGCACGTCGCGGCAGGCCGCGACGAGCGTCATCTCATCGCCCTGCTCCCCTGTCCATCGCGCCCGTCCGGGTCCAGGGGACCCGCCGCGGGACAGTCCGTCCCGCGGTGGGTTCTGGCCTTTGAACCCCGAGCACACCCGCTGAGTTTCGTCCACCTGTGTCGGCCCAGCAATCGTGTGCTCGATGCGTTCCCAAACAGTCGGGAAACCGCGAGCGAACGCGGTTTCCACGTCGCTAANGTTTCGTCCACCTGTGTCGGCCCAGCAATCGTGTGCTCGATGCGTTCCCAAACAGTCGGGAAACCGCGAGCGAACGCGGTTTCCACGTCGCTAATTGCCTCGAAGACGGTTTTGTAGGCGCGGTCAAGCAGCGGTGCGATTTGGTTGATGCTGAGGAGGGAATCAGCGTAAAGGACGAAGGCGACGAGGAACTCGCCGGGGGCGAGTTCCGAGTCATAGAAGGGNGTGCCGCGGGTGTAGGTGGTTTTCCAGTCACAGCGGCCACACCAGATACGGGCCGAACCATCGAGAGCGTGGAGGGCGTCGGCGTCACAGTTCGGGCAGGTACGGGTGGTCCAGATGGCTTTGAGTCGCCGCTCGACGATGGCGTCGAGCGGCTCCGGCCGAAACTCTATTGCTCCGAGGTCAACGAGTTGCTCAAGCATTCCGCCGAGAGCAGCGCGTTCATTGGTCATGTACGACTGCTGTCGGCGGGATGCCGTAATCTCCGTGACTCGGTTCCGCTACGCTACACAAGAGCGTCGACGTTAGTGAATACGAACCAGAGGTCACTGATCGTGGAGAGACGACTGACATTCACGACGTGTTCGCTGCGCTCAATCGGTTAGATGCTCAGGATGTTGCCGAGAACACCATCGTTCACCAGTGGAACGACAGTGCTTCGACCACCGATGGTAAGCGAGCGTTCAAACCAACATGGGGTCCGAATAGCAATGGGACTGCCAACTACGCCGATCAAAATATCTGGAATGACACTGGTGGAAGTGGGTACGGTGGTCCGGTCGTTATGGCGCTCATTGAGATGGGTGAGATGGATCATGAAACTGCCTCACCGAGACGAGCGAATGGGTCACTCTGGTGGAATGGAGTCGAACGTCTCAGAGAATTAGGCTTCAACATCCCTCAGTATGTGGATTTTGCTGACGGCGGTAACGACAGTGAAAATAATACGAATCCAATTCCACAACCACGTTCATCAGAACCGCCAGAGCTGAAAGAACGTGTCCCCTTTGACGGTGATACGGAGCGAGGGAAGTTAGAAGACGAAGAATATGAGACGTTCATAGAGTCGTCACGACCTGTTGTTTGGTCCCATCCTTGTGGATGGGGAAAGACAGTTAGTGGGGTTCGTGGCGGTGACAAGCGTGATAGGCAGATGGCAATGGCCTTCCCGACTCACAAGAAGGCTCATGAGTCAATTGTCGATCCGAACACTCCCAATGACATTCTCCATCTGAAAGGAAAGGGTTGGCCAAAGGATTCCACTTGCCTCAACGCAGCGGCCAATGATCGTCAGTGTCCCGAGCATAGTGATGGGCAATGCCCACTGATGTGTTCGCTCTTTGAACGTGGTCAGAATGATCCCCTTCGACAACAGTTTGAGCAACTGAAAGAGGTGGTGGGACCGATCTCAGCACATTACCACATTGACCCTCATGATGGTGAGAAATGTGAGTGGTTAGAACAGTATGACCAACTGGACTCACATGACATGGTTGCTTGTGTTCACGAACATCAAACGCTGAATAAGGTACGTGATGAGAGGGACATTCTTATCGATGAATCAACACGCCTGTTGAAAACCAAACATCATGCCTGTGGTGAAGAACTTCGGAACGCAGCGGATGTCCTTGAGGGTATCAGCTCGGTAGATCGCAACTACGATGAATTGGCGACCTTCGCACGTCGGTTAGCAGAGGGAATACGTACTGGTGATGGAAAGAACGTCGATCCACCATCAATAGAGTGGGCGAGCAGAACGGACATAGCGAAAGCAGAAACGTTGGCGTCAATCCGTATCCAATGTAATGAATATCTCCGTGACCGGGTGGAGAAAGGTGGTGATCCGCCCGTCAAACCCGGGGTAATTGATGTTATCATTGGGTTCGCCGCTTCATGTGGATTGGATTCTAAGGTCTGTGGGAAGGCTTTGGGTGGTGCGAGCAATCTAAGTGGGTGTCCATGGTGTTCGTCACGACTTGCTACTGAGAACGATAGACGAGTCTGTGAGAATGATGACTGTGGATGGACTGAAGGAACTGATACGTACCTTTCACCGGATGTCACCTCCGAACGGTTCGTGACTCACAAACAAACGTCACCAAGTGGACGATCCGAAGCGGTCGTCACCACGATCCCGAACGTCAGTGAGCTTCCCGATAGGCCACTACTATTGGATGCGACGGCGACCCCAAAGAAAGTGGAAGGCCTCTACGGTCGTGAACCGACGGTAATTGGCGACGATCACAACGTCGAGATGAACATGGAGGTGACACAGATTACCAATGGGGCCTATCATGGGAGTTCCTTCACTCACTCTAATACGCTGGTCGATCGATTCCAAACCATCATCGACTGGGCGTGCCATGAGTATGACCGACCTTTGTTCGCTGCAAAAGAGGATGTGCTACCTCAGTTTGAGTTTGCTGATAACGCCGTCACAGAACATTACGGTGCGCTCCGGGGACTGAACTACGATGAGTGTGATGCCGTGTTTGCCCTCGGCGCACCTCACTGGGACATTCCATCACTGAAACGTGATGCTGAACTACTGTCGGGTGGCGTAGCCATTGACAACGATATTGAGGTCGGTGGGATCGAATACTCACCCCGGAGAGACAATGGTGAATTGGTTGCGAACCCACCGAACTACCGCCGACTCCAGTATGTCGATGAAGAAACTGACGATGGACTGGAAATGCCAGTCAAGGAATTTAGTGGACTGGTGGGTGAGTTGTTCTATGAGAAACGAGAAAACGAAATCGAGCAGTTCGTTCACCGAACCCGTCCTATCACCTCAGATACCACCATCGACGTTTACCTACTGACGAATGTTGTGACGGACCTTCCAGTGGATGAAGTGACTGAGTTAGATACGTTGGTCGAACAGGCGAAAGGGCGTAGCAGAGATATTGCCCAACTTGATGTTCCAGATGGAGCGAAGAACCTGATCGAATCACTGGATGGTGATGAGACGTTCACCCGGAATGATTTGGTAGATCATGCTAATGTGACAAAACAAACAATATCGAATTGGGTATCCTCATTAATGGATGAAAAGGTAATTGAACCTACTGGAGAAACCAAACGCCGCTCAGAAGTGTTGACTGTCGTCAATTAAATCTCATGTCAATTACTAACTTTCGGGTGGGTAGAAAGTATCAATTGTTAGTAACCAGAGTCAAAGGGACGTAATAGAGTACCCTATTACGTGGGCTTTACTCTGAAGTAACTTTTCTTATACTTCTTACACCCACCGATAACTAACATTGGCCATAGGAGATTTTGGAAGGAGTATGGGGACGCATAACCTAATTATGGTTTGTGAACTAAGCAACTAACTGGTTAGTCAGGACATGGCCTTGATGGTAATTATATTTAATTGCCGAGAGTCGCCGTCAGTTATGGTTTCACTGAAGTGAGAGTGTGAGCCATTTCGAGGATTGAGAAAAACCATATTCGCGGCACGGACATAGACGGTTATCCACAGATCTTCAGAGTGGTGAATTTTAAATATATGCTATAGATTTAGATTGGACAGTAAAGATGGGCTTAGGAAATATATACGGCAATTGGCGGTAACAAATATGATTAGAAAAACAAAAATGGCTAAGACTTATAAGACACCGACTCATATGCGGTATCAACTGTGAGTTCACAACTGACTGATGTCCCCAACACAAAATCGGGTGTTTACGACGCTTGGCGAAATGGGACTATCAGCGACGAACAAGCTCGGCGATTCTTTGGGCCAAAATGGGAAGATGTTCTCCAGCTGGCCGACGTTGAAGATATTCTTGCTTCACAGCCAGAAGTAGACGCCGATGAATCTGACCTTTTTTATTAACGTTTTCTTGAGGTAGTTGTTGGACAAGAGGGCGACACATATTTGTGACATAGATCCATCTCTCTAATGAACAGTGACAGTAAGACCGATTCTGGTGGATACCTCTGCGCTCCTCGCCTTTTGTAAAACTAATTATGATAAACAGGTCTTTGGAAATTTGAAAATGACAACTACTAATATTTGCGAAGAAGAAATTAAAAGGTCGAACGGAGGCGAATATGAAACTCAGGAACAACCCTGCAACCGGTATATGAAGTTACTCCGGGAGAATAATAATCCCCATACTAAAAATGCTGGTAAATATAAACCATACGTCGATGACCAAGGCGAGGAATCCTTAGAGTGGCTTTTTGAGAACAATGCCAGTATAGTGAAGTATGTTTTGCTGTTTGATACTGATGCCATTCAAAGTTTTGAAGACCTCAAACATGATTTGGGTGGTGATGCACTCAACACCCGAATTTCACTCCCGAATTTTGCCTTTGAGCAGTTACGTCAGAACGGACACCTAACTGACGATGAATACTGCAAAGCCACTTATCAAATGGCGGTGGAAGAAGGGTGGATGGCGTACCACGCAAAAGAATTTGCGAAGATCAGCCCAGTAGAGTGTGATCGGTTCCCCTAATCCGATTCTCTTCAATTACCAAATTTCCCTCCAACAATAAACAGTCTACTGGAGATTACCCCGTATAACCTTTTTCACATCTATGAAGTAAGCAACTAAATGGTTAGTTAGCATATGGATATAATGGATAATTATATCTAATTAGTAATCAATAACAATCGAAAAGAGTGAACGGAACGGTACTGTTCTACTGACAGTTCGATACTATCGTGGCATTTCAGGTGGTGTGAGGCGCTGATCCGAATATTCCTCCATGAGGTCTTCGACAATGGTATTGAAGTCACCACTAATTGTGGCTTCACTCACCCAGTGCCTTTGGGAGAGTTCGGTGAAGGGTCCGTTTTCCACCCGATCGTGTTCGGATGCCCTCACAAGCCACGATCCGTTGTTCTCTTCAGGGTCCTGTTCAGGTGGTGTTAGCAGTTCAATGAGATACCCACTTGTGACGTTTTTGAGTCGGTAGGCAAAGGAGTAACTATCCAGATCCGCCGAGGAGTTTGATGAAGTGTGCTTCCAGTGATCGTCTGTCCCATCGGCTTCAGGCCCCTTCGGTAGGTTCCATTGGTTCGTTTCACCATCTACTGTGGATGGTCCGATAGGGATGTGTGGGTCGTCATACTGACTGTTGTTCCCCTCACCAGAGGAAAAGCGTAGTTGAAGCTCTTTGACTACCCCATCGATGTCGTCAGTCACTCCACTTTTTGTCCCATGCCACAGTATTCGTGGCAGCTCAATCTGGTGGCGGAATTTGTCATCATCAACGTGTTTGTCACGTTGTCGAAGCGTGATACGATATTCCACACACTGTCCAAATTGGACATCCCGTGGAACCACCCACACTTTCATCCGATAGTTGTCTGCTCCGTTATGAAACTCGACAAAGGTAGTCTGATCCGTGTCACCACCTTTGGGGACTTTTCGACCTATCTCGTCCCAATCACCCAACGTTCCATCACCATCTTCACCGTCATGAAGCGTGTCAACGGATGGGAAATCGTCGTCAGTGCTATTGAGTTGACCATACGTCCCGTCGGTGGGTTTTTCACCCGTATCGCTGTTAGATGACATTGCTGTCTGTCCTTGACAGCATTGGGCGGGTGTCTTCACCACCCGTCTTCTTCCAGCACTTCCCTCACTCCGAAGACCAATAGCCCAATTACTGTCTAAGTACCCTGAATAGTCGGGAGATAATAAATCTATGGGTCGTAGATTAGACCAATAACCTTAAAAGTGAAATGGAAGTGGAAGTGGACTATCTATTTTCCATCCTCTTCACCGATGACTTTCAATATCGACTGAGCCAATTCTTGACAGGGACACTCAGTGTTTGCTGATTCTTTGATCAATTCTATCTGTTCGTCGGTGATGTCGTACTCTCTGTCTTGCTCACCCATTGTGTTAATCCAAATATCCCAAGTATTCTCGACGTTGTTCCGTCTGTTCTTCTTCCGAACGACGATCGTAGTGTTTAGAGAGTGTCTTTTGATCGACGTTCATCCGGTCAGAGACGACCTTTTCCGGTACGTCTTCAGACAGGAAATTCGTAATGCTCCCCCGACGAATACTGTGTGGTGAAATGCTTTCAGGACATTTCAGAGAGTCAGCACCGTCGTATTCACAGGTATCCCGTTCCTTGTCAAGAGGACAGTCACCGACGACACATGGTTGCGTGAGCGCATAGACGAACTTTCTCAGTGTCGTCTTCACCGGACGACCGTAAGGAGTGGTAATCAATGGCCGTCGCCCAGCATCGTCTTCTACGGATGGTCGAACTTCTTGGAGATAATCGGCAACCACCGTAACAACCTGTTCGGAGAGGGCAACGTAGCGTTCACCGTCGGATTTGTTTTTCAGTCGTGTGCCACTCTCAGGACGATGGACGAGAGACAGTCGTTGGTGTTGCTCCTCAAAGTCTTTCACATCCAGTGAGTGAACGGTTCCGATACGGATTCCAGTGTGCCACAACAGTAAGAATAGGACGTGTTCACGACTGGCGTATTCGAATTTTCGTAGATGTTCCAGTAGCTTCTCGGCATGGGCCACTTCCATAAGGCTATCCCGACTCCCTTCACCACCCTCAATGGTCGGGATCAATATCTTCTCTGAGAGGCCGTCCCTAACGGCGTCAATAGACGCACAGAACTTGATGAATACCCGAAGGGTACTCAACTGTGTCTTCAACGAAACAACGTTCAGATCGCCGTCTGCTTTCCTCCACACACGATACTCATGGAGGTCCCGACCACTGAGGTTGTTGAGGTCGTCTATATCTCCTTTGCCGTCGCACCATCGGATGAAGTGTTGAAGTCGATATTTGTGTGAGCGTATCGTGTTGTCTGATGCGTCTGACCGACTATCTAAGTATAGTTCAAGGGCCGTTTCTGGTTCGATCGGTGTGAGATTCCGTTGGGACATTGGTTTGCTCTGCTGTTTTAGGAGTGCCCCGTGAAACCTCTGGATGGCAGTGAGAATCAAGTGACTACGACACTCATGAGTAACGCCAGTAGACGTTTCTGAGTGCTGTTGCGGTGTCGGGAGAGGCCGTGACCTTCGGGAGCGGCCTTCGAATCCGACAGGGCCCATCGATTCTACGCCGAGCGGTAGCGAGCCGTAGATCGAGACGGCCGAGGATTCGAAGCAGGGAGTGGAGCGGGCGAAACGACCGTAGTTCGAATCCGACAGGGCCCATCCCTTTCGATTCCGCTGCGATAAACGACTCGCGTGCTGTGAGTGGTTCGCGAAGAAGTCCTCCGGCCTCGCTACGAGTGAAAAGAGGGTCGTGTGTTTAGTTCCGGCGCGTTGCGAGTAGTGCGACCGCGAGCAGTGCGACGACCGCGACGGCGAGGCCGAAGCCGGGACCGGACGAGCTGCTGCCGTCACCGCTGCCGTTCCCGCCGCTTTCGTTGCCGCTGGCGTTAGCGTTGGCGTCGGTACTGTCGGCACCGCCAGCCTCGGCCGCGTCGCCGCCGGTGTCGGTAGCGGCGCTGTCGTTGCCCGCGCTGTCGGTCGCTGCGCCGGCGTTCCCGGCATCCTCGACGGTGACCTGAGCGATGTCGACGACGCGGCGGTCACCCTGCGTGAGCGGGGGGTCCTGCTGGCCGTCCGAGGAGACGAAATCGAACTGGTCGTTGCCGTTGCTGTCGGTGTGGACGACCGCCGTTAGCGACGTCGAGCCGTTGACCGGCTCGTCGAGCTGGATGCGGACGTTGTCCGACGTGCCGGCGCTGAGCGGGTAGGAGGCACCGACGACCTGGTTCGTCTCGTTGCCCGAGCGGGTGCTGTCGTAGATGGCGACGAACCCCTTCTCGGGCAGCGTTGCCGACGAGATGAGCACGCTCTCGCCGCTGCTGTTCTGGTCGTCGAACGTGACGGACGGCCCGCTCGTTCCGCTTGCCGAGTCGCCCGTGCTTCCCGTTGCCGTGCCCGCGTCGGTCGTGCCGGCCGGCGACTGCTGTGCGTGGAGGGAATCGGTGACGGCGAGCGCGCCGCCCGTGCCGGCGCTCACGGCGAGGAGGGCCGCGACGAGAGCGACGGCGATCGAACGTGGTTGCATGCTGGATCGGCCTACAAATGCATCCGACATAAATGTAGAGATATCGGTCGGACGACCCGCGCGTTTATTCCGCCGGCGACGTAGGGGTTGTATGAGCGATCTCAGCCTCGACGCGACCCAGCTCGACCGGTATTCCCGTCACATCATCATGGACGGGGTCGGTCCCGCCGGCCAGGGGTCGCTGCTCGACGCGCGCGTGCTCGTCGTCGGGGCGGGCGGACTCGGCGCGCCGACGATCCAGTATCTCGCCGCGGCGGGCGTCGGTCGGCTGGGGATCGTCGACGACGACGTGGTCGAGCGCAGCAACCTCCAGCGCCAGGTCGTCCACGGTGACGACGACGTCGGCGAGAAGAAAGTCGACAGCGCCGCCCGGTTCGTCGCACAACTGAATCCCGACGTGACCGTCGAGCGCCACGACGAACGGCTGGGCCCCGAGAACGTCCGCTCGCTCGTCAAGGGCTACGATTTCGTCGTCGACGGCTCCGATAACTTCCGGACGCGCTATCTCGTCAACGACGCCTGCACGCTCGCCGGGATCCCCTTCTCGCACGGCGCGATCTACCGCTTCGAGGGCCAGGTGACGACTTTCGAGGGCGAGTCACCGTGCTATCGCTGTCTGTTCCCCGAGGCACCGCCGGCAGGAACGGTCCCCGACTGTGCGACGACGGGCGTGCTCGGCATGCTCCCCGGCGTGATCGGGACGATACAGGCGACCGAGACGGTGAAATCGTTGATGGATATCGGCGAGCGCCTCGACGGCCGACTGCTCTCCTACGACGCGCTGGCGATGAGTTTCGAGGAACTCCCGCTCAGGGTGGACCCCGACTGTCCGGTCTGCGGGGAGAGCGGTATCGACTCGATTCAGGAGATCGAGTACGCCGGTTCCTGTGCGGTCGCCGACTAGGACGAGATCGGCAGCGCCGACAGCGGGCGCGCAGCCTCCTCCGGCGGGCGCTCGAAGGCCTCGGGATGGATCACGCCAGCGAGATGTTCGAGCGAGTCGACCAGCCGGGTTCCGGGGCGATTGACGTACTGGTGGCCGTCGATGGCGTACGTCCGGCCGTCCTGCACGGCGGTCAGTTCGTCCCAGCCCGGGCGATCGGTCAGGTCGGTAAGGTTCTCCGTGGTCTGGTCGAGATCGAACCCACAGGGCGCGACGACCAGCACCTCGGGATCGTACTCACGGATCGTCTCCCATTCGACTGGGCGCGAGGCTGCCCCGTGGTCCGTCAGTCCGTAGGAACCGCCGGCCATTTCTACCATCTCGGGGATCCAATGACCAGCGACCATCGCGGGATCGGTCCAGTCGAGCACCGCCACGCGCGGGCGTTCGTCGGTCATTGTGGTCGTTCGCTCGACGGCCTGCACGCGTGCCTCGAGGTCGGCGACGAGTGCCGTCGCCCGTTCCTCGGTCCCCGTCGCCGCGCCGATACGACGGATATCGTCGAAGACGTCGCCGATGCTGTGTGGATCGGTCGTGAGCACCTCGCAGTCGAGTTGGAGCTCGTCGACCGCCTCGCGGACGGCCACCGCGTCGACCGCACAGACTTCGCAGATCCCCTGCGAGACGACGAGATCGGGATCGAGGCGCGCGAGCGTGTCGAGTTCGATGTCGTAGACGCCACCCGACCGCTCGGCTTCGAGCACCTGCTCGTCGATCTCCGCGCTCGATGCCGTGGGATCGACCCGCGAGCGGTTGACCGCGGGTTTGTCGCTCATTCGCGGTGGATGGTCGCACTCGTGGGAGACGCCGACCGGCTCAATGCCGAGCGCCGCGACGATCTCGGTCGCCGAGGGGAGTAGCGAAACGACGCGCATGGCCGAACGCGGGGCGCGACGACCATAGCCCTTCGTGAACGGTTTCACCGTACGGAGCCAGCAGCACGTATGCAATCGACGACGAGCGGCACCTTCCGCGTGCTCGCCAGTCCGCGCGACACGGCCGAACTTCTCCTGCTGGATACGAGCTCACAGGACCCGACCTACGTCACGACCGAGGGCTACGACGGTGCTCTCGGACGGACGGTCGACGACATCGAACCGGGCAACCGCATCGCCGCCACGCTCTCCTGGACCGATGGAACGCCCCGCTTTGCCGACGTCGACATCGAGACGCGCACGACGATCGAGTTCGCCGACGGCGCGACCGGCATCTTCGAGGTCGCCCGCGAGACGTGGGAGGAAGCCGAGCGCGAGGGCCGAGCGATGAACGCACGGACGACGCGCAACACCGACGGCGAGGCAAACGGCGTCGTCTACACGTTCGCCAAACAGGCCGGCCAGCGACGCCTCTACGACGAGTTCGCCGACGGGATCACGCCGCTCGAACCGCTCATCGGTCGACTGGCCGCGAGCGCCGATCCCCCCTTCGCGGTGTACGTCCTCGAACCGGCCGACGAACCGTTCGTCCTCGTCGTCATCGCGGCCGACCGCGACGGTCGGTTCGCCGAGACGATGGTCGAGAGCTACGACGGCCTCTGACGCGTCGTTTATACGCCACGCTACCCAAACGCGACCATCCATGCTCGACGAGACGGACCGCGAAGACCTGGAGAACGTGCGATTGCGACTGCGCGTGCTGAGCGGGATGCATAAACTCGACGCGATCGAGAACGGCGACGAGATGGCCGAACACGACGCCGGCGACGCCGAGGGCAAAAGTGTCGCCTACGGGAAAGCCGCCGATCACATCGCGGCGCTGCTCGACGGCGACTACGGCCAGGAAAGCGTCACCGAACTCGTCGACGATCTCCCCGAAGAATGGAGCATGAACCTGCTGCGATATGCGGCCTACAGCGAACGCACCGACGATTAATCGGAGGTGACGGCGACTTCGCCCTCGGGGCGCTCGGCCTCTTCGGCGCTGACTGCCTCGCGTTCCTCGCGCTCCTCTTCCTCTTTCTTGTTTTTGATCTTCTTCATCCGGAAGATTTCCTCGCGCTCCTGCTCTTCGAGCTTCTGCTCGATGTACTCCTGTGACTCGTGGAGCTCGGGCAGCAGCTTGAATTCGAGGGCGTTGACCCGCCGTTTGGTGGTCTCGATCTCGTTGAGCATCTTCTTCATCGCGGTCTCGACCTCGGCGGCGAGAACGATCGAGTCGATCAGCTCCTCGTAGGCGTCGGCGGCCTCGTCGATCTGGGCGCTCGTGCCGAGG
Organism: Halococcus thailandensis JCM 13552; assembly: GCF_000336715.1. Lineage (GTDB taxonomy): Archaea > Halobacteriota > Halobacteria > Halobacteriales > Halococcaceae > Halococcus > Halococcus thailandensis. The sequence goes on from NZ_AOMF01000148.1 coordinate 34,397, forward strand.
ATGCCGTAGCCGCGCTCGTCGAGCCCCTTCTGCACCTTCGAGGACTCGATCTGGGGGACGACGACGCCCATGATGTTCTTCGACTGGATGGTGATCTCGGGATGTTCTTTGAGCGCCGCGGCCGCCCCGCGCACCGCGAGATCGCCCTCGATCGCCCGCGCCATGTCGATCGTCTCCTGGGCCTCCTCGTAGTCGTCGCCGAGACCCGAGCGCACGTCCTGGGCCTGATCGAGGATGTCCATGAACTCCATGATGAGCCCGTCGCGTTTCTGTTCGAGCGTGTCGTGACCGCGCTCGGAGAGATCGATGCGATCCTCGATCGCCATCAGCTCCTTGCGCGTGGGTTTGACGTCGTTTGCCATTGCCTGAAATAGTCGATCGAGACCCTTAAGCTTCGGCCTCGGACTCGGCCGCACCGTCGCTCTCGTCGCCCGCCGATTCCTCGCCCGGTTCGTCGACGTCCTCGCGGTAGTGCTCCTCGATGAGCTCCTCGTCGATACGGTTGAGCGACGATTTCGGGAGCATCGAGAGCAGATCCCAGCCGATGTCGAGGGTCTCCTCGATGTCGCGATCGTTGTCGAACCCCTGATCGACGAACTCGGTCTCGAAGCGGTCGGCGAGATCGAGATAGCGGTTGTCCTGCTCGGAGAGCGCCTCGCGACCGACGATGTTCACCAGATCGCGCAGGTCCTCACCCTCCGCGTAGGCGGCGTAGAGCTGATCGGAGACGTCGCCGTGGTCCTCGCGCGTGAGGCCCTCGCCGATCCCGTCGTCCATCAGCCGCGAGAGGCTCGGCAGCACGTTGACCGGCGGCTGCGCGCCCTGTGAGTTGAGGTCGCGATCCATCATGATCTGGCCCTCGGTGATATACCCTGTGAGATCGGGGATCGGGTGCGTATCGTCGTCGCCGGGCATCGTCAGGATCGGGATCTGTGTCACCGAGCCCTCGCGTCCCTTGATCCGACCCGCACGCTCGTAGAGCTGGGCGAGGTCGGTGTACATGTAGCCCGGATAGCCACGCCGACCGGGCACCTCCTCGCGGGCGGCCCCGATCTCGCGCAGCGCCTCACAGTAGTTCGTCATGTCCGTCAGGATGACGAGCACGTGGTAGTCTTTCTCGAAGGCGAGATACTCCGCGGTGGTGAGCGCGAGTCGCGGCGTGATCTGACGCTCGACGGCGGGGTCGTCCGCGAGATTCGAGAAGACGACCGACCGTTCGAGCGCGCCGGTGCGCTCGAAGTCCGCGAGGAACTCGTTCGACTCCTCGGCGGTGATACCCATCGCACAGAACACCACTGCGAACTCCGAACCGTCCTCGTCGTCGCCCTCCTCGATCTCCTCGGGCACCGTCGCCTGTCGGGCGATCTGGAGCGCGAGATCGTTGTGCGGGAGGCCGGACGCCGAGAAGATCGGCAGCTTCTGGCCCCGTACCAGGGTGTTCATCCCGTCGATCGCCGAGACACCCGTCTGGATGAACTCCTCGGGATACTCTCTGGCGGTGGGGTTGATCGCCGCGCCGATGATGTCCTCGCGCTCCTCGGGGACGATCTCGGGGCCGTCGTCGATCGGACGGCCCGAGCCGTCGAGCACTCTGCCGAGGAGGTCCTCGGTGACGGGCATCTTCATCGTCTCGCCGAGGAACCGAACCGAGGCATCACGGTTGATGCTGTCGGTGCCCTCGAAGACCTGGATCGAGGCGAACTCCTCGTTCGATTCGAGCACCTGGCCGCGCTTCTGTTCGCCGTTCGGTAGCTCGATCTCGACGATCTCGTCGTAGCCCACCGGTTCGTCGATCTCGACGAACACGAGCGGCCCACTGATCTCCTCGATGGTTTGGTATTCTTTCATTTTCGGTAGTCAGTATTTCTCCCGGAGCTGGCTCTCGATGTTCGACTCGACGTCGTCGATGAACTCCTCGTAGTCGGCGGTCGTGCCGATGCGGTTGAGTCGCGGTGCGGCGTCGATACCCGTGATCTCCGCGACCGGAACGCCGGCGTCGAGCGCCGCGAACGCCTCGTCGTTGTAGGTCTTGATCGCCTGCATGATGAGGTAGGTCTTCTCCGGCGCGGAGTAGGCGTCGACGTCGTCGAGCGCGTTCTGCTGGAGGAACGCCTCGCGCAGATAGCGCGCGATGTCGAGGGTGAGCCGCTGGTCGTCCGGCAGCGCGTCCTCGCCGACCAGCTGAACGATCTCCTGGAGCTCGCTCTCCTCGTCGAGCGTGTCGATGGCCCACTGGCGGACCTCCGGCCAGTCGCTCGCGACGTTCTCCTCGAACCACGGGTCGAGCTGGTCGCGATAGAGCGAGTACGACTCGTCCCAGTCGATCGCCGGGAAGTGCCGGCGCTCGGCGAGATCCGCGTCGAGCGCCCAGAACGTCTTCACGATGCGCAGCGTGTTCTGGGTGACGGGTTCGGAGAAGTCACCGCCCGGCGGGGAGACTGCGCCGACCGCCGAGATCGATCCTTCGGTGCCGTTGATGTTCTGGAAGTAGCCCGCGCGCTCGTAGAACTCCGAGAGGCGCGCCGCGAGATAGGCCGGATAGCCCTCTTCGCCGGGCATCTCCTCCAAACGTGAACTGATCTCGCGCATCGCCTCCGCCCATCGCGAGGTGGAGTCGGCCATCAGCGCCACGTCGTAGCCCATGTCGCGGTAGTACTCGGCGATCGTGATGCCCGTGTAGACACACGACTCGCGCGCCGCGACCGGCATGTTGGAGGTGTTGGCGATGAGACACGTACGAGACATCAACGGCTTGCCCGTGTTCGGGTCTTCGAGTTCGGGGAAGTCGTCAATCACTTCCGTCATCTCGTTGCCGCGCTCGCCACAGCCGATGTAGATGACGATATCGGCGTCGGCGTACTTCGCGAGGCTCTGCTGGGTGACGGTCTTCCCGGAGCCGAAGGGTCCCGGGATCGCCGCCGTCCCACCCTTCGCGAGCGGGAACAGCCCGTCCTGGACGCGCTGCCCAGTCACGAGCGGCGTCTTCGGCGTCTCTTTGTCGACCGTCGGGCGGGCCTCGCGCACCGGCCACTCCTGGTGCATCGTGACCTCCTCGCCCGAGTCGAGTTCGACGACCGTCTCGGTGACGGTGAACTCGCCCTCCTCGACGTTCGTGACCGCGCCACCCTCGTAGTCTGGCGGCACGAGCACCTTGTGTTCGATGCTCTCGGTCTCCGGGACCGTGCCGACGATGTCGCCGGCCTCGATCTCGTCGCCCGCCTCGACGGTGGGCGTGAACTCCCACGTCTCGTCCATCTCGATGCCCGGCGCGTCGACACCGCGGTCGAGAAACGCGCCGAGCTGGTCTTCGAGCTCGTCGAGCGGGCGCTGAACGCCGTCGTAGATCGAGTAGAGCATGCCGGGCCCCAGATCGACCGAGAGGGGTTCGCCGGTGTTCGTGACGGGCTCACCGGGAGCGACGTTCGAGGTCTCCTCGTAGACCTGGATCGTCGTCCGGTTGCCCTCGATCTCGATCACCTCGCCCATCAGCCCTTCGTCGCCGACGTAGACCACGTCGTTCATCCGTGCGCCGAGGTCCGCCGCCACGACGACCGGGCCGCTCACGCTCGCGATCGTGCCGTCCTCATCGCCCTGTGTATCGGTTGCCTGACTCATAAATTAGTTCTCGTCCATCAAGTCGATGCCGATGGCGCGTTTGATCTGCTCGCGCAGTCCGCCGCTGCCGGCTCCCTCACCGCCGAGGGTCACCAACGTGGGTTCGATACTCGTCTCGGCGTCCTGTCTGACGCCACGCGAGAGATGGTCCATATCGTCCTCTCGCATCACGACGATACCGATCTCCTCGTCGTCGAACGCCCGCTCGACGGCTGCATCGAGCTCCGCGTCTTTCTCGTCGTCGGGTACGTTCTCGAAGGCTCTGACGCCCGCGAGCCGAAAGCCCGTCGTGAACTCCGGGCTGCCGACGACGGCGATCTCCTGGCTCATGCGTCCCCCATCGGGACTGCGCCGGTTTCGGCCTGTCGGTTCATACCATCACCAGCTCCTCCTCGATCGTCTCGGGGTCGAGCCCCGCCTCCTTGCCGCGCGCGATCGCGCGGACGTTGTCCACCTCGCGCATCTTCGCCAGCACGTAGGCGAACACCGGACAGACCGAGAGCGGATACCGGTTCGAGAGCGTCCGGGAGTATTCGAGCAGCGCCCTGTTGAGGGCGCGCTCGACACCCGAGAGACCCTCGGCCGATTCGAGTTCTGAAAGCGCCGCGTCGAGATCGTCGCCGTACGTGCTCTCGCGCAGCCGCGAGACGAGCTCGTCGGTGTTGGCCACCAGCGCGCCGAGCTCCTCCTCGTCGAACAGCCGCCCGCCGCCGATGTAGTATTCGGCGGGGTCGACGTCCGCACCGCTGCGCGAGAGCCGCAACGCGTTCTCGATGTTGCGGAAGTCGATCTCGGCTTCGAGGAAGTCGATATACAGCTGTGTCGCCCGACTCGGTTCGTCGGGCAGCCCCGTGATCAACGTTTCGTAGAACGCCCGATCGACGGCGTTTTCGAGGGGGACGAGCACCGCTCGTTCCTCGTATTCGCCGTAGGCGTCGGCGAGCGCGTCGCCGAACATCGTATCGGCGAGCACGTCGATCACCGCCTCGATCGACTCCGCGCCGAGCAGGCGCTCGATGCGCCGCTCGGAGAACTCGCCGGCGCGGATGAGGTCAGTCTCGACCGCCTCGCGCTCGGCGTCCGAGTAGATCCCGCGCATCACCGTTTTGATGTTCCAGGCGTCGAACTGGCGGAGATAGCGCGCGATGTAGTCGTACAGTCGTCCCTCTGCGAACCGAAGCAGGTCGTCGAAGTGGTTCGCGAGGTTGCGGTGGAGAGCGTGCTCGATGAGATCGACGCCCGAATAGCGCGCGCCGAGGGCGTTCATCGCCTCCTCGTACTCCGATTCCTCCATGAACCGGGCGATCTCGCCCGGCCCCATCCGGATCAGTTTCCGATAATCGTCCTCGTCGAACAGTTTTGCCCGGCGCGAACGCACGCGCGCGGTGACGTACTCGTAGTTCGACCCCGATCCGTTCGTTCGCGTGCTCATTGCTGGAACAGTCGCTCGCTGACCGCCTTCAACTCCTCGTCCCAGACCGCGTCGAACACCGAGTCGAAGGTGTTGTTCACCCGTAGGCGCGAGGCGTCGCTCTCGGCGACGATGCCGCCGAGACAGTCGACCGAGCCGGCGTGTTCGAAGCCGTCGTAGTCGGCGACGATCGATTCGATGAGTGCAGCGTCGTCGTCGCGACCGTACACCGTGACGGGGCCGTCGTCGAACTCCCCTGCGGCGTCGTCGAGCAGCTCGCGCGTCAGCTCCTCGCGCCGGTCACCGGAGATGTCCGCAACCGCCGCCTCGGCCCGATCGCGGACGTCGGCGAGGCTGTCGCGGCGGGCTTCGAGGCGTTTCTGTTTGGCCTCCAGCTTCGCACTGGAGAGTTTCTGCTCGCGTTCCTGCTCGATCCGCGAATCGAGATCGTCCTCGCGCTCGGCGATGATATCGTCGGCATCGCTCTCGGCATCGGCGAGGATCTCGTCGACGCGTTCGTCGGTTTCGCGTTCGATGCGCTCGGCGCGCTCCCTGGCGTCGTCTTTGATGTCTTCGGCGACCGTATCGAGACTCATTGATGGGAGGGCGCTACTGCAGGAACAGTGTGACCAGCGTCAGGAGCACGATCGTCTCCGGCAGCACGGTCAACACCAGCGCGATACCGAACGAGATCGAGTCCTCGGCGAGCGCACCGATCGCCGCCGCACCGATCCCGCGCTCGGCGTAGCCCGCGCCGAAGCCGGCCAGCCCGACCGCCAGCGCCGCCACACCGGTCCCGGTGATCGCCGGGCCACCTTGCTGAAGCAGTACCATCGCGTCGATAAACGCAGCCGTGAGTTCGAGTCCTATCATGGATTAGTTCCGTTGCGTGTTCGCTCGTATCCGAACAGTGTCTACTCCCGCGACCGGATTCATAAAGCTTCCCAAAAAATCCCGTCAACCACGGATGAACAGGCTCATAACCCCACATAGCGGAGAGAAAAGCTTGGAGTGACACCCCCTCGTTCGGGGGACGATCCGTCAGTTTTCGGCCGTGTGTTCGCGCTCGTGGCCGAAGGGGTTGTACCGATCGCCGCCGCCCTCGTAGAACTTGTTCAGGAACTCGACGTACTCGAGGCGGATCGCCTGCAGACCCGCGCTGGTGATCCCGAGCGCGAGCACGACCACGTGCCCGAAGAGGAAGACCACGATCCCGCCGATCACGCCGCCGATACCCATGTGGATCAGCCCGGGGAACATCAGCTCGGCCCCGGAGCCGAGCCCGCCGACGTAGTCGGGTCCGTGATCGAGCAGGAAGTGGAACTCCTGTGCGCCCGCGGGGCCCTCACGGTAGGCACCGAAGAAGAGCAGGTTGACGACGAACGCCATCCCGGCCTTCGCCAGCAACACCGCCGCGAGACGGGTGTACGAGAGCACGTTCACGAGCACCTGCAGGCTTTCGAGCGCGCCCGAGACGATCCCCGGCAGCACGCCGAAGTGACCCACTTCGCTGATGATGAACAGCACGACGCCGAGCAGGAAGCCGCCGACCAGCCCGACGATACCGACGGTCGCCGAGAAGCCCGAGAAGCCGAGCGCGAACGGCTCACCGTTGAAGACGGTGAAGAGGAAGTCGGGCTTGGAGCCGGCGGCCGACTCGCTGAAGATCCAGATCCAGATGCCGAGCATCCGGATGAGCCACGAGCCGGATTCGAGCACGGCCGTGCGTAGGCCGTCCTCCATGAACTCCTCGACGAAGCCGAGGAGATAGCCGACGGTCATGTGCAGCAGACCCACCAGCAGGCTCACGACGAGCCAGAGCTGGGCCCACTCGACGCCGGCCGGCGACAGCCCCTTCTCAATCGGTGGGTGGCCGCCCCAGACGTAGTCAGTGATGAGATGCAGTCCGAAGATCTCGCCGTAGAGGATCCCGAACAGCATCGTGAACCCGCCCGCCCACAGTCCGATCGCGCCGAGACTGCGGATCCCGTCGCTCTCGAAGCGCGTGTAGACCAGCCCGCCGATCGCCGTGTAGAGCAGCCCGTAGCCGAGGTCGCCGATCATGAACCCGAAGAAGGCCGGGAACGTCAGGAAGAGCACGACCGACGGGTCGAGTTCGGAGTATTTCGGCCGGTCGATGAGGTTGACCAGCATCTCGAACGGTCGTACCGGATCGGGGTTCTCCTGGACGACCGGCGGCTCGCTGCCGGACATCGGCCGGTCGGCCTCGGTGCTGCCGCCGTCGGTTTCGACCTTGACACCGCCGTCGGCGGCCGTCTCCGGCTCGCCACGGCCACCCTCGTCGGCGTCGGTCTGCTCGCGGTTGACGAGGCGGCCATCGCTGTCGTAGTCGGCGCGTTCGAGCTCCTCGACCTCACAGTGCTCGCCGACGCTGTCGCCCAGCGCCTCGGCAAGATCGACGAATCGCTCGGTGGGGATCCAGCCCTCGGCGATGAAGGCGTTCTCGGTCGTCGCAAACGAGAGCGGTGCCTCGCGCTTTTCGACCTCGATGGCGAGCTGCTCCTCGGCCGCGAGCAGGAAGTCGGCGTGTTCCTCGCGGAGCGCGTCGAGTTCGCCCTCGACGTCCGCGATCTCGCGATCGAGTTCGTCGCGGCGCGCTTCGAGCTCCGAGACGTACTCCGCGGGCGCGGCGTCACCCTCCGGTACGTCGATCGCCGCGAACTCCGCGCCGACGAGCACGTCTTCGAGCACTCCTTCCTCGCCAGCAGCGGGTTCGGCGAACACCGCGATGGCGTCGCCCTCGACGAACAGTTCGTGGCGGGCGACGTCGTCGGCCGCGTCGAGCGCCGCGCGGACGGAGTCGGGCTCGCCCTCGCCGACGCGCGTTTCGAGGTTTTCGTAGCCCGAGAGCAGGTCGAGATCGATGCCGAGCGCTCGGAGCGGGCCCATCGCACCGATGCGTTCGTCGACCGAGCGGCGTTCCTCGCGATACTCCTCGCGACGGTCGTCGAGCGCGTTGGCCTCCTCACGGACCGATTCGAGGCGATCGCCGACGTCGACCGATCCCATACGGCCCTCGCGTTCGGGATCGACGTCGAGCAGCGACTGGAGCGAGCGGACGGTGACGAGGCGTTCGGCGGCCTCGTCGGCACCGGCGATCGGGTTGCCGGGGTCGAACCCCTCCCACGCGCCGTCGTAGTCGGTCACGTCGACCAGCCGGAGCTCGTGGATCGTCTCGATGACGTCCTCCAGCACGCGGTCCGCGCCGGTGACCGACACCCGGCTCATCCGCTCTGGCCTAAGCATGTACCTTCTCGACGAAGCGCTCGACGACGTACTCGACGGTTTCGTCGCTGCGCTCTCGTGCCTCCGCTTCGAGCTGTTCGCGCTCGGACTCGCCGTCGGCGAGGATCTCCTCGCGCTCGGCCTCGATCTCCGCGCGGGCCTCCTCGAAGCGCTGTTGTTCGAGTTCATCGGCCTCCTCGCGGGCCTCCTCGCGGATCTCCTCGGCCTCCTCGCGGGCCTCGGCGATGCGTTCCTCGCGCTCGCGTTTGGCCTCGTCGAGTATCTCGTCGGCCTCCCGCTCGGCGTCCTGGATTCGGTCGAGAACCTCTGGTCTCGCCATTCTTCTGCGACGGTTGTGTGAGCGGCTATTTGGTAGTTGCGAATGTCCGTCAGCCATCGTGAACACTCCCGAGACTGCTGTGGCGCGCGATGAATCCGGCCGCAGGCCGGAGAACGCGCGAGGGATGAGCGAAGTGAGGGCGAAGCCCGAACGGAGCGAATCGGTTGGGGAGGTATGTGGCTGTCGCGGTGCAGTAAGCGATAGTATCCGCGCGAACGGAGTGAGCGCGGTTCGCCGCGAGTGAGCGGAGCGAACGAGCGGGAGTTTTTGGTCCAGATTTTTCAAGGAGTGGTGCGCGAGCCGCAGGCGAGCGCACCCGACGCAGAAAAAGGTGGGAGTTTATCCCGGCGGCGGCCGGAGAGCCGCCAATGGGCATCCTCGAGAACAAGGCGCGCGCGCAGGTGTTCTACAAGTACCTCTCGAACGTCTACGACGAGATCAACCCGTTCGTCTGGAACGCCGAGATGCGTGCGGAGGCGCTCGACCTGTTCGACGTCGACGAGGACGATCGCGTGCTCGACGTCGGCTGCGGGACCGGGTTCGGCACCGAGGGGTTGCTCGAACATACCGAACGTGTGCACGGACTCGATCAGAGCGCTCACCAACTGAAGCGTGCCTACGGGAAGTTCGGGCGGGATGGCCCGGTCAAGTTCTACCGTGGCGACGCCGAGCGGCTGCCGTTCGAGGACGATACGTTCGACGCGCTCTGGTCGTCCGGTTCGATCGAATACTGGCCCGACCCCGTGGCGGCCCTGCGCGAGTGCCGGCGCGTCACGGAGCCGGGCGGCAACGTCCTGGTCGTCGGTCCCGACGCGCCGAAGACCTCGGTGATCGGCCGGCTCGCCGACGCGATCATGCTGTTTTACGACGAGGAGGAAGCCGATCGGATGTTCGCCGCGGCCGATCTCGACGTGGTCGAACACCGCATCCAGCAGGCCAAACCGGGAAGCCCGCGAGCGATCACGACGCTCGCGCGCGTGCCCGAGTAGTTAGGTTCAGTCAGGTTCGCGCCGTCGCCACCGGTTCGTTCTCGGAATAGATCTTGACCGTGACCTGCGAGCCAGCGGTCGGCTGCGGGGCGTTCGTCGTGCTGGCGATGGTCAGCGATGCCGTCTCGCCAGCCGTCCATTGAGGATCGCTTTCAGGATTGAATGGGCCACTGGGTGTTCCGTTGAACCCATCTGTTCCCACAAACGGGACATCAGGCTGTTTTTCGAGCGGTTCGCCATCGACGGAGATGCGGACAGTGAGTTCGGTCACGTCGAGCGCGTCGCCGCTGTGGTGGGTGAGGGTGAGTTCGTTTCCGTCGCGATCGGCGGTGATGGCGGCCTCCGGCGCGGTTCCCGAGTCGCCGATGCCGATGGCGAACGCCCCGACGATGGTCGCGAGCACGACGGTGACGCCGACGAGGAGGACGACGCCGACAACCGGGGCGACGGCACGGCGTGACACACCACGGCTGGCTCCGGCTTGCTATTTCAACGTTCGGTCGTGAGTGGGGTGCCAGCCGCGGTCGTCGTCCGGTTGCCAGCCGGGGAGAACCCCGTCTCGATTCGAACGGTGTCGCCGTTCGCCCGGGCGACGACGGTGGCGCTGTTCCGTGGCGCGACCGCCCAGAGGGAGCCGTCGGTACCGGTGCGACCGACCGAGTGGTTGGCGATCGTGATGCGCCCGTCGACCGGGTCGCCCGCGCGGTCCGCGAGCGAGAGTTCGACCGGGCCCGTGGGGTAGGTACGGTTGATCGTCAGTCGGAGATCGCCGCTGGTCCGGCGGAGCGGATCGGTCGTAGGCATGGCCGAGAGGCGGTTTCGCTGCTGTTCGGAGAACACCGCGCCCGAGCGGCTGTCGAGGTTGGTCGTCAGGCGGCCGTGATCGTAAAACAGCGTAAAGCGATAGACGCCTGCCAGACGGTCGCCGCTCGCGTCCCGTGACACGGAGTTGTTCCACGCCCACGGGTAGCGATCGGCCACGCGATCGAGCGCGGCGGTGATGTCGGTCAGACTGCCCGCCGACTCGTTGGCCCGTTCGCTCGGGAGATACGCCTCGCGGGAGTGGCGACCGTCGTCGACCGTCGCCAGCACGACGCCCTCGTTTGAGGTTGCGACGTACAGATCGAGCGCTTCGAGGCGCTCGTCGGGTGCCGTTTGCGCAGCTTCGAGATCGGGGGCGGTCGACGCATCGAGCGGAGCCGTGTTCTGCCCGCGCAGCGTCGTGGCGATGCTCTCGCGGACCGGACCGCGCAGCGGACCGAGCTCGACGCCGCGGTTGCGTGCCCAGCTGACCGCCGGCTGGCCGTCGATGGTCGAACCGGGGATCGAGCGTGCGCGATCGGCCACACGGCCGGCGGCCACGCCGATCCGTCCGGCCGCCGTGTGGATGTGCGCGAGTTCGATGACGAACTCGCGGGCCGTGCTCGTCCCGTTGTTGTACTCGCGCACGGCCGTCGACTGTTGGCGCTGCAGCCCGTCGATACGCGATTCGATGCGGTCGGCGTTCGTTTGAAGCATTTCTCGACGTTTGGCCGTCGAGTCGGTCGCGGCGAAGCGCTCGTCGAGGACGAGCTGTCGATAGCGGCCGTCGAGACCGCGCGTATCGAGCGCGAGCGTCCCGGAAACATCGAGCGTCGCCCGCTGATAGCCGGACGATTCGGCCGCATCCGGGCCGATCGTCAGATACTCGCTCGTGTTCGTTGCCGGCGTCGCCGGCCGGGCGTGCTGCCGATCGCCGGCGCTCGGCACCGCGACCGCAGCCCCGGCGAGCAGACAGCAACACACCACAACGGCGAGCGCACGACGCATTGGGAGAGGGAACGAACGGCTGCTATTAAAACCATGTCGCCGACGACGGACAGGTCAGGGATGGAAACCGTTTTCGCGTCGGCCCGAGGACGGCCCGTATGCGCGTCCGGGCGGTACTCGTCGTGCTCGCCCTCGTGGCCGTCGTCACCACTCCGGTGACCGGAGGGGTCACGCCCGATACGGCGGAGCTCGCGCCGTCGACGCAGGCGGATGCCGGCCAGCCCAGCGGTGCGACCAACACGACCATCGCCATTCATCCACGGCCGAACGGTGACGCACGGTTCAGGGTGTCGACGGGGTTCGTCCTCAACGATACGAACGACTCGTCGGCGTTTCGCGCACTCGGGCGGCGGTTCGAGGAGGGGAGTACCGGATTCTCGGTCGGAACGTTCCGGCGGGCCGCCAACGAATCGAGCATCGTCACCGGCCGGTCGATGAACGTGACGAACGTCACGCGAAACGCGACCATCGTCGGCGAAAACGCGAGCGGACCCGACACTGGACGGCTCGTTCTGGGATTCACGTGGACGGGATTCGCCCGGACGAGCGGCGATCGGCTGATCGTCGGCGATGCGTTCAACACCACCCGCGGGACGTGGCTGCCCGGCCTCGCCGCGAACCAGAGCCTGATCGTCGAGTCGCCACCGCGATACGTCGTCACCCGTTCGCCGGTCGGCTTCACCAACGGCACGCTCGTCTGGAACGGGCCGGAAAGCTTCCAGCCGGGATCGCCGAGAGCCGTGTTCACGAGCCGTGAGAGTGCGAATCAGACACCCGAATCGGGTGGCCCGCTGGCGTCGCTGCCCGCGCTGGCGGTCGGCGTCGGGATCGTCGCGCTCACCGTCGTCGGTGTCTACGCGTTCGCACGGCACAACGGCGGCGATGCGTCGACAGCCGATGCACCATCCCCGGACGAATCGACGGCGGGCGAACCCACCGCGCCACCGCCGACGGAGACAGAGACCGAACTGCTCTCCGACGAGGAGCGCGTCGAACACCTGCTCGAACGCAACGACGGACGGATGAAACAGGCCGCAATCGTCACCGAGACCGGCTGGTCGAACGCGAAGGTCTCACAACTGCTCTCGGCGATGGCCGAGGAGGGCCGCGTCGAGAAACTCCGCATCGGGCGCGAGAACCTCATCAGCCTCCCGGATGATGGGGAAGGGTGACACTCCGGAACCGTTAACAGCCGCGCGATGGGTGAATCGTTCATGAAGGTTCTGGTGGCAGTGGCGGAGGTGGCCGACGTCGAGGACGAGTTCGAAATCGACGGGCTGGCCATCGACGAGCAGTACCTGAANTACGCCGTCGAGGCGGGCGTCCAGCTCCAGGAAGCGGGCGACGACGTCGAGGTGGTCTCGGTGACGATCGGGCCCGAGCGCGCCGACGAAACCATTCGGATGGCGCTCGCCAAGGGTGTCGATCGTGCCGTCCGTGTCTGGGACGACGAACTCGAAGAAACGGAGTATCTCGACAGCGAGACCAAAGCCGACGTCCTGGCGGCCGTCGTCGAGGACGAACAGCCCGATCTCGTGCTCACTGGCGTCCAATCCGACGACACCGCCTTCGGCGCGACGGGCGTTGCCCTCGCCGAGGAAGTCGGCTTCGAGTGGGCCGCCGTCGTCAACGATCTGGAGTACGAACCAGGAAGCGACACCGCATCGGTCCACCGCGAACTCGAAGGCGGTGTCGAGGAGTTCACGGATGTGGAACTGCCCGCCGTGCTCACGATCCAGACGGGGATCAACGAACCGCGCTACGCCAGCCTGCGCGGGATCCGACAGGCCCAGTCCAAGGAGATCGCCCCCAAAACCCTCGACGAGTTAGGCCTCGACGCCAGCGTCACCAACAGTTCAGTATCGCTCACACAGCTCTACG